>NZ_JBIBJI010000002.1:787030-927243 GCF_042958345.1 Streptomyces sp. NPDC007983
CCACGGTCTCCCATTCGGGCTCCCGGGCCTGCGGGTGGGTAAGGGGCGCGCGGGGGGACCCGGGCCCCCGGGTCGGGTGTGGAGGTGCCTAACCGGGGGGGGGCCCACCGTCGGGGGCCCCCCGCCGCGGTTCGTGTCAGCGTTACGGCCGCTCGCGGTAGTGGTCGACTATCCCGCGCTTCAGGACGGCGAACTCCTCCAGCATGTCGCCCTTCTTGCCCGCCCCGAAGTCCTTCGTCCGGTAGCTGCGCTCGCCGAGGTAGGCGAGGCTGTCCCGGTCGAAGACCCACTCGGTGATGATCCCCGTCCGCTTGTCGACGCGGGCGATGCCGACCCCATGGCGGCCCGCCGCGTCCACCGCGTCATCGAGCCGCTTCACCCCGGGGATCTTCGCGGCGGCCTTGTAGAGGGCGGCGGCGTTCCGCGGCGGCATCACCGTCCCCACCAGGGAGCCGATCTGCTCGAAGACGGCCTGTGCCTTCTCCTGCCCCTCGCTCGCCTCGGTCATCCGGTCCAGCTCCTTGAGCAGGACGTCCGGGTCGGTCGGCAGGGACGCCAGCCACTGGTACGTGGCACGGTCGATGCCCGCCGGAGACCCGCCCAGTTCGTATGTGTTGCCGTAGTCCCCGTCCTCATAAAACTCGCCGGTCTTGTGGATCCGCTTCACCTGTTGCGACTTCCAGACCTCGAGCTTGCTCAGCGGCTCCATGGTGGAGGAGCCGTCCTCCTTCATCTCGGCCCCCGCCGTCAGGCTCTTGACGTAGACGAACTGGTCCTCGCGCACCGGCTCGACGTCCGACTTCGCCGCGGTCCCGGCGATCCGGTCGAGCAGGACGGTGGCGGTCTCGCGCGGCTGGGCGGTGGTGTCGCCGGACGTGCCGCCCCCGGTGAAGGTGACGGCCAGCGCCCCGGTCAGCGCCAGTGCCGCCGCGGGCATCAGCACGGCCGGGCGCAGCAGCCGCGGCCGGGCCTTCCGGGCCGGGGCGGGGTTGTTCTTCCGGTCGGCGGCGTCGGCGGCGGCGTCGTCGTTGATCAGCTGCATCAAACGGTCCTTGTGGTGGAGGTACGGAGCGGAGGGCACGTCCCGCTCTCCCGGGACGGGAGGAAGCAGCCGGGCAAGTTCCTCGCACGCGGTGTTCTCGTACGTGGCGTCCTCGCGCTCGGGCCTCATCGGGGGTCCTCCTGAAACTCCTGAAACGGCAGGGCCGCGAACGCGGCCTCGCCCTGTACCTCTCCGCGGCGGCGCGGCGGTTCCTTCCCTTCTTCCGCGAGCCGCTGTTCGGCGAGCTTGCGCAGCCGGGCGCGGGCCCGGGACAGCCTCGAACGCACCGTCCCCACCGGAATCCCCATCGCCTCGGCCGCCTGCGCGTAGTCCAGCCCCGACCACACGCACAGCGCCAGGACCTCCTGCTCCCCGCGCCGCAGACGGCCGTACACCTCCCGTACGGCGGCCAGTTGGCGGGCGTCGTCGATCCGGCCCGCCGTCTCCTCCGCGAAGTCCGCCACCGGGGCGGGCGCGGGGCGGCGGGCCAGAAAGGCCAGGCGGCGGCCGAGGCCCCGGTTGGCGTTGCGCGCCTTGTTCGTCGCCACGCCCAGTAACCACGGCTTCAGCGTGGCGTCGCCCGGCTCCAGTTGCTTCCGGCCGCGCCAGGCGTCGAGGAACGTATCCCCCATCACCTCCTCCGCGACCGACCAGTCGCCGGTCAGCCGGAAGGCGTGGTTGTAGACGCTCCGCGCATGCTCCTCGTACAGCTCCGCGAACGCCTCGCGGTCACCCGCCCGTATCCGCTCGCGCAGGCCCTCAGTCATGTCGTTTACACCTCACACCCGTGCCTCTCCGCACGAGGTGTGAGGTTCCCGTGACCTGTGCCACAGAAGGGGCGTGCTCAGCCGCCCACCCGGATCGTCGGCTCGTGACGGACGGGGAAGTTGACCGAGTTGGCGATGAAACACGTCTGATGCGCGTCGTGGTGCGCCGTACGGGCCCGCTCCACCATCGCCGCGTCCCCGACGGTGACCACCGGACGCAGCACCACCTCGGTGAAGTGGCCGCTGTACCCCGCCGTCTCCTCCATGACCCCGGTGGCCACGTCCTCATACGCCGTCACCGTCACGCCGTCGCGGGCACAGACGGACAGATACGTCAGCATGTGGCACTGCGAGAGCGCGATGACCAGGAACTCCTCCGGATTCCAGCGCTCCGGATCGCCGAGAAACGCCGGATCGGCGCTGCCCTGGAGGGTTGGCTTGCCGTCACCGATGACATCGTGCGCCCGCCCGTAGGCCCGGTATCCGCTGCCGGTGCCGGTCCCGGTGTTGCCCGTCCAGCGGACGGTGGTGCGGTAAGCGTGCTGTTTTCCCATCGGTCTGCTGCTCCTCACGGCCGTGGTGGGCGCTCATGATCCCACCCCCTCCGGCCGGTCCGTGGCGAAAGCGGTGCGGAAGGCGGTCAGGGCATCGTCGGGGTCGTGGCGGGCCCAGGCCTCGAGGGCGACGACGCCGGTGTAGCCGAGGTCGTGGAGGGCGGCGGCGATGGCGGGGTAGTGGATTTCCCCGGTGCCCGGTTCACAGCGGCCGGGGACGTCGGCGACCTGGATCTCGCCGACGTGGGGCAGGGCCTCACGGCAGAGTTCGATGAGGTTTCCCTCGCCGATCTGGGCGTGGTAGAGGTCCAGGTTCAGCCGCAGGAAGGGGCTGTCCACGGCGCGGACCAGGGCGAGGGTGTCGGCGGCGCGGGCGAAGGGGGTGCCCGGGTGGTCGACGGCGAGGTTGAGGTTTTCGAGGGTGAAGACGCGTCCGGCGGCCGCGCCGAGGCCGGCGACGCGCCGCAGGGTGTCGGCGGCGGTGAGCCACATCGCGGGGGTGGTCCGGTGGACGGGGCGTACGGGCAGGCCGTGGGGGTCCAGACCGGTGCCGTGGAGGTTGAGGCGGGGGCAGTCCAGGCGCTCGGCGACGGCGAGGGATCGACGGGCCGAGGCGAGCAGGGCGTCGATGCCGTCGGGGTCGGTGAGATCGCCGGTGAGGTAGCCGGTCATGGAGGAGAACGTGGCGCCGGTGGCGGCGAGGGCGTCGATGTCCTTGGTGGACCAGTCCCAGATCTCGACCTGGAACCCGTGGTCGGCGATGCGGCGGACCCGTTCGGTGAACGGCAGGTCGAGGTAGAGCATTTCGGCGCTGGCGGCGAGGGTGAAGGCGCTCATGCCGTCACCTCGGCGAGGTCGACGGGGGCCGAGGTCTCGACGCTGCGGATGGCGGCCAGGGCGACGGACAGCGCCCGGTGGGCGTCGGCGCCGGTCACGGGCGGGGGCGTGCCGTGGCGGATGGCGTCGGTGAAGGCGGTGAGTTCGGCGAGGTAGGCCGCGCGCAGGAGGTCCGTATCGCGCCGGGCGGTGTCGGCGTGCAGGCCGTCGGGGCCGTAGTAGGTCATGTCGCTGCTGCGGCTGCTTCCGGCGCTGACCATGCCGCCCGAGCCGAAGACCTCGGCGCGTACGTCGTAGCCGTACAGCGCGGAGAAGGACGCCTCGGCGGTGGCGATGGCGCCGTTGTCGAAGCGGATCGTCACCACGGCGGTGTCGAGGTGGCCGTCGGCCTTGGCGTCGGGGCGGATCAGGGCGTCGGCGGTGGCGTGGACGCGGACGGGGACGGCGCCGGGGTTGAGCCAGCACAGGGTGTCGAAGTCGTGGATGAGGGTTTCCAGGAAGATCGTCCACCGGGGGATACGGGCCGGGTCGGCGGTGAACGGGCCCGGGTCACGGGTGAGGGAGCGCAGCAGCTGCGGGGTGCCGGTCCGGCCGTCGTCGACTGCGGCGCGGGCGGCGGCGAAACCGGGGGCGAACCGGCGGTTGAACCCCACCTGCAGGACGACGCCCGCCTGCCGCGCGGCGGCGATGGCGCGGTCGGCGTCCGCCAGGGTCACCGCCATCGGCTTCTCCACGAACACATGCTTTCCGGCCTCGGCCGCCGCCACGACCAGGCCGGCGTGGGCCCGGGCGGGGGCGGTGATCAGCACGCCGTCGATGTCGTCCCGGCCGAGGACGGCACCGGGGTCGGTGGTGGCCGACGGGGCGCCGAGGGCGGCCGCGAGGCGTTCGGCGGCACCGGGCACCGGATCGGCGACGGCGGCCAGCGCGGCGCCGGGGATGTGCCGGGCTACGAGCCCGGCGTGGTGGGTGCCGATGCGGCCCGCGCCGATCGTGGCCAGCCGCACGGTGTCGGTGACGGTCATATGCGTAACTCCCCTGGGGCCTCGTACCGTGGAAGAAGAACTAGTACGTTCTAGTTCCAGGACCGTAGAGCGAGGACGGGGAGCCGGTCAAGAGATCGATATGCTCGGACGCGGCCGGCCAGGGCATTGGCCAGGGCATCGGGCAGGACATCGGGCAGGGCATCGGCCAGGATGGCGTTTCGGCAGGGCGGGAGTGACAGGAGTGACCGAGGAGGCGGGCGGCGGGCGGCCGACCATGGCCGATGTCGCACGGGCCGCCGGTATCTCCACCGCGCTGGTCTCGATCGTGATGCGCGGCGTGCCGGGCGCCAGCGACGCCACCCGCAAACGCGTGCTGAAGATCGCCGACGAGATGGGGTACGTCCCCGACCAGCGCGCCCGCAAGCTGCGCCAGAGCAGTTCACGGCTGCTCGGCGTCACCTTCGAACTCCAGCAGCCCTTCCACGGCGACCTCGTGGAGCAGATCTACGCCGCCGCGGCCCGGCGCGGCTACGACGTGACGCTCAGCGCCGTGGCGCCCAGCCGCGAGGAGACCACCGCGGTGAGCGCCCTGCTGCGCGAGCGGTGCGAGGCGGCCATCCTGCTGGGCAGCGGGCTCGGCACGGAGGAGCTGGCCCGGCTGGCCGGCCGGCTGCCGACGCTGCTGGTCGCCCGCCACACCGATGTCCCCGGCGTGGGCGTCGTACGCGGCGACGACCACGCCGGCGTCGCGCTCGCCGTCGACCACCTCGCCGCCCTCGGCCACCGGCACATCGCGCACATCGACGGGGCCGGGGCCCCCGGAAGCTCCGACCGTCGCTTCGGCTTCCTGGAGGCCATGGGGCGGCACGGGCTGCAGGACTCGGCCGAGGTGCTGACCGGCGGGCTCACCGAGACCGCGGGGGCGCAGGGCATGCGCTATCTGCTGGCCCGCGAGACCCCGCCCACGGCCGTCGTCGCCTTCAACGACCGCTGCGCCACGGGGGTGCTGGACGTCCTCGGGCGGGAGGGGCGCGCGGTGCCCGGGGAGATCTCGGTGGTCGGGTACGACGACTCGCGGCTGGCCAAGTTCCCGCATGTGCGGATGACGACGGTCTCGCAGGACGCGGCCCGGCTCGCGGAGGCCGCGGTGGACGGGGCGCTGGACCTCGTGGCGGGCCGGGAGGCGGTCGAGAGCGTGTTCGCGCCCCACCTGGTGGAGCGCGCCACCACCGGCCCGGCCCCCAGGAGTTCCTAGAACGTACTAGCCGCCCGGCTGGAGCGGTGGGTCCTCGATGTCCTGGCGGATGAGCCACTGGACGAACGTGCGCCCCTCCGGGGTCATATGGGCCTCGCCCTCGCGCTGCAGCAGATAGTGGGCCTGGCGCAGCGGCACCAGACGGTCGTGGAGCACGACGAGCCGGCCGTCGCGGACGGCGGCGCGCGCGAAGCGCTCGGGGACCAAGGCGCAGTGCAGCCCGGTGGCGGCGAACTGGGCCGCGGCCACGGTCGTGTCGAGCGTGATGGTCGCCTCCGCGCCCCGCGAGGGCGGCGGGGTGTGCGGGAACAGCCGCTGCCAGAGGTCGTCGTAGCCGATGACGTGCACCCGCGGCCGGTGCTCCAGGTCGGCGGGCCCGGTCAGCGGGCCGTAGGCCTCCAGATGGGCGGGGGAGCCGACCACCACGGCCTGGTCCTCGTGCAGCAGATCGGCGGTGAATCCGGCCCAGCGGCCGTTGCCGTGACGGATCTCCAGGTCCACCTCGTGCGGCGGGACCTCGTTCGCCCAGATCGCCGTCACCACCCGCAGGTCGATGTGCGGATAGCAGTCGTGGAAGTCCTGGAGGCGGGGCATCAGCCAGGTCATGGCGTACGAGACCTGCACCCGCACGGTCAGCCGGCCACGCCCCGCTGCCGGGCCGAACAGCCCGGTGGTGCCCGCCGACAGATCGTCGAACGCGCCCCGGACGGTGGGCAGATACGCCTGGCCCATCGGCGTCAGCCGGATGCTGCGCGCCTGGCGCTCGAACAGGGCGATCCCCAGATGCGTCTCCAGCACCCGGATGCGCTGGCTCACCGCCGAGGACGACAGACCCAGCTCATCGGCGGCCGCCGTGATGCTGCCGAGCCGCGCGGTCGCCTCGTAGGCCAGCAGGCCGGCCAGCGGAGGGAGGGGCGTACGCACGGTCGGCGACGCTACGCGGCGCCCGGCCGGCCGGGCAATGGCGAGCGACACATTTCGGGGGTCTCAGGCCCCTGCCGACAGGTTTGACGGCTACTTCCCGCCGCTCGGAGACTGTCGGCATGGCCTACCTCCTCCTTCTGGCCGCCATCACCGCCGAATTGATCGGCACCAGTCTCCTCAAATCCACCGCGGGCTTCTCCCGCCCCGGGCCCGCCCTGGCCTGCCTCGCCTCGTACGCGGTGGCGTGCTTCCTGCTGGCGCGGGCGATCCACGACGGGATGCAGGTCGGCGTGGGGTACGCCCTGTGGTCGGGCCTCGGCACGGCCCTGATCGTGCTGATCGGTCTGCTCTTCCTGGGTGAACCGCTCACCGCGGTGAAGGCGCTGGGCGTGGCCCTGGTGATCGGCGGCGTCATCACGCTCAACCTCGGCAGCGCGCAGTGACGGTGCGCGGAGCCGGCGGCGGCCCGGCGGCCGGGGGCCGGATGCCGCAGATGCCTCGGATGCCGCGGACGCCTCAGATGCCGAGCGTGGCTTCCCGCACCGCCGCCACGGCCTCCTTGTCGCCGTCCAGTTCGACCCGGGCCGCCTTCTGCCGCCCGTACAGGAACAGCGCCAGCTCGCCGGGCTCGCCGGTGCCCGTGACCACCGGGACGCCGCGGTGGGCGACCGCCGTGCGGCCGTCTGGGCGCCGCAGCACCAGACCGACCGGGGACTTGCGGCCGAACACCCGCGCGACCCGCTCGATACGGGACCACAGTGCGTCGGCGAAGACCGGGTCGATCTCGCGCGGCGTCCAGTCCGGCCGCGCGCGGCGGACGTCCTCGGCGTGGACGTAGAACTCCACGGTGTTGGCCGCCTCGTCCACCTGCTTCATCGCGAAGGGTGACATCCGCGGCGGGCCGGTGCGGAAGAGCTGCACCAGCTCCTCGTACGGCTTCGCGGCGAACTCGGCCTGCACCCGGGTCAGCCGCTGCGCCAGCGGCTTGATCACCAGGCCGCCGGCCGCGTCGGCGCGCCGCTCGCGCACCACGAGATGGGCCGCCAGGTCGCGGGTGGTCCAGCCCTCGCACAGCGTCGGGGCGTCGGGGCCCGCGTTCTCCAAGAGATCGGCGAGGAGCAGGCGTTCGCGCTTCGCGTGAGTGGACATACCGCCCACCCTACGGCCGACGCCCGCCGCCCGCCATGAGAAGGCCCCGAAGCGCCCCGTAAGGACCCGGAGGGCGCTACTCCGGTATGGGTTCCTTCAGCTTGGCGCCGTCCTTGCCCGTACTCACCGTCAGCGCGCACGAGACCCGGTCCTTGCCGTGCTCCGTGTACGTGCCCAGGGCCGGGTAGAGCGCGTAGTAGTAATACTCCCGGCCGTCGTTGGGGACGCTCTTCAGCCGCTTCTCGGCGTCCGCCGCGCACAGCGAGAGCGCCTTGCGCTGGAGCGCCCGCTCGGAGGCGAAGTCCCCGCTCAGCGTCTCGTTGGAGATCACCTCGCCGTCGTGCGCGCGGTCGCACGAGCGCTTCTCGATCTTCGTCACGCTGCTGTCCATCGCCGGGTGGTCGAAGCAGGTGCCCGGCTTGAGCACGGCATACGGCATCCTGCGGTCGGACGGGGCGGACTCCGAGGCGTCGGGGGAGGGCGGAGCCTGGTCGTCCCCGCCGCCCAGCGGCGCGCCCTGGCCCGGGTCCTCCGAACCACCCGCCGAGGCGGACGCGGCGCCCGACGGCGAGGAGAGGGGACGGTTCGAGGTGGCGGGCGCGCCGGCCGCCTTGTCGTCGCCGCCGTCGTCCTGCGCGCCGAAGAACGCCACCCCGGCGACCACCGCCAGGCCCACCGCCACGCCGGTCACGATCGCGGCGGTCCTGGAACGGCCGGTGCCGGGCTGCGGACCGCCCGGAGGCATCCCCGGAGACGCTCCCGGAGACATTCCCGGAGGCAGCGCCCCCGGGGGCGGCAGGGGCGGCGGGGGCGGTCCGAAGCCGCCGCGGAGCGCGGGCGGACCGGGCTGCGCCGAGGGGGCCGGATCGATCGGCGGACCGAAACCCTCCGGCGGCTGCTGTGACTGCTGTGGCTCCTGCTGCGGCTGCGGCGGCGGACCGAACCCCCCGCCGTTTCCAGGCCGGTTGGGGTCGTTCGACGGCGGCGGAAACGTCATGCCCGAAGCATGCCCCATCACCCCCGTATCCCGACCATCGGGCCCGCTCCTCCCGGCAGTGCAGAATGGTCGCATGACCGGCTCCGATCGTCCCTCCGCCCTCGACCCGGCCATCGCCGCCCGCCTCAAGCGCGGCGCCGACGGCCTCGTCCCCGCCATCGCCCAGCAGTACGACACCGGCGAGGTGCTGATGCTCGGCTGGATGGACGACGAGGCGCTGCACCGCACCCTCACCACCGGCCGCTGCACCTACTGGAGCCGCAGCCGCCGGGAATACTGGGTCAAGGGCGACACCTCGGGCCACATCCAGCTGGTCAAGTCCGTCGCGCTCGACTGCGACGGCGACACCGTGCTCGTCCGGGTGGACCAGACCGGCGCCGCCTGCCACACCGGCGACCGTACCTGCTTCGACGCCGACGTCCTCCCGCTGGGCGAGTAGCGCCCCCGGAACCGCGCCCGGCCCCAAGATCGCCCATTAGGCTCCCCAGCCATGACCCAGGACGCTGCCACGATGGACCTCGAGACCTTCCGCAAGCTGGCGGCCGACCGCCGTGTCATCCCCGTCACCCGCAAGCTGCTCGCGGACGGCGACACCCCGGTGGGCCTCTACCGCAAACTCGCCGCCGAGCGCCCGGGCACCTTCCTGCTCGAGTCCGCCGAGAACGGCCGCTCCTGGTCCCGCTACTCCTTCGTCGGCGTCCGCAGCGCCGCCACCCTCACCGAGCGCGACGGCCGCACCCACTGGCTGGGCACCCCGCCCGTCGGCGTCCCCACCGAGGGCGACCCGCTCGCCGCGCTGCGCGCCACGGTCGAAACCCTGCACACCCCGCGTGACCTGGGCGGTCTCGTCCCTCTGCCGCCCTTCACCGGCGGCATGGTCGGCTACCTCGGCTACGACGTCGTCCGCCGCCTGGAGAAGATCGGCGAGCATGGGCGGGACGATCTGCGGCTCCCCGAGCTGACCATGCTGCTCACCTCGGACCTCGCCGTCCTCGACCACTGGGACGGCACGGTGCTGCTGATCGCCAACGCGATCAACCACAACGACCTCGACACCGGCGTCGACGAGGCGTACGCGGACGCCGTGGCCCGGCTCGACGCGATGGCCGCCGACCTCGTACGACCCGTTCCCACCGACCCCACCGCCCTGCCCCCGTCCGAGGTGCCCGAGTACACCGCGCTGTGGGGCGGCCCGGACTTCATGACGGCCGTCGACGACATCAAGGAGCGCATCCGCGCGGGCGAGGCCTTCCAGGTCGTCCCCTCGCAGCGGTTCGAGACGCCCTGCTCGGCCAGTGCGCTCGACGTCTACCGGGTGCTGCGGGCCACCAACCCCAGCCCCTATATGTACCTCTTCCGCTTCGAGGGCTTCGACGTGGTGGGCTCCAGCCCCGAGGCGCTGGTCAAGGTCGAGGACGGCAGCGCCATGCTGCACCCCATCGCCGGTACCCGGCCCCGCGGCGCCACCCCGCAGGAGGACGCCGCCCTCGCCGAGGAGCTGATGGCCGACCCCAAGGAGCGGGCCGAGCACCTGATGCTGGTCGACCTCGGCCGCAACGACCTGGGGCGGGTCTGCGAACCCGGCAGCGTCGAGGTGGTCGACTTCATGTCGGTCGAGCGCTACAGCCATGTCATGCACATCGTCTCCACCGTCACCGGCAGGCTCGCGGAGGGGCGCACCGCCTACGACGTCCTCACCGCCTGCTTCCCCGCGGGCACCCTCTCCGGCGCCCCCAAGCCGCGCGCGATGCAGATCATCGAGGAGCTGGAGCCGAGCCGACGCGGGCTGTACGGCGGCTGCGTCGGCTACCTCGACTTCGCGGGCGACTCCGACACCGCCATCGCCATCCGCACCGCGCTGCTGCGCGACGGCACGGCCTACGTGCAGGCGGGCGCCGGTGTCGTCGCCGACTCCGACCCGACGGCCGAGGACGCGGAGTGCCGCAACAAGGCGGCGGCGGTGCTGCGCGCGGTGCACGCGGCCAACCGCCTGGGCGGCCGGCAGGGGTAGCCCCGCGCCCGCGCCCGCCCCGTCCCCGCCCCCGGGTGGCCCTCGGACGGGCGTGCGTTCGGCGTGGGGGATAGTGGTAGGCGTGAGTGCAGCAGCCGTACCCCCGCCCCGGGCCGAGAACGAGCCCTCCGCCCCCGCCGCGCGCGGCCGCCGAGCGGCGCGCGGCAGCCTCGCCGTCGCGCTGCTGTGCGGTGCCCTCGGCGCGGCACTCGTCCTGCTCGCCACCAGCCGCAAGTGGGCCCAGGGCACGGCCAGCGTCGCCCAGGGCTCCCTGGCGCAGAGCGCCAACGGCGACGACATCACCGGGCTGCCCGGTGCCCTCGCCGTCGTCGGCCTCGCCGCGCTGGTGGCCGTCTTCGCCGTACGACGCGTCGGCCGCGTCGTCGTCTCCCTGCTGCTCGCCCTCAGCGGTACGGGCATCGTCATCAGCGCCGCCCTCGGGGCCTCCGACAAGGCGGCGCTCAAGGAGAAGGCGTCCAAGGTGACCGGCGTGGCCGGCAGCGCCATCCACGACGTGACGTACACACCCTGGCCATGGGTCGCCCTGGCGGGCGGTGTGCTGCTGCTGCTCGCGGGCGTGCTCGCGCTGGCGTACGGGCGCCACTGGCCCGCCATGTCCGGGCGGTACGAGCGGGCCGGCGCGGAGGGGAGCCGGCGCGGGCGCCGCGCCCCCGCCGCACCCGACCCGGACCGCCCCGAGGAGCTGTGGAAGGCCCTGGACCGGGGCGAGGACCCGACGCTTTCGCGGTAGACAGCGGGTGGACACCCGGTGCGCACCCGGTGGGCACCCCCGCTCAAGGGCGCTTCCGGCATCGGGGACAATGGCGTGGGAGCTTCGCCCCACGCGCCCGGACCCAGGCGCTGTGTAGAGCTACGAGGAGTATTCATGTCCAACGCCCACGGGCACACCCCGGCCGCCTGGACCGGTGTCACCATCGCCTTCATCGGCTTCTGCGTCTCCGGCGCGTTCACCGTGCTGGCGAACCCGCTCGGCTTCTGGGCGGGCATGGTCATCGCTCTCCTCGGCGGTGTCGTCACCTTGGGGATGCGCGCGGCCGGGCTCGGCGCCCCGAAGGCGAAGCCGCTGCGGATGGTGGGCGAGAAGCAGGTGCAGACCCAGGAGTGACGCAGCCCGGGCGCGGCGCGGGGCCGGTGCCGATGACCCGTACGGGTCATCGGGCACGGCCCTGAGCTGCGCCTTCGTGGTTTCCCGGGGAGACTTGGCGATGTGGTCCTGTCTCCCGCGGTACGCCGGCTCCTCGCTCCCCTGGGCGTGCTCGCCGGTGTCGTCGCCGCCTTCGGGTACGTCGGCGCCGTCGACCCCCATCAGCCCGGCCACTACCCCGTCTGCCCGCTGTTCCGGCTGACCGGCCTCTAC
The DNA here is from genome assembly GCF_042958345.1 of Streptomyces sp. NPDC007983. Taxonomy (NCBI): domain Bacteria; kingdom Bacillati; phylum Actinomycetota; class Actinomycetes; order Kitasatosporales; family Streptomycetaceae; genus Streptomyces; species Streptomyces sp. NPDC007983. Next base: position 798,931 of record NZ_JBIBJI010000002.1, read on the forward strand.
TGCCCCGGGTGCGGCGGGCTGCGCGGCGCCCACGCCCTCGCGCACGGCGAGCTGCTGCGGGGCTTGAGCGACAACGCGCTGGTCGTGGCGTGCGCGGGCGTGTTCTGCGTGGGGTGGGCGGTGTGGTGCGCCCGGGCTCTGGGATGGCGGCGGCGCCGCGCGGCGTGGACATGGCGGGCGTGGCACGCCTGGGCCATCGGGGGCGCGGTCCTCGCCTTCACCGTCATCCGGAATTTCCCCTTCGGGGGACTACTGGCACCCTGACCCTTGTTGTGCATGACGGTGCGTTCGACCACGTGGTGGGACGCGGCGTCAACCGGATGCGGGACCTCGGTCCTTCGACAGCTACCATCGCATTCGACCAGAAGCTCCATCCCCGTCCCGGAAGGGGGCCGCTCGCGTGAGTGTGCTCGACGAGATCATCGAGGGTGTCCGTGCCGACCTCGCGGAGCGGCAGGCGCGCGTCACCCTCGACGAGCTCAAGGAGCGGGCGGCCAGGGCCCAGCCGGCGAAGGACGGCGTGGCGGCCCTCAAGGGCGACAGCGTCAAGGTGATCTGCGAGGTCAAGCGGTCCAGCCCGTCCAAGGGCGCGCTCGCCGCGATCGCCGACCCGGCCGCGCTCGCCGCCGACTACGAGGCGGGCGGCGCGTCGGTCATCAGCGTGCTCACCGAGCAGCGGCGCTTCGGCGGATCGCTGGCCGACCTGGAGGCCGTCCGGGCCAAGGTCGACATCCCGGTGCTGCGCAAGGACTTCATCGTCACCTCCTACCAGCTGTGGGAGGCACGGGCGTACGGCGCCGACGTGGTGCTGCTGATCGTGGCCGCGCTGCCGCAGGACGCGCTGGTCTCGCTGATCGAGCGGGCCGAGTCGATCGGGCTGACCCCGCTGGTCGAGGTGCACGACGAGGACGAGGTCGAGCGGGCGGTGGCCGCCGGGGCGCGGCTGATCGGCGTCAACGCGCGCAACCTGAAGACGCTGGAGGTGGACCGGGGGAACTTCGCGCGGGTCGCGCCGGAGATCCCGGACCACATCGTCAAGATCGCGGAATCGGGTGTGCGCGGGCCGCACGACCTGATCGCCTACGCGAACGACGGCGCGGACGCGGTGCTGGTGGGGGAGTCCCTGGTGACGGGCCGCGACCCCAAGGGCGCGGTCGCCGATCTGGTGGCGGCGGGCGCTCATCCGGCGCTGCGGCACGGGCGGGACTGAGGATCATGGACGTGTTCGCGCGCCTGGCGCGGGGGTGCCGCCCCCGGGGTTGCCGCGCACCCGCCCGGCGGGTGCGGGGGCGTCGCGTGCGCTATCACATCGGATGCGAGCCGGGACAGGTCAACGGGCGCCGATGGCGTTGATGACGGGGTGTCGCGGGGTGCGCCGGGGTTCGTCGCCGGTGCGCTGACGGTGCGTTGCCGTATGCGCTGACAGCGCGGTGCCACGGCACCGCTGCGTCCACGTCGGCGTCCAGGCGCCCCGCGACCCCGTCCCCTCCCGTTTCGTAGGCGGCCACCCGTCCGGTGGGCCGTTCCGTGCATCACGACTTCGCGGAGTACGTCTGATGTCCTCTGATTTCTTCATTCCGGACCCCGAGGGTCAGGTCCCCAGCACCGAGGGGTATTTCGGTGCGTTCGGCGGCAAGTTCATCCCCGAGGCGCTCGTCGCCGCGGTCGATGAGGTCGCCACGGAGTACGCCAAGGCGAAGGCCGACCCGGCCTTCGCCGCCGAGCTCGAGGATCTGCTGGTCAACTACACGGGGCGGCCCAGTGCCCTGACCGAGGTGCCGCGGTTCGCCGAGCATGCCGGGGGTGCCCGTGTCTTCCTGAAGCGGGAGGACCTGAACCACACCGGATCGCACAAGATCAACAACGTGCTGGGGCAGGCCCTGCTCACCCGGCGCATGGGCAAGACCCGGGTCATCGCCGAGACCGGCGCGGGCCAGCACGGGGTGGCCACGGCGACCGCGTGTGCGCTGTTCGGGCTCGACTGCACGATCTACATGGGCGAGGTCGACACCGAGCGGCAGGCGCTCAACGTGGCGCGGATGCGGATGCTGGGCGCCGAGGTCATCGCCGTGAAGTCGGGCAGCAGGACGCTGAAGGACGCCATCAACGAGGCGTTCCGCGACTGGGTCGCCAATGTGGACCGTACGCACTACCTGTTCGGGACCGTCGCCGGGCCGCATCCGTTCCCGGCGCTGGTGCGGGACTTCCACCGGGTGATCGGCGTGGAGGCGCGGCGGCAGATCCTGGAGCGGACCGGGCGGCTGCCGGACGCGGTGGCGGCGTGCGTGGGCGGCGGGTCGAACGCGATCGGGCTGTTCCACGCGTTCCTGCCGGACGAGAGCGTGCGCATCGTCGGGTTCGAGCCCGCCGGGCACGGCGTGGAGTCCGGTGAGCACGCCGCGACGCTGAGCCAGGGCGAGCCCGGGATTCTGCACGGGTCGCGCTCGTACGTGCTGCAGGACGAGGACGGGCAGATCACCGAGCCGTACTCGATCTCGGCCGGTCTTGACTACCCCGGGGTCGGCCCCGAGCACGCCTATCTGAAGGACGCCGGGCGGGCCGAGTACCGGGCCGTCACGGACGACCAGGCGATGCAGGCGCTGCGGCTGCTCTCGCGGACCGAGGGGATCATCCCGGCGATCGAGAGCGCGCACGCGCTGGCCGGGGCGCTGGACCTCGGGCGGGAGCTGGGCAGTGAGGGGCTGGTGCTGGTGAACCTGTCCGGGCGGGGCGACAAGGACATGGACACCGCGGCGCGGTATTTCGGGCTGTACGACGAGGGAGCCAAGTGATGGCCGGAAATCTGGAGCTGCTGGGGTCCGTACTGGCCAAGGCCAAGGACGAGGACCGCGCGGCGCTCGTCGGCTACCTGCCCGCCGGTTTCCCGACCGTGGACGGCGGCGTGGCCGCGATGACCGCCATGATCGAGGGCGGCTGCGACGTCGTCGAGGTCGGGCTGCCGCACAGCGACCCGGTGCTGGACGGGCCGGTGATCCAGACCGCGGACGACATCGCCCTCAAGGGCGGGGTGAAGATCCGCGACGTGATCCGGACGGTCGGGGAGGTGCACGCCGCTACGGGCGCGCCGATCCTGTGCATGACCTACTGGAACCCCGTCGACCGGTACGGCGTCGAGCGCTTCGCCGCGGATCTGGCCGCGGTGGGCGGCGCCGGGTGCATCCTGCCGGATCTGCCGGTCGAGGAGTCCGAGGTGTGGCGGAAGGCCGCCGAGCAGCACGGGCTGGCCACGGTCTTCGTGGTCGCGCCGAGCAGCCGGGACGAGCGGCTGGCGAAGATCACGGCGGCGGGCAGCGGCTTCGTCTACGCCGCGTCCCTGATGGGCGTCACCGGAACGAGGGAATCGGTGGGACAGGAGGCGCGCGAGCTGGTCACGCGCACCCGTGCGACCACCGCGCTGCCGGTGTGCGTGGGCCTCGGGGTCTCCAACCCCGCGCAGGCGGCCGAGGTCGCCGCGTTCGCGGACGGGGTCATCGTGGGCTCGGCCTTCGTGAAGCGGCTGCTGGACGCCGAGAGCCCGGAGGCCGGGCTGGACGGCGTGCGCCGGCTCGCGGGCGAGCTGGCGGAGGGCGTCAGGACCGCTCGTTAGTCCCTCGTTAGAGGGAAAACGGGGCGGAGGGGCCGAGCGGTGCCCCTCCGCCTCGTTAGGCGAGGGCGTGAGCCAGAAAAACCGTGAGGGAAAGCGCAGCGCCCGGGAGCGACTGCGGGAACAGCGCGAGAAGGACAGGGCGCGCGGCAAGCGGAAGCGGACGCTCGGCGTGGCCGGGGCGGTGGTCGCCGTCCTCGCGGTGGCCGGCGGTGTGGGCGTGTTCGCGACCAAGGTGAACCAGGACTCGGGGAAGTCGGGCAGCTCCGCCGAGCCGCCCCGGGGCGCGACGGGGAAGGGCGATCTGGTCATTCCGGCCGGGAAGCGGGCCGCCCCGGCCACCCTGACCGTGTACGAGGACTTCCGCTGCCCCGGCTGCAAGCAGTTCGAGGACGTCTTCCACCGGACCGTGAACCAGCTGGAGGACCGCGGCCGGATGCGGGTGCGGTACCACCTCGTGGCCATCATCGACGGCAACCTGGGCGGCACCGGCTCGGTGCGCGCGGCGAACGCGGCCGCGTGTGCCCAGGACGCGGGGAAGTTCCGGGCGTACCACGACGTGCTGTTCCGGAACCAGCCGGAGGAGACCCGGGACGCGTACGCGAAGAACGCCAGGCTGATCCGGCTGGCGGACAAGGTGCCCGGGCTGAACACGGCGGCGTTCAAGAAGTGTGTCGAGGACGGCCGGCACGACGGATGGGTCAGGAAGTCCCACGCCGACTTCAACCGTGCCGGTTTCGCTTCGACTCCGACCGTATTGCTCGACGGAAAGTCGATTTACGGTCCGAAGACCCCGCTGTCGCCCAACAAGCTGAAGCGGATGGTCGCCGCGGCGGCCAAGGGCTGAGACCCGTTATCCACACGTTGTGCCGGGCAGGTTGCCGGATCCGCCGCCCGGCACGGTAGCGTCGACCCTGTCATGAACCTCGCTTACATTCCCAGCCCGTCTTCCGGCGTGATCCACCTCGGTCCGATCCCGCTGCGCGGCTACGCGTTCTGCATCATCATCGGCGTTTTCGTCGCCGTCTGGCTCGGTGGTCGGCGCTGGGTCGCCCGCGGCGGCCAGGTCGGCACCGTTGCCGACATCGCCGTCTGGGCGGTGCCCTTCGGCCTGGTGGGAGGGCGGCTCTATCACGTCATCACCGACTACGAGCTGTACTTCACCGCGGGCCGGGACTGGGTCGACGCCTTCAAGATCTGGCAGGGCGGCCTGGGGATCTGGGGGGCGATCGCGCTCGGCGCGGTGGGCGCCTGGATCGGCTGCCGCCGCCGCGGCATCCCGCTCCCGGCGTACGCGGACGCGATCGCGCCCGGTATCGCCTTCGCCCAGGCGATCGGCCGCTGGGGCAACTGGTTCAACCAGGAGCTGTACGGCAAGCCGACCACCCTGCCCTGGGCGCTGAAGATCGACGCCGACCCGGACACCGGGCGCGTCGCCGGTACGTACCACCCGACGTTCCTGTACGAGTCGCTGTGGTGCGTCGGCGTGGCGCTCCTGGTGATCTGGGCGGACCGCCGCTTCAAGCTGGGCCATGGCCGGGCGTTTGCCCTCTATGTGGCCGCCTACACCGTCGGGCGCTTCTGGACCGAATACCTGCGGGTGGACGAGGCCCACCACTTCCTGGGCCTGCGGCTCAACGGCTGGACGGCCATCGTCGTCTTCCTGGGCGCGGTGGCGTACCTGGTGATCTCCGCGAAGAAGGCCCCCGGCCGGGAGGCGGTCGTCGAACCCGCCGCGGTGGAGGACGGCGCGGCGGGGGATGCCGCGGAGGCCACCGAAGCCGAGGCCGAGACCGACGGCGGGACGACGGCCGAGGCCGGGACGAAGGCCGAGCCCGGGACGAAGGCCGAGAGCGAGACACAGGCCGGGGGCGGTGGCGAGGCGGAGGCCCCCGCCGAGGCGGAGGCCACCAAGAAGCCCTGACACCCGCGCCACGAGGCCGCCGAACCCCTCGGGTTTCGGCGGCCTTTTTACGTTTTCGCAGGTCAGAAGGGTAAGTTCGGCCTTCCTTGCTGGCGCGACAAGGGATCGCGTGGCTACCTTCGAGTCATTGGGGCGCGGGCGGCAGGCTTGCGCCCGCGAAGGGAGCACGTCACCTATGTCCGTCATCGACACCATCGAGTCACCGCATATCGCCCACCGCGACAACCACACGCACCGGGATGTGAACGGCGGCTGGCTGCGCCCGGCCGTCTTCGGGGCCATGGACGGGCTGGTCTCCAACCTCGCGCTGATGACCGGAGTCGCCGGCGGGGCCGTGGACCGGCAGACCATCGTGATCACCGGGCTGGCGGGGCTCGCCGCAGGTGCGTTCTCGATGGCGGCCGGTGAGTACACCTCCGTCGCCTCCCAGCGCGAGCTGGTCGAGGCCGAGCTGGAGGTCGAGCGGCGTGAGCTGCGCAAGCATCCCGCGGACGAGATGGCGGAGCTGGCGGCGCTGTACGAGTCGCGGGGCGTGAAGCCGGCGCTGGCCCGCGAGGTGGCCGCGCAGCTGTCGAAGGATCCGGAGCAGGCGCTGGAGATACACGCCCGCGAGGAGCTGGGGGTGAATCCGGACGATCTGCCGTCGCCGCTGGTCGCCGCGGTGTCCTCGTTCGGCTCGTTCGCGCTGGGCGCGATGCTGCCGGTGCTGCCGTATCTGCTGGGCGCGGTGGCGCTGTGGCCCGCGGTGCTGCTGGCGCTGATCGGCCTGTTCGCCTGCGGTGCGGTGGTGGCCCGGGTGACGGCCCGGCCCTGGTGGTACAGCGGACTGCGGCAGCTCGCGCTGGGCGGCGCGGCGGCGGGTGTGACATATGCCCTGGGCACATTCTTCGGTACGGCCGTAGGCTGACCCCTCGGCCGGCCTCTCATGCGAGTAACCGCATAATTACGCTGTTACTCGGCGGTTTCGATCCGTTTACCAGCGGGCATAAAGCCGAAGCGCTCGGGCAGTGTGGCCCGTCTCGCGCCGGGGCGACGGTGGTCGAACAGTCCCCATCGCCCGACTCACCCCCGTGCAGGGGTGTCCGCATGGTGAAACGGAATATCCACTTCCCGAGAACCGGCTCATCATGTAACCTGCACGAAATTCTCGCGGAGGGCCAACGTCGTCCCTCGGCACACGCAAAATGCCATGACGACGACGGGAGAGCCGATGCGTTCCGCATCCCACCCCGCCCGACAGGGGATGTACGACCCGCGCAATGAGCACGACGCCTGTGGCGTCGGCTTTGTGGCGACCCTCACCGGCGAGGCCAGCCACGAGCTCGTTGAGCAGGCTCTCACCGTTCTACGGAACCTTGAGCACCGCGGAGCCACCGGTTCGGAGCCCGACTCGGGTGACGGCGCGGGCATTCTCGTACAGGTCCCGGACGCCTTCCTGCGGGACGTGACCGACTTCGAGCTTCCCGAGGCCGGTTCGTACGCCGTGGGCATCGCGTTCCTCCCCGAGACAGGGGACGAGGCGGCCGCGGAGCACATCGAGCGGCTCGCCGCCGAGGAGGAGCTGACCGTCCTCGGCTGGCGCGAGGTGCCGGTCGCGCCCGAGCTGCTGGGCAACGGCGCGCGCACCACCATGCCCGCCTTCCGTCAGCTCTTCGTCGCGGACGGGACCAGCAGCGGGCTGGCCCTGGACCGCAAGGCGTTCATGCTGCGCAAGCGCGCCGAGCGCGAGGCCGACGTGTACTTCCCGTCGCTGTCCTCCCGCACCCTGGTGTACAAGGGGATGCTGACCACCGGTCAGCTGGAGCCGTTCTTCCCGGATCTGTCCGACCGCCGTTTCGCCACGGCCATCGCGCTGGTCCACTCCCGGTTCTCCACGAACACCTTCCCGAGCTGGCCGCTGGCCCACCCGTACCGCTTCGTCGCCCACAACGGTGAGATCAACACCGTGCAGGGTAACCGCAACTGGATGCGGGCACGCGAATCCCAGCTGGTCAGCGACCTGTTCGGGGAGAAGGGGCTGGACCGGATCTTCCCGCTCTGCACCCCGGACGCCTCCGACTCCGCGACCTTCGACGAGGTCCTTGAGCTGCTGCACCTCGGCGGCCGCTCGCTGCCGCACTCGGTGCTGATGATGGTCCCCGAGGCGTGGGAGAACCACCCCTCGATGGACCCGGCCCGGCGCGCCTTCTACCAGTACCACTCCACGATGATGGAGCCCTGGGACGGCCCGGCCTGTGTCACCTTCACCGACGGCACCCAGGTCGGCGCCGTGCTGGACCGCAACGGTCTGCGGCCCGGGCGCTACTGGGTCACCGACGACGGGCTGGTCGTGCTGTCCTCCGAGGTCGGCGTCCTGGACATCGACCCGGCCAAGGTGGTCCGCAAGGGCCGGCTGCAGCCGGGCCGGATGTTCCTGGTGGACACCGCCGAGCACCGGATCATCGAGGACGACGAGATCAAGGCCGAGCTGGCCACCGAGCAGCCGTACGGCGACTGGCTGGAGGCCGGGCTGATCGACCTGGCGGACCTGCCCGAGCGTGAGCACATCGTGCACACCCACGCCTCGGTCACCCGCCGCCAGCAGACCTTTGGCTACACCGAGGAGGAGCTGCGGGTCCTGCTCGCGCCGATGGCCAAGGCCGGCGCCGAGCCGATCGGCTCGATGGGCACGGACTCGCCGATCGCCGCCCTCTCCGACCGGCCGCGGCTGCTGTTCGACTACTTCACCCAGCTGTTCGCGCAGGTCACCAACCCGCCGCTGGACGCGATCCGCGAGGAGCTGGTCACCTCGCTGATCTCCTCGCTGGGCCCGCAGGGCAATCTGCTGGAGCCCACCGCGGCCTCCTGCCGCAGCGTCACCCTGCCCTTCCCGGTGATCGACAACGATGAGCTGGCCAAGCTCATCCACATCAACGCCGACGGCGACATGCCGGGCCTGCAGGCCGCCAACCTCTCCGGTCTCTACCGGGTCGGCGGCGGTGGCGACGCACTCGCCGCACGGCTGGCCGAGATCTGCGCCGAGGCGGAGGCCGCCATCGAGGACGGCGCCCGGCTGATCGTGCTCTCCGACCGCCACTCCGACGCCGAGCACGCGCCGATCCCCTCGCTGCTGCTCACCTCCGCGGTCCACCACCACCTCATCCGCACCAAGCAGCGCACCCAGGTGGGGCTGCTGGTCGAGGCGGGCGACGTGCGCGAGGTGCACCATGTCGCGCTGCTCATCGGCTACGGTGCCGCGGCCGTCAACCCGTACCTGGCGATGGAGTCGGTCGAGGACCTGGTCCGCGCGGGAACCTTCCTGCCGGAGACGGAGGCCGAGACCGCGATCAAGAACCTGATCAAGGCGCTCGGCAAGGGCGTCCTGAAGGTGATGTCCAAGATGGGCATCTCCACCGTGGCCTCCTACCGCGGCGCCCAGGTCTTCGAGGCGGTCGGCCTGGACGAGTCCTTCGTGGAGACCTACTTCCACGGCACCGCCACCAAGATCGGCGGCGCGGGCCTGGACGTCATCGCCAAGGAGGTCGCCGCCCGGCACGCCAAGGCGTACCCGGCCACCGGCATCCCCTCCGCGCACCGTGCGCTGGACATCGGCGGCGAGTACCAGTGGCGGCGCGAGGGCGAGCCGCACCTGTTCGACCCGGAGACGGTCTTCCGGCTCCAGCACTCCACCCGCGCGCGCCGCTACGACATCTTCAAGAAGTACACCGAGCGGGTGAACGAGCAGTCCGAGCGGCTGATGACGCTGCGCGGCCTGTTCTCCTTCAAGGACGGCGAGCGGCCCTCGATCCCGATCGAGGAGGTCGAGTCGGTCGAGGAGATCGTCAAGCGGTTCTCGACCGGCGCCATGAGCTACGGCTCCATCTCCCAGGAGGCGCACGAGACCCTGGCCATCGCCATGAACCAGCTGGGCGGCAAGTCCAACACCGGTGAGGGCGGCGAGGACTCCGAGCGGCTGCACGACCCGGCGCGGCGCTCCGCCATCAAGCAGGTCGCCTCCGGCCGCTTCGGCGTGACCAGCGAATACCTGGTCAACTCCGATGACATCCAGATCAAGATGGCGCAGGGCGCCAAGCCCGGCGAGGGCGGCCAGCTGCCCGGCCACAAGGTGTACCCGTGGGTGGCGAAGACCCGGCACTCGACGCCCGGCGTCGGCCTGATCTCCCCGCCGCCGCACCACGACATCTACTCCATCGAGGACCTCGCCCAGCTGATCCACGACCTGAAGAACGCCAACCCCAAGGCGCGCATTCACGTCAAGCTGGTCTCCGAGGTCGGCGTCGGCACCGTGGCCGCGGGCGTCTCCAAGGCCCACGCCGATGTCGTGCTGATCTCCGGCCACGACGGCGGCACCGGCGCCTCGCCGCTCACCTCGCTCAAGCACGCGGGCGGCCCCTGGGAGCTGGGTCTCGCCGAGACCCAGCAGACGCTGCTGCTCAACGGGTTGCGCGACCGCATCGTCGTGCAGACCGACGGCCAGCTGAAGACCGGCCGCGACGTGGTGATCGCCGCGCTGCTCGGCGCCGAGGAGTTCGGCTTCGCGACCGCGCCGCTGGTCGTCTCCGGCTGCGTGATGATGCGCGTGTGCCACCTGGACACCTGCCCGGTCGGCATCGCCACCCAGAACCCGGTGCTGCGCGAGCGCTACAGCGGCCAGGCCGAGTTCGTGGTCAACTTCTTCCGGTTCATCGCCGAGGAGGTCCGCGAACTCCTCGCCGAGCTGGGCTTCCGCACCCTCGACGAGGCCATCGGCCACGCCGAGCTGCTGGACACCAGCCGGGCCGTGCGGCACTGGAAGGCGCAGGGCCTGGACCTCGGCCCGCTGCTGTACGTCCCCGAGCTGCCGGATGGCGCGGTCCGCCACCAGGTGGTCGAGCAGGACCACGGCCTGGCGAAGGCCCTGGACAACGAGCTGATCAAGCTCGCGGCTGACGCGCTGAACGCCGACTCCGCCGAGGCCGCCCAGCCGGTCCGGGCCCAGGTCGCGATCCGCAACATCAACCGGACCGTCGGCACCATGCTCGGCCACGAGGTGACCCGGAAGTTCGGCGGCGCGGGCCTGCCGGACGACACCATCGACATCACCTTCACCGGCTCGGCCGGCCAGTCCTTCGGCGCGTTCGTGCCCCACGGGGTCACGCTGCGGCTGGAGGGCGACGCCAACGACTACGTCGGCAAGGGCCTGTCCGGCGGCCGCGTGATCGTCCGCCCGGACCGGGGCGCCGACCACCTCGCCGAGTACTCGACCATCGCGGGCAATACCCTCGCGTACGGCGCGACCGGCGGCGAGATGTACCTGCGCGGCAAGGTCGGCGAGCGGTTCTGCGTCCGCAACTCGGGCGCGACCGTGATCTCCGAGGGCGTGGGCGACCACGGCTGCGAGTACATGACCGGCGGCCGGGCCGTCGTCCTCGGCCCGACCGGGCGCAACTTCGCGGCCGGGATGTCCGGTGGCATCGCGTACGTCATCGACCTCGACCGGGACAACGTCAACGGCGCTCTCCTCGATGCCCTCGGTGAGCTGGACGACACCGACAAGCAGTGGCTGCACGACGCTGTGCGCCGCCACCAGGAGGAGACCGGCTCCACCGTCGCGGCCGCGCTGCTCGACGACTGGGACCGCGCCCTGACCCGCTTCAGCAAGATCATCCCCGCTACGTACCAGGCCGTGCTCGCCGCCAAGGACGCCGCCGAGCGAGCCGGACTCTCCGAGTCCGAGACCACCGAGAAGATGATGGAGGCGGCGACCAATGGCTGACCCCAAGGGCTTCCTGACCACCGACCGCGAGGTCGCGAAGACGCGTCCGGTGGACGAGCGGGTCAAGGACTGGAACGAGGTCTACGTCCCCGGTTCGCTGCTGCCGATCATCAGCAAGCAGGCCGGCCGGTGCATGGACTGCGGCATCCCGTTCTGCCACAACGGCTGTCCGCTCGGAAACCTCATCCCCGAGTGGAACGACTACGCCTACCGCGAGGACTGGCGCGAGGCCAGCGAGCGGCTGCACGCGACCAACAACTTCCCGGAGTTCACGGGGCGGCTGTGCCCCGCCCCGTGCGAGTCCGCGTGTGTCCTCGGCATCAACCAGCCCGCGGTGACCATCAAGAACGTCGAGGTCACCATCATCGACAAGGCGTGGGACTCGGGCGACGTCACCCCGCAGCCCCCCGAGCGGCTCAGCGGCAAGACCGTCGCCGTCATCGGCTCGGGCCCGGCGGGGCTCGCCGCCGCCCAGCAGCTGACCCGCGCCGGGCACACGGTCGCCGTCTACGAGCGGGCCGACCGCATCGGCGGGCTGCTGCGCTACGGCATCCCCGAGTTCAAGATGGAGAAGCGCCACATCAACCGCCGCATCGAGCAGATGCGCGCGGAGGGCACCAAGTTCCGCACCGAGACGGAGATCGGGCGCGACATCGACGCGGCCAAGCTGCGCAAGCGGTACGACGCCGTCGTGATCGCGGCCGGTGCCACCACCTCCCGCGACCTGAAGGTCCCGGGCCGCGAGCTGAACGGCATCCACTTCGCGATGGAGTACCTGCCGCTCGCCAACAAGGTGCAGGAGGGTGACCTCACAACGCCCCCCATCACCGCCGAGGGCAAGCACGTCGTGGTGATCGGCGGCGGTGACACCGGCGCCGACTGCGTCGGCACCGCCCACCGGCAGGGCGCCGCCTCCGTCACCCAGCTGGAGATCATGCCCAAGCCGGGCGAGGAGCGCGCGGCGGGCCAGCCATGGCCCACCTTCCCGATGCTCTACAAGGTCACCTCGGCGCACGAGGAGGGCGGCGAGCGGATCTACTCCGTCTCCACCACCCACTTCGAGGGCGACGAGGACGGCAACGTCCAGTGGCTGCACCTGATCGAGGTGGAGTTCAAGGACGGCAAGCTGGAGCAGAAGCCGGGCACCGAGCGGAAGATCCCGGCCCAGCTGGTCACCCTGGCCATGGGCTTCACCGGCACCGACCGGGAGAACGGCCTCGTCGAGCAGTTCGGCCTGGAGCTGGACGAGCGCGGCAACGTCGCGCGCGACGCCGACTTCGCCACCAACGTGCCGGGTGTCTTCGTCGCCGGTGACGCGGGCCGTGGCCAGTCGCTGATCGTCTGGGCCATCGCCGAGGGCCGCTCCGCGGCGCGCGGCGTGGACCGCTACCTGGCCGGGGCCAGCGCCCTGCCCGCCCCGATCCGCCCCACCGACCGGGCCCTCATGGTCTGACAGTCCTTCCAGGTCTCCGCCCGTACAACGGCGTACGGACCGGCCGCGCGGCGCCTCCCCCACCCGACCGGGGGCGGGCGCCGCGTGGCGTTTCCCGCCGGGTCCCCCGATTGACATTCCCTCAGGCCCATCGCACCATCATTCCACTAACTGATTAGTGAAAGGGTGGTGAGGGGATGGTCGAGTACCACATCGACCGGCACAGCGGCGTCGCCACCTATCTGCAGATCGTCCAGCAGACCAAACAGGCGCTGCGGCTCGGCCTGCTGCAGCCCGGCGACCGGCTGCCCACCGCCAAGGCGGTCGTCACGGCCACCGCCATCAACCCCAACACCGTCCTGAAGGCCTACCGCGAGCTGGAGCGCGAAGGGCTGGTCGAGCCGCGACCGGGCCTCGGCACCTTCGTACGCCGCTCCCTTGCCCGCCCCGAGGCCGCCGCCGACTCACCCCTGCGCGCCGAACTGGCCGCCTGGGCGGACCGGGCCCGCGCCGCCGGACTCGACCGCGAGGACGTGACGGCGCTGATCACCTCGGTGCTCGACGAGCGGTTCCGCGACGGCGGTACGACCGAGGCCACCACCAGTCGGAACGCAGTGGCGAACGGGGAGAACGGGTGACGGTGACCGACGAAACCGGCGACATCGAGGTGCCCAGCGCCCTGGAGGCGGCCGGGCTGGGCAGGAAGTACCGGCGCGGCTGGGCCCTGAGGGACGTCGCCTTCCGGCTGCCCGCCGGGCGCGTCTGCGCCCTCCTCGGGCCCAACGGCTCCGGCAAGAGCACCCTGCTCTCCCTCGCCGCCGGCCTGCTGGCCCCCACCACCGGCACCTTACGGATCTTCGGCCACGCGCCCTCGGCGCCCGAGGCCCGCGCCCGCATCGCCTTCGTCGCCCAGGAGAAGCCGCTCTATCCGCGCTTCACCGTCGCCGACACCCTGCGCCTGGGCCGCGAACTCAACCCCCGCTGGGACCAGCGGGCCGCCGAACGGATCGTGGCCGAGGCCGACGTCCCGCTGTCCGCCCGCGTCGGCTCGCTCTCCGGCGGTCAGCGCACCTGCGTCGCCCTGGCCCTCGCCCTCGGCAAACGGGCCGAACTGCTGCTCCTCGACGAACCCATGTCCGACCAGGACCCGCTGCGCCGCCGCCGCATGATGGGCGCCCTGATGGCCGAGGCCGCCGAACACGGCACCACCGTCGTCATCTCCACCCATGTGCTCGCCGAACTCGACGGCGTCTGCGACCATCTGCTGCTCATCGGCGACGGCCGCGTCCGGCTGGCGGGCGACAGCGACGCCATCCAGTCCGCCCACCGCCTGATCACCGGCCCGCGCGACGGCTCCGACCCGGGCACCGGCGGCCACACGGTGGTCGAACGGCGTACGACGGGACGTCAGCTCACCGCCCTGATACGGCCCGCGGCCACCCCCGTCGGGGACGGCTGGATCGTCCGCGAACCGTCCCTGGAGGACGTCCTCCTCGGCTATCTGCGCTCGCCCGACGCCCCGCCGCTGATCACCGGAGCGAAGGGGTGACCGGAGTGATATGGCTGGTCCGGCGGCAGCAGCGCGCCTTCCTGTGGACCTTCGCCGCGCTGGTCGTGGCGATCGCCGCGTACATCGTGTGGCAGCGCGTCGAGATGGCCGGCTATCTGCGCGACCACGGCATCGACGGCTGCGCGGACTGGCGCACGTACTGCCACGGCAAGCGGATAACGGGTGAACGGGGCTCGGGCCCACTGGCCGACGCGTACTTCCACGTCTACGACACCTACCGGCCGCGCCTGCTCGGCACCGGACGGCTGCTCCTCGCGCTGCCCGTGGTGGCCGGTGTCTTCGCCGGCGCGCCGCTGATCGCGCGGGAGCTGGAGAGCGGTACGTACCGGCTGGTGTGGACCCAGTCCGTCTCCCGGACCCGCTGGCTCGCCGCCAAGCTGGCCCTCCCCACCGCCGCCCTCCTGGCGGGCACCGCGGTCCTGGCCGCCCTCTACACCTGGTGGTGGCGGACCGCCCGCGCCATCACCGTCACCGACGTGGCCTGGGGCACCGCCGTACCCTTCGACGCCTCCGGACCCGCGCTGGTCTCCCTCACCGCGCTCTGCTTCCTGCTCGGCGCGGCGCTCGGGCTGGTGATCCGGCGGACCCTGCCAGCCATGGCGGCGACCCTGGCCGCCACGGTGGGCGTGCTGTACGGCCTGGGTGCGCTGCGGCCGAATCTGATGCCCACGCGGACCCTGGTCTCCAACGCCCACGGCGACTTCGGCGCCATCCCACGGCACGTCTTCTACACCTCCTGGCGCGGCATTGGCCACGGCTATCTCACCCGGTCCGGGCAGAAGATCCCGTGGGACCGCTGCTCGCTCGCCGACGGCGCGGACGCGATGGTCAGTTGCTTCACCCGTCTCGGCTCCACCGGACGGCACTATGAGGACATCCACCCCGCGAGCCACTTCTGGCCCCTGCAGTGGATCCAGGCCGGGATCTGTCTCGCCGCCGCCCTCGCCCTCGCCGCGTTCTGCGTCCGGTGGATCCGGCGGCGGCCCACCGGAAAGGCGGCGGCATGACCGGCACCGTCACCACCACCCGCGGTCTGCTGTGGCTGGCCTGGCGGCGGCACCGGGCCACCCTCGCCGCCGGGGGAGCGCTGCTCCTCGCCCTCGCCGGGTACGTGGTCCACCAGCGCGCGGGCATGGTCTCCCTGCTGCGCGACCAGGGCATCGCGGGCTGCCGCATCTGGCAGAACCCGTGCCACGGCACGCGGCTGACACCCGAGGGCGCCCCCGGCCCGCTGCGCGACGCGTACGAACGCCTAGACGCCTACCGCACACCGCTGCTGCAGACCGGACGGCTGCTGCTCGCGGTCCCGATCCTGGTCGGCACCTTCACCGCCGCCCCGCTGCTCGCGCGCGAGCTGGAGAGCGGTACGCACCAGCTGGTGTGGTCCCAGTCGGCGGGCCGAACCCGCTGGTTCGCCGCGATGCTCGCCCTCCCGCTCACCGCCGCCGTGGCGGGCGCCGCGGTCCTGTCCGCGCTCTTCACCTGGTGGTGGTGGCCCGCACGCGGCCAGTTCGCGCACCTCGACCGGTACGCCACCGTGCCCTTCGACGCCGTGGGACCGGCCGCCGTCGCGCTCACCGTGCTGTCCTTCTTCCTCGGCACGGCGCTCGGACTGCTCATCGCGCGCACCCTGCCCGCCATGGCCGCCACCCTCGCCGTCACCACCGGTCTCCTCTACGCCCTGGGCGCGCTGCGCCCGCGCCCCCGGCCCGGCGCGTTCTGGGCTGTGCAGTGGACCCAGGCCGGGCTGTGCCTGGCGCTGGCCGCCGCGCTCGCCGCCTGCTGCGTATGGCGGATCCGGCGGCGCCCCGCATGAGCCAGAGCCATACGCTCACCGCGCCCGTCGCCGCCCCGCGCACCCGCGACGCGACGCGGCCGCGCCCGGTCATCCGGCCGTCTCTGGTCACCCTGGCCCCGGCCGCGCTGGCGCTCGCGCTCGGGCTGTGGGGGATCCGCCGCGGGGACAGCATGTGGCGGGACGAGTCGACGACGTATCAGATCGCCCACCGCGACGTGCCCGAGATCGTCCGGCTGCTCGGCAACGCCGATGTCGCGCACGGCCTCTACTACCTCCTCATGCACGCCGTGTTCACCCTCTGGGACGGCGGACTGCTCGCGCTGCGGCTGCCGTCGGTGCTGGCGACGGCGGCCGCGGCCGCCGGGGTGGGACTGCTCGGGCACCGGCTGGCCGGCCCCCGGGCCGGGCTCGCCGCCGGGCTGGTGTTCCCGCTGGCCCCGGCGGTGCAGCGGTATGCGCAGGAGGGCCGCTCCTACGCGCTGGTCTGCGCCGTCGTCATCGGCTCCACCCATCTGCTGCTGAGCGCGGTGGCCCGGCCCCGCAAACGGACCTGGACGGCGTACGCGGCGGTCACGTCGCTGGCCTGCCTGCTGCACGAGTTCGCGGTCCTGGCCGTCCTCGCCCATGGGGTCGCGCTCCACCGGGCCCGGGTGCCCGCGGCGGTCGGCTGGGCGTGGGGCCGGGCGGCCTCCGTGGTGGCCGTCGTCCTGTCGCCGCTGGTGATCGTCAGCGAGCAGCAGGCCGCCCTGGTCGGCTGGATCCCGTACCCCGGCCCGCCGGAACTGCTCGGCTTCGGCGTGCTCGCGCTGGCCGGGCTCGGCTGCGCCCGCGCCCCGCTGGCCTCCCGGGGGCCGCTGCCGCTGCGCGCGCTCGCGCTGCCGCTGCTGCTCGTACCCCCGGCGACGCTGATCGCGGCGTCGTATGTGCATCCGCTCTACGTCGACCGGTATGTGCTGTACGCGTACGTCGGCCTCGCGCTGCTGCTGGGCGCGGCGCTGGACCGGCTGCCGCGCCTCGTCCCCGCCCCTCGGGTGGTGGCCGGGGGACTGGCGGTGCTGGCCGTGGCCGCCCTGCTGCCGTACTCGGCGCAGCTGCGCACCCCGCGGAGCAGACTCGACGACACCGTGGCGGCGGCCCGTGCCGTACGGGAGCTGACCCGGCCCGGCGACGGGGCGCTCTTCCTGCCCGCCCGCCGCCGCGAGCCGATCATGTCCAGCCCGGCGGACTTCCGGGGCCTGATGGAACTGGCCCTGGCCCGGCACGCGATCCCCTCGGGCACCCTGCACGGCATCGAGCTGCCCGCGCCCGCCATCCGCGCCCGGATGCTGACGGCCGGGCGGATCGTCACGGTGAACGACCCGCCTGGCCGGCCGCTGGACGGCACCCCGCAGGAGCGGGTGAAGCGCGAGGTGCTGGCGCGGTACTTCCACCGATGCACCGTCAGGGACGTCACCGGGATGCGGATCGTGCTCTACGGGCGCCCCGGCCGCTGCTGATTCACTTGTCGCCCTCCACCAGCCGGGCGGGGAAGCCGCCGGTGGCGATCGGGCCCCAGCGCTCGGGCGTGACCCGGATCAGCGACTTGCCCTGCTTGCGCATCGCCGAGCGGTACTCGTCCCAGTCCGGGTGCTCACCGGCGATGTTGCGGTAGTACTCGACCAGCGGTTCGACCGAGTCGGGGGTGTCGATCACCTCGGCGGTGCCGTCGATCTGGACCCACGGGCCGTTCCACTCGTCGGACAGCACGATCAGGCTGACGGCCGTGTCGCGCTTGGCGTTGCGGACCTTGGCCCGCTCGGGGTAGGTGGACATGACGATACGGCCCGAGTCGTCGACGCCGCAGGTCAGCGGGGAGGCCTGCGGGGAGCCGTCGGTCCGGCGGGTCATCAGGATGGCGCGGTGGCGCGGGCGGACGAACTCCAGCAGCTCGTCCCGGGCGACACGGGTGTTGGTGGCGATGGAGGGGCTCATGCAGGCGAGGGTACGACGTGGAGTGCGCCCCGGCGTCGCCCCGCCCCCGTCACGGTCGCTCAGGTGTCGCACTCCAGGACCGTACGGCACAGTCCGCAGCGCGCCCGCAGCCTGCCGCGCACCGGGAGCCGAATGCGCTGACGGCAGGTCGGGCAGGGGAACGACACGCTGAACGGCGGACCGCTTTCGAAGGCGTAGTCGCCGCCGGTGGGGGAGGGGTGACCGGACTGGGCCGAACGGCGGTCCCTGGCGTACCGGTGGCGGCCCGTCCACCCGGCCGCGACGAGCGGCGGCTGCCGTTCGTCGCGCCGGGCCAGCTCCAGCCCCTTGGTGTACGCCTCGTACGCCTGCGGGCTGGTGAACCAGGGGGCCGGGTCCTCGCCGAAGAGCCGGGCCCGCTTGGCGAGGACGTAGCCGAACTCCTCCGGCGTCAGATAGCCCAGCTTCTGGCTGGTGACCGCGTCCTGGCGGTACGCGTCGAGCAGCAGCCAGCCGGTGCCGAGGTAGGCGGCGGCGGTGTCGGTGAGGATCTCGTTGTCGCGGGTGCCGGGGAAGGCCAGGTCGAGCCGGTGCAGATACACGTGGGTGACCTCGTGGGCGAGGGCCGCCCCGATGTCGCGGCGGTGGGTCTTGAAGCGGGAGTTCAGCTCGATGAAGTACTCCGGCCCGGCCGCCAGCTCCACGTTCCCCGCGTGCCGCATCTCGCGGAAGCTCACGATCATCCGGGCGTCCGGCAGCCGCATGTGCTTGACCATCACCCGGGCCACCCGCTGGACGCCCAGATGCAGATCGTCCTGGTCGGCGAAGGCGACGTCGCCGGGGGCCACGCTGAGCCCGAAGGTGTCCACCGTGTCGCGGGAGAGCCGCCGGTAGAGCGCGGTGATCGCGGCCCGGACCATGTCCAGGTGCGGATAGCCGTGTTCGATGTCGCTGCCCGGTGCCGCCACGTGCCCACTGTACGGGCGGCCGGGCGCGGCGGCGCGGAGGCCGCGCGGGGCGGTGGTGGCGGGGCGCGGGCAGCGGCCGGACGGGCGCTTGGCCGGAACGCCACTCTTGTCAGGCTGTTCGCGGACTTCACATAATCGCAGGGCATACGCAGGCCTTGCCATTTGGCATGGGCCTGACATTTTTGCGCAACCCCCCACGAGAGGACTTCCGTTGCGAAACGTTCTGAACCACCTGAAGAGATCCGCGGCCCTCGGCGCGGTCGCCCTCGCCGCGTTCAGCCTCACCCCGGGCACCGCGACGGCCCAGCCCACCGGCCCCGAGCCCGGCCCCTCCGTCGTCGGCGGCACCCGCGCCGCCCAGGGTGAATTCCCCTTCATGGTCCGGCTCTCCATGGGCTGTGGCGGCGCGCTCTACACCCAGGACATCGTGCTCACCGCCGCCCACTGCGTGGACGGCAGCGGCGCCAACACCTCCATCACCGCCACCGCGGGCGTCGTCGACCTCCAGAGCTCCAGCGCCGTCAAGGTCAAGTCCACCCGCGTCCTGCAGGCCCCCGGCTACAACGGCACCGGCAAGGACTGGGCCCTCATCAAGCTCGCCAAGCCGATCAACCAGCCCACGCTGAAGATCGCCGAGACCACCGCGTACAACAAGGGCGACTTCACCGTCGCCGGGTGGGGCGCGGCCCGCGAGGGCGGCGCCCAGCAGCGCTACCTGCTCAAGGCCACCGTGCCGTTCGTCGACGACGCCACCTGCGGGTCGGCGTACGACGAACTCGTCCCCGGCGAGGAGATCTGCGCGGGCAAGATGGACACCGGCGGCGTCGACACCTGCCAGGGCGACTCCGGCGGCCCGATGTTCCGCAAGGACGACGCCGGTCAGTGGATCCAGGTCGGCATCGTCAGCTGGGGCGACGGCTGCGCCCGGCCCGGCAAGCCCGGTGTCTACACCGAGGTGAGCACCTTCGCCCAGAACATCAAGACCGCGGCGTCCCAGCTCGGCGGCTGACCCACCCCACGTACGCGGCCCGGCCCGGCACGGCACACGCCGCCGGGCCGGGCCCCGGTCACATCTGTCCGTAGCAGAGGCAGAACGGGTGCCCGGCCGGGTCGCTGAAGACCCGGAAGCCCGACCGCTCCCCGCGGCTGTCGTGCAGGAACGTCGCCCCCAGCGCGATCACCTCCCGCTGCGCCCGCTCCGCGTCCTCGATCGTCGGCACGTCGAAGTCCAGATGCATCTGTTGCGGACGCGCCGGGTCCGGCCAGCGCGGCGGCTGGTGGTCCAGCGCCAGCTGGAAGGCGATCCGCTGCCCGTCCGCCGAGGTCAGGGTCGCCCATTCCGGGTCGCTGTCATCCACCCGCCACCCCAGGATCGCGCCGTAGAAGGCGGCCAGCGCGGCGGGGTCCGGACAGTCGATGACGGTGCACTGAAGCGTCGCGATCATGCCGTGACCCTAACGCCCGGCGCAGACACACCCGGCGGCGAAAATCCCGGCGCAGAAGGAACCCCGTCTCGCGTTTACGGCTCATGCAGGGTGGAGACGCTGCACCGGGGGCAGCGCGCTCCGGGGAGAGCGCCCCGTCCCCTTCACAACCCCCCACCGGGGGCGGGGCGGTCCCGGAGCGGAGGTTCCGGTCCCGCTGACATAGGGTCGGGGGCCATGACGCACCGCGAGACCGACCCCGCCGACCGCCCCGGCCAGCCGGACCCGACCAGCACGACCGACGAGGCGGAGAACGCCGTACGTGCCGAGCTGGCCCGGCTGCGCGACAGCATCGACAACATCGACGCGGCCGTGGTCCACATGCTCGCCGAGCGCTTCAAGTGCACCCAGCAGGTCGGTCACCTCAAGGCCGCCCACAAGCTTCCCCCGGCCGACCCCGCCCGCGAGGCCCGCCAGATCACCCGGCTGCGCGAACTGGCGGAAAGCGCCAAACTCGATCCCGCTTTCGCCGAGAAGCTGCTCAACTTCATCATCGCCGAGGTCATCCGCCACCACGAGACGATCGCGCGCTCCTGAGCCCGGCGCGGACCCCGCCCGCCGGGCGTACGGCACGGGCGCACACCGGTGGTGCGCCCCCGTCCGCGCCCGCACCCGGCAGACCCTGAACACCCGTGTGCCGCCCACCGCCGGTAGGGCAGCATGTCCCCATGTCCGTACTGACGCGCGAGGAAGCGCAGATCCGAGCCCGCCTCATCGAGGTCCATCGCTACACGATCGACCTCGACCTCACCCGCGGCGACGAACACTTCGGCTCCACCACGACCATCCGCTTCCAGACCCGCGAGGCCGGGGCGGACACCTTCGTGGAGCTGCGCCCCGCCGCCCTGCACCGGGCGGTGCTCGACGGACACGACCTCGTGCTCGACCCCGCAGGGGTCATCGCCGACGGCCGGCTCCCGCTCACCGGCCTCGCCGAGGGCGAGCACGAGCTGCGCGTCGAGACGGACATGGCGTACTCGCACACCGGCGAGGGCATGCACCGCTTCACCGATCCCGCCGACGGTGAGACGTACCTCTACACCATGTGCTGCATGGCCGACGCCCCCCGCGTCTTCGCCGCCTTCGACCAGCCCGACCTCAAGGCCGTCTTCGACGTGCGCGTCACCGCCCCGCCCCGGTGGACCGTCCTCGGCAACGGCATCGCCACCCGCGACGGCGACCCCACAGGCGGCCGCTGGACGCTCGCGTCCACCCCGCCCATCAGCACCTATCTGGTCGCGCTGGCCGCGGGCCCGTACCACTCCGTGCACACCGAGCACGCCGGGCTGCCCTTCGGACTGCACGTCCGCCGCTCGCTCGCCCCCCACCTCGAAGCCGACGCCGACGAGCTGTTCGACATCACCCGGCGCTGCTTCGACCGCTACCACGAGATCTTCGACGAGCCGTACCCCTTCGACTCCTACGACCAGGCGTTCGTCCCCGAGTTCAACTCCGGCGCCATGGAGAACCCCGGCCTCGTCACCTTCCGCGACGAGTTCGTCTTCCGCTCCGCCGTCACCGACGCCGAACGCCAGACCCGCGCCATGGTCATCGCCCACGAGATGGCCCACATGTGGTTCGGCGACCTCGTCACCATGCGGTGGTGGGACGACATCTGGCTCAACGAGTCCTTCGCCGAGTACATGGGCTTCCAGATCCTCACCGAGGCCACCCGCTACACCGACACCTGGGCCGACTTCGGCGTCCGCCGCAAGAGCTGGGGGTACGACGCCGACCAGCGCCCCTCCACCCACCCCGTCGCCCCCGCGCCCGAACTCGTCCCCGACACCGCCGCCGCCCGCCTCAACTTCGACGGCATCTCCTACGCCAAGGGCGCCTCCGCGCTGCGCCAGCTCGTCACCTGGCTCGGCGAAAAGGACTTCCTCGCCGGAATCAACGAGCACTTCGCCCGGCACCGCTTCGGCAACGCCACCCTCGCCGACTTCCTCGACTCCCTCGCCCGCTCCTCCGACCGCGACGTCCACGCCTGGGCCGACGCCTGGCTGCGCACCACCGGAGTGGACACCCTCACCCCCGCCGTCACCACGCACGGCGACCGGTGGAGCGCCGAGATCCGTCACGACGGCGGCGGCCACGACGGACCGCACCCCGCCCCCCGGCGCCCGCACCGCCTCGCCATCGGCCTCTACGACCACGCACCCGCCGCCCCGCACCAGCTCGTGCTGCGCGACCGCGTCGAGGTCGAACTCGACGGCGCCGACTCCGCCGCCCACCTCTCCTTCTCCGGCCCCCGCCCCGATCTGCTCCTCCTCAACGACGGCGACCTGACCTACGCCAAGGTCCGCCTCGACCCCGGCTCCTGGGAGGCCGCCGTCCGTGCCCTCTCCGGCCTCCCCGACGCCGTCAGCCGCGCCACCCTCTGGAACGCCGCCCGCGACATGGTGCGCGACGGCGACCTCCCGGCGGCCGACTACCTCGACGCCGTCCGCGCCCACCTCCCGCACGAGACCGACATAGCGATCGTCCAGGGCGTCCTCGCCTTCGCCCGCCTCCAGATCGCCGACCGCTACCTGCCGGCGGACCAGCGCCCCGCCGCCCTCAACACCATCGCCGCCACCTGCCGCGACCTGCTGCGCCGCACCGAGGACGGCTCCGGGCCCGGGCTGCGGCTTTCCGCCGTACGCGTCCACATCGCCAGCGCCACCGTCCCCGCCGAGCTGAGCGACTGGCTCGACGGCGACACCGTCCCCGGCGGCCCCGCCCTCGACCCCGAACTGCGCTGGCAGATCCTCGGCCGGCTCGCCGTCCTCGGCGCCGCCGGCCCCGCCGACATCGACGCCGAACTCGCCCGCGACTCCAGCGCCACCGGACAGGAGGGCGCCGCCCGCTGCCGCGCCGCGCTTCCCGACCCGGACGCCAAACAGGCCGCCTGGGAGGCCCTGTTCGGCGAGACCGCCGCGCTTACCCCACTCTCCAATTACCTGGTCACCGCGACCGCCACCGGCTTCTGGCAGCCCGAACACCACGACGTGCTCACCGGCTACGTACCGCGCTACTTCACCGACGCCGCCACCACCGCCGCCCGGCGCGGACCCGCCATCGCCGACGCCATCGCCCGCTCCGGCTTCCCGACGACGGTGGACGCGACGACCCTGCGGCTCGGCGAGGAATGCCTGGCCGCCCCCGACCTCCTCCCCGCCCTGCGCCGCCGCCTCGAAGACCAGCTCGACGACCTGCGCCGCGCCCTGCTGGTGCGGCAGAAACAGGACAAGTAGCCACCGCGGACCGTGCCCGGCCGGGGGGAGACACCTGTTCGTAGAGATACTTCACGCCTCAACGGCCCCACCCTTCCCCCCGGCCGCGACCGGTCGAGCCGGGGGAAGAGCCGCGTTAGGTCAAGCACAGACCAACACATGGGTCACCATTAACCAACTCGAACCAACTCCGCTTAAGGAGAAATCTGCGGAACCGCGGCCCATGGCAGCCTGCTGCCGTGACGCGGACGACGAACGGGGCGACAGCCCGTAACCTGCCACCCGCTGCCTTCGCCCCCGTGATGGCGACCGGGATCGTGTCCCAGGGACTCGCGGCGGCGGGCGCGCCACGCATATCGGGCGCACTGCTGGCGGTGGCCGTGGCGCTGTACGCCGGGCTGCTGGCGGGGCTGGTGTGGCGCGTGGCGCGCTATCCGCGGGAGGTGGCCGCCGATCTGGGTGACACGGGACGGGTGTTCGGCTTCTTCACCTTCGTCGCGGGCTCCGATGTGCTCGCCGCCCGGCTGGCGCCCGGGCCGTGGCGGGCGGCCGCGGCGGCCCTGACCCTGGTCGCCGTCCCCGCCTGCGCCGTCCTGCTGGGGTGCGCGGCGCGCGTGGTGCGCCGGATCGGCGCGGACGGCGCGGGCGGCGCGGTGCGGCGGGCCGAGGGCACCTGGTTCCTGTGCGTGGTGGGCGTCCAGTCCGCGGTGCTGGCGGTGGCCGGACCGGCGCCCGGCCGCGGCCTGCCGGGCACGGCGATCGCCTGGGCGGCCGGGCTGCTGCTGTACGCGGCGGTGGCCACCCTGGTGGCCCGCAGGCTGCTGCAGTTCGGCATCCCGCCGAGGGAGCTGTCACCGCCCTACTGGATCTCCATGGGGGCCTGCGCCATCAGCCTCCTGGCCGGCGCCCGCCTCGCCCACCCGGGGCTCGACGCCGCCCTGGGCCCCGCACTGGCCCGCGACATCCTCCTCGCCCTGTGGCTCTGGGCCACCTGTCTGGTGCCACCGCTGCTGGCCGCCGGGGCCTGGCGGCATCTGTGGCACCGCATACCGCTGACGTACGAACCCACCTGGTGGACGATCGTCTTCCCCACCGGCATGTACGCGATGTCCACGACCGCCCTCGGCAAGGCCGAAGCCCTGCGCCCCCTGGTGCTCCTCGGGCACCTGGGGGCCTGGGTGGCGCTGGGGGTGTGGTCGCTGTCCGTGGCCGGACTGGTCCACCGTCATATTCCCGGTTGACCCATGTCCGTTAGAGAAAAGGCAAACCACAAGGAAAAACCACCCTAGGTGATGCTAAATGGCCGAAAGACCTGCGGCTTTATGGCCGAATCCCGAGTGATGCTGTCGCGCGACATCCATCCAGGGCCCCGGCCGGCACACCCGGCGCGGAGCCACCGCCGAAGGAGTGGACCGTGGCGCGCCGCACCGCAGACAGCCAGAACGGGACCCTCGCCTCCGCGGTGACGGAACGACTGCTCACCGCCGGAGCCTCCCTCCGCCGCGTCCCGACCACCCCCGACCTGCGGGCCGTCTACCGGACCGACCAGACCGTCGAGGACTCCCCGTACCGCGAACGCTGGGCGCACGACAAGGTGGTGCGCTCCACCCACGGCGTCAACTGCACCGGGTCCTGCTCCTGGAAGGTCTACGTCAAGGACGGGCTCATCACCTGGGAGACCCAGCAGACCGACTACCCCTCCGTCGGACCGGACCGGCCCGAATACGAACCGCGCGGCTGCCCGCGCGGTGCCTCCTTCTCCTGGTACACCTACTCGCCCACCCGGGTGCGTTACCCCCTGATCCGCGGGGTGCTGGCCGAGCTGTACCGGGAGGCCCGGGACCGGCTCGGCGACCCCGTCGCCGCCTGGGCCGAGATCACCGGCGACCCGGACAAGCGGCGCCGCTACCAGTCCGCCCGGGGCAAGGGCGGGCTGGTGCGGATCGGCTGGGACGAGGCCCTGGAGATCGCGGCCGCCGCCCACGTCCACACCCTCGGCGCCCACGGCCCGGACCGGATCGCCGGTTTCTCCCCCATCCCCGCCATGTCCATGGCCTCCCACGCCGTCGGCGCCCGCTTCATGTCGCTGATCGGCGCGCCCATGATCTCGTTCTACGACTGGTACGCGGATCTGCCGATCGCCTCCCCGCAGGTCTTCGGCGACCAGACCGACGTACCCGAGTCGGGGGACTGGTGGGACGCGGCGTATCTGATGCTGTGGGGATCGAACGTGCCGGTCACCCGCACCCCCGACGCCCACTGGATGGCCGAGGCCCGCTACCGGGGACAGAAGGTGGTGGTGGTCTCCCCGGACTACGCGGACGCCACCAAGTTCGCCGACGAATGGCTCCACCCCCACCCCGGCACCGACGGCGCGGTCGCCATGGCGATGGGCCACGTCATCCTCAAGGAGTGCTTCGTCGACCGCGAGGTCCCCTACTTCACCGACTACGTACGGCGCTTCACCGACCTGCCGTTCCTGGTGGAACTGACCGAGCGGAACGGGCGCCGCACCCCCGGCGCCTTCCTCACCGCCGCCGCCCTGGAGGACGTCGAACCGGGCCTGGGCGCCCATGCCGAGGATGAGGCCCGGCGCTGGATGCCGGTGCTGTGCGACGCGGAAACCGACCGGCCCGTCGTCCCGAACGGCACCCTGGGCGACCGCTGGAGCAAGGGCGGCGAGGGCCGCTGGAACCTCGATCTGGAGGGCATCACCCCACGGCTCACCCTCCACCGGACGCCCGGCGCCGAGACCATCGAGGTCGAACTGCCCCGCTTCGACGAACCCGGCGCCACCGTCCGGCACGCCGTGCCCGCGCGCCGGATCGGCGGACGACTGGTCACCACCGTCTACGACCTGCTCCTGGCCCAGTACGCGGTGGGCCGCCCCGGCCTGACCGGCCAGTGGCCCACCGGCTACGACGACGCCACCGTGCCCTGCACCCCCGCCTGGCAGGAGGCCCTCACCTCCGTACCGGCCGCGGCCGTGATCCGCGCGGCCCGGGAGTTCGCGGGCACCGCCGAGAAGACCCGCGGCCGCTGCATGATCGTGATGGGCGCCGGCACCAACCACTGGTTCCACTCCGACACCATCTACCGCTCCTTCCTCACCCTGCTGCTGCTCACCGGCTGCCAGGGCGTCAACGGCGGCGGCTGGGCCCACTACGTGGGCCAGGAGAAGGTGCGCCCGTACACCGGCTGGCAGCAGCTGGCCACCGCCGCCGACTGGCACCGCCCCTCCCGGCAGATGGCGGGCACCCCGTACTGGTACCTGCACACCGGCCAGTGGCGCTACGAACGCTACGGCGCCGACGCGCTCGCCTCGCCCACCGGCCAGGGGCTGTTCACCGGCCGCCACACCGCCGACCTGGTCGCCCAGTCCATGCGGCTGGGCTGGATGCCCTCGTACCCCACCTTCGCCGCCAACCCCCTGGACCTGGGCCGCCGGGTGAAGGAGAGCGGACGCTCGGCGGGGGAGTGGGTCGCCGAACAACTCGCCGCGGGAGAACTGGACTTCGCCTGCGAGAACCCCGACGCGCCCGAGAACTGGCCCCGCGTCCTCACCGTGTGGCGCGCCAACCTCATCGGCTCCTCCGCCAAGGGCAACGAATACTTCCTGCGCCACCTCCTCGGCGCCCAGGACAACGCCACCGCCGAGGAGACCCCGCCCGGCCACCGCCCCGCCGACGTCACCTGGCAGGACGAGGCGCCCCGCGGCAAGCTCGACCTGCTGCTCGCGCTGGACTTCCGGATGACCTCCACCACCCTCTTCGCCGACCTCGTCCTCCCTGCCGCCACCTGGTATGAGAAACACGACCTGTCCAGCACCGACATGCACCCCTACGTGCACGCCTTCACCCCGGCCATCAACCCGCCCTGGCAGGCCCGCACCGACTTCGACATCTTCCACGGCCTCGCCCGCAAGCTCAGCGAACTCGCCGCCGGACGGCTGGAGACGGCCCACGACCTGGTCGCCACCGCCCTCATGCACGACACCCCCGGCGAGACCGCCCAGCCCGGCGGGACCGTACCGGACTGGCGCGACGGCCACACCCCGGCCGCGCCGGGCGTCAACCTGCCGAACGTCACCCTCGTGGAACGCGACTACACCGCCGTCGCCGACCGCCTCGCCGCCCTCGGCCCCCTGCCCCAGCGGCACGGCATGCAGGTCAAGGGCGTCACCGTGCACCCAGGGCCGGAAGCCGCCTGGCTCGCCGACCGCTGCGGCGCCGCCACCCGGGGCGCCGCCGAGGGCAGGCCCCTGCTCGACACCGACGCCAAGATGTGCGAAGCCATCCTCGCCCTGTCCGGCACCACCAACGGGCGCCTCGCCGCCGAAGGCTTCGCCCGGCTCGCCGAGCGCTGCGGACCCGGCTCCGGCCTCACCGAACTGGGCGCATCCGTCGCCGAACGCCGCGTGGTGTTCTCCGACACCCAGGCCCGGCCCGTCCAGGTCGGCGCCAGCTTCGAATGGTCCGGCAAGGAGGCCCCCGACCGCCGCTACGCCCCGTTCACCATCAACACCGAACACCGCAAGCCCTGGCACACCCTCACCGGCCGCCAGCACTTCTACCTCGACCACGCCTGGATCGCCGAACTCGGCGAACAACTCCCCGTCTACCGGCCGCCCCTGGACCTCGCCGCCCTCGGCGAGGCCCCGCCCGGGGGACCCGGCGCGGGCGACGACACCGGACGCGCCGTCACCGTCCGCTACGTCACCCCGCACTCCAAGTGGTCCATCCACTCCGAGTACCAGGAAAACCTCATCATGCAGACCCTGGCCCGCGGCGGCCCCGTCATCTGGCTCAGCGTCCCCGACGCCCAGGCCATCGGCGTATCCGACAACGACTGGATCGAGGCCGTCAACGCCAACGGCGTCGTCGTCGCCCGGGCCGTGGTCTCCCACCGCATGCCCACCGGCACCGTCTTCATGTACCACGTACAGGAACGGCTGGTGAACGTGCCCAAATCCGAGGCCACCGGCCGCCGCGGCGGCGTCCACAACGCCCTCACCAAACTCCTCATCAAACCCACCCACCTCATCGGCGGCTACGCCCAGCTCTGCTTCGCCCCCAACTACTACGGCCCCACCGGCAACCAGCGGGACGCGGTCACCGTCATCCGGCGCCGCTCCCAGAACGTGGAGTACTGACATGCCGCGCCGACCGCCGCGCAGCCCCCGGGTGATGGCCCAGGTCGCCATGGTCATGAACCTCGACAAGTGCATCGGCTGCCACACCTGCTCGGTCACCTGCAAACAGACCTGGACCAACCGCTCCGGCACCGAATACGTCTGGTTCAACAACGTCGAGACCCGCCCCGGCCAGGGCTACCCCCGCGGCTACGAGGACCAGGACACCTGGAAGGGCGGCTGGCGGCTCAAGAACGGCAACCTCGTGCCCCGCACCGGCGGCCGCGCCCGCCGCCTCGCCCGGCTGTTCGCCAACCCCGAACTGCCCGGCCTCGACGACTACTACCAGCCCTGGACCTACGACTACGACACCCTCACCACCGCCCCGCTCGGCGACGACGTGCCCACCGCCCCGCCCCGCTCCCTCATCGACGGCCGCCCCACCGACATCACCTGGGGCCCCAACTGGGACGACGACCTCGGCGGCGGCCCCGAACACCTCGCCGGCGACCCGGTCCTGGCGAAGATGAGCGACAAGGTCCGGCTGGAGTACGAGCAGGCGTTCATGTTCTACCTGCCGCGCATCTGCGAACACTGCCTCAACCCCTCCTGCGTCGCCGTCTGCCCCTCCGGCGCCCTGTACAAGCGGATCGAGGACGGCATCGTCCTGGTCGACCAGGACCGCTGCCGCGGCTGGCGCATGTGCGTCAGCGGCTGCCCGTACAAGAAGGTCTACTTCAACCACCGCACCGGCAAGGCCGAGAAGTGCACCCTGTGCTACCCGCGCATCGAGGCCGGAGAACCCACCGTGTGCTCCGAGACCTGCGTGGGACGGCTGCGCTACCTCGGCGTCATCCTCTACGACCCCGACAAGGTCGGCGAGGCCGCCGCCACCCCCGACGAGAAGGACCTCTACGAGGCCCAGCTCCGCTGCTTCCTCGACCCCCACGACCCCGCCGTCGCCCGCGCCGCCGCCGACTCCGGCATCCCGAACGACTGGATCGAGGCCGCCCGCCGCTCCCCGGTGCACGCCCTCATCAGCCGCTACCGCGTCGCCCTGCCCCTGCACCCCGAATACCGCACCATGCCCATGGTCTGGTATGTCCCGCCGCTGTCCCCGGTCGTCGACGCGCTCACCGCCACCGGCCACGACGGCGAGGACCCCGTCAACCTCTTCGGCGCCATCGACAGCCTCCGCATCCCGCTGGAATACCTCGCCGAACTCTTCACCGCGGGCGACCCCGCACCCGTCGAAGCCGCCCTGTGCCGGCTCGCCGCCATGCGCAGCCACATGCGGCGCGTCAACCTCGGCGAGGACCGCGACCCCGCCATCGCCGAGGCCGTCGGCCTGGACCAAAACGGCATCGAGGCCATGTACCGGCTGCTGGCCCTCGCCAAATACGAGGAGCGGTACGTCATCCCCACCAGCTACACCGCGGGACCCGGCGGCGGCGACCTCACCGACACCTGCAGCCTCGACGGCGACGGGCTGCCCGGCATGATGCCGCACGACGCCGCCGACGCCTTCCACGCACCCCCGGCACCCGAACCCGCCGGTGCCGGAACCGGTCTCGCCGGCCGGGTCAACCTCCTGAACTGGAACGGCCGCGGACGCCCCGCCGGACTGTTCCCGAAGCGGAACGAGGACACCCGGTGAACGCCGCCACCCCCGCGATCCACCAGGCCGCCGCCCTCCTCCTCGGCTACCCCGGCCCCGACTGGCCCGCCCGCCACACCCTCGTACGGGACTCCCTCACCGAACTCGCCGCCCCCGCCGCCGCACCCCTGCTCCGGTTCTGCGCCGCCGTCGACCGCGTCCCGGTGCTCGACCTGGCCGCCGCGTACGTCACCACCTTCGACCGCAGCCGCCGCCGCACCCTCCACCTCACCTACTACACCGACGGCGACACCCGCCGCCGCGGCGGCACCCTCGCCGGCCTCAAGGCCCGCTACCGCGCCCACGGCTGGGAACCCCCCGAGGACGAACTCCCCGACCACCTGCCCCTGATGCTGGAGTTCGCCGCCCGCTGCCCCGCCCCCGGCCACCGGCTCCTCGGCGACCACCGCGCCGCCCTCGAACTCCTGCGGCTCGCCCTCACCGACCACGGCGGCCCCTACGCCGACATCCTGCGCGCCGTCTGCGACACCCTCCCCGGCCCCTCACCCGCCGACCGCGCGGCGGCCCTCGCCCTCGCCCGCGGCGGACCACCCACCGAAACCGTGGGACTGATGCCCTTCGGCACGAACCCCGTCGCGGAAGGAAGCGGCCGATGAACCACCTGCACATCGCCCTGTGGGGCGTGCTGCCCTACCTCGCCCTCGCCCTCTTCACCGTGGGCACCGCCTGGCGCTACCACTACGACCGCTTCGGCTTCACCACCCGCTCCAGCCAGCTGCACGAACACCGCCTGCTCAGCATCGGCGGCCCCCTCTTCCACTACGGGCTGCTGTTCGTGATCGCCGGACACGTCGTCGGGCTGATCGTCCCCGAAACCCTCACCGAACGACTCCACGTCAGCGAAAGCCTCTACCGGGCCAACGCCCTCCTCGTCGGCGGCACCGCGGGCCTCGCCACCGCCACCGGCCTGGGCATCCTGCTGTACCGGCGGCTGCGCGTCCCCGCCGTACGCGCCGCCACCAGCCGCAGCGACCGCGCCGTGTACCCGCTGCTCGCCACCGTCCTGCTCGCCGGACTCACCGCCACCGCCACCGGCGCGGGCCCCCACGCCTACGACTACCGGCAAGGCGTCTCCCTGTGGTTCCGCAGCCTGTTCACCCTCGACCCCGACGTGCCCGCCATGACCGGCGCGCCCCTCGTCTACCGGATCCACGCCCTGCTCGCCATGGCCCTGTTCGCCCTCTGGCCGTTCAGCCGCCTCGTCCACGCCTTCACCGCCCCCCTCGGCTACCTCGCCCGGCCCTACGTCGTCTACCGCTCCCGCACCCCCGCCCGCCCCTACCACCACCCCGCCCTCACCAACCCGGACACCCCTCCCCGGCGGCAACGCCGGACCTCCCGCTGAGACGGCCACCCGACCCCATCGTCGATCAACCCACACCACCGGCCCGTACCACGAACGGGTGCACTTCGGGCCGACCCCGGCCGAACCGCTTGCGGGCGAAGTAGCTTGAGGCAGCTCCGACATCCGTCCGAGCCGCACCCAGCTGCCCGAAACCAGACACCTCCTAGGGGCACCCCCCATGCCCGCTTCCGGCACCGCCCGCCTCCTCGCCGGGGGGAGCGAGGGACCAGGCGCGCTTCGCCCGATGCTCGACACCGTCCTCGACGCCCTCGCCCACGGCGCCGCCGACCGCGGCGGACCCCTCCCCGCCGGCGGACCAGGCGCCGTCGCCCACCGCGTACACCACGCGGCCCGGCCCGCCATCCCCGACCACGGGGAAGGACCGCACCACGCGCTGCGCACCCTCGTGACCGCCCTCACCGAGGGAGCCGCCGACCCGGCCGACCCGCACTGCGCCGCCCATCTGCACTGCCCGCCGCTCGCCGTCGCGGCCGCCGCCGACCTCGCCGTCTCCGCGCTCAACCCCTCCCTCGACTCCTGGGACCAGGCCCCCGCCGCCGCCGAGCTGGAGGCGCTGACCTGCCGCGCCCTCGCCGAGCTGGTCCACCCGCACGGCCCCGCCCCCGACGCCCTCGTCACCACCGGCGGCACCGAATCCAACCAGCTCGCCCTGCTGCTCGCCCGCGAAGCCGCCCACGGCGCACCCCTCCGCGTCATCTGCGGCGCCAACGCCCACCACAGCGTCCACCGCGCCGCCTGGCTGCTCGGCCTGCGGCCACCCCACACCCTCCCCACCCCCACCGGCGTCCTCGACCCGGCCCGGGTCCACGACACGCTCAGCAAATATCACGACCACCCCACCCTCCTCATCGCCACCGCGGGCACCACCGACACCGGCGCCATCGACCCCCTCCCACACCTCGCCGACCTCTGCGACGACCACGGAGCGACCCTCCACATCGACGCCGCCTACGGCGGACCGCTCCTGTTCAGCGACACCCTCACCAAGCGGCTCGACGGACTCGACCGCGCCCACACCGTCGCCCTCGACCTGCACAAACTCGGCTGGCAACCGGCCGCCGCCGGACTGCTCTCCGTACCCGACACCACCGCCCTCGCCCCCCTGAACCACCGCGCCGACTACCTCAACGCCGACGACGACACCGACGCCGGACTCCCCGACCTGCTCGGCCGCTCCCTGCGCACCACCCGCCGCGCCGACATCCTCAAAATCGCCGTCACCCTGCGCGCCCTCGGCCGCCACGGCCTCGGCGACCTCGTCGACCGGGTCTGCGCACACGCCGGAGCCCTCGCCGACCTCATCCAGGCCCGCCCCGCCCTGGAGCTGTACGCCCGCCCCACTCTCTCCACCGTCCTCTTCCGCCCCACGGGAGCCCGACCGGCCGCCGTCGCCGCGCTGCGCCGCCGCCTCCTGCACCGCGGCACCGCCGTCCTCGGCCGCGCGGCCACCCCCGAGGGGCTGTGGCTCAAGGCCACCCTCCTCAACCCGCACATCCAGCCCGGCGATCTGCGCCGGCTGCTCGACCTCGTGGAAGGCAACACCACCCCATGAGCACCGCACAGCCCCCCACGCGACCGTCCGCCGCCGAACCCGGCCCCACCACACCGGAACAGCCCCTGGACCTCGCGGGCATCGGCATCGGCCCGTTCAACCTCTCCCTCGCCGCGCTCGCCCACGGCGTCCCCACCCTGCGCACCGCCTTCTACGAACAGCGGCCCGCCTTCCACTGGCACCCCGGCCTCCTCATCGACGGCGCCACCGTCCAGGTCCCCTTCCTCGCCGACCTCGTCACCCTCGCCGACCCCGCCAGCCCCTGGAGCTTCCTCAGCTACCTCAAGGCCCGCGAACGGCTCTTCCCCTTCTACGTCGCCGAGCGCTTCCACATCGAGCGCACCGAATACGACGCCTACTGCCGCTGGGTCAGCGAACAACTCCCCGGCCTCCACTTCGGCCACCGGATCGACGCCGTCCGCTGGGACCACGACCACGAACTGTTCGAAATCGACATCAGCCGGCTCGGACCCGACGGCGAAGCCGTGTCACCCTGCCGTGCCCACGCCCGCCACCTCGTCCTCGGCGTCGGCACCGAACCCCACGTCCCCGAACCCCTGCGCCCCCTCGCCGACGCCCCCAACGTCCCCGTCCTGCACGCCGCCGACTACCTCGAACACCGCGAACGGCTGCTGAACACCGGCCACATCACCGTCGTCGGCTCCGGCCAGTCCGGCGCCGAGGTCTTCCTCGACCTGCTGCGCAACCGGCCGCTCGGCGCCGAAGGGCTGCACTGGCTCGCCCGTACGCCGTCCTTCGCCCCCATGGAGTACAGCAAGCTCGGCCTGGAACAGTTCAGCCCCGACTACGCCCGCTACTTCCACGCCCTCCCCGAGGCCGTCCGCGACCAGCTCCTCCCCGGACAGTGGCAGCTCTACAAGGGCATCGCGCAGGAGACCATCACCGCCATCCACCACGAGCTGTACCGCCGCGCCCAGCAGGGCGGCGGCTGGCCGGGCGCCGTCCTCACCCCCGGCGTCACCGTCCGCACCGCCGGCCGCATCGCCGCCGCCCGGCTCGAACTCCACCTGGAGCACGAACAGCAGGGCACCCGCACCCGCCACACCACCGAGGCCGTCGTCCTCGCCACCGGCTACCGCGAGCGCCGCGTCGACACCCTGCTCGCCGCCCTCGACCCGTACATCCGGCGCGACTCCTCCGAGCGGCCCCGCGTCGACGACCAGCACCGGCTGGTCCTCGACCCCCTCGTCACCGGCTCCGTGCACGTCCAGAACGCCGAGCGGCACACCCACGGCGTCGGCACCCCCGACCTCGGACTCGCCGCCTGGCGCTCCGCCGTCATCCTCAACTCGCTCACGGACACGCCGGTCTACCCCCTGCCGCCCCGCACCGCCTTCACCACCTTCGGCCTCCAGCCCTCCCGGCCCGGCGCCGCCGCCCCGCAGCGGCCCGCCGCCCCGTCGGCGCCGGTCGCCCGGGGCAGCGGCCGCATGTACCTGCCCGACCAGCGCAGCGGCCTGACCCGCACCCGGACCTGACCTCCGCGCCGGCCGTTGCTCAGAACACCGGCGTGCCGTCGCGCGTCAGCCTCCAGTCCACCGACGCGAACCCGGCCCCGTCGATCGTCCCGTTCGCCTTCACCCACGCGATGATCGTGTTACGGATCTCCTCCGAGTTGGCCCACACCTGCTGGGCGGCGGCCACATGCGGGAAGTTGCCCCCGCCGCTCGCCCGGTAGTTGTTCACCGCCAGCACGAACCGCGCCGACTCCTCGACCGGCTTGCCGTCGAAGCGCAGCGCGGCGATCCGCGAACCCACCGGCTTCGCGATGTCGATCTCGTAACTCAGACCGCTGACCGCGTCGTAGTTGTAGTCGGGGATGTCGTCGGCGTTCGTCAGCTTCGACGGATCCACATCGCCGCCCGCCGGGGTCCGCGCGTAATACCGCGCCGAGAACTCCAGATAGTCCTTGACCTGGGCGCCCGTCAGCACCCGTGCCTCCAGCGTGTTCTCGAACGGATACAACCCCGCCACCTGCCGGATCGTGACCTCCCCGGCCGGGATCCGCGCCGTGCGCGAGAAACACGACGCCTGCGACAGCACCGGCAGCCCCGCGTGCTCCGTGCCCGCCAGCGCCGCCTTCACGGCTTCCTGCTGCACGTGATTGATGAAGTCGATGATCGGCGCGTCCTTGTACGGCGCCTCCGTGGCCGTCATCGCCGCCGTGGAGGTGCCGATGACCTGATTGACGTACCCGACGACTCGTCTGTGCTCATCGCCCAGCAGCTCCACCAGCCGCGGGTCCTCCGCCACCGAGGCGGAGTTCAGCACCTTCGCCGACACCGACTCCACCTGCCAGCGGCCCCGCGCCCACTCCACCCCGATGTCGAAGCACGTCAGCCGCTGCCCCCACTTGAGCGGTTCGGACAGCACGACCTCCCGGCCCGTCTCCTTGTTCACCACCCGGCGCTCGGCGATCTCCACATGCGCGTGCCCGACCAGGATCGCGTCGATACCCGCCACCCGCTCGGCCACCAGCGCCGCCGCGTTCTCCACGTACGGCAGCTGATCGCCGTAACTCGACGTCCCACTGGTACCCGAATGCGCCGAGACGAGCACCACGTCCGCGCCCATCGAACGCAGCCGCGGCACCCACTTCGCCGCCTGCTCCTCCAGACCCGGGAACGTCATCTTGCCCCGCACATGCGCCTTGTCCCAGATCGCGATCCCCGGGTTCGTCAGCCCCAGCACCGCCACCTTCACCCCACGGCCGCAGGGCGTACGCAGCCGGGTCATCCAGTACGGCGGGAAGGCGGGCCGCAGCGACGTGGCGTCCAGCGCGTTCGCCCCCAGCAGCGGGAAGTCGCACTGCTCCTCGAACTTCCGCAGCACCGGGATGCCGTAGTTGAACTCATGGTTGCCGAGCGCCGCCGCGTCGTAGCCGATGAGGTTCATCGCCTGCGCCATCGGATGCACCGGGCCGCCCTCGCCGGTGATCGGGTCGACCTTGGCGTAGTAGTACGACAGCTGGGTGCCCTGGATGGTGTCGCCCGCGTCGATCAGCAGCGTATTGCGCCGCCCCTTCTCCCGGCGGACCTGCTCGACCAGGGTGGAGATCTTGGCGAGCCCGACATCGTTGTGCACCGCGTCGTCGAACTCGGCGTCCGTGAAGTAGTCCCAGTTGAAGACGTTGCCGTGCAGATCGGTGGTGCCCATGACGGTGAACTCGTACCGCTCACGTCCGCGCCCGCGCCCGCGCCCGTGCCCGTGGCCCCGCGCCTCGGCCGGAGCGGCGGCCGCGCCCGAGGCGAGCGCGGCCGCCGCGCTGGTGGCCGCGGTGCGGCCCAGAAACGTCCGACGGTCGAGCGGCATGGCTGAACTCCCCTGGGATACCTGCGAAATGAGCACAACGCGCGTAGATTCTGGCGCAGCCGCACCCGCCCGCGACACCCCCGAAAGGTTGCGATCAGAGCACGCCGAGCGCCCGGCACAGGGTGGCCGTGCGCCGGCCCCGAATCGCTCATCGGAGCACCCCCGCGCACGTTTCATTAGTTGTCGATAACCCGCCACGCAAAGGCCATGGGGGAGTGTCCACTTTCCGGTTCTTTACCCGCGAGTAAGTCATAGGCTCGGCTGCATGCGCCGAGCAAAAATCGTCTGTACTTTGGGACCCGCGACCGACTCGTACGAGCAGATCAAGGCGCTCGTCGAAGCCGGAATGGACGTGGCCCGCTTCAACCTCAGCCACGGCACCTATGCCGAGCACGAGGAGCGTTACCGGCGAGTCCGCAAGGCCTCGCTGGAAACCGGTCGCAGCGTCGGCATCCTCGCCGACCTTCAAGGCCCGAAGATTCGGCTCGGCCGCTTCCACGAGGGGCCCGTACTCCTTGAACGCGGAGACGAGTTCACCATCACCGTCGAGCCGATCGAAGGCGACCGCTTTCGCTGCGGCACCACCTACGAGGGGCTGGCCAACGACGTCAGCAAGGGTGAGCGCATCCTCGTCGACGACGGCCGCGTCACCCTCGAGGTCGTCGACGTCGACGGACCGCGCGTGCACACGATCGTCATCGAAGGCGGGATGATCTCCGACCACAAGGGCCTCAACCTGCCCGGCGTGGCCGTCTCCGTCCCCGCCCTCTCCAAGAAGGACATCGAGGACCTGCGCTGGGCGCTGCGCACCGGGGCCGACATCATCGCCCTGTCCTTCGTCCGCAACGGGGACGACGTCGTGGACGTGCACCGGGTGATGCAGGAGGAGGACTGCCGGCTCCCCGTCATCGCCAAGATCGAGAAGCCGCAGGCGGTCGAGAACCTGGAGAAGATCGTCGACGCCTTCGACGGCA
This sequence comes from Streptomyces sp. NPDC007983, assembly GCF_042958345.1. Classification (NCBI taxonomy): domain Bacteria; kingdom Bacillati; phylum Actinomycetota; class Actinomycetes; order Kitasatosporales; family Streptomycetaceae; genus Streptomyces; species Streptomyces sp. NPDC007983. Next base: position 836,665 of record NZ_JBIBJI010000002.1, read on the forward strand.
TCATGGTCGCCCGCGGCGACCTCGGCGTCGAAATGCCGCTGGAGCAGGTGCCGATCGTCCAGAAGCGCGCGATCAAGCTGGCGAAGCGGAACGCGAAGCCGGTGATCGTCGCGACGCAGATGCTCGACTCGATGATCGACAACTCCCGCCCCACCCGCGCGGAGGCCTCCGACGTCGCCAACGCCGTCATCGACGGCACGGACGCGGTGATGCTCTCCGGCGAGACCAGCGTCGGCAAATACCCGATCGCCACGGTCCGGACCATGGGCCGCATCGTCACCGCCGCCGAGGAGGACATCCTCGCCAAGGGGCTCCCCCCGCTCACCGAGCGCAACAAGCCCCGCACCCAGGGCGGCGCGGTCGCCCGCGCGGCGGCCGAAATGGGCGACTTCCTCGGCGCCAAGTTCCTGGTCGCCTTCACCCAGTCCGGGGACACCGTCCGCCGCCTCTCCCGCTACCGCTCCCCGATCCCCCTGCTGGCCTTCACCCCGGACCCCAACACCCGCTCCCAGCTCAACCTGACCTGGGGCGTCGAAACCTTCCTCGGCCCGACCGTCGACTCCACGGACGAGATGGTCGCCCAGGTCGACGAGGAGCTCCTCCGCCTGGGCCGCTGCCAGAAGGGCGATCTCGTCGTCATCACGGCAGGCTCCCCGCCCGGCGTCTCCGGCTCCACCAACCTGGTCCGCGTCCACCACATCGGCGCCGACGACCTCCGCTGATCCCGCACCCCGGGGCCGAAGTGCCGCACTCAGTACTTCGGCCCGACGTGGGCGTCCATGAGCGCGACGGAGGCGCGGCGGGCGACGGAGATGTTCCACGCGTTGGTCTGCCGCCATGCGACCCCGACCCGGTCGAGCGTGCCGGTGCAGAGCTTCCGGATGTCGTCGGACCGGTTGGTGAAGAAGTACCGGGGATACTCATAGCGCTTGGTCTCCCCGGCGATGATCTTGGTTGTCCAGTTGGTGATCCGGCAGCCGTCGGAGTGCACCAGCCCCCGGATGAACTCCCAGGGATGGGACACGACGATCTCCCGCTGCCAGGCTTCCAGGACGATGGGCCGCTGGTGCTTCTTGCCCGGCCCGTGCTGGGGAAACAGGCATGGCCAGTGCTTGCTGTAGCCGGTCACCATGACGCAGCCCTGACGCTGGACGCGGCAGACACTGTTGTCAGGGCGCACGGCGCGCATCGCGCTCTCGCAAGCATCGATGAGGCCTGGCCAGGCATCCGCACACGCGATGCGCAGGAAGTACACGCCCTTTCGCAGGTGGCTTACGCATCCGTCGCCGAGATAGAGCCCCAGTAGATAGGCGTAGGCGGCGATGTCTTCCGGCGGCCGTGGTGCGGGCGCGCATCTGGGGCAAGCGGTCGTACGGGACGTCGGCTCCAGCTGGATCCGCCATGCGCGAAGCGCGTAACGGGATATCCCCGTCTGTTTGCTTACGGAGTTCAGGCTTCGGCCTTGGGCGACGAGAGCGAGGGCCCGCTGACGCGTTTCGAGGTCGTACACGATTGCGAGCCTGGCGGTAGCGTGGCAGCCATATGCCCGCTCGAAGAATTGTTCACTTCATCGAGTGAGAGGGGCCAATTCTCCGGTGACCTTGGAATCGAAGGAAAAGTGCCCCGGGTCGGACTCGAACCGACACTGTATGGGTTTTGAATCCATTGCCTGCTGCCAATTGGGCTACCGGGGCCAACGGTTCGAAGGTCACCAACGACCCGCTGCGCGTCCACCTTACCGCAGCTAGGTAGGCTCGGGGTGCCCCACCTGTCAGGAACCCGAGGAGCACAGTGAGTACCGCTGACGCCCCCGACGCGCAGTCGCACGTCCCACCGATGACGACCCGCGTCGTCATCGCCGAGGACGAGGCCCTCATCCGTCTCGACCTCAAGGAGATGCTCGAAGAGGAGGGGTACTCCGTCGTCGGTGAGGCGGGAGACGGCGAGACGGCCGTCGCGCTCGCTCGGGAGCACCGGCCCGACCTCGTGATCCTCGACGTGAAGATGCCCGTCCTGGACGGGATTTCCGCCGCCGAGCGCATCGCGGCCGACCGCATCGCGCCCGTCCTCATGCTGACCGCGTTCTCGCAGCGCGAACTGGTCGACCGGGCCCGGGACGCCGGGGCGATGGCGTACCTGGTGAAGCCGTTCAGCAAGAGCGACGTGGTGCCCGCCATCGAGATGGCCGTCTCCCGCTTCACCGAGCTGAAGACGCTGGAGCAGGAGGTCGCCGACCTCTCCCAGCGGCTGGAGACCCGCAAGCTGGTGGACCGGGCCAAGAGCGTTCTGCAGACCCAGTACGGGCTGACCGAGCCGGCCGCGTTCCGCTGGATCCAGAAGACGTCGATGGACCGGCGGCTGTCGATGCAGCAGGTGGCCGAGGCGGTCATCGAGGACGCCGCGGAGAAGAAGGCCAAGGAGCCCAAGGAACAGTGATCAAGGGGGTGAGGGGAGGCCCGGGCGGGCCTCCCCTCACCCCCGTTCAGTCCTCGCCGAGGTACGCCTTGCGCACGGACTCGTCGTGCAGCAGCGCATCCCCGGTGCCGGACAGCACGATCTTGCCGATCTCCATCACATGGCCGTGATCGGCGAGGGACAGCGCCGCCTGGGCGTTCTGCTCGACCAGCAGGATCGTGGTGCCCTGTGCCTTCAGTTCGGCGATGGTCTGCATGATCTTCTGCATCATGATCGGCGAGAGGCCCATCGAGGGTTCGTCGAGCATCAGCAGCTTGGGGCGGGACATCAGGGCGCGGCCCATGGCGAGCATCTGCTGTTCGCCGCCGGAGAGGGTGCCGGCCGCCTGGGTGCGGCGTTCGCCGAGGATGGGGAAGAGGTCGTACACCTTCCGTACGTCGGCGGCGATCGCGTCGGCGTCCTTGCGGAGGAACGCGCCGAGCTGCAGGTTCTCGGCGATCGTCAGCCGGGGGAAGATGCGGCGTCCCTCGGGGGAGTGGGCCAGGCCCAGGGCGACGATCTTGTGCGCGGGGACGCCGCTCAGGGGCTTGCCGTTGAAGCGGATGGTGCCGCCGAGCGGGGTGAGCAGGCCCGAGAGGGTGCGCAGGGTGGTCGTCTTGCCCGCGCCGTTGGTGCCGATGAGGGTGACGACCTGGCCGGCCTCGACGCTGAACGAGATTCCCTTGACGGCCTCGATCTTGCCGTAGGCGACCCTCAGGTCCTCGACCTCGAGCAGTGCGGTCACTGTCCGTCCTCCGTCCGTACGTGGTGGCCCTCGGCCGCCTCGACCGCCGCGGCCTCCTCGGCGCCGGGCGCGCCCTCGAAGGGGGTGCCGAGGTAGGCGGCGATGACGCGTTCGTCGCGCTGGACGACGTCGGAGGTGCCCTCGATCAGCTTCTCGCCCTGGACGAGGACGGCGACCCGGTCGCACAGGTGGAAGATGAAGCGCATGTCGTGCTCGATGACGAGGACGGCGGTGCCCGTGTCGCGGATGGCGAAGACGAGTTCTTCGGTGGCCCGGGTCTCCTGGGGGTTCATGCCCGCGGTCGGCTCGTCGAGGAGCAGCAGTCCGGGGTCGCTGGCCAGGGCGCGGGCGATCTCCAGCTTGCGCTGTTCGCCGTAGGGGAGGTTGCGGGAGAGGTGGTCGGCCTTGGCGGCGAGGCCGGTGAACTCCAGGAGTTCCATGGCCCGTGCCGTGGAGGCGGCTTCGGCGCGTTTGAAGCCGGGGCCGCGCAGGAGGGCGGACCACAGTCCTTCCTTGGTGCGGGTGTGCCGGCCGACCAGGACGTTTTCCAGGACGGTCATGTTGGCGAAGAGGCGGATGTTCTGGAAGGTGCGGGCGATGCCGGCCTGGGTGACCAGATGAGGTCTGGGCGGCAGGACGGTGCCCCGGTAGGAGACGCGGCCCTCGGTGGGGACGTAGAGGCCGGTGAGGCAGTTGAAGAAGGTGGTCTTGCCCGCGCCGTTGGGGCCGATGAGGCCGACGATCTCCCCGGGGTGGACGTCGAGGTCGACGGAGCGTACGGCGGTGAGTCCGCCGAAGCGCATGGTGACGCCGGTCGCGGTGAGTACGGGGGCGGCCTTCGCCACGGTGGTCGTGGTCATGTCTGTCATGCCTCCGCCTTGGTGACGCCGACGGCGCTGCCGCTGAGGGCGGTCTGGTCGGGCACGTCGAGCTGTCCCGTCTCGTGGTATTCGAGCTGCTGCCGCCGGTTGGGGATGATCCCTTCGGGGCGGAAGCGCATCAGCAGGATGAGCGCGATGCCGAAGGCGAGGAGCTGGTAGTCCTGGAGGAATTCCAGCTTCTCGGGGATGAGGAAGAGCAGGGCCGCGCCCAGCAGGGGGCCGCCGATGGTGCCCATGCCGCCGAGGATGACGGCGGCGAGCAGGAAGGTGGAGTTGGGCGGGACGGGTCCGGCGAAGACGTACTGCTCGGGGACGACGGTGGTCTGGACGTGGGCCCAGATGGTGCCGGCGACTCCGGCGAGGGTGGCGCCGAGGGCGAAGGCGATGAGTTTGACGCGGAAGCCGTTGATGCCCATGGCGGTGGCGGCGGTCTCGTCCTCGCGGATGGCGACCCAGGCGCGGCCGATGCGGGAGTTCCCGGCCCGGCTGAAGATGAGGACGACGATGACGGTGACGAGCAGCATCAGCAGGTAGTAGTTGCTGTTGGAGTCGAGGGTGAGTCCGGCGAAGCTGTGGTCGTCGTCGAAGTTGAAGCCGAAGATCTCCAGGGCCGGGATGTTGGGGACGCCGTTGGGGCCGTTGGTGACGGAGGGGCCCGAGGTGCCGTCGAGGTTGCTGACGGCGATGCGGAAGATCTCTCCGAAGCCGAGGGTGACGATGGCGAGGTAGTCGCCGCGCAGCCGCAGGGTGGGGGCGCCGATGACGACGCCGAAGATGAGGGAGACCGCGGCCCCGGTGAGCATGGCGGCCCAGAACGGGAAGGTGACGTGGATGGTGGAGGCGGCGGTTCCGGAGACCAGGGCGGCGGTGTAGGCGCCGACGCCGAGGAAGGCGACGTAGCCGAGGTCGAGGAGGCCGGCGAGTCCGACGACGATGTTCAGGCCGAGGGCGACGGTCGCGAAGATGGCGATGTTGACGCCGAGTTCGGTGTAGCTGGCCTTGTCCTGGGTGAAGGGGAAGACCAGCGCGGTGACCAGGGCCGCGACCAGGGTGAGGGAGCGGTAGGTGCTGGTGAGTCCGCTGAGCCGGGTGATGAGTCCGGCTTTGAGGAGCGCGGTGGTGGCGAAGCAGAGCGCGATGAGGTAGCCGATGAACGGTTCGGGGTTGTCCTCGTCGGTCTGGATGCCGTAGTTGACCACGTAGAGGCCGAGGGTGAAGACGGCCGCGATGATGAGGATGTCGGCCCAGGAGGGGAGCTGCCGGGGGCGGCGGACGGGCCGCGTGTCGTCGGTGAGCAGATACGCGGTGGCGACGGGCGCGGCGGAGGCGACGGCGGCGACCCAGCCGCCCGGTTCCAGGTTGACCAGGCCGCCTTGGTCGACGGCGATGGCGATGAGGGTGAACCAGGTGGTGGCGAAGGTGCCGAGGGCCAGCAGCCGCAGGGCCCGGGTGGAGCCGGCGGGGGTGAGCCAGCGCAAGCCCCGGACGTCCAGGGCGGCGAGCGCGAACAGCAGGGTGGCCAGGCCGAGGACGAGGGTGAGGACCTGGAGGCCGCCGGGGTAGCCGTAGACGGTGAGGTCGCCGGGGAAGTCGGAGGTCCAGGTCCAGGCGAGGAAGGTGGAGGCCATGGCGGCGAGGCCGCCGGCCGCGGTGAGCGCCCTGAGCGGGGTGGTGCGCGGGGCCGGGGTGCTCCCTGCGGTCTTCCCGAGGTCGGTGGTCATCGGTTCACTCCCTTCACGCCCGGTCCGCTACGCGTTCGCCGAGCAGCCCCTGGGGCCTGACGAGCAGGACGACGATGAGCAGGGTGAAGGCCCAGACGTCCTTCCAGGCCCCGCCGCCGAGTTGGTCCATTCCGGGGATGTCCTGGATGTATTTGATGGCCAGGGCCTCGGCGATGCCGAGGACGACGCCGCCGAGCATGGCGCCGTAGATGTTGCCGATGCCGCCGAGGACGGCGGCGGTGAAGGCCTTGAGTCCGGCGATGAAGCCCATCTCGAAGTTGATCTGGCCGTACTTGAGGCCGTGGGAGAGGGCGGCGACGGCGGCGAACGCGCCGCCGATGGCGAAGGCCATCACGATGATGCGGTCGGTGTTGATGCCCATCAGCTTGGCGGTGTCGGGGTCCTGCGCGGTGGCCTGCATGGCGCGCCCGGCCCGGCTCCTGGAGACGAACAGCCCCAGGGCGAGCATGCACAGCGGGGCGGCTATGAGCAGGAACGCGTCGCCGCGCTGGATGTGCAGGCTGCCCGTGATCTCGAATGAGCTGCCCTCGAACTGGGGGAAGCTGCGGGCCTTCTTGGCGTCGGGGTAGAAGGCCCAGACGGCCTGCTGGAGGGCGATGGACAGGCCGATCGCGGTGATCAGGGGGGCCAGCCGGGGGCCGCCGCGCAGGGGCCGGTAGGCGAAGCGTTCGGCGGCCGTGGCGATGGCGACCGAGGCGAGGATGCCGCCGATGAGCATGAGCGGCAGGGCCAGGGCAAGCGCGGTGCCGCTGGGCAGCCAGAGGTAGACGGTGAGGGCGCCGAAGCCCCCGATCATGAAGATCTCGCCGTGGGCGAAGTTGATGAGCTGGACGATGCCGTAGACCATGGTGTACCCGATGGCGATCAGACCGTAGAGGGCGCCGAGGGTCAGGCCGTTGACCAGCGTTTGCGGCAGTTCGTGCACCGCAGGGCCTCCGATGAGCGTGTCGGATATGACGCCGCGCGAGGGCGCTGGTGTGCGCCCTCGCGCGGTTGCGTTGCTGGTGGGCGGGGGGTTGCCCCGGGGTCAGTCCTTGAAGGTCTCGCTCTTGACGTCCTTCCAGGCGCCGTTCTTCACCTGGTAGACGGTCAGCTGCTTGTTGGTGGTGTCGCCGTATTGGTCGAAGGAGACCTTGCCGGTGACGCCGTCGAAGGAGACCTTGTTCAGCGCCTCGGTGATCTTGGCGCGGGCGTCGTCGGGGAGCTTGCCGTCGTTGTCCGCGACGACGGCCTTGACGGCCTGGATGATGGCCCAGGCGGCGTCGTAGGAGTAGCCGCCGTACGCCCCGTACGGGTCCTTGTAGTTCTGGGCCGCGTAGTTCTTGACGAACGTCCTGGCGGAGGCGAGGTCTTCGACGGGGTAGCCGACGGAGGTCGCGAGGTCACCGTCGTTGCTGGTGCCGGACGCCTTGATGAAGGCGGGGTCGTAGATGCCGTCGCCGCCCATCACGGGGACCTGCGCGCCGGCCTGCTTGACCTGGTCGGACAGCAGCCCGCCCTCGGGGTACTGGCCGCCGAAGTAGACCGAGTCGGCGCCGCTGGACCTGACCTTGCCCGCGATGCCGGAGAAGTCGGTCTCCTTGACGGTGAGGTGATCGGTGCCGACGACCGTGCCGCCGAGGCGCTTGAACTCCTGGGCGAAGATCTTGGCGAGTCCGGCGCCGTAGGTCTGCTTGTCGTCGATGACGAAGACCTTCCGCTTCTTCGCGTCCTTGTAGTAGTACTGCGCGGCGAAGCGGCCCTGGATGATGTCGGTGGTCGCGGTGCGGAAGTAGGTCTTGAAGGGGCGGGACTTCTTGCCCGAGGCCCAGGCGTCGCCCTGGCTCAGCGCCGGGTTGGTGTTGGCGGGGGAGACCTCGGCCAGGTCCGCCTTGGCGAAGACGCCCTGCATGGACTGGGCGACGCCGGAGTTCAGCGGGCCGACCGTGCCGAGGATGGCGTCCTCGTCCACCATCGAGGTGGCGTTCTGCTTGCCGGAGGACGGCACCGCCTGGTCGTCATAGGACTTGATCTTGAAGGTGACGCCGGGGACCTCCTTCTGCTTGTTGGCCACCTTGGCGGCGAGGTCGACGGAGTTCTTGATGCCCTGGCCGAGTGCCGACAGCGAGCCGGTGAGCGGGGCGTCGACGCCGATGACGACGGTGGTCTTCTTGTTCTTGTCGCCGCTGTCGGTCTGGCCGCGCGAACCGCAGGCGCTGAGAGTGAGGGCTCCCGCGGTGATCGCGGTCGTCAGGATGAGCAAGGAACGCTGTCGCACGAAGAATCCTTTCCCTGGCCCGGCCGCCCCTCGGGATGGGACGCCGTGTCCGCGCCGGTGGATCTGTTACAGCCGTACAGGTGCTGGCGAACACCTGTCGGGGGTCGTGACTGGCTGTGAATGTAAGCGCGGGGCGCAACGGAGGGCAGGGTGCGGGCCATGATGTGACTGTCTTGTTATGACCCAGGTCACGTTCGTGTGTCGGTGTAGCGGAACGGAAAGGACGAAGCCGGTGTTTACGGACAACTCGTGAGGTCCAGATAGTGAGAAGCTGCAGTTCCGCTAAGGAGTCGCGGGCACTCGTGAACGAAGTGTGGAGGCGCGTGCCCGTGGCGGCGACGGGGGGTCTCATGGATGACGTCGCGGAGTGAAATCGCTCGATCTTGTATTGCGCAGAGATTACGTATTGTTACAACTGGTGCGAGTGATTCCAGCCGCCCGCATCCAGACCTGCGCGCAAACGGAAGCGGCACCCCGGACAGTCCGGGGTGCCGCTTCCGCTGGGTGAGGTGGGGTGTTACGGCTTCGGCAGGCCCTCCGCCTCGCGCAGCAGGCACGTCAGCCGGGCGGTGCACACCCGGCGGTCCTGCTCGTCGCTGATGACGATCTCGTACGTGGCGGTCGAGCGCCCCCGGTGGACGGGCGTGGCGACGCCGGTGACCAGGCCGGAGCGCACCCCGCGGTGGTGGGTGCAGTTGAGGTCGACGCCCACGGCGATCCGGCCGCTGCCGCCGTGCAGCATCGAGCCGACCGAGCCGAGGGTCTCGGCCAGCACGGCGGAGGCGCCGCCGTGCAGCAGTCCGTACGGCTGGGTGTTGCCCTCCACGGGCATGGTGCCCACCACCCGCTCCGCGGAGGCCTCGAGGATCTGCACGCCCATGCGGGTGCCGAGGTGACCCGCGGAGAACAGCGCGAGGAGGTCGACGCCGAGTGCCGCGTACTCGTCGATGACCTCTTGCGGGAACTTCACGCTGGCCTGCTCGCCCATCGGGACCGGCTCCGTTCGTCTGCTGACGGTGACCACCCGCGCTGACGGTGGCCACCTGCTGGTGATGGCCACCTTCATATCAGGCGACTGAGCGAACGCTTAGACGGGGTGGTCCATCAGGCGGGGCGGGTCTGTTCCAGCCGGACCACCACGGACTTGCTGGCCGGGGTGTTGCTGGTGTCGGCGGTGGCGTCCAGCGGGACCAGCACGTTGGTCTCCGGGTAGTACGCGGCGGCGCAGCCGCGCGCGGTCGGGTAGTGGACCACCCGGAAGCCGGGGGCGCGGCGCTCCACGCCGTCCGTCCACTCGCTGATCAGGTCGGCGTACGAACCGTCGGCGAGCCCCAGGGCGCGGGCGTCCTCGGGGTGCACCAGGACCACGCGACGGCCGTTCTTGATGCCGCGGTAGCGGTCGTCCAGGCCGTAGATGGTGGTGTTGTACTGGTCGTGGGAGCGGAGGGTCTGCAGCAGCAGCCGGCCCTCGGGGGCGGTCGGGTACTCGACGGGGGCGTCGGTGAAGTTGGCCTTGCCGGTGGTGGTGGGGAAGCTGCGGCTGTCCCGGGGGGCGTGCGGCAGGGCGAACCCGGACGGGTCGCTCACCTTGGCGTTGAAGTCCTCGAAGCCGGGGATGACGGCCGCGATGCGGTCACGGATCGCGGCGTAGTCCTTGGCGAACTCCTCCCACGGGGTGGTGCTCCGGGGGCCGAGCACGCGCCGGGCCAGCCGGGCGACGATGGCCGGTTCGGAGAGCAGGTGGGGGCTCGCGGGCTCCAGGCGTCCGCGCGAGGCGTGCACCATGCCCATCGAGTCCTCGACGGTGACGAACTGCGGTCCGCCGTCCTGGACGTCCCGCTCGGTGCGGCCGAGGGTGGGCAGGATCAGGGCGCGGGCGCCGGTGACCACGTGGGAGCGGTTGAGCTTGGTGGAGACGTGGACGGTCAGCCGGGCGGCGCGCATCGCGGCCTCGGTGACGTCGGTGTCGGGGGAGGCGGCCACGAAGTTGCCGCCCATGGCGAAGAAGACCTTGGCCTCGCCGTCGCGCATCGCGCGGATGGCGCGGACGACGTCGAAGCCGTGCTCGCGCGGCGGCGCGAAGCCGAACTCCTTCTCCAGGGCGTCCAGGAAGGCGGGCGCGGGCCGCTCGAAGATGCCCATGGTGCGGTCGCCCTGCACATTGCTGTGGCCGCGCACCGGGCACACCCCGGCGCCGGGGCGGCCGACGTTGCCGCGCAGCAGCAGGAAGTTCACGACCTCCCGGATGGTGGGCACCGAGTGCTTGTGCTGGGTCAGGCCCATGGCCCAGCAGACGATGGTGCGCTTCGAGGCGAGGACCATGCTCAGCGCGCGGTCGATGTCGGCCCGCTCCAGGCCGGTGGCGCGCAGCGTCTCGTCCCAGTCGGCGTCGCGGGCGGCGGCGGCGAAGTCCTCGAAGCCGTGGGTGTGCTTGGCGATGAAGTCCTCGTCGATGACGCCCGGGGCGTTGTCGGAAGCCTCCAGGATCAGCTTGTTGAGGAGGCGGAAGAAGGCCTGGTCGCCGCCGATCCGGATCTGCAGGAAGAGGTCGGTGAGCGAGGTGCCGCCGCCCGCGAGCCCCTTGGCGTTCTGCGGGTTCTTGAACCGCTCCAGACCCGCCTCGGGCAGCGGGTTGATGGAGATGATCTTCGCGCCGTTGGTCTTCGCCTTCTCCAGCGCGGAGAGCATGCGCGGATGGTTGGTGCCCGGGTTCTGCCCGGCGACGACGATCAGGTCGGCCTTGTAGAGGTCCTCCAGCAGCACGCTGCCCTTGCCGACGCCCAGGGTCTCGGTGAGCGCCGAGCCCGAGGACTCGTGGCACATGTTGGAGCAGTCCGGCAGGTTGTTGGTGCCGAACTCGCGGGCGAAGAGCTGGTAGAGGAAGGCGGCCTCGTTGCTGGTGCGGCCGGAGGTGTAGAAGACGGCCTCGTCGGGGGAGGCCAGGGCCTGCAGTTCGTCGGCGATGATGTCGAACGCGCGGTCCCAGCTGACCGGCTCGTAGGCCTCGGCGCCCTCGGGCAGGTACATGGGCTGGGTGAGCCGGCCCTGCTGGCCCAGCCAGTAGCCGCTGCGGGTGGCGAGGTCGGCCACCGGGTGGGCGGCGAAGAAGTCGGGGGTGACCCGGCGCAGGGTCGCCTCCTCGGCGACGGCCTTCGCGCCGTTCTCGCAGAACTCGGCCGCGTGCCGTTTGTCCGGCTCGGGCCAGGCGCAGCCCGGGCAGTCGAAGCCCTTCTTCTGGTTGACCTGGAGGAGGGTGAGCGCGGTGCGGCGCACCCCCATCTGCTGCTGGGCGATGCGCAGTGAGTGACCGACCGCGGGGAGCCCGGCGGCGGCGTGTTGCGGGGGTGCGACCTCGGGCGCGTCCTGGACCGGATCGCCTGCGGGTGGCTTGGCTGCCATGTCGCTCCCCTTTTTCCGCCGTGGTTGGGTGCCTGTCCCCCCTCGATCCTTTCATGAGTCACGGACTTTGGGACCACCCGGTGCGGTGGGCCGGAGGGAGTGGGAGGCGGGAGGCGTTGTCGGTGGGGCGTGGCAGGATCGGGGTCGTGGCAGAGAAAGCATCGAAGAAGACCGCAGCGCCCGCGCCCGACCGCCCGGGGGACCGTCCCCGCCTGCTCCTGCTGGACGGGCATTCCCTGGCATACCGGGCGTTCTTCGCGCTGCCGGCGGAAAATTTCAGCACGACCACCGGCCAGACGACCAACGCGATCTACGGCTTCACCTCGATGCTGGCGAACACGCTCCGTGATGAGCAGCCCACGCACCTGGCGGTGGCGTTCGACGTCTCGCGCAAGACCTGGCGCTCCGAGCAGTTCACGGAGTACAAGGCGAACCGCTCCAAGACCCCGGACGAGTTCAAGGGGCAGGTCGAGCTGATCGGCGAGCTGCTGGACACGATGAACGTCACGCGCTTCGCGGTGGACGGCTTCGAGGCGGACGATGTGATCGCCACCCTGGCCACCCAGGCCGAGGCCGAGGGCTTCGAGGTGCTGATCGTCACCGGTGACCGCGATTCGTTCCAGCTGGTCAGCGACCATGTCACGGTCCTCTACCCGACCAAGGGCGTCTCCGAGCTGACCCGGTTCACCCCGGAGAAGGTCCAGGAGAAGTACGGGCTCACCCCGCGCCAGTACCCCGACTTCGCGGCGCTGCGCGGCGACCCGTCGGACAACCTGCCCGGCATCCCGGGGGTCGGCGAGAAGACCGCCGCGAAGTGGATCAACCAGTTCGGGTCGTTCCAGGAGCTGGTGGAGCGGGTCGACGAGGTCAAGGGCAAGGTCGGCGAGAAGCTGCGCGACCACCTGGAGGCCGTGAAGCTCAACCGGCAGCTGACCGAGCTGGTCAGGGACGTCGAGCTGGGCGTCGGCCCGGACGGTCTCAAGCGCGTCCCGTACGACCGGGCCGCGATGGCCGTGGTCATGGACGCGCTGGAGTTCCGCCACCAGAACTTCCGCGACCGCATCCTGGCCGTCGACCCCGGCGCGGCCGAGGAGGAGCCGGCCGCCGCGGCCCCCGGCGTCGAGGTCGACGGGGTGACTCTGGGCGCGGGCGAGCTGGCGCCCTGGCTGACGGAGCGCGGCGCCGAGCCGCTGGGTCTGGCCGCCGTGGACACCTGGGCGCTGGGCAGCGGCAGCGTCAGCGAGATCGCGCTGGCCTCCGCGGGCGGGCCCGCCGTCTGCTTCGACCCCTCGGAGCTGGACGAGACCGACGAGCGGGCCTTCGCGGCCTGGATCGCGGATCCGGACCGGCCGAAGGTGCTGCACAACGCCAAGGGCACCATGCGGGTCTTCGCCGAGCACGGCTGGTCCGTCGCGGGCGTCTCGATGGACACCGCGCTGGCCGCCTATCTGGTCAAGCCGGGCCGCCGTTCCTTCGAGCTGGACGCGCTGTCGGTCGAGTACCTGGGCCGTGAGCTGTCCCCGGCGGCGGCAGCGGACAGCGGGCAGCTCGCCTTCGGCGCCGACGAACAGGCCGAGCAGGACGCCCTGATGATCAAGGCGCGTACGGTCCTCGACCTCGGCGAGGCGTTCCGGGGGCGGCTGGCGGAGGTCGGCGCTGCCGGGCTGCTGAGCGATGTGGAGCTGCCCACCTCCGAGCTGCTGTCCCGGCTGGAGCGCTCCGGTATCGCCGCCGACCGCGGCTGGCTGGACCGCATGGAGCAGCAGTTCGCGGGCGCCGTCCAGCAGGCGGTGAAGGAGGCGCACGCCGCGGTGGGCCACGAGTTCAACCTCGGCTCGCCCAAGCAGCTCCAGGAAGTGCTCTTCGGCGAGCTGGGCCTGCCCAAGACCAAGAAGACCAAGACCGGGTACACCACGGACGCCGACGCGCTCGCGTGGCTGGCCGCGCAGACCGACCACGAACTCCCGGTGATCATGCTGCGCCACCGGGAGCAGGCCCGGCTGCGCTCCACCGTGGAGGGGCTGATCAAGACGATCTCCCCCAGTGGCCGCATCCACACCACCTTCAACCAGACCGTGGCGGCGACCGGCCGGCTGTCGTCGACCGACCCCAACCTGCAGAACATCCCGGTGCGTACGGACGAGGGCCGGGCGATCCGGCGCGGCTTCGTCGTCGGCGAGGGCTTCGAATCGCTGATGACCGCCGACTACAGCCAGATCGAGCTGCGCGTGATGGCCCATCTCTCCGAGGACGAGGGCCTGATCGAGGCGTTCACCTCCGGTGAGGACCTGCACACCACGGTCGCCTCCCAGGTGTTCTCCGTCGACAAGTCCGAGGTCGACCCGGAGATGCGGCGCAAGATCAAGGCCATGTCGTACGGCCTGGCGTACGGGCTCTCGGCGTTCGGCCTCTCCCAGCAGCTGGGCATCGGCGCGGACGAGGCGCGGCGGCTGATGGAGAACTTCTTCGAGCGGTTCGGCGGCGTCCGCGACTATCTGCAGCGGGTCGTGGAGGAGGCGCGCGCCACCGGCTACACGGAGACCATGCTCGGCCGCCGCCGTTACCTCCCCGATCTCAACAGCGACAACCGGCAGCGCCGCGAGATGGCCGAGCGGATGGCGCTCAACGCCCCGATCCAGGGCACCGCCGCCGACATCGTCAAGATCGCGATGCTGAAGGTGGACGCCGCGTTGACGGCGGGCGAACTCTCGTCGCGGATGCTGCTCCAGGTGCACGACGAAATCGTGCTGGAGATCGCGCCGGGGGAGCGGGAGCGGGTCGAGGAGCTGGTGCGGCGCGAGATGGCCGGTGCCTTCCAACTGCGCGCTCCGCTGGATGTGTCGGTGGGCGTCGGCGCCGACTGGGAGTCGGCCGCGCACTGAGGGGCGGCTGGCGGAACTGGCGGAATCGGCCAAGTGTTCACCCCCGAATGGCCGCTGACAGGCGGTAGGCAGCGGTGGTCGCGGGCCCTAAGTTGTCGTAGTGTCACCAGGGTTGACGCGCGGGGGAGCGCATCGTGTTCGACGGGAGGGACACACGGATGGCACCGCTTATCGGCCGACGTTTGCGTAAGGGGGCGGCCACGACGGCGGTGGCGGCGGCCGCGATGGCCGCCCTCACCGCATCCCAGGCGCCCGGGTTCGCCGCCCAGGAGCACGGCGACCGGGATCACCGGGACCGGGACCGGGCCAGTGGGGCGCCGTCGCCCGATACGCCGATCGACGGCGGCTCCTCGTACCACACCGATCTGCCGCCCCTGACCAAGCCGGACAAGCCGGGCTCCTCGATCGACCTGCCGGGGTTCCCGGGCAGCAGCACCAAGGCCGAGGCGGGGATACCGGCGAGCGTGCTCGCCGCGTACAAGAAGGCGGAGGCGGCGCTCCGGGAGGCCAAGCCCGGCTGCAACCTGCCGTGGCAACTGCTGGCCGCGATCGGCAAGGTCGAGTCCGGCCAGGCCCGCGGCGGCAGCGTGGACCGGGAGGGGACGACCGTCAGTCCCATCCTCGGCCCGGCCCTCAACGGCAACGGGTTCGCCATGATCAAGGACACCGACGGCGGCGAGTTCGACGGGGACACCACCCACGACCGGGCCGTCGGGCCCATGCAGTTCATCCCGTCGACCTGGGCGAACTGGAGCCAGGACGGCAACGGCGACGGCCGCTCGGACCCGAACAACATCTATGACGCGGCGCTCGCCGCGGGCTTCTACCTGTGCGCCAACAACCGTGATCTGTCCGTCCAGGAGGACATCGACAAGGCGATCCTGGGCTACAACCACTCGCGGGAGTATCTGAACACCGTCCTGTCGTGGTTCGAGTACTACAAGCGCGGCACCCATGAGGTGCCCGACGGCGCCGGCGTGCTGCCCTCGGAGAAGAGCGGCCCGTCGGGTGACGGCTCGAAGCCCGGCTCCAAGGAGTCCGGCAAGGGCAACGGTTCCGGCAAGGGCAACGGCGGTGTGCACACCCTGCCCAAGCCCGACGACAACAAGCCCGACGGCTCCACCACCCCTCCCTCGACCGACCCGGACGAGGACCCGGGGCAGACGCCCGGCCAGCAGCTCCCCAAGCCGCCGACCACGCCGCCCACCACCCCCGCCCCCAAGCCCACCGGCACCGCCAAGCTGACCGCGGTCGGCGCCAAGCAGTTCACCGCCACCGCCGGTGAGACGTTCACCGGCACCCCCAAGGTCCATGCGGTGAACGCCGAGGGCAAGCCGGTGGCCGCGGCGCGCGTGAAGTACGAGATCCGCGGCGAGACGGGCGCCCGCTTCCTCGGCCTCGTCCGTTCCGTCACCGTGCTCACCGGCGTGGACGGCACCGCCACCGCCCCCAAGCTGCTCGCGGGCGAGCAGACCGGCTCCTTCACCCTGCGCGCCACGGCCGTCGGGCGCGAGCAGGTGGCCCCGGTCGACTTCGCCGGGACCGTCAAGGCCCGCCCCGTACCGCAGGCCGACGCGCTGGCCCGCCTCGGTGACAGCGTCCTGAAGGCCGGGACCGGCGGCTCGTTCGCCGATCTCCTCACCGTCAAGGCGACCAACAAGGGCAAGGTCGCGGCGGGCGTCCCGGTCACCGCGACCATGATCACGGACGCCAAGAAGCCCCAGCCGAACGACAAGGGCCCGTACTTCCTCGACGCCAAGGGCAAGCCGGTCCGCACCCTGACCGGTCTGAAGACGGACGCCCTCGGCCGGCTCACGCTTCCGAAGATCCTCACCGATGAGCACGCGGGCACCTATCTGCTCCGCCTCACCACGGCGAACGGCACCGTCCTGGACGTCGAGCTGACCGTCACCCCGGCCGCCGCCTCCTAGCGGGCCGCCGCCCGGGCACACCGCGCCGCCCCCGAGCCCCACCGGGCCCGGGGGCGGCGCGCGTTCGCGTTTCGGGCTTTCGTGTTCTCATCTGCGCCCCCCGTTGCTACGGTGCCCCAGCCCCGGCCGAGCTGACGTCGCGTCAGGTCCAGGCCGCCTCGTACCGGAACCACGGGAGGCCCGCATGCGCGCCCTCGTCGCCGCCGCGATCGGACTCGCCGCCGCCCTCGCCCTCGTCCTCACGGTGACGGCCATCGGCACCCCCGGCGGCACCACCTCCCCCAAGCCGCTGCTCACCACCGTCCCCGAGCACCCCTGAGGGAGGGACGCCCCGCCATGCGCCGCAAAGCCAGCCTGGTACTGCTCGCCTTCGCCGTCTTCTTCGCCGCCCTCGCCCCGCTGGTGCGCTGGTACGCCTTCCCCCGGCTCGCCAAGATCCCGCCCAGCGAGTACCAGACGGCCGTCCTGGAGGCCCGCCCCGCCACCCTGCTCGACTACGCCACCATGAAGCCCCGCACGGTCCCCAAGGTCAGCATCGTTCAGACCCTGCGCGGGAACGTGCCGGCCGCGAAGAAGGTCGGGAAGAAGACCGGGCGCGATGTCGTCGTGTGGGACGCCCTGTCGTACATCCAGGGCCCCGACGGCAAGATGGTTTCCCGCATCCCCGAGCGCTACGTCTTCGACGCCCACTCCCAGGACCCGGTGCACGCGGGCGGCGAGCACGTCGACGGCGACGCGGTGCGCCGCGAGGGCATCGAGTACAAGTGGCCCTTCCTCACCGAGAAGCGCGACTACCGCTACTTCGACGCTCAGACCCGCACCTCCGCGCCCATCCACTACAAGGGCACCCGGAACTTCCGCGGCCTGACGGTGTACTACTTCGAGCAGACCATCCCCTGGACCAAGGTCCCGCTGCCCAAGACCATGCCGGTCGACGGCATCACCCCCGAGACCGTCCGCAAGGCCGGAACCTCCCGCTGGTACACCACCAAGCGCATGTTCTGGGTCGAACCCACCACCGGCGCGCCCGTCAACGGGCAGGAGATCCACCGCGAGGAACTGCGCGGCGGCACCCTGCTGGGCGGCCGGGACCGGGTGACCGTCTTCTCCGGCCACGTGAAGATGCGCGAGGACTACATCGCCCACACGATCGACATGGTCACCTCCCAGCGGCAGCTGGTCCTCGCCTTCACGACGTACGTGCCCTGGGGCTTCGGCGTGCTGGGCACCGGACTGCTCGCGCTCGCGCTGCTACTGGAGGCGCGCGGCCGGGCCTCGTCGTCCGGGGTGCCCTCGCGAGGCGGTCGGCGACGGCTCGTCAACCTCCGTCCCCGCGTTCCCTCCTGATAGTGACGCCGGTAGTGATCTCGGTAGCCGGCTGGCTAGCATGCGCTCCATGCCGGGTATCACGATCGAATTCACCGAGCAGGAACTGGCCGAGCTGCGCGCGGAGGCGAAGGAGAAGGGCGTGGCCATCAAGCGCCTCGCGCACGACATACTGACCGAGGACGTCGTGCGGCGGCGTCAGAAGCAGCGCTTCGTCGAGGGCGCCGTGCGCTTCGCCATGGGCTACAAGGCCGAGTTCGAGCGGGAGTTCCCGGAAGGGCTGCGTTGATCCTGTACGTCGACGCCGGCTGGGTGCTCAACGTCCAGGTCGACGTCTCCCCGGTGAACACCCCCGTGCGTGACTGGGGCGCACTCCACTGCATGAGCGAACGGCACCGCTACGAACGGTTCGCGGGTGAGCCGTACTACGAGGAGGCCGCGGCGCGCGCCGCGACCTTCCTCCACACCTCGCTGATCCTGGAACCGTTCTCCGACTACAACGCGGTGATCGGCGCGGCCTGCGCCCAGATGTACCTGGAGGAGTCCGGCGAGGCGATCGCCCCGCCGCCCGGCGCGATGGTGGGGCTCATCCGCGACATACGGGACAACGGGCTCCGCCTCAGCGAGACCGCCCGGCGGCTGCGCGCCTGGGCCGTATGAACCGGCGGCTGCGGTTCAGCGGCGGGCGTTGGTGCGCCGCGTCGGCTCGGCCTCCGTCGGGTCCTCCGGCCACGGGTGCTTGGGGTAGCGGCCGCGCAGCTCGGCCCGTACGGACCGGTAGCCGTCCCGCCAGAACGACGCCAGATCGGCCGTGACCGCGGCCGGACGCCCCGCCGGTGACAGCAGGTGCACCAGCAGCGGCACCCGCCCGCCCGCGATCCTCGGCGACTCCTGCCAGCCGAACAGCTCCTGCAGCTTCGCCGCCAGCACCGGCTGCCCGTCCCCGTACTCCACCCGCACCCGCGACCCGCTCGGCACCTCGACCCGCTCCGGCGCCAGCTCCTCGAAGCGCGCGGCGTCGCCCGTCGCCCACGGCAGCAGCCGGGCCAGCGCCTGACCGGCGTCCACCCGCTCCAGATCCGCCCGCCGCCGGGCCCGGCCCAGCTCCACGCCCAGCCACGCGTCCGGGTCCGCCAGCAGCGCCGCCTCCGACACATCCGGCCAGGGCGCCCCCAGCTCCCGGTGCAGGAACGCCATCCGCTGCCGTACCGCCGTGGCCTGTCCGGACCAGCGCAGCAGCCCGGTCCCCTCCCGGCGCAGCCCCTCCAGCAGCGCCGCGTGCACGAGCGCCGGGTCGGGCGCGGCCAGCGGCCGGGCCACCAGCTCGATCGCCCCGAGCCGGGACACCCGGCGGGCGACGACGTCCCCGTCGGCCCAGTGCACCTCCTCGCCGTCCGACCCCAGCGCCGCGGCCGCCGTACGGGCCGTCTCCTCGTCGGTGACGGCGGCGAGCCGGACCCGCGCCGACGCGGCGGACACCGGCCGGTCCGCGACCGCCACGGCCAGCCACGGCGCGCCGCCCAGCCGCGACCCGTCACCCAGCTCGGCCCCGGTCCCGGCCGCCATGAGGTACGACCGCCCGCCCCGCAGCCGAGCCACCCGCTCGGGAAACGCCAGCGCGACGACCAGCCCGGCGACAGCGTCATCGCCCCGCGCCGAGCCGCCGCGGTCCGTTTGGCCGGTGCTGGTAGGGGTGTCGTCTCCGGCCACCGCGCGCTCCAGGCGGCGGGCCTCCTGGCGCCAGCGGGTCGCGTACGGGTCGCCGGCGCGGCGGGCGGTGCGCCAGGCGGCGGCCAGGTCGTCGCCGTAATCCCGTGGCGGCTCCTCGCTCAGCAGGGCCACCACCTCGGCCGCCCGGCGGGCGCCGACCTCGGGGGCGCCGTCGATGAGGGCGCGGGCGAGGCGGGGGTGGAGGCCGAGCCGGGACATGCGGCGGCCGCGCCCGGTCGCGCGGCCGCCCGCGTCGACGGCGCCGATCGCCGTCAGCACCTCCCGCGCGGCCGTCATGGCCCCGCCGGGCGGCGGGTCGAGCAGGGCGAGGCCGGACGCGTCCGGGTCGCCCCAGCACGCGGCCTGGAGGGCGAAGGCCGTCAGGTCGGCCTCGGCGATCTCCGGGGACGGGAAGCGCGGCAGCCGGGCGTCCTCGGCCTCCGGCCAGCAGCGGTAGACCGTCCCCGGCGCCTCGCGCCCGGCCCGGCCCGCGCGCTGCCGGGCCGCGGCCCGCGACGCCCGTACGGTCGTCAGCGCGCTCAGCCCCCGCGCGTGGTCCATGCGCGGCTCACGGGCCAGACCGCTGTCGACGACGATCCGTACGCCCGGCACGGTCAGGCTCGACTCGGCGACCGAGGTCGCCAGCACCACCCGCCGCCGACCGCCGTCCGCGCCCGCGAGCACGGCTTCCTGTACGGCGGCGGGGGCCCGGCCGTGGACCTGGAGGACGTCGGCGTCGACACCGCCCAGCAGGCCCGCCACCCGGCCGATCTCGCCGACGCCGGGCAGGAAGCACAGGACGTCGCCGGAACGCTCCCGCAGCGCGCGCCGCACCACGTCCGCGACGTGTTCGAGCAGCGCCGGGTCGACGCGCATCCCGTGCGGCGGGCGTACGGGGCGTACGGGCGGCGTCCACACCACCTCGACGGGGTGCGACACGCCCGGGGCCGAGACGACCGGCGCGGGCTGCCCGCTGTCACTCCCCTCGCCCAGCAGCCGCGCCCACCCCTCCGCGTCGGTCGTCGCCGACGCGGCGATCAGCCGCAGCTCCGGACGCAGGGTGGCCTGGACGTCCAGCAGGAAGGCGGCCGCCGTGTCGGCGTCCAGGTGGCGCTCATGGCATTCGTCCAGCACGACGGCGTCGACCCCGGCCAGCTCCTGGTCCCGCTGCAGCCGCTGCACCAGCACCCCCGTGGTGACCACCTCGACCACGGTGCGGGGCCCGGCCTGCCGCTCCCCGCGCACGGTGAAGCCGACCCGTTCGCCGGTCCGCTCGCCGAGCAGCCACGCCATGCGCCGCGCGGCGGCCCGCGCCGCGATCCGGCGCGGCTCGGCCACCAGGACCCGCCGCCGCACCGTCGCGCCGCCACCCTCCGGCAGTTCGGCGCCGTCCAGCAGCCCGGCCAGGACGAGCGGCACCAGCGTGGTCTTGCCGGTCCCGGGCGGTGCGCACAGCACCGCCGACCCCCGCCGGTCGAGCGCGCTCAGCAGCTCGGGTACGGCTTCGCGGACGGGGAGCTGTTCGAGGACGTCCGTACGCATGCCCGCCCCCCGGCTCAGTCCCGCTCGCAGACGAAGACGGCCGTGCCCGGGATGAGGCCACCGCGCAGCGGGGACCAGCCGCCCCACTCCTGACGGTTCCAGGCGGGCCATTCCGGTTCCACGAGGTCGATCAGCCGGAAGCCTCCGGCCACGACGTCCCGTACCCGGTCACCGAGCGTCCGGTGGTGCTCGACATAGACGGCACGGCCCGCGTCGTCCTGTTCCACATAGGGGGTGCGGTCGAAGTACGAGCCGGAGATGCTCAGCCCCTCGGGCCCCGGCTCGTCGGGGAACGCCCACCGCACCGGATGCGTCACCGAGAACACCCACCGGCCGCCCGGCCGCAGCACCCGGCGCACCTCGCGCATCACCCGTACCGGCTCCGCCACGAAGGGCACCGCCCCGTACGCCGAGCAGGCGAGGTCGAAGGAACCGTCCCGGAAGGGGAGCGCGGTCGCGTCGGCCTGGACCAGCGCGATTCCGGACGAGCCGGGGGCAGGGGTCTCGGTGTCGATCCGCTGGGCGTGCCGCAGCTGCCGGTGGGAGATGTCGAGCGCCACCGGGCGGGCCCCGCGCGCCGCGAGCCAGCGCGAGCACTGCGCCGCGCCCGCGCCCACCTCCAGCACGTCGCGGCCCTTCAGCCGGTCCGCGGGGCCGAGCAGCCCGGCCTCCTCCTCGTCCAGCCCCTCCGGGCCCCATATGAAGCGGTCGTCGCCGAGGAAGGCGCC
Source organism: Streptomyces sp. NPDC007983 (assembly GCF_042958345.1). Taxonomy (NCBI): domain Bacteria; kingdom Bacillati; phylum Actinomycetota; class Actinomycetes; order Kitasatosporales; family Streptomycetaceae; genus Streptomyces; species Streptomyces sp. NPDC007983. The sequence continues at coordinate 858,262 of NZ_JBIBJI010000002.1, forward strand.
GTGTTCCTCCTGGTACTCGTCCGCGTTGCGGTCCCACCAGCCGCGGCTGGCCCGGCTGCTCTCGGTGTCGTCGGCGATCCGGCGGGTGGCGGTGGGTTCGAGGGCGTCGAGGGCATCGGGGGTGTCGGGGGCTCCGAGGGCCTCGGGGGCGCTCTCGGGGGCCTCGAAGGCACCGCTGGGCTCGTGTTCTTGGACCATGGGGCGCGTCGTCGTACTCTCTGTATCGACCTGTGGCCGCGGGGCACGGCAAGGGACCGCGTCGCAGCAGTGACTTGCAAATTGCCGGGTTCGGGGCGTTAAGCCCCACGTGCGCTCTTCGTGCATTGACCATGCCCGGCCGCCCCCGTATGCTACAAGTTGCGCTGCGGGCCTGTGCGACTCAGACGGAGCAGGCCGCGCTCGCATCTGTTGTATGTCCCCTCGGTTGTCGAGGCGTTTTCGGTCTCTCGGAAGGTTCCGGAAAGATCACGCCTCACAGGCTGTCCGGCTTCGGCGGTGCGATAAAGGGTCCTCGGCGTAGCAGTACCTACGACTCAATGTCCGTACCGGAGCCCTTTCCCACATGACGAGCAGCACCGAGGCAACCCGCACCACCCCGCAGGTGGCGGTAAACGACATCGGTTCCGAGGAAGCCTTCCTCGCCGCGATCGACGAGACGATCAAGTACTTCAACGACGGCGACATCGTCGACGGCGTCATCGTGAAGGTCGACCGGGACGAGGTCCTGCTCGACATTGGTTACAAGACCGAAGGCGTCATCCCTTCCCGCGAGCTTTCGATCAAGCACGACGTCGACCCGAACGAGGTCGTGGCCGTCGGCGATGAGATCGAGGCCCTGGTTCTCCAGAAGGAGGACAAGGAAGGCCGCCTGATCCTCTCGAAGAAGCGCGCCCAGTACGAGCGTGCCTGGGGCACCATCGAGAAGATCAAGGAAGAGGACGGGATCGTCACCGGTACCGTCATCGAGGTCGTCAAGGGTGGTCTCATCCTCGACATCGGCCTCCGCGGCTTCCTCCCCGCCTCCCTGGTCGAGATGCGCCGCGTCCGCGACCTCCAGCCCTACGTGGGCAAGGAGCTCGAGGCGAAGATCATCGAGCTGGACAAGAACCGCAACAACGTGGTCCTGTCCCGCCGCGCCTGGCTGGAGCAGACCCAGAGCGAGGTCCGTCAGACCTTCCTCACCACCCTCCAGAAGGGTCAGGTGCGCTCCGGCGTCGTCTCCTCCATCGTCAACTTCGGTGCCTTCGTGGACCTGGGTGGCGTCGACGGTCTGGTCCACGTCTCCGAGCTGTCCTGGAAGCACATCGACCACCCGTCCGAGGTCGTCGAGGTCGGCCAGGAGGTCACGGTCGAGGTCCTCGACGTCGACATGGACCGCGAGCGCGTCTCCCTGTCGCTCAAGGCGACCCAGGAAGACCCGTGGCAGCAGTTCGCCCGGACCCACCAGATCGGTCAGGTCGTCCCGGGTAAGGTCACGAAGCTCGTGCCGTTCGGTGCGTTCGTCCGCGTGGACGAGGGCATCGAGGGTCTGGTCCACATCTCCGAGCTGGCCGAGCGCCACGTGGAGATCCCGGAGCAGGTCGTCCAGGTCAACGACGAGATCTTCGTCAAGGTCATCGACATCGACCTCGAGCGCCGCCGCATCAGCCTCTCGCTGAAGCAGGCCAACGAGGCCTTCGGTGCCGACCCGTCCGCGGTCGAGTTCGACCCGACCCTGTACGGCATGGCCGCGTCCTACGACGACCAGGGCAACTACATCTACCCCGAGGGCTTCGACCCCGAGGCCAACGACTGGCTCGAGGGCTACGAGAAGCAGCGCGAGGAGTGGGAGCGTCAGTACGCCGACGCGCAGACCCGCTTCGAGCAGCACCAGGCGCAGGTCATCAAGTCCCGCGAGGCCGACGAGCAGGCCGCTGCCGAGGGTGCGGGCAGCGCTGCCCCGGCGCCCGGCGGGCAGGCCTCCGGCGGCGGTTCGTACTCCTCGGAGTCGGCCGACAACTCCGGCGCCCTGGCGTCGGACGAGGCGCTGGCCGCGCTCCGCGAGAAGCTGGCCGGTGGCCAGAGCTGAACCGCTGTGCCGCTGACCTGAGCGCCGGCGGCATCGGTTAGATCGAGTGTGAGGCCCGTTCCCCTCCGGGGGAGCGGGCCTCATGCATGTCCTCACGCATGTCCTTGCATGTCCTCGCATGTTCCGGGGCGCGGACGGCCATGATGCGCACAGGAGTTGTGGCCGGGGTCCGGGAATGCGCCCGCCCCCGTGTGGTGTTTTCGCGTACGGAACACAAGGAGGAGCGGTCACAGTGCTTGATCCGCAGGATTTGTACGCGTGGGAACCGAGCGGGCTCGCGGAAGTCGACGCGATAGCCTCCCGGGATTCGGCCGGGCTGGTGCTGCTCTACCACTTCGACGGTTACATCGACGCCGGGGAGACCGGCGACCAGATCGTGGAGCGGCTGCTCGACGGGCTGCCACGGCAGGTCGTCGCCCGCTTCGATCACGACCGGCTCGTCGACTACCGGGCCCGGCGCCCCCTGCTCACCTTCCAGCGCGACCACTGGACGGATTACGAGACTCCGGCGATCGAACTCCACCTGGTGCGGGACGCGACCGCAGCACCCTTCCTGCTGCTGTGCGGGCCCGAACCGGACGTGGAGTGGGAGCGTTTCGCGGCGGCGGTGCGGCAGATCGTCGAGCGGCTCGGCGTGCGGCTCGCCGTGAACTTCCACGGCATCCCGATGGGCGTTCCGCACACCCGGCCGGTGGGCCTCACCCCGCACGGCAACCGCACCGATCTGATGCCCGGCCACCGCGGCTACTTCGACGAGGCCCAGGTGCCCGGCAGCGCCGAGTCGCTGATCGAGTACCGGCTCGGCGAGGCGGGCCACGACGTCCTCGGGGTCGCCGCCCACGTCCCCCACTACCTGGCCCGATCCGCCTACCCCGACGCGGCGCTCACCGCGCTGGAGGCGGTCACCGCGGCCACCGGCCTGGTGCTGCCGGGCGCCGCCCACGCGCTGCGCAACGAGGCGCTGAAGACGCAGGAGGAGATCGAGCGGCAGGTCTCCGAGGGGGACGACGAACTGGTCGCGCTCGTACGGGGCCTTGAGCACCAGTACGACGCGGTGGCCGGGGCCGAGAGCCGCGGCAACCTGGTCGCGGAGTCGGCCGAGCTGCCGTCGGCGGACGAGCTGGGCGCCGAGTTCGAGCGCTTCCTGGCCGAGCGGGAGGGCGAGAGCGGCGCCTGAGCGGCGGTCCGTATAGCGGTATAGCGTGGGCCCCATGCTGAAGCTGGGGCTCACGGGCGGAATCGGCGCGGGCAAGAGCGAAGTCTCGCGGATCTTGGTCTCTTACGGCGCGGTGCTGATCGATTCCGATCGGATCGCCCGTGAGGTGGTCGAGCCGGGAACTCCCGGCCTCGCCGCCGTCGTCGCCGAGTTCGGCCCCGATGTGCTGACGGACGACGGCCGGCTCGACCGGCCGAAGCTCGGCGGCATCGTCTTCAACGACCCCGAGCGGCTGCGCGCCCTGAACGCAATCATCCACCCCCTGGTCCGCGACCGCTCCGCCGAGCTGCAGGCGGACGCCGGACCGGAGGCGGTGGTCGTCCACGACGTCCCGCTGCTCGCCGAGAACGGTCTGGGGTCCCTGTACGACCTGGTACTGGTCGTCGACGCCACGCCCGAGACCCAGCTCGACCGGCTGGTCCGGCTGCGCGGCATGACCGAGGACGAGGCGCGGGCCCGGATGGCGGCCCAGGCGACCCGCGAGGAGCGGCTGGCCGTCGCCGATGTCGTGATCGACAACGATGGCCCGCTGGAGCAGCTGGAGCCGCGGGTCCGGAAGGTCTGGGCGGAGCTGGTGGAGCGGGCGGCCGCCACGGACTGAAGGGGCGGGCCGTGCTTGCCGGGCGGGCCGAGGGGGAATGTGGCGCACCGGGTGGTTGTTGTGCCGCCCGTACCGACGATCACCACTGATCACCACCGAGGGATCACCGCACACGGGACCAATGATCACGTAAGCCCGGGGAAGGAAGCGGCTGTGTCCGAGCCCACGCCCGAGACCCATGTCATCGACTACCGCGCCGCGGAGCAGCTGCTCGCCGCCCGAGATCCGCGAGGCGCCGTCAAGCTGCTCGACTCGGTCATCACCGCCCACCCCGAGAACACCGCGGCCCGGCTGCTGCGGGCTCGCGCGTTCTTCGGATCGGCCCAGCTCCGCGCCGCGGAACTCGAATTCCACATCGTCCTGGAGCGTGAGCCGGACAACGCGTTCGCCCACTTCGCCCTCGCCCGTACGCTGGAGCGCGCCGACCGCCGGGAGGAGGCCACCCGCCACTTCCGCCTCGCCGCGGCGCTCGATCCGCGCCCGGACTTCGTGGAGGCGGCGCGGTTCGGCGAGCAGGCCTGAACCGACCCGTGAGTGGCACCCGGGGGTGGTGGCGTGGCGCCGCTAGCGCCGCCGCCCCCTGACCGGTGCGTACGGGGGCACGTCCCGCCCCGGTTGGTAGTGGGGCCCCTGCCGGATGTGCCGGATGACCAGGGCCAGATCGATCACCGTGATGGCGGCGAGCGCCGCGCAGGCGGCCGCCCAGCCCGGCCTGCCCGCCAGTACGAAGGCCACCGTGCCGCCGACGGTCCACAGCAGTCCCCAGGACGCGAGCCACAGCCGCAGCCGCAGCGGGGTGCGCGCATGGGCGGGCTCATCGCCCGTCCGGATGAATCGCATCGACATCACACCGTCTCCCACTTCGACGCTACCGCGACAGCCTTGTCGGTGCGGCCTGCGATCATGTGCTGAGCACAGGAGGTGTGCACCCACCGCGCACGACGAGGAGCCGCACGTGATCCACCAGTCCTGGGACGAATCGGCCGCCCGGCGGTCCCGAATCCGCGGCTGTCTGCTGGGCGGCGCGATCGGCGACGCCCTCGGCAACCCGATCGAGTTCAGCTCCCTGCAGGGGATCCGGGCGGCCTACGGCGAGACGGGCGTCACCGGCCTCGTCCCGGACGAGAGCGGCACCGCGGGCCGGATCACCGACGACACCCAGATGACCTTGTTCACGGCCGAGGGGCTGATCCGGGCCCACGCCCGCGCGTCCGTGAAGGGCATCGGGGGCGCCGAGATCGCCGTCGTGCGCCAGGCGTATCTGCGCTGGCTCGACACCCAGAACTACCCCGAGCCGCCGCCCCCGAGGACCGCGGACGACGTCCGCCGCACCGGCTGGCTGCGCACCCACCCGTGGCTGTACGCCCGCCGCGCGCCCGGCAACGCGTGCCTCTCCGGCCTCCACGAGGGCCACGTCCCCGCCGGGGACCACCCCCTCCACGGCGCCCCGGGCCCGGTGAACTCCGGCTCCAAGGGCTGCGGCACCGTGATGCGGTCGGCCCCGTTCGGCCTCACCGGCCTGCCCGCCCGCGAGTGCTTCGAACTCGCTGCCCGCTGCGCCCAGATCACCCACGGCCACCCCACCGGCTACCTCGCGGCGGGCGCCTTGGCCGCGCTGGTCGCCCACCTCCTCGAAGGCGACTCCCTGGAGGGCGCCGCCCTGCGCACCCTGGAGCTCCTGCGGACCTACCCGCGCCACGAGGAGACCACCACCGCCCTGCGCCGCGCGATAGACCTGGCCTCCGACGGCGGCCCGACCGCGGAGAAGGCCGAGTCCCTCGGCGGCGGGTGGATCGCCGAGGAGGCGCTGGCCATCGGGGTCTACGCCGCCCTGGCCCACACCTCGCCCAAGGCGTCGCTGCTGCTGTCCGTCAACCACTCGGGCGACAGCGACTCGACGGGCTCGATCTGCGGCAACCTGCTCGGCGTCCACCACGGCGACCTGCGCCTGCCGCCCTCCTGGCTGGCGCAGGTGGAGGGCCGCGGCACGATAGCCGAGCTGGCCGACGACTTCGCCTTCGCCTTCCACCCCTCCGCCGAGCCGCACGACGACACGGTCTTCCCCCGCGACCGCTATCCGCTCAACTGACCGCCGTCATTAATCGGTCGAGCGTGCGGATCGGGCTTTGCTAGCGTGCCTGACGTGGCGAAACTCAACCAGATCATCGCCGTGGAGAAGGGCGTCAAGGCCAAGTCCCACCAGGACCTGACGGCTGTCCACCACGGTCTGCAGAAGCCGGCCCTGCTCGCGGGGATTTCCCGTACGTACCAGCCGAAGGACGAGGAGGGTGAACAGCTCCCGCCCGAGTCCACCCGCGTCCAGGTCAAGGCCGAGGAGGTGCTGCGGGACACGGCGGCCACCCTGACCCGCCTCTTCGACGTCACCGCTACCAAGGACTGGTCGAACTGCGCGGCGAAGGCGGACGTGACGGTCGAGGGCCGCACGTTGCTGCGCGACGTCCCGGTCGCCTACCTCCTCTTCCTGGAGAAGCAACTGACCGACCTGGGGGCCTTCGTCCGCAAGCTGCCCGTCCTGGACGCCGCCGAGTCCTGGTCCGTGGACCCGTCCACGGACTCCTGGAAGACCGAGCCGGTGCGTACGGTCCGTACGAAGAAGGTCCCCCCGCAACCACGTCAAGGCGGAGGCCACCGACAAGCACCCGGCCCAGGTTGACGTCTACTACGAGGACATCCCGGTCGGCTACTGGACTACGGTCAAGTTCTCCGGCGCACTCCCGGCCCGCAGGGTCAACGAGCTGCTCGACCGCGTCGAAAAGCTCCAGCAGGCGGTGAAGTTCGCCCGCGAGGAGGCCAATGGCATCGAGGCCACCGATCAGAGGGTGGGCGACGTGGTCTTCGGCTACCTCTTCGGGTAGCGTCATGGACTCCCCGTCCGCCCGAGCGCGGGCGGGGTGCGCGAGGAGCGCAAGCTGAAGCTGAAGCTTGTCGTGACGGCGCGGTCCGCCCTCAGAGGAGGCCGCGATCAATCTCAGACTCTCGCTCCAGACTCAGCATTCGCCGCCGATCGCCGGATCGACCGGGCTGGGCCCTCGTCGTCGGATGCCGGTTCAAGTCCGGCCCGCGCAGCTACTTCTCTCCGATGCGCGGTAGTTCAAAGGCAGAACACGACGACATGATGACTGACCCACGCCCTTAAACGATGCCGGCGTGCGCAATTGGGTGGCATCCCAGGGCTCGGGGGCAGGCTACGCTCCCGGGCCCGCTCCTCTTCCACGGTGATGTGACCCCGGCCCCGGCATGCTGACGGCTACTCATATGATCGTACTTATGGGTATTGGGGACGTTACTCGTGACGCCGTACTGAAGACGCTGGAGGAATACGACGACCTCGGCGGGGAGGTCTTCCTCGCGCATTACGGGTATCAGAGGGCCCGGAGCTATCTGATCGTGCACAACGGCCGTCACTACGACTCCAAAGCCATCGTCGGAGTGGCCCACCGGCATGTCACCGGTCGTGCTTTGGGCTCCGGTGACTTCTCCGGAGGCGCGGCCACCGTCGTTCCCGCATTGACGGGCCTCGGGTTTCATGTCGAGGGACCTCGGGCCGTTGAGGGAACGCCCCCGTCCCTCGGCGTCCGTCTCCTGGTGTCACCGGCGTTCGGAAAAGCCGAGTCGCGACGGCACTGGGCGGACACCCTGGACCACACGGTGCCCTTCACCGAGCCGAAGTACGCCGGCAGTCTGACAGACGGGGAGTTGAGCAGCCTGAGCGCTCTGCACCCCGGTGGCCGAGCCCGCTTCTGGGGCGCGACGGCGAGCCACGACCGAAAGATGGCGGACGTCACCACAGGGGATGTCGTGCTGTTCACGGGACAAAACCATGTGCTGGCCGTCGGCGAGGTCGGTGCGATCTTCCGGAACAGCTCCTTCGCTGACACGATGTGGCCACCGAATCCGGGCGGGGAGAGCTGGCACACGGTCTACAGCCTCCGGCAGTTCGTGCCGACAGAAGTCCCCTACGAGACGCTGAACGCCCTCCTCGGGTATAAGTCCGGCTTCAAATACCCGGGGCAGATGGTGTTTTCCGGAGACAAGGCACGGGCGGGGATCGACGGTCTCCTCATCACTACCCGTACGGCCCTTGAGGGGCTGGGAGCCGAGACTTCGCCCGGCTCCGTTCGTGTGATGCCTGTCGAGCGACAGCACACGCGCTCCACCACCGTCGAGCGAGCCGCCGGGCAGCTCCTCTTCAACCGGGATGAGGCGGCGCTGGTCGCCGAGTTCTGTGCCTCTTTCCCCGGTCCGAAGCCAAAGCGTTTCGCCAGTGCGGCGGGCATCTGCGACATCTACGTGGAAGACCCCGAGAGGCACGAGCTCATCGAGGCGAAGTCCCGAGTGGAGCGCGGCCACGTCCGCGAAGCGCTCGCCCAACTCCTCGACTATGCACGCTACGTCCCGGACGCGGTCGACCGACTCTCGGCGCTGTTCCCGGAACAACTCGCACCGAAGGAGCGGAGCCTGCTGCATCACTACGGCATCGACGTCATCTACCGCGTGGGACCCGGCAGCTTCGAACGCGAGCCGGCTCCCGAGGACGCGCGCGAGCGCATGCGCGGCCTGTGGGAATGGTGTGAGGCGTGACAGGCCGCGGACGAGTGATGCGCCCGGTGCGGACGTGCTTGCGGACCGTAACGGCCACGCCGTAAGGTCGACAACGCGGCTGAATATGCGGTGCGTCATCCCGCAGTCAGGTCCGCCCGTGGCGTAAGGCACGGACCCGCGCCGGTTCCCGCAACCTCTCCGAGGCCCCGCGTGGACAGAGCCGGGGCCCGCTGAACGTGACGGCGGTTCCTGTGTCTTGCGGGGAGTGAACCCAATGTTCTTCCGTGACGTCTGCCAGTTCGTGCTCGAGCACATTGAGGGGCTGGCGGTGGAGTTTTCCGCCGCTTGTCTCCTGCACCACTTCACCAAGTGGACGTGCGACAAGCACTGACCGGCTTCCTCCCCGTCATCGTTCCGATGGCGGGGAGGGGCGTGTCTGTCGCGTGCACGACGGGGAGGGCTGCTTCGCGGTATGGAAGCGAGAGAGACGACATTCGAGAAGCTGATTCAGGGGGACAATCAGTTTCAGATCCCGCTCTACCAGCGCACATACAGCTGGAAGCGTGACGATCACGAGCGGCTGTGGGCCGACCTCAGCGAGCAGGCGGCCGCGCTGGCCCAGCCTTCAGGACCCGCTGATGGAATGGACGGTGACGACCCTGTCCGGCATTTCCTCGGCTCGGTGGTCCTCGCCCCCCGGCCTCCGCTCCCCGACACGGTGCAACGCTGGGTCGTCATCGACGGACAGCAGCGTCTGACGACGCTGATGCTCCTCGCCTGCGCGCTGCGCGATCACGTCCGCGCCTTCGACTCCTCGAAAGCGGATCTGATCCATCGCCGCTATCTCATCAATGAAGAGGACTACACCGGACTCGACGCCTACCGGCTCCTGCCGACTCAGGCCGATCGTCCTTCCTTTCTCGCCTGTGTCGACGGACTGCCGTCCGCCGGCGGCGAGGACAGCGTCGGCCGGGCCTACAGTTACTTCCGCGCGGCCCTCACCGAGCTCGACCCGCGAGGTGAATGGGATGCGGTGCGCCATATCGATCAGGCCCTCCGCCGCCGTCTCTCGCTCGTGACCATCACGGCAGGTCCACGCGACAACGTCTACCGGATCTTCGAGTCGCTGAACAACACGGGCGTCCCTCTCACCCAGGCCGACCTGCTGCGCAACTACCTCTTCATGCAGCTGCCCCGCCTCGGCGAGCACGTGTACGAGAAGCTCTGGCTACCCATGCAGACCGAACTCGGCCCCGACCGCCTGGTGACTTTGGCCTGGCTCGACCTCGTGTTGCAGGGACAGACGCGGGCCAAGGTCAGCGAGGTGTACGTGGGCCAGCAGCGCAGGCTGGCGGCGATCGCGGCCTCCGGAGGCGAAGAGGGGCTGCGTGAGGACATCGCCAGACTGCGTCGACTCGGCAGCGTTCTTCTCCGGCTCATCGAACCCGGCCGAGAGCCACACCCAGATGTGCGGGAGGCGCTGATCCGCTTGGATCAGTGGGGCGGAGAAGTGCACTATCCGCTCGCCCTGCACATCCTCGACCACCTCGACCGGGGATCCGCCACGGCCGCGGAGGCGACCCAGGCGCTGTTCTACCTCGAGAGCTTCCTCGTCCGCCGCATGATCTGCTACGTACGGACGAGCAACCTCAACCGGGTGCTCTCCGCCGCCCCCTCCGAAATGGAACGGGACAGGCCGCTCCCCGAAGCGGTCCACCGGTATCTGTCGGGCCCTCGGCGCTACTGGCCCGGCGACGCACAACTCCGCGAAGCGGCCCGTACCCAGCCGTTCTATTGGCATGGCAAGCACCCGCAGCGCACGTATGTCCTGCGACGGTTCGAGGAGAGCTACGCCGGGCCCGAGCCGGTCGACTTCTCACGTCCCTGGGCCACGGTCGAACACATCATGCCGCAGACACCGACCGACGCCTGGCTCAGCGTTCTCGCAGAGGAAGCCGACGACGAGAGCAAGCCGGAGGAGCTGCACGAGACGCTCGTGCACACCCTCGGCAATCTCACCCTGACCGGGGAGAACACCCGTCTGTCGAACCATCCGTACGAGCGCAAGCAGCAGATCTTCGATCAGAGCGCCCTGCGGATGAACCGCGAGATCGCCGACGCCGAGCGATGGGGGAAGCGGGAGATCCTCGCTCGTTCCGACCAACTGGCCGAGCGTGCGATACAGCTGTGGCCGGGCCCGCTGGCATCGGAGATCACCGAGACCGACGAGCGGACCGAATGGATCGTCCTGCGGCAGATCCTGGCTGCCCTCCCAGCCGGCTCCTGGACGACGTACGGCGATCTGGCGGCGGTCATCGGCATCCACCCGCGGCCGCTCGGGACGTACCTGGGCACGCGCCGAGGTGTCCCCAACGCCCACCGTGTGCTCATGTCATCGGGGGCTCCGTCGACGGAGTTCGCCTGGCTCGACGGCCGTACCGAGTCGCAGCGGGAGGTCTTGGAGCGCGAGGGGGTGCGCTTCCGTGAGGTGACCGCTGACCCCGATCAACGGATGCACCCTCCCGCGCTCGCCGGACTGGCGGGAATGGAGCTGCCGACCGACTACCAGGAGGCAGTGCCGAACGACCGGGTGCTGGTCGAGGACCGCCCGGCCAACTTCCGTGCGCTGCTCCTTGAGCACCAGCCGTCCATTGCCGACGGGTTGCTGACACTGCTGGAGAAGTGGGAGGCGACAGGGGGTCGGCTCGGATACGGCTTCGCGTCCGAAACGAGTTGCTCGCCTGTGCTGAGGGAGGGGCATGGTCCCAGGGGGTCGATCTGGCCGGTCGCGATCTACCCGCGCTCGGGCAAGGTGGAGGTGGTGTTCGAATACCTCAGTCGCAGGGAGCCCTTCACTCGGCCGAACCTTCTCAAGGATCTGCTGACCCGTATGAACGCGATCCCTGGAGTGGACCTCAACGTTGCTGATGACGAGCTTCACCGCAGACGGCCGAGCTTCGCCGTCGAGACGTTGACCGGGACCGGCCTGGAGCGCTTCCAAGAAGCTCTGGAGTGGTTTCGGCAGCAGATCGCGTAGACGTGCCGCATGACCTGGACGATGCCGTGAAGACCGGGCGGCTGGGGGCTTGAAACCACTGGCTGGTTAAGGGCAGCGCAGGTCACACCGTGCCGCCGCCGTCCCGGCGCCCGCCGCGGAGTCGGCGCCGGAGTTTGTGGAGGGCGGGGAAGCGCTCGCGGTTTTCGCGGGTGCTGCGGTCGAGTTCTTCCATGAGGCGGCGGGAGCGCTGCTCCATGTCCAGTTCGGCGAGGATGCGGTCGACCTCGGCGAGCAGGGCGCCCTGGAGCTGCCACTGGCCCGGGTGGCGCTGGACGCGGCGGAGGAGGAGGTGGGCGGCCTTGTCGCGGCTGGTGTGGGCCCGGGACAGCTCGGTGGCCAGGTGGGATTCGGCCTCCTCGGCGTTGGCGCTGATCGGGCTGGTGACCAGGATGGCGAAGCTTTCGACGGCGGCGGCGGTGGAGCGGAAGAGGTCCTCCAGCGCCTCGGCCACGTCCGCCGGGAAGAGGGGTTCGTCCGTCCGCTTCTTGGCGAGGTCGGTGAGGGTGCGGGTCAGGACGCGCAGGACGACCGTGCAGATCTCCAGGGTGTCCAGCCCGGTGCGCAGCACCACCCGGTGCAGCAGGCCCTCCTTGACCCGGGGGTTGAGGCGGACGCTGTCCTCGGCCTGCCGGAGGGCGGCGTCGACCTGGGAGATGTCGTGGTCGAGGCGGCGGGCCTCGTGGAGGCGGGCGGCGGCGCGTTCGACCGGGGTGTGGCTGCCCAGCTCCTCGCCCATGTGCAGCAGGAGCTGACGCATCCGGCGGGCGAGGTCCACGATGGACTCGCCGGCGGTGCGGACCCAGACGGGCGGCGCGAACAGGAAGTTGAAGCCCAGTCCGACGGTGGCCCCGATCAGGGTTTCCAGCACCCGGTCCCAGGCGGTGGTGGTCACCTGGCTCACGCCGAGGACGAGCATGGCGCTGATCGCCACCTCGGGGACGAACTCGCTCACCCGTGCGAAATGACCGGCCGTCAGCGCGGCGAGAATGATCAGACCCAGGCTCCACCAGGTCAGCCCGACCAGGATGGAGAAGGCGATGGCGAGCAGGACGCCCACCACCACGGCGTTCACCCGGCGGATTCCGGTGGTGAGAGTCGCGAAGAGGGTCACCTGCACCACGAGCAGCGCGGTGAGCGGGGCGGTCAGCGGGGCCGATTCGTTGCTCAGCTGGAGGGCGACGACGTAGGAGATGGTCGCGGCCGCCGCGGAACGCAGGGTCTGGACGACGACGGGGGCGTTGCGGCGCTTGACGAGGTCCGCCACCGGGTCGAGGGCATCAGGCACATGCTTGTCCCTTCCCGCTGCGCCCGGAACGGGCACCGCGACGCCGCCCGGCCACCTCGGACGGGTTAACGTGTGCGGGGTGATCAGGCCATTCAAGGGAACCGAAGACGACGAGGCGCTGCCCGGGAGCACCGGCCCCGCCGCCACCGTCGAAGCCGAGCCGCGCCAGGTCGGGCGGGTACGGACCGAGTACGCACCGGATCCGGACGGGGACCCCGACCCGGGGGAGATCGTCTGGACGTGGGTTCCGTACGAGGAGAACGACGGCCGCGGCAAGGACCGGCCGGTGGTGGTCGTCGCGCGGGAGCGCGGCGGCACGCTGCTGGCCGTACAGCTGTCGAGCAAGCGGCATGACGACGACCGCGAGTGGGTGGGGATCGGCGCCGGGCCGTGGGACCGGGCCGGGCGCGACTCCTGGGTCAACCTGGACCGCGTGCTGCGGGTGCATCCGGACGGCATGCGGCGCGAGGCGTGTGCGCTGGACCGGCCGCGCTTCGATCTGGTCGTGATGCGGCTGCGGCAGCGGTACGGCTGGCACTGAGCTCCTGCCGACGAGGCTCGGGTCAGGTGTCGGCCAGCGCCAGCAGCTTGGTGACGGTGTTCCAGTTGCGGGCGGTGGCCGTCACTCCGAGCCGGGGGTTGGCGAGCTTCGCGGCCAGCTTGGAGCGGCCGATTCCGTCCGGGCAGAAGAGGTAGATCTCGCGCCCGACGAGCCGGAACTCGTCCGGCGCATACGCGGCCGGGTCCAGCGCGTCCAGCGCCGAGGTGTCGGTGGGCACGTCCGACAGGAAGATCACATGAAGGGTCTTGGGCTCGGCCGTGGCCGCGGGATACGGGTTGGCGTCGACGACGGCGGCCAGCTCGTCGCGGGTCCGCACCATCACGGGTACGGAGAAGCCCAGGTCGGCGGCGAAGGCGTCCTCGAGCGTGCGGGCCGTGTGGTCGGGCGGGGTGCCGGGGTCGGCGAAGACGATGTTGCCGCTCTGCAGGTGGACGGTGACGCCCTCGAACCCCAGCTCGGCCATCAGCGCGCGCTGCCGCGCCATCGGGAACTTCTTGTTGCCGCCCACGTTGATGCCGCGCAGCAGCGCTATATGGGATGTCATGGGCGGAACTCCTGACGCCTGTGGCCGGTGCGGTGGGCCTGCGGGGAGCGTACCCGCACCGCGCCGGGTAGGGCACGGCATCATGGGGGCGTGCGGCTGGAAGCGATCACTTGGGAACGGCTGACCGACGCGACCGCCGATCGCATCGCCGGGATGACGGCGGCGGACGGCGGCCCCTGGCTCAGGGTGGCGGTCGACGGCGCGCCCGCGGCGCGTCCCGGGGAGCTGGCCCGGGACCTGGCGGAGGCGCTGCGGATACGCGGGCGTCCGGTGCTCGTGGTCGCGGCGGCGGGGTTTCTGCGGCCCGCGTCGCTGCGCTACGAGTACGGGAAGCGGGACGCCGACGCGTACTACGACCGCTGGCTGGACACCGGGGCCCTGTGGCGCGAGGTGTTCACCCCGCTGGAGCCGGGACCGGGCGGCACCGGGCGGGTGCTGCCCGACCTGTGGGACCCGGCGACCGACCGGGCCACCCGCAGCCCCTATGCCGAACTGCCGCCGGGCGGGGTGCTGCTGCTGCACGGCGCGCTGCTGCTGGGGCACTGGTTTCCGTTCGACCTGTCGGTGCATCTGTGGCTGACGCCGGGCGCCCTCGGCCGCCGCACCGAGGAGGACGAGCGCTGGACGCTGCCCGCCTTCGCGCGGTACGAGGACGAGGTGCGGCCCGTGGAGAGCGCGGACGTGGTGGTGCGGGCGGACGACCCCCGGCATCCGGCCTGGCACCGCCCGGGACCGTAGGCCGCCCGTCCGCTTGCGCCCGCGCCCGCGCGCTACTTCTTCTGCGGGCACTCCTTCCACGCGAAGTGGTAGGTGGTGCTCACGTCGCCGTCCGTCGAGTCCATGGTCATGAAGCTCGTCGTGTCCTTGGTGTTGGACGATCCGGCGTTGACCCGCAGCTCGGTGTTGATGTTGAAGTTCCGCAGCTCGCCGCAGGGGGACCAGACCACGGTGGCGATGTCCGCCTTGTCGGTGACCTGCCAGTTGTCGTCGTAGGCGCCGGCGAAGTCATGCGCGGCCGATGTCGTCTGCGACTGTCCCTGGAAGTAGTACGAGGCCTTCTCGGTGGCGGACGCGCCCTTTTCCAGGTGGGCGTAGCCCCGGTAGTCGACGCTGGCGATGGCGTAGGAGAAGCCCTGGGGGACATGCGTGACCAGATTCAGCTGACAGTTCTTCCTGAAGTCGGTCGGCTTGGCCCCCTTGCCCACCTGGGCCAGGTAGTCGCTGTACGTCACCGTGAACGCGGTGTTGTCGGGAGAGACCGCCACCGCCGCCGTTCCCGCCGGACAGCCCGATCCGTTGACGGTCGCGACGGTGATCACGATCTTGTCGGGTGGCACGGTCTCGAACGGTGGTTGCGCGTATGCCTGGGAGGTGAGCGTCGAGGCGAATAACGCCGCGGCCACACCGCCCGCGTACAGAACACCGGGCATGATTCTCCATTCGATGGTGGATTTCCCCGCGCTGCTGGTGGGGGCCGCCCGGCCGGAAGGACTACGGGCATTCCTTCCAGGCCAGGTGGTAAATGGTGTTGGCTCCGCCGTCCGTCGAGTCCATGGCCATGAAGCTGGTGGTGCCGCTCGCGGAAGTCCCCGCGTTCACCCGGAGTTCGGTGTTGATGTTGAAGTTGCGGTCCTGGCCGCACGGCGCCCATACCAGCGCGCTGTATTCCGTGGCGTCGGTGGTCTGCCAGTTGTCGTTGTACGGACCGCCGAACTCATGGGTGCGCGATGCCGTCTCCGACGACCCCTGGAAGTAGTAACTCGCCTTCTCGGTGCCCTTCGCGCCCTTTTGCAGCGAGCCGTAGCCGCGGTAGTCGACCTGGGCGATGGCGTAGGTGAACCCCTGCGGTACGTGAACGCCCAGATTGAGCTGGCAGTTCTTGCGGATGTCGGTGGGGTCCGAGCTGGGCCCGACCTGCGCGAGATAGTCGCTGTAGGTCACGGTGAAGGCCGTGTTGTCACCGGCGACGGCCACCGCGGCGGTCCCTTTCGGGCAGCCCGAGCCGTTCACGGTCTTGACGCTTATCTGGATCTTTTCCGGCGGTGCATCGGGGGCCGAGGAAACACCTTGAGCGGAAAAGGCCGAGGCGAATAACGCCGCGGCCGCGCCGCCGGCGAGCAGAACACCGGACATGGCTCTCCAATTCGATCATCGGGGGACGTGGTTGAGCCGTGAAGGAACGCGTTCGCCTTTCGGGCGTGAGCGGGGAAAGGCGCGAGCGAGGAAGAGCGGAAGAGCGGAAGAGCGGAAGAACGAAAGAGCTTTGCCGCGTGCCGGAATGTGCTTGCGTTACATTCTCGCCGGGGTGGGGCCCGCGAGCGCTCCCAAGGTAAGGGGGGAAGGTGGCCATGACAAGGTGGCGACGCATTCCATCGGCAAAATATTTTCCAACCCGGTAACCGGAGAACCCGTCCGGTCAGAAAAGCGGTTGCGGAAGTACCCCTTCCAGGGCCAGCAGGGTCCGCTTGGTCTCCAGTCCGCCGCCGAAGCCGCCTATGCCGCCGCCGCTCTCCACGACGCGATGGCAGGGAACCACCACCGGCAGCGGATTGCTGCCCATGGCCACTCCCACCGCGCGGGCGGCGTCCGGCTCGCCGACCCGGCGGGCCAGGTCCTGGTAGCCGACGACCGTGCCGTACGGAACGTGGGCGGCCAGCTCGCGCAGCACCCGGCGGTTGAATCCGGCGGACAGGGACCAGTCCAGCGGCAGGGTGAACGCGCGGATCTTCTCGGCGAAGTAGCTCTCCACCTGGCCTATCGCCTCGGTGAGATGCGCACCGGGCTCCGGCGCGGGCCCGGTGCCGAGGCGGCGGGTGAGCCGGTCGACGGCCCTGGCCGCCGTCGTGCGATCGGCGTGGAAGACCACGTGGACCAGCCCCTGGCCGGTGGCCGCGAGCAGCAGGGGACCGATGGGCGTGTCGGACACTGCCCAGGACCACTCGTGGGTCTCCTGCCGCTCCGGCTGCCGCTGCTCGTTCGTCACACCCTCAGCGTAGGCGGGGGGTCCGACAGCGCCCCGCCGTCACGTCGCCGTCGGTGGGCGTCAGCGGGTGTCGTCCAGCGCCTCCCGCACCACATCGGGCTTGTTGGTGATGACCCCGTTCACCCCCATGTCCGCGACCTTGACCGCCGTCGGGCCGTCGTTCACCGTCCAGGTGTAGACCTCCAGCGGACGCCCGTGCGCACCGCGCACCGCCTGGATCTCCTTCACGTACGAGGCGTCGATCGTCGTGTGGCTCGGGTTGATCTGGTCGGCGAACTCCGCGTACCGCGGCAGATCGGCGACGGCCGGGGTGCCCAGGAAACCGGTCTTGACGTCCCGCCGCAGCCGGTGGACGGTCTGGACGGACTCGGCGCTGAAGCTCTGCACGATCAGCCGCTTGAGGTGCTTGCGGTCGAGCCAGCCCTCCCGGCGCAGCTCGCGCAGCGCCTGCCGCTCGATGCCCGGGTACAGTTCCGGCGCCTTGATCTCCATGAGCAGCTTCTGGTGGTTGTCCGAAACCCGGTCCAGGTACTCCTCCAGGGTCGGCACCGGCTCGCCCGCGAACTTCGGCCCGAACCAGCTCCCGGCGTCCAGTTTCTCGATCTCGTCCAGGGTGAAGTCGGAGATGTTCCAGGGGGCGCGGTCCGGGAAGACCTCCTCGACGTCGGTGGTCCGGTTCAGTGTCGTGTCGTGCATGATGATCAGCTCGCCGTCCCGGGTGCGCTGCACATCGTTCTCCACCCAGTCGATGCCCAGGTCATCGGCGGCGTCGACGGCGGCCAGGGTGTTCTCGGGGGCGTAGCCGGAGGCTCCCCGGTGCGCCACCGTGACGGTGTGGTGGTGCGACATGCCGGGGGCGGCCTGCGCCGCCGTGGGGAGCAAGAGCGCGGAGACCCCCAGGAGAGCGCCGGATAACGCGGCGGCGGGGCGGATCTGCATACGGACTCCTCGCGTCGTCTGACTCGCGGACGGCCGAAGCGTGCCAGACCTGCCGTACGGAGGACAGTCACAGAAAAGCCGTACATTGATCCATCTCGTACCCCTCCCGGATCCGGACCGCGGACCACGCCCCGGACCTGGGCGCGGATCGGCAGGGGGGAGGGGCCCGGGACCCGGTCGTCCGGTCGTTGTCGGTGGCGAGTCGTACGGTGGGTCTCATGCGGCCCGTGACTCAGATCGAACGCAAGGTGGCGCCCTTCGAGGTCGTCAGCCCGTACCAGCCCAGCGGCGACCAGCCGACGGCCATCGCCGACCTCGACCGGCGCATCCGTGGCGGTGAGAAGGATGTCGTGCTCCTCGGCGCGACCGGCACCGGCAAGTCCGCGACCACCGCGTGGATGATCGAGAAGCTGCAGCGGCCCACGCTCGTCATGGCGCCGAACAAGACGCTGGCGGCCCAGCTCGCCAACGAGTTCCGCGAGCTGCTGCCGAACAACGCCGTCGAGTACTTCGTCTCGTACTACGACTACTACCAGCCCGAGGCGTACGTACCGCAGTCGGACACCTACATCGAGAAGGACTCCTCGATCAACGAGGAGGTCGAGCGGCTGCGCCACTCCGCGACGAATTCGCTGCTCACCCGGCGCGACGTGGTCGTGGTGGCATCCGTCTCCTGCATCTACGGCCTGGGCACCCCGCAGGAGTACGTGGACCGCATGGTGCCGCTCAAGGTCGGCGAGGAGATCGACCGCGACCAGCTGCTGCGCCGCTTCGTGGACATCCAGTACACCCGCAACGACATGGCGTTCACCCGGGGCACCTTCCGGGTCCGCGGCGACACCATCGAGATCTTCCCGGTCTACGAGGAGCTGGCCGTCCGGATCGAGATGTTCGGCGACGAGATCGAGGCGCTGTCGACGCTCCATCCGCTCACCGGCGAGGTGATCAGCGACGACCAGGAGCTGTACGTGTTCCCGGCCAGCCACTATGTGGCCGGGCCCGAGCGCATGGAGAAGGCCATCGCCGGGATCGAGTCCGAGCTGGAGCAGACCCTGGCCCGGCTGGAGAAGCAGGGCAAGCTGCTGGAGGCCCAGCGCCTGCGGATGCGCACCACGTACGACATCGAGATGATGCGGCAGATCGGCACCTGCTCGGGCATCGAGAACTACTCGCTGCACATCGACGGCCGCGAGACCGGCTCCCCGCCGCACACCCTCCTCGACTACTTCCCGGAGGACTTCCTCCTGGTCATCGACGAGTCGCATGTCACCGTGCCGCAGATCGGCGCGATGTACGAGGGCGACGCGTCCCGCAAGCGCACGCTGATCGAGCACGGCTTCCGGCTGCCCTCCGCGCTCGACAACCGCCCGCTGAAGTGGGAGGAGTTCCTGGAGCGGGTCGACCAGACCGTCTACCTCTCCGCGACCCCCGGGCCGTACGAGATGTCCCGCGGCGACGGCTTCGTGGAGCAGATCATCCGGCCGACCGGCCTGGTCGACCCCGAGGTCGTGGTCAAGCCCACCGACGGCCAGATCGACGACCTGATCCATGAGATCCGCACCCGCACCGAGAAGGACGAGCGGGTCCTCGTCACCACCCTCACCAAGAAGATGGCCGAGGACCTGACCGACTACATGCTCGAACTGGGCATCCAGGTGCGCTATCTGCACAGCGACGTGGACACCCTGCGCCGGGTGGAGCTGCTGCGCGAGCTGCGCGCCGGCGAGTACGACGTCCTGGTCGGCATCAACCTGCTGCGGGAGGGCCTGGACCTGCCGGAGGTCTCCCTGGTCGCCATCCTCGACGCGGACAAGGAGGGCTTCCTGCGCTCCGGCACCTCCCTGATCCAGACCATCGGCCGCGCCGCCCGTAACGTCTCGGGCCAGGTGCACATGTACGCCGACAAGGTCACCCCGGCGATGGAGAAGGCCATCGACGAGACCAACCGCCGCCGGGAGAAGCAGATCGCGTTCAACGAGAAGAACGGGATCGACCCGCAGCCCCTCCGTAAGAAGATCGGCGACATCGTGGCGACCCTCGCGCGCGAGGAGATCGACACCAAGGAACTGCTGGAAACCGGCTACCGCAAGTCGGCGGACCAGGGCAAGGGAGCGGGCAAGGGGCAGGCGAAGGCGCCGGTGCCCGCCCTGGCGTCCCACAAGCCGGGCGGCAAGGCCGCGAAGGGGGCCGGGGACGGCACGCTGACCGACCGTCCGGCCGCCGAACTGGCCGAGCTGATCGAGGAGATGACCGCCCGGATGAGGGCCGCGGCGGCGGAGCTCCAGTTCGAGGTCGCGGCCCGGCTGCGGGACGAGGTCGGGGAGCTGAAGAAGGAGCTGCGGCAGATGAGGGAGGCCGGGCTGTCCTGACCCCTGGGGTGGTGGGGTTCGCTGAGGTTCCGCTGTGGTCCCGCTGTGTTGCAACACCGACACAAAAGCCCGCTCGCCTGGCCGGAGCCCCTGCGGCCGTGCATAGGGTTTCGGGAGGGCCGTGCACACGGCGCGGCCGCGGCCGCGCCGCGGCGGTGGCCACGGGGAAACCGAGAGACGAGAGTAGGGACAGCGCGTGACGGTCAACATGTCCAAGGGACAGGCCATCAGCCTGCAGAAGGCCGACGGGGGCACCCTGACCGCGGTGCGGATGGGACTGGGCTGGCAGGCGGCGCCCCGCCGCGGACTGTTCGGCTCCCGCACCCGTGAGATCGACCTCGACGCGTCGGCGGTGCTCTTCGCCGACAAGCAGCCGACCGACGTCGTCTTCTTCCGTCATCTGGTGAGCGACGACGGCTCGGTGCGCCACACCGGCGACAACCTGGTCGGCGGCGCCGGCCAGGGCGGCGACGACGAGGCCGTCCTCGTCGACCTGCAGCGGGTGCCGGTGCACATCGACCAGATCGTCTTCACCGTGAACTCCTTCACCGGCCAGACCTTCGCCGAGGTGCAGAATGCGTTCTGCCGGCTCGTCGACGAGACCAACGGCCAGGAGCTGGCCCGCTACACCCTCACCGGCGGCGGGCAGTACACCGCGCAGATCATGGCCATCGTGCAGCGCGCGGGCAGCGCCTGGCAGATGAAGGCCGTGGGCGAGCCCGCCAACGGCCGCACCTTCCAGGACCTGATGCCGCACATCGTGCCGCACCTGTAAGCGGAGCGGTTCTCCCGTCGGCCCGGTGGTGCGCATGCCCACCGGGCCGACGCGCTCACGCGGCACGGTCCGCACACCACCACGCAGTACAACGCAGCACAACGGAACACAACGAGGGGGACGCACGATGACGGCCGAGCTGGTCCGTGGGCAGAACCACCCGCTGCCGCAGACCCGTTTGGAGATCCGGATCTCGGCGGGCAATCCGATCGTGGCCGGGGCGACACTCGGGGATGAGCGGGGCACGGTGCGGGGCGCCGAGTGGGTCGCGCACCCCGCCTCGCCCCAGCTGCCCGGCGTCGAAGTGTCCAAGCAGGCGGCGGCCGACCACCGGCTCGCCGTCGACCTCGACGCGCTGCCCGAGGGCGTCCACCGGGTGCATGTGCTGCTCGCCCTGGTGAGCGGGTCCGGCGGCCCGGCCCGGTTCGGTGCCATGGCCGCGCCGTCCGTCGCCGTCACCGGCCTCGACGGCACCGGGGTGGCCGGTTACACCATCACCGACCTGGACGCGGAGTCCGCGGTGATCGCCCTGGAGCTGTACCGCAGGCAGGGCGTCTGGAAGGTGCGGGCGGTGGGCCAGGGGTACGCGGGCGGGCTGGCCGAGATGCTGCGGGACCAGGGGCTGCCCCAGGCCGCCGAGCTGGCCGCCGAGATCAACGACGCGGTGGCGCGCGGCATGGCCCGTTCGGTGGCCCAGCCCCCGCCGCGTGCTGCCGGGGACGACGGCCGGGTGCGGACGGCCACGGCGGGTGCCGGGCCCGCACCGGACGCCCCGCCCCCGGCCCGGCCACAGACCCGGCCGCAGCCGCAGCCCCAGCCACAGGCCCAGGCGGGGCCCCAGGCCGCCGCGCAGCCACCGTCCCCGGCGGGGGACACGGCCCCGGGCGGCCGGGTCGACTACCAGCACCCCCGGCGCCGTACCGCCGCGCCGCCCACGCCCCCGCCCACCGCGCCGCCCGCCCCGCCCGGACAGCCCGCGCGGCCCGTCGCGGGTGACGCCTCCGGCTGGACCATGGACGAGCGGCTCTACAACCAGGTCTGGGGCATGTTCGAGGACCTGGCCCGCACCGCGGCCGCCTATCGCAGCGCCGTCGACTTCGCCGAATCCCGGATGGAGCAGGAGCTGGACAAGGTGCTCTCCGATCCGCGTACCCGGGTCGGCCCCGCGGCCGACGCCGCCCGTGCGCAGGCCCGCGCCAAGCAGGCCGGTCTGGTCGAGCAGGCCCGGGCCGCCCTCGACCGTGACCTGGCGCAGCTGGTCGCCGAGTCCGAGGTGGTCGAGCCCGCGCTGCCGCCCGCGTACGCCCGATGGGACAGCCCGGTCTGGCAGGGCTACCAGGTGCCGATGGAGATCCCGATGGCACTGCGCCTGGGCGATCTGCACCTTCCGGAGCGCACCGAGCTGCGCATCCCCATGCTGGTGCGGCTGCCGCTGGAGCGCGGTCTGTGGATCGACGCGGGGCGCACCGGCTCGGCCCGCGGGGCGCTGCTGGACTCCGGTGAGCTGCGCAGGCTGGCCGCCGAGACGGCGGTGACGCACGCGGCGCGGCTGCTGGCGGTGTATCCGGTGGACGAGTTCGCGGTGCAGGTGATCGACCCGGCGGGCTCGGCCGCGACCTCGCTGGCGCCGCTGCTGGCGTCCGGTGCGCTGCGTGAGCCGCCCGCGGCCGGGGCGGCGGGGGTGTCCCAGGTGCTCGCCGCGCTGACCCGGCGCGTCGACCTGGTGCAGATGGCGATCCGCAGCGGGGCCACCGACGCGCTGCCGCCCGATCTGGACCTCGCCCAGCAGCTGCTGATCGTCCACGACTTCCCGCACGGCTTCGACGACCGGGCCGTGACCCAGCTGCGCTATCTCGCGGACGAGGGGCCCTCGGCCGGGGTGCATCTGATGATGGTCGCCGACCGCGAGGACGCGCAGGTCTACGGGCCGGTGCTGGACCCGCTGTGGCGCTCGCTGCTGCGGATCACTCCGGTCGCCGACGATCACCTCGCCGATCCCTGGGTCGGCCACGCCTGGACGTACGAGCCGTCGCTGGTCCCGGCCGGCAGCGACGTGTTGCGGCAGGTGCTGGATCAGGTGGGGCGGGCCCGGCAGGCGTACGGACGCTGATCCTGAAGATCGTCTACGTCCGATCGAAGATCACCAAGCGTCCGTCACCCCGTCAAAAGCCAGCCTGAGCTGGGCATTTGCCTTTCTCTTTACTCTTTCATGGGTTTTCCTGTACTCTTCTTTACGCGGAGGGGAGTACTCCTTAGCGGTGTTCCCGTCACCACGGGTCGCGCCCGAGCACCTTGAGTCGGGTCGGGCGCGATCCCGGGGCACCGGTCCGTGGCGCGAGCCCGGGCGGAAGAGACCTCCGGCAGCGACGACGCTGAAATTGCCGTACGAATGCCGGAGGATCCGTGGACGTTTCCGTGGCCATGTGGGGGCTGACGATTGTCGGTCTCTGCGCCCTTATCGCCGTCGACTTCTTCATCGGCGGCCGCAAGCCGCACGAGGTCTCCCTCAAGGAGGCCGGTATCTGGACCACCGTCTGGATGGCCCTCGCCGGGCTCTTCGGTCTGGGGCTGCTGGTCTTCGCGGGTGGCCAGCCCTCAGGCGAGTTCTTCGCGGGCTTCATCACCGAGAAGTCGCTGAGCGTCGACAACCTCTTCGTCTTCGTCCTGATCATGGCGAAGTTCTCGGTGCCGACGATCTACCAGCAGCGGGTGCTGATGGTGGGTGTGCTGATCGCGCTGGTGCTGCGCGCGGTCTTCATCGCCGCCGGTGCCGCGATCATCGCGAACTTCGCCTGGGTCTTCTACATCTTCGGCGCGTTCCTCATCTGGACCGCATGGAAGCTCATCCAGGAGGCCCGCGCCGGTGAGGAGGAAGAGGAGTTCGAGGAGAACCGCCTGCTCAAGGCGGTCGAGAAGCGCTTCCCGTCCACCGACCAGTACCACGGCACCAAGCTGTTCATCATGGAGAACGGCAAGCGGCTGATGACGCCGATGCTGATCGTCATGCTGGCGATCGGCACCACGGACGTCCTCTTCGCGCTGGACTCCATACCCGCGATCTTCGGCCTGACCCAGGATCCGTACATCGTGTTCACCGCCAACGCCTTCGCGCTGATGGGTTTGCGCCAGCTGTACTTCCTGATCGGCGGGCTGCTGAAGAAGCTGGTCCACCTGTCGTACGGGCTGTCGGTCATCCTCGGCTTCATCGGCGTCAAGCTGGTGCTGCACGCCCTGCACGAGTCCGGGGTGCACGTCCCGCAGATCTCCATACCGGTGTCGCTGGGTGTGATCTGCGCGGTGCTCGCGATCACGACGATCACCAGCCTCTACGCCTCGAAGAAGCAGGCGCTGGCGGAGGCGGAGGCCGAGGAGGGCCGGGCCCGGGACAGGGACGGCGCCGACGTCTGACGCCCGCCCCTACGGCCGACCGTCCGCTTGCCGGATGGTCGGCCGTAGGCGTCGTGGTGCGGGCGCGGAGGGGGTGCTGCCAGCCGGTGCTACCAGCCGCGCTTGCGCCATTCGGCGAGGTGCGGGCGCTCGGCGCCGAGGGTGGTGTCGTCGCCGTGGCCGGGGTAGACCCAGGTCTCGTCCGGGAGCCGGTCGAAGAGCTTGGTCTCGACGTCGTTGATCAGGCTCTCGAACGCCTCGGGGTCCTTCCAGGTGTTGCCGACGCCGCCCGGGAAGAGGCAGTCGCCGGTGAACACGTGCGGATGGCCGTGCGGGTCGTCGTAGACCAGGGCGATGCTGCCCGGGGTGTGGCCCACCAGATGGCGGGCGGTCAGCTCGACCCGGCCGACTCGCACCGTGTCGCCGTCATCGACCGCCACATCGGTGGGGACCGGGATGCCCTCGGCGTCGTACCGGCCCGCCAGGGTGCGGGCGCCGGTGGCGTCCACCACCTCGCGCAGCGCGTTCCAGTGGTCCTGGTGGCGGTGGGTGGTGACGACGGACGCGATGCCGCTCTCGCCGATCAGTGACAGCAGGGTGTGCGGATCGGCGGCCGCGTCGATCAGCAGCTGCTCGTCGGTGGCCCGGCAGCGCAGCAGATACGCGTTGTTGTTCATGGGGCCGACCGCGACCTTCGAGATCATCAGATCGGGCAGTTCGTGCACGTCCGCCGGTCCGCCGACCGTCACCACTCCGCTGTAGGTCATGACCTCACCCTAGCGTCGGGAGGCCGGGCGGCGTGGGCTCGGGGGCGAGGCGACGGGCGGGGAATACCAGGGGCGTGATGCGCCGTTTTATCCCGTAGCACCCGCCACACGATCGGGTGAACCAGGCACGCTGGTCCCGCAAATCGAATGTGCGTGCTATAGGCTCGGTGTGCTGCATCCTTAAGACATCGCCGTGGCGCCCCCATACCCTGGGTCGGGGGCTTCGCTCCGCTCCGTCCTGTCCGTCGGGAGGGGACTCGGGAGCGGGCCCGGCGCACCCACCTCTTCTCAAGAAAGGTGCCGACCGGCGTGGCCGACCGTCTCATCGTCCGTGGGGCTCGCGAGCACAACCTCAAGAACGTCTCGCTCGACCTCCCTCGCGACTCCCTCATCGTCTTCACCGGGCTGTCCGGGTCGGGCAAGTCGTCCCTCGCGTTCGACACGATCTTCGCCGAGGGCCAGCGCCGCTACGTCGAGTCGCTCTCCTCCTACGCCCGGCAGTTCCTGGGCCAGATGGACAAGCCCGATGTGGACTTCATCGAGGGCCTGTCCCCGGCGGTGTCGATCGACCAGAAGTCGACGTCCCGCAACCCGCGCTCGACCGTCGGCACCATCACCGAGGTCTACGACTACCTCCGGCTGCTGTTCGCGCGCATCGGCAAGCCGCACTGCCCGGAGTGCGGGCGCCCGATCGCCCGCCAGTCGCCGCAGGCGATCGTGGACCGGGTGCTGGAGCTGCCCGAGGGCAGCCGCTTCCAGGTGCTCTCCCCGCTGGTGCGCGAGCGCAAGGGGGAGTTCGTCGATCTCTTCTCCGATCTGCAGACCAAGGGCTACAGCCGGGCCCGGGTGGACGGCACGACGATCCAGCTGTCCGACCCGCCGAAGCTGAAGAAGCAGGAGAAGCACACCATCGAGGTGGTCGTGGACCGCCTCACCGTCAAGGACAGCGCCAAGCGGCGGCTGACCGACTCGGTGGAGACCGCGCTCGGCCTCTCCGGCGGCATGATCATCCTGGACTTCGTGGATCTCGACGAGGACGATCCGCAGCGCGAGCGGATGTTCTCCGAGCACCTCTACTGCCCGTACGACGACCTGTCCTTCGAGGAGCTGGAGCCGCGCTCCTTCTCCTTCAACTCGCCGTTCGGCGCCTGCCCGGAGTGCACCGGGATCGGCACCCGGATGGAGGTCGACCCGGAGCTGATCGTTCCGGACGAGGAGAAGTCGCTGGACGAGGGCGCCATCCACCCCTGGTCCCACGGTCACACCAAGGACTACTTCGGGCGGCTGGTCGGCGCGCTCGCCGACGCGCTCGGCTTCCGCACGGACATCCCCTGGGCCGGGCTTCCGCAGCGGGCCAAGAAGGCCCTGCTGAACGGGCACCGCACCCAGATCGACGTCCGCTACCGCAATCGCTACGGCCGCCAGCGCGCGTACACCACCGCGTTCGAGGGCGCGGTACCGTTCGTCAAGCGGCGCCACTCGGAGGCGGAGAGCGACAGCAGCCGGGAGCGGTTCGAGGGTTATATGCGCGAGGTGCCCTGCCCCACGTGTGAGGGCACCCGCCTCAAGCCGATCGTCCTCGCGGTCACCGTGCAGGAGCGGTCCATCGCGGACGTCTCCGCGATGTCGATCAGCGAATGCGCCGAGTTCTTGCGGAACATGGAGCTGACCGCCCGCGAGAAGACCATCGCCGAGCGCGTCCTCAAGGAGGTCAACGAGCGACTGCGGTTCCTGGTCGACGTCGGCCTGGACTATCTCTCGCTCAACCGGGCGGCGGGCACGCTGTCCGGCGGTGAGGCCCAGCGCATCCGGCTGGCCACCCAGATCGGCTCCGGTCTGGTGGGGGTGCTGTACGTGCTGGACGAGCCGTCGATCGGCCTGCACCAGCGCGACAACCACCGGCTGATCGAGACGCTGGTGCGGCTGCGCGACCTGGGCAACACCCTGATCGTCGTGGAGCACGACGAGGACACCATCAAGACCTCGGACTGGGTGGTGGACATCGGCCCGGGCGCGGGTGAGCACGGCGGCAAGGTGGTGCACAGCGGGCCGCTGAGCGAGCTGCTGGTCAACGAGGAGTCGGCGACCGGCCACTATCTGTCGGGCAAGAAGGTCATCCCGCTGCCGCGGGCACGGCGGCCCATGGACCAGTCGCGCCGGCTGACGGTGCACGGCGCCCGGGAGAACAACCTCCAGGACATCGATGTGTCCTTCCCGCTCGGCGTGCTCACCGCCGTCACCGGCGTCTCCGGGTCCGGGAAGTCCACGCTGGTCAACGACATCCTCTACACCCATCTGGCCCGCGAGCTGAACGGGGCGAAGACCGTCCCCGGGCGGCACACCCGGGTCGCCGGGGACGACCTGGTCGACAAGGTGGTCCATGTCGATCAGTCGCCCATCGGCCGTACGCCGCGGTCCAACCCGGCCACGTACACCGGGGTCTTCGATCATGTGCGCAAGCTGTTCGCCGAGACGATGGAGGCGAAGGTGCGCGGCTATATGCCCGGGCGCTTCTCCTTCAACGTCAAGGGCGGCCGCTGCGAGAACTGCTCCGGTGACGGCACCATCAAGATCGAGATGAACTTCCTGCCGGATGTGTATGTGCCGTGCGAGGTCTGCCACGGCGCGCGCTACAACCGGGAGACCCTGGAGGTGCACTACAAGGGCAAGTCCATCGCCGAGGTGCTGGACATGCCCATCGAGGAGGCGCTGGACTTCTTCGAAGCGGTGCCGACGATCGCCCGCCACCTGCGCACCCTCAACGAGGTCGGCCTGGGGTATGTGCGGCTCGGCCAGCCCGCGCCGACCCTCTCCGGTGGTGAGGCGCAGCGGGTCAAGCTGGCGAGCGAGCTGCAGAAGCGGTCCACCGGGCGGACGGTCTACGTGCTGGACGAGCCGACCACCGGTCTGCACTTCGAGGACATCAACAAGCTGATCAACGTGCTGTCCGGACTGGTCGACAAGGGCAACACCGTGATCGTCATCGAGCACAACCTCGATGTGATCAAGACGGCGGACTGGGTCGTCGACATGGGCCCGGAGGGCGGCAGCGGCGGCGGTCTGGTCATCGCCGAGGGCACCCCGGAGGAGGTGGCCTCGATTCCGACCAGCCACACCGGAAAGTTCCTGCGGGACATGCTGGGCGACCGGGTGAGCGACGCGACGGTGCCGGCGGCCCGCACGGGCGGCGGCACGAAGGCGGCCGCCAAGAAGGCCCCCGCCAAGGCGGCGGCCAAGAAGACCGCCGCGAAGAAGGCCGCGGCCAACAAGACCGCCGCGAAGAAGACGGTGGCCAAGAAGTCCGCCTCGAAGCGGACAGCCGGTAAGTAACGCCGCGGTGCGCCGCGCCCGGGTCCGGGCGCGGCGCACCGCGTGCTGACATGCTTACGCCAGCTCAGCGGCGTACGGCGGCTCGGCGCCCGCCCGGGAGCAGGTGATCGCGGCGGCCCGGGCGGCGAAGCCCAGGACGTCCCGCCAGGCCGCCTCGCCCAGCTTGGCCACCGCTGGCGCCGACAGCGCGTCATGCGCCGCCAGCCGGTGCAGCAGCGCGGCGTTCACGGTGTCGCCCGCCCCGATGGTGTCCACGATCTCCACCCGCTCCCCGGGCACGGCCCAGCGGGATCCGTCCTGGCACAGCACGCTCAGCCCGTCCCCGCCCCGGGTGCAGACCACGGCCGCCGGTCCGGCCGCCGCCCACTCCCGTATCGCCGCCTCGACGGCCTCGTCGGACTCCGCCGGGGCGTCCCCGGAACCGGCCAGCCAGCGCGCGTCCTCGACCGACAGCTTGAGCAGCCCGACATACGGCAGCCAGCCGCGGAAGCGGGCCCGGTAGGCGTCCGCGTCGGGGATGAGCCCGGTGCGGACGTTGGGGTCGAGCGCGGTGAAGACGCCGCGCCCGGCCTCGCGCCGCAGCAGCGCCTCGTACGCGCTCGCGCCCGGCTCCAGCACCAGCGAACAGGTCCCCAGCGACAGCGCGGTGGTCCCCTCGGGCAGGGCCGGAGGCAGCTCGAAGAGCCGGTCCGCGGTGCCCTGCACATAGAAGCCGAAGCCCGCCGACCCGTCGGCGCCGATCGACGCGACGGCGAGGGTGGTGGGCTCCGGCCCGCGCTGCACCAGGGCGGTGTCCACCCCGTCCTGGTGCAGCCGGGACAGCAGCGCCTCGCCGAAGCCGTCCGTGGAGACCCGTGAGCAGAACGCGGTCGGCACGCCGAGCCGCCCCAGCGCCATCGCGGTGTTGTAGGGGCCGCCGCCGCGTGCGGGACGCAGCGCGGGCAGCTCGTCGCCCGTCGCGGCGGGGGCCGCGCGATCGGGCACGAGATCGATCAGGGCTTCTCCGGCGACGACGATCACGAGACGGGGTCCTTTCCAGGTGCTGGGCGGTCGGCGGGTTCGGGCGCGGTTTCGGGGGCGCAGCCGCAGGATGTGCGGTGGACGAAGGCACAGGGCAGCCGCACGGTGCGCGGCGGCCGCTCCGGATGCTCCAGCCGGTCCAGCAGCAGCCGGACCGCGGTGCTGCCGATCTCCCGGCTGGGCTGGGAGATCGCGGTGAGCCCCGGGGAGAAGACATCGGCCCAGGAGAAGTCGTCGAAGCAGACGAGCGCCAGATCGCCCGGCACGGTGCGGCCCGCCGCGCGCAGGGCGCGCAGCGCGCCGATCGTCATCGCGTTGTTGGCGGTGACGATCGCGGTGGGCGGCTCGTCGGAGGCCAGCAGCCGGTGGGTGGCGTCCTCCGCGCCGCGCGCCTCGGAGTGGCCGTCCGCCAGCAGCCCGGGGTCGAACGGCAGCCCGCTGTGGTGCAGTCCGGTGCGGTAGCCGTCGATCCGCTCGAACGTGGTGCTCAGCCCCGGCAGACCCGCGACCAGGCCGATGCGGGTGTGGCCCAGCTCGGCGAGGTGGCGCACCAGCTGTTCGAGGTGGAACGCGTTCTCGGCGCCGACCTGGTCGTACGGATGGTCGTGCCCGTCGCCGATCAGCCGGTCGAGGAAGACGCACGGGACCCCGTGCCGGGTCAGATAGCCGATCAGCTCGGCGGGCTCGGCGGACGGCGCGACGATCACTCCGTCCACCCGCCGCTCATGGAGCAGCTGGACGACCTTCCGCTCATGGGCCGGGTCGTCGTGCGGATCGGCGATCAGCAGGCTGTAGCCGTGTTCGAGGGCGCTGGACTCGACGCCCTGCAGGATCTCGGTGAAGTACGGATTGCTGATCGCCGAGACGGCCAGCCCGATCGAGCGGGTGCGGGCGGTGACGAGGGAGCGGGCGAGCGTGTTGGGGGTGTAGCCGAGGTCGTCGATGGCGTCCAGGACGGCCCGGCGGGTGTCCGGGCGCACCCGGCGGGTCTCGTTGAGTACGTGCGAGACGGTGGCCACGGAGACGCCCGCGCGCCGGGCCACATCGACCATGGTCGCCATCCGCCCGCCCCTCTCCTCGGTGTGCTGCTCTTCTCGGCGTGCTGCGGGAACGTGAAGGAAGGTATCGCACCGGCGAGCGCGCGTAAACGCTTACGCAAACGTTTACGCGAGCCCTGGATCCGCCCGCGAACGGACCGATCCGTACCGGTATCGTCGTATGGCAGCACCATCCCGTACCGCCCTGCCCCGTGGAGCCCCCATGACCAGCCAGCCCGCCTCCCGACGAACCGTGCTGTGCGGAGCGGCGCTGGCCGGAGCCGCCGGGCTCGGGGCGGCGGCCTGCTCACCGACGGGATCGGGCAAGAAGGCGTCCCCGACTCCCACCGCCCCCGTCGAGCTCGGCGCGGCCGACGCCGTCCCGGCCGGTGGCGCGAAGATCTACCGCGAGGACCGGGTGGTCGTCTCCCGGACCGCCGGGGGCCGCTACACCGCGTTCAGCGCGGTCTGCACCCACCGGGGCTGCGTCGTGGACGCCGTCGAGGACGGAAAGATCAGCTGCCCCTGCCACGGCAGCGTCTTCGACGCCCGCACCGGCAAGGTCCTCCAGGGGCCCGCCACCGCCCCGCTGCCGTCCGTGCCGGTCAGGACGAAGGGCGGAAAGCTCATCGCGGGGCCGGAGGCCTGAGACCCCGGAACTGTCACCGCCCGCAAGTAGGGTGGTGACCATGGCCGACCCGAGCAGCTACCGCCCCAAGCCGGGACAGATCCCCGAGTCGCCGGGGGTCTACAAGTTCCGTGATGAGCACGGCCGGGTGATCTATGTCGGAAAGGCGAAGAGCCTGCGCCAGCGGCTCTCCTCGTACTTCCAGGACCTGGCGAACCTTCACCCGCGCACCCGGACCATGGTCACCACCGCCGCCGCCGTCGAGTGGACCGTGGTCTCCACCGAGGTGGAGGCGCTGCAGCTCGAGTATTCGTGGATCAAGGAGTTCGATCCCCGGTTCAACGTCAAGTACCGCGACGACAAGAGCTATCCGTCGCTCGCCGTGACCCTCAACGAGGAGTTCCCCCGGGTCCAGGTCATGCGCGGCCCCAAGAAGAAGGGCGTGCGCTACTTCGGTCCGTACGCACATGCCTGGGCGATCCGCGAGACCGTCGACCTGATGCTGCGGGTCTTCCCCGTGCGCACCTGCTCCGCCGGGGTGTTCAAGCGCTCCGCCCAGATCGGCCGCCCCTGTCTGCTCGGCTACATCGGCAAGTGCTCGGCCCCCTGCGTCGGCCGGGTCAGCGCCGAGGAGCACCGCGAACTCGCCGAGGAGTTCTGCGACTTCATGGCCGGTCGCACCGGCACCTACATCCGCCGCCTCGAGCAGCGGATGCGGGAGGCCGCGGAGGAGATGGAGTACGAGAGGGCCGCCCGGCTGCGCGACGACATAGGGGCGCTCAAGCGCGCCATGGAGAAGAACGCGGTCGTCCTCGCCGACGCGACCGACGCCGACCTGATAGCGGTCGCCGAGGACGAGCTGGAGGCCGCCGTCCAGATCTTCCACGTCCGCGGCGGCCGGGTGCGCGGCCAGCGCGGCTGGGTCACCGACAAGGTCGAGGCCGTCGACACGGCCGACCTGGTCGAGCACGCCCTGCAGCAGCTGTACGGGGAGGAGTGGGGCGACGCCGTGCCCAAGGAGGTCCTGGTGCCCGCCGTACCGGACCCGGCCGAGCCGGTCGCCCAGTGGCTCGGTGAGCGCCGGGGCTCCCGGGTCGATCTGCGCATCCCGCAGCGCGGCGACAAGAAGGACCTGATGGCGACGGTCCAGCGCAACGCCCAGCAGGCGCTGGCGCTGCACAAGACCAAGCGCGCTTCCGACCTCACCACCCGCTCCCGTGCCCTGGAGGAGATCGCCGAGGCGCTCGGCCTGGACTCGGCACCGCTGCGCATCGAGTGCTTCGACATCTCCCATCTCCAGGGCGATGACGTGGTGGCGTCCATGGTGGTCTTCGAAGACGGGCTGGCGCGGAAGAGCGAGTACCGCCGCTTCCAGATCAAGAGCTTCGCGGGGCAGGACGACGTCCGCTCCATGCACGAGGTCGTCGGCCGCCGCTTCCGCCGCTATCTGCAGGAGAAGCAGAAGACGGGGGAGTGGGAGGAGACCGTGGAGCCCGCCCAGGACGTTCCCGTGGAGCCCGCCCAGCAGGCCCCCGTGGAGCCCGGCCAGCAGGTCCCCGGCGAGCCCCTCCGGCAGGCCCCCGCCGAGCCCGACGAGGCCGTGGAGGGCGGGGGCAATCCCCTCGACGACGACGGCCGGCCCAAGCGGTTCGCGTATCCGCCCCAGCTCGTCGTGGTCGACGGCGGGCAGCCGCAGGTGGCCGCCGCCAAGCGGGCGCTGGACGAGCTGGGCGTCGACGACGTGGCCGTCTGCGGCCTCGCCAAGCGGCTGGAAGAGGTCTGGCTGCCCGACGACGACGACCCGGTGGTGCTGCCCCGCAGCAGCGAGGGGCTGTATCTGCTGCAGCGGGTCCGCGACGAGGCCCACCGGTTCGCCATCACCTACCAGCGCAGCAAGCGCGCCAAGTCGCTGAAGGCCGGGCCGCTGGACTCCGTACCCGGCCTCGGCGACAGCCGTAAGCAGGCCCTGCTCAAGCATTTCGGCTCCGTCAAGCGGTTGCGCGCCGCCACGGTCGAGCAGATATGCGAGGTGCCGGGCGTGGGCCGGAAGACGGCCGAGACGGTCGCGGCGGCGCTCGCCGGGGCGGCTCCGGCCGCGCCCGCGGTGAACACCGCCACAGGAGAGATCATTGAGGACGAGGCCGCAGCGTCGGCGCCGTCCGCGAACCGGGGGACGAGATCATGACAGAGCACGAGATCCACGGAGACGGAGCGCAGGTGAATACGGGCACGACGGGAGAGTCCGCCGAGGCGGCAGCCATTCCCGAGCTGGTGATCATCTCTGGCATGTCCGGCGCGGGCCGCAGTACCGCCGCCAAATGTCTGGAGGACCTCGGCTGGTTCGTGGTGGACAACCTGCCGCCCGCGCTGATCCCCACCATGGTGGACCTCGGCGCCCGCTCCCAGGGCAACGTGGCCCGCATCGCGGTGGTGGTGGACGTCCGCGGCCGCCGCTTCTTCGACAACCTCCGCGAATCCCTCGCGGACCTGGCCGCCAAGAACGTCAAGCGGCGCGTGCTGTTCCTGGAGGCGTCCGACGAGGCCCTGGTGCGCCGCTTCGAGTCGGTGCGCCGCCCGCACCCGCTGCAGGGCGACGGGCGGATCGTGGACGGCATCGCGGCCGAGCGCGATCTGCTGCGCGAGCTGCGCGGCGACGCCGATCTGGTGATCGACACCTCCAGCCTCAACGTGCACGAGCTGCGCGCCAAGATGGACGCCCAGTTCGCCGGCGAGGAGGAGCCGGAGCTGCGCGCCACCGTCATGTCCTTCGGCTACAAGTACGGGCTGCCCGTCGACGCCGACCTGGTGGTGGACTGCCGCTTCCTGCCCAACCCGCACTGGGTGCCCGAGCTGCGCCCCTTCACCGGGCTCAACGAGGAGGTGTCGGGCTATGTCTTCAACCAGCCCGGCGCCAAGGAGTTCCTGGACCGCTATGCCGAGCTGCTGCAGCTGATCGCCGCGGGCTACCGCCGCGAGGGCAAGCGCTATGTGACGATCGCCGTCGGCTGCACCGGCGGTAAGCACCGCAGCGTCGCGATGTCCGAGCGGCTGGCCGCCCGGCTCGGCGCCGAAGGGGTCGAGACCGTCATCGTCCACCGTGACATGGGGCGCGAGTGACGATCCGTAACGGGCGGCTGCGGCGGCTCGTCGGGGCCCGTACGGGCCGCAGCGCCCAGCCCAAGGTGGTCGCGCTCGGCGGCGGCATGGGCCTGTCCGCCTCGCTCGCCGCGCTGCGCCGGATCACCGGTGATCTGACCGCCGTGGTCACGGTGGCCGACGACGGCGGCTCCAGCGGGCGGCTGCGGGACGAGCTGGGGGTGCTGCCGCCCGGCGATCTGCGCAAGGCGCTGGCGGCCCTGTGCGGCGACGACGACTGGGGCCAGACGTGGGCCCGGGTCATCCAGCACCGTTTCATCAGCGAGGGGGAGCTGCACGGACACGCCGTCGGCAATGTGCTGATCGTCGCCCTGTGGGAGCAGCTGGGCGACCATGTGGCCGCGCTCGACCTGGTCGGCAAGCTGCTGGGCGCGCACGGCCGGGTGCTGCCGATGTCGGCGGTGCCGCTGGAGCTGCAGGCGTACGTCAAGGGCCATGACCCGGCGCGCCCGGACGAGGTGTCGACGGTCGCCGGGCAGGCCACGGTCGCCCTCACCCGCGGCGAGGTGCAGTCGGTGCACCTGGTGCCGAACGACCCGCCGGCGGTCCCCGAGGCGGTCGAGGCGGTGATGGACGCGGACTGGGTGGTGCTGGGCCCCGGCTCCTGGTTCTCCTCCGTCATCCCGCATCTCCTGGTGCCCGATCTGCTGCGGGCGCTCACCGACACCAAGGCCCGTCGGGTGCTCTCGCTGAATCTCGCGCCGCAGCCCGGCGAAACCGATGGCTTCTCTCCGCAGCGTCATTTGGAGGTTTTGGCCCGACACGCCCCTAAACTCGCCTTCGACGTGGTGCTGGCCGACGAGGCCGCCGTCCCCGACCAGAGCAGTCTGTGCGATGCCGCGAAGCGACTGGGCGGCACGGTCGAGCTGGCGCCGGTGGCCGCGACCGACGGTTCCCCGAAGCACGACCCGGAGCTTCTGGCGGCCGCGTACGACCGTATTTTTCGGATGCATGGAAGGATCGGCCCATGGCGATGACGGCAGCGGTGAAGGACGAAATCTCCCGGCTCCCCGTCACCCGCACCTGCTGCCGGAAAGCGGAGGTCTCGGCGATCCTGCGGTTCGCGGGCGGCCTGCACCTGGTGAGCGGGCGCATCGTGATCGAGGCGGAGCTGGATACGGGCATCGCGGCCCGCAGGGTCCGCAAGGACATCCTGGAGATCTTCGGGCACTCATCCGATCTGGTGGTGATGGCCCCGGGGGGCTTGCGCCGCGGCAGTCGGTACGTGGTGCGGGTGGTGGCGGGCGGTGATCAGCTGGCCCGCCAGACCGGTCTGGTCGACGGCCGCGGCCGGCCGATCCGCGGGCTGCCGCCGCAGGTCGTCTCCGGTGCCACCTGTGACGCCGAGGCCGCCTGGCGCGGGGCCTTCCTCGCCCACGGCTCGCTCACCGAGCCCGGCCGCTCGTCCTCCCTGGAGGTGACCTGCCCCGGTCCGGAGGCCGCGCTGGCGCTGGTCGGCGCCGCCCGCCGGCTGCAGATCGCCGCGAAGGCGCGCGAGGTGCGCGGAGTGGACCGGGTCGTCGTCCGGGACGGTGATGCCATCGGCGCGCTGTTGACGCGGCTGGGGGCGCACGAGTCGGTGCTCGCCTGGGAGGAGCGGCGGATGCGCCGCGAGGTGCGGGCCACCGCCAACCGGCTGGCCAACTTCGACGACGCCAATCTGCGCCGCTCGGCGCGGGCCGCCGTCGCCGCGGGCGCGCGGGTGCAGCGCGCGCTGGAGATCCTGGGCGAGGAGGTGCCCGAGCACCTGGCCGCGGCCGGGCGGCTGCGCATGGAGCACAAGCAGGCCTCGCTGGAGGAGCTGGGCGCGCTGGCCGACCCGCCGCTGACCAAGGACGCCGTCGCCGGCCGTATCCGCAGACTGCTCGCCATGGCCGACAAGCGGGCCCAGGACCTGGGCATTCCGGGTACGGAGTCGACCCTGACCGACGAGATGGCCGAGGGCATGGTCGGCTGACCGGCCGCCGCGTCCCACGCCCCGCGCCCCACACCCCGCGTCCCGCGCCTCACGCCCCCGGTTCCCCGTGCGGAGCCGGGGGCGCGGTGCGTACAGATGGTCACATTGTCGGATCATCGCCGCGAGCCGCTGTTGACATGGTCATGGGCCGACATGAGGCTTATGCGTCGCTGCACCCACACGTCGGAACGACAGTCAGGGGGGCTTATGAAGAGACGCACGGCGAGATCGATCCTCGCGGCGAGCGCACTGTTACTGGGGGGACTGGCCGCCACACCCGCCGCCCACGCACAACCGGCGCCCGGCACCGCCGGCGAGGCGCTGTCCGTATGGACCGCCCAGGTCACCCGGGCCCAGGTCCCGCTGCTGCTGAGGGCGGGCGTGGACGGGACGGAGCTCGGCAGGCAGGTGCCCGGGAAGGGCACCCGGGCCGTCGAGCTGTATCTGACCGGCGCTCAGGCCGCCGCCCTGCGCGGCCAGGGCGTCACGCTCACCGAGAAGAAGCTCTCGCAGCGGACCCTGGGCCGCGTCGAGGCCGCGGGCGACGGCGTCTTCCGCCCGTACAGCGGCGACGGAGGGCTCCAGCGGGAGATCGTCGAAACCGGCCGGGCCCACCCCGGTCTCACCAAGGTGGTCAGCATCGGCAAGACCACCCAGGGCAAGGACATCCTCGCGCTCAAGCTCACCAAGGGCGCCGCCAAGAGCCGGGACGGCAGCAAGCCGTCGGTGCTGTACATGTCCAACCAGCACGCCCGTGAGTGGATCACCCCGGAGATGACCCGGCGGCTGATGCACTACTACCTGGACCGCTACGGCAAGGACGACCGCGTCACCCGGATCGTGGACCGCACCGAGCTGTGGTTCGTCCTCTCGGCCAACCCGGACGGGTACGACTACACCTTCAAGGGGCCCGAGACCCGGCAGTGGCGCAAGAACCTGCGGGACAACAACGGCGACGGCAGGATCACCCCGGGCGACGGCGTCGACCCCAACCGCAACTTCCCCTACAAGTGGGGCTACGACAACGAGGGCTCGTCCGCCGACCCGGCCGACGAGACCTACCGCGGCCCCGCCCCCGGTTCCGAGCCCGAGACCAAGGCGCTGGACCGCTTCGAAAAGCGCATCGGCTTCGCGTACGGCATCAACTACCACTCGGCCGCCGAACTGCTGCTCTACGGCGTCGGCTGGCAGGTCGCCACCCCCACCCCCGACGACGTGCTCTACAAGGCGCTCGCCGGTACCCCCGAGCACTCCGCGATCCCCGGCTACCACCCGCAGGTGTCCTCGGAGCTGTACACCACCAACGGCGAGGCCGACGGCCACGCGGCCAACGTCAACGGGATGATGATGTTCACCCCGGAGATGTCGACCTGTCAGACCGCGTCCAATGCCGACCCCGACGACGCCTGGCAGCCGCGCGACTGCGCGTCCGTCTTCACCTTCCCCGACGACGAGAAGCTGATCCAGCAGGAGTTCGCCAAGAACATCCCCTTCGCGCTCTCGGTCGCCGAGACCGCCCGGCACCCCGACCAGCCGTCGTCCCCGGTCGGCATGACCGCGCCCGACTTCACCCCGGACGCCTTCACCACCTCCTACGCCCGCGGCGCCGCCCAGGACGTCGCCGTCACCGCCCGCAAGAGCGTGCGTGGCAAGAGGCTCAACTACCGGGTGAACGGCGGCCGTACCCACACCGCGTCCCTGCGGCCCTGGAAGGGCGGTGAGACCTACGGCGGCGAGGACAACCTCCGCTTCGACCAGTACCGGGCCGCGGTCAGGGGCGCGGACCCCGGCGACACGGTGAAGGTCTGGTTCACCGGCCGCACGAAGGACGGCGAGCGGACCGCGAGCGAGCCGTTCACCTACACCGTCGCCGAGCGGCCCCGCGCCGACACCCTGGTGATCGCCGAGGAGGGCGGCGACGCCCCGGCCCGGCACACCGCCGCGTACACCGGCGCGCTCGCCCGGAACGGCGTCAAGGCGGCCGTCTGGGACGTCGCGACCAGGGGAGCGCCGTCCGCGCTCGGGGTGCTCGGTCACTTCAGGACCGTGCTCTGGTACACCGGCGCCGGGAAGCCCGGCGGCGCCACCCTGCTCGCGGTGCGCGACTTCCTCAACGAGGGCGGCAAGCTGATCACCACGGGTGAGCAGGCGGGCGGCAGCTCCGTGGTGGGCCCGGCCGACACCGATGACTTCAGCCAGTACTACCTGGGCGCCGACGGCCGCATCACGGTGCAGTCGCCGCCCGCGTACCAGGGCGGCGGGGCGCTCGACGGCGCCTCGGCGGCGCTCGGCGACGCGCCCGGCAACCCCCTGGACGCCGCGGGCGCGTACACCGTGACCTCCGAGGTGCTGCCGCCGAAGGACTTCCCGCAGTTCGACAGCGCGGGCGCGGGCGCGTACTCCGGCGCACGCTCCCCGTACCAGCCGTACGAGGGCGAGTGGATGGCCGCCGCCGTCCACCGGAACAGCTCCTGGATGCGGCTGTCCCGCACCGTCGACCTGACCGGGGTGAGCGCCGCGGACAAGCCGGGCCTGACCTTCCGGCTCAGCTACGACACCGAGCCCGGATACGACCATGTGATCGCCGAGGCGCACACCGCGGGCGCGGACGACTGGACCACGCTGCCCGACGCGAACGGCGGCGGCTCGGACCGGGTCCCGGCCGAATGCGAGGCGGGCTTCCTGCTGACCACGCACCCGTTCCTGAAGCACTACCTGACCGCCGCCGACGACGGCTGCCGGGCGAGCGGCGGCACGGGCGCCTGGAACAGCTTCACAGGCTCCTCCGGCGGCTGGCAGCCGGTCTCCCTGGACCTCAGCCGCTACGCGGGCAAGAAGGTCGAACTGGCCCTCTCCTACGTCACCGATTCGAGTACCGGCGGCCGCGGCGCGTTCGTCGACGGCACCGCGCTCGTCATCGGCGGCGACACGCGGGACGGCGAGGGCTTCGAGACCGCGCTCGGCCCCTGGTCGGTGCCGGGTCCGCCGGAGGGCAGCCCCGGCAACGCGGCGGACTGGACGCGGTCCAAGGAGCTGTTCCGCGCCGCGGCCGCGGTCACCACCCGGGACACCGTGCTGCTCGGCTTCGGCCTGGAACACGTCCGCGACGCCGACCAGCGGGCGAAGCTCGTGGGGAGCGCGCTGCGTGCGCTGCGCCGTTGACAGAGTGTGACGAATCGTGACTGAATCGGTGGCCCATGCCCCTTTCCGGGGGTCTTTGGGCCACCGACGCCAATGTCACGGACGTTCCGTGATAGCGGTAGGGTCGGAGGCGGTCGGGGACATCCCATACAGCTCGCCGGCGTCCAGACCGGCACACCAACGAGGAGATCGGTTCGTGACGATCCGCGTAGGCATCAACGGCTTTGGCCGCATCGGTCGCAACTATTTCCGCGCGCTCCTGGAGCAGGGCGCGGACATCGAGATCGTCGGTGTCAACGACCTGACCGACAATGCCACCCTGGTGCACCTGCTGAAGTACGACACCATCCTCGGACGGCTGAAGCACGAGGTCAGCCACACCGAGGACACCATCACGGTGGGCAACCAGACCTTCAAGACCATGGCCGAGCGTGACCCGGCCGCCCTTCCGTGGGGAGAGCTGGGGGCCGACATCGTCGTCGAGTCCACCGGCATCTTCACCAAGCGTGACGACGCGGCCAAGCACCTGGCCGCGGGCGCCAAGAAGGTCCTGATCTCCGCGCCCGCCAAGGACGAGGACATCACGATCGTGATGGGCGTCAACAACGACAAGTACGACGCGGCCCAGCACCACGTCATCTCCAACGCCTCCTGCACCACGAACTGTGTGGCGCCGATGGCCAAGGTCCTCGACGAGAGCTTCGGCATCGTCAAGGGCATGATGACGACGGTCCACGCGTACACCAACGACCAGCGCATCCTGGACTTCCCGCACAAGGACCTGCGCCGCGCCCGCGCCGCCGCGGAGAACATCATCCCGACCTCCACCGGTGCCGCCAAGGCCACCGCGCTGGTCCTGCCGCAGCTGAAGGGCAAGCTGGACGGCATCGCGATGCGCGTCCCGGTCCCGACCGGCTCGGTCACCGACCTGGTGCTGGAGCTGGACCGCGAGGTCACCAAGGACGAGGTCAACACCGCCTTCCAGAAGGCCGCCCAGGGTCAGCTCAAGGGCGTCCTGGAGTACACCGAGGACCCGATCGTCTCCTCGGACATCGTCAACTGGCCGGCGTCCTGCACCTTCGACTCCTCCCTGACCATGGTCCAGGGCAAGCAGGTCAAGGTCGTCGGCTGGTACGACAACGAGTGGGGCTACTCCAACCGCCTCGTCGACCTGACCGTCTTCGTCGGCGGCAAGCTCTGACCCTGCCGCAACGAGCGAGGAACGGGGCCCGCTACGGCACACGTCGTAACGGGCCCCGTGCCATGATCAAGGAGTCACTCTGTGAAGACGATTGACGATCTCCAGGTCGACGGGAAGCGGATCTTCGTCCGCGCCGACCTCAATGTCCCGCTCGACGGCGAGACGATCACCGACGACGGCCGGATCCGCGCCGTCGCGCCGACCATCGCCACGCTCCTGGAGCGGGGCGCCAAGGTGGTCGTCGCCTCGCACCTCGGCCGCCCCGAGGGCGAGCCCGACCCGCGGTTCTCGCTCGCCCCGGTCGCCAAGCGGCTCGGCGAACTCCTCGGCAAGCAGGTCGCGTTCGCGACGGACACCGTGGACGACAGCGCCCGGACCGCCGTCGGCGGGCTCGCCGCGGGCGAGGTCGCGCTGCTGGAGAACCTGCGCTTCAACGCCGGTGAGACGAGCAAGGACGACGCCGAGCGCGGCGCGTTCGCCGATCGGCTCGCCGCCCTCGCCGACCTCTACGTGGGCGACGGCTTCGGCGCGGTGCACCGCAAGCACGCCTCCGTGTACGACCTCCCGGCGCGGCTGCCGCACGCCGCGGGCGGGCTGATCGCCACCGAGGTCGGCGTCCTCAAGAAGCTCACCGAGGACGTCCAGCGGCCGTACGCGGTGGTCCTCGGCGGCGCCAAGGTCTCCGACAAGCTCGGCGTCATCGACCACCTGCTGGAGAAGGCCGACCGCATCCTGATCGGCGGCGGCATGGCGTACACCTTCCTCAAGGCCCAGGGCCACGAGGTCGGCAAGTCGCTGCTCCAGGAGGACCAGGTTCCGGTCGTCCGGGACTACCTGCGGCGGGCGGAGGAGCGCGGCGTGGAGTTCGTGTTGCCGGTCGACGTCCTCGCGGCGGACGGCTTCCCGGACCTCAAGACCAAGGCTCCGGCGCATCCGCAGGTCGTCTCCGCGGACGCCATCCCGGCCGATCTGGAGGGGCTGGACATCGGTCCGGACACCCGCAAGCTGTACGCCTCGAAGCTCGCCGACACGGCCACCGTCTTCTGGAACGGCCCGATGGGCGTCTTCGAGCACCCCGACTACGCCGACGGCACCAAGGCCGTGGCCCAGGCGCTCCTCGACAGCCCGGCCTTCACCGTGGTGGGCGGCGGCGACTCCGCCGCGGCCGTCCGCATCCTGGGCTTCGACGAGTCCGCTTTCGGCCATATCTCGACCGGCGGCGGTGCAAGCCTCGAATACCTCGAGGGCAAGACGCTCCCCGGCCTCGCCGCACTGGAGGACTGAACAACCGTGAGTGACCGCACCCCGCTGATGGCGGGCAACTGGAAGATGAACCTCAACCACCTCGAGGCCATCGCCCACGTCCAGAAGCTCGCCTTCGCGCTCGCCGACAAGGACTACGAGGCCGTCGAGGTCGCGGTTCTGCCGCCCTTCACCGATCTGCGGTCGGTGCAGACCCTGGTCGACGGCGACAAGCTGAAGATCAAGTATGGCGCCCAGGACCTCTCCGCGCACGACTCCGGCGCGTACACCGGCGAGATCTCCGGGCCGATGCTCTCCAAGCTGAAGTGCACCTATGTGGCCATCGGCCACTCGGAGCGCCGCCAGTACCACGCCGAGACCGACGAGATCTGCAACGGCAAGGTCAAGGCGGCCTTCCGGAACGACCTCACCCCCATCCTGTGCGTGGGCGAGGGCCTGGACGTCCGCAAGGCGGGCAACCAGGTCGCGCACACCCTCGCGCAGCTGGACGGCGCCCTCAAGGACGTCCCGGCCGAGCAGGCCGAGACCATCGTGATCGCGTACGAGCCGGTCTGGGCGATCGGCACCGGCGAGGTCGCCACCCCCGAGGACGCCCAGGAGGTCTGCGGGGCCATCCGCGCCCGGCTGGCCGAGCTGTACAGCCAGGAGCTGGCCGACAAGGTCCGGATCCAGTACGGCGGCTCGGTGAAGTCCGGGAACGTGGCGGCGATCATGGCGCAGCCGGACGTGGACGGCGCCCTGATCGGCGGCGCGGCGCTGGACGCCGACGAATTCGTCAAGATCGTTCGTTTCCGCGACCAGTGAGTAGGCCCTGAGCCGAGCCTCGTCGTACTCTGTCGGGGGTCGTGGTGGCGCGTTTCGTGCCTCCCCGGCCCCCGTCTCCCGTAATAAACCGTCCGTAACGAGCCCGAGAGAGTTGGTCCAGCTGTGATCATGGGGTTTTCGATCGCCCTCATCATCTTGAGCCTTTTGATGATGATGCTGGTGCTCATGCACAAGGGGAAGGGCGGGGGTCTGTCCGACATGTTCGGTGGCGGAATGCAGTCCTCCGTCGGTGGCTCTTCGGTCGCTGAGCGCAACCTGGACCGCATCACCATCGTGGTCGGGTTGCTGTGGTTCGTCGTCATCGTCGTGCTCGGGTTGTTGATGAAGCTCGACTGACGTTCGACCGAAGTGCTGTCGAGGCCCGATTCCGGCCCGATAACTGACGTACCGTCGTCAGTGCGGCCGATTCGCGGCCTATCATGGGGGTGGCGTCCTCAAGGGCGGGTGTAACTCCTGTCGATGGACGCGCGTTGGGCCTTTCGTAGACTGGGGCGCCGGGCAGCGGGGCCGCCATTTCGATGCTTCGCGGCACCATCACGCAGGGAGTTACGACCGTGGCAAGTGGCAACGCGATCCGTGGAAGTCGGGTCGGAGCGGGGCCGATGGGAGAAGCCGAGCGAGGCGAATCGGCGCCGCGCCTGCGCATCTCCTTCTGGTGCTCGAACGGGCACGAGACCGTGCCGAGCTTTGCCAGCGACGCGCAGATCCCGGACACGTGGGACTGCCCCCGCTGTGGCTTCCCGGCCGGCAAGGACCGGGACAACCCGCCGGACCCGCCCCGCACCGAGCCGTACAAGACCCACCTCGCCTATGTGCGGGAGCGGCGCAGCGACGCCGACGGCGAGGCGATCCTCGCCGAGGCGCTCGCCAAGCTCCGTGGCGAGATCTGAGCCGGACCGCGGCCCGGACCCCAGCGACAGCGCGTGACGACGGCCCGGCCGGGCACCCTACGGGGGTGCCCGGCCGGGCCGTTGTCAGTGCCGCGGGCTACGGTCAATTAGGTTGGTGGACAACGGGGGCCAGGCACCGATGAGAAGTGGGCTGATGTCCGAGATGAACGCAGAAGGCCGCACCAGGCTCGATCAGCTGCCGGAGTGGAACGCACTGGCCGAGCACCGCAAGGCGCTGGGCGACGCGCATCTGCGCGAGCTGTTCGCGAACGACCCCGAGCGCGCGAGCAGGCTCACGCTCCAGGTCGGCGATCTCCACGTCGACTACTCCAAGCACCTGGTGACGGACGAGACGCTGCGGTTGCTGCGGGAGCTGGCAGGGGCTACCGGAGTGACCGCGCTGCGGGACGCGATGTTCCGCGGCGAGAAGATCAACACGACCGAGAACCGCGCGGTGCTCCACACCGCGCTGCGCGCGCCCCACTCGGCGGTCATCACGGTGGACGGCGAGGACGTCGTCCCCGAGGTGCACGCGGTCCTCACCAAGATGAGCGTGTTCGCCGACCGCATCCGGGCCCGGGACTGGCACGGCCACACCGGCAAGCCCATCA
Organism: Streptomyces sp. NPDC007983; assembly: GCF_042958345.1. NCBI lineage: Bacteria > Bacillati > Actinomycetota > Actinomycetes > Kitasatosporales > Streptomycetaceae > Streptomyces > Streptomyces sp. NPDC007983. Next base: position 902,438 of record NZ_JBIBJI010000002.1, read on the forward strand.
AGAACATCGTCAACATCGGCATCGGCGGCTCCGACCTGGGCCCGGCCATGGCGTACGAGGCGCTGCGCGCCTACACCGACCGCGAGCTGGTCTTCCGCTTCGTCTCCAACGTGGACGGCGCCGATCTCCACGAGGCGGTGCGCGACCTGGACCCGGCGGAGACGCTGTTCATCGTCGCCTCCAAGACCTTCACCACCATCGAGACCATCACCAACGCCGTCTCCGCCCGCGAATGGCTGCTGAGCGGGCTCGGGGCCGGTGAGGAGGCCGTCGCGAAGCACTTCGTGGCGGTCTCGACCAACGCGGAGAAGGTCTCCGAGTTCGGCATCAACACGGACAACATGTTCGAGTTCTGGGACTGGGTCGGCGGGCGGTATTCCTACGACTCGGCGATCGGCCTCTCCCTGATGGTCGCCATCGGCCCGGACTGCTTCCGCGAGATGCTGGCCGGATTCCATCTGGTGGACGAGCACTTCACCACCGCCCCGCCGGAGCGGAACGTACCGCTGCTGCTCGGCCTGCTGGGCGTCTGGTACGGCGACTTCCACGACGCCCAGGCGCACGCCGTCCTGCCCTACAGCCACTACCTGTCCAAGTTCACCGCCTACCTCCAGCAGCTGGACATGGAGTCCAACGGCAAGTCGGTGGACCGGGAGGGCGACCCGGTCGGCTGGCAGACCGGCCCGGTGGTCTGGGGCACCCCCGGCACCAACGGCCAGCACGCCTACTACCAGCTGCTCCACCAGGGCACCAAGCTGATCCCGGCCGACCTGATCGGCTTCGCCAAGCCGGTGGACGACCTGCGGCCCGGGCTGGTCGCCCAGCACGATCTGCTGATGGCCAACCTCTTCGCCCAGGGGCAGGCGCTGGCGTTCGGCAAGACCCCGGAAGAGGTGGCCGCCGAGGGCGTGGCCCCGGAGCTGGTGCCGCACAAGACCTTCCAGGGCAACCGCCCCACCACCACCATCCTGGCCGCCGAGCTGAGCCCGTCCGTGCTCGGCCAGCTGATCGCGCTCTATGAGCACAAGGTGTTCGTCCAGGGCGCCATCTGGAACATCGACTCCTTCGACCAGTGGGGCGTCGAGCTGGGCAAGGTGCTCGCCAAGCGGGTCGAGCCCGCGCTGACCGAGGGCGCCGAGGTGCCGGGGCTCGACGCCTCGACGGCCGCTCTCGTCGCCACGTACCGCTCGCTGCGCGGCCGCTGAGGCACTGAAGCAGCCTCCGAAAGCGGCGATCCCCCGTGCGCACCCGAGCGCACGGGGGATCGCCGCCGGACAGCGCCTACGGCGAGGCCGGTGGGTACAGCTCGCGCGGCAGACCGCTCGCCGCCGCCCGGTCCAGCAGCCACAGCGTGCGGCTGCGGCCGTAGGCGCCCGCCGCGGGGGCCTGGATCTCCCCGGCCCCCGACAGGGCGATGGTCACCGCCTTCGCCTTGTCCTCACCGGCGGCCAGCAGCCACACCTCCCGCGCCGCGCGGATCGCGGGCAGGGTCAGCGAGACCCGGGTGGGCGGCGGCTTGGGTGCGCCGCGCACCGCGACCACCATCCGCTCGGTCTCCCGGACGGCGGGCAGCTCGGGGAAGAGCGAGGCCACATGGGTGTCCGGGCCGACGCCCAGCAGCATGACGTCGAAGGACGGTGCCGCGCCGTGGTTCTCCGGCCGTGCGGCGCGGCCCAGCTCGATGCCGTACGCCTCCGCGGCGGCCTCCACATCGCCGCCGTACGGGCCGTCGGAGGCGGGCATGGGATGCACCCGCGCCGGGTCCAGATCCACCGCGTCCAGCAGCGCCTCCCGGGCCTGGGTGACGTTGCGGTCCGGGTGGCCGTCCGGCAGGAACCGCTCGTCGCCCCACCACAGGTCCAGCCGGGACCAGTCCACCGCGTCGCGCGCGGGGGACGTGGCGAGGGCCGCCAGCAGGCCGTTGCCGTTGCGGCCGCCGGTCAGCACGACGGAGGCGGAGCCCCGGGCGGCCTGGGCGTCGACGATCTTCGTGATCAGCCGGGCCGCGGCCGCCTGGGCCATCAGCTCCTTGTCGCGGTGGACGACGACCTGCGGGGCGGTCACTTGTCCGCCTTTCCGCCGTTCCCGCCACTCCCGCCGTTCCCGCCGGGCTTTCCCTCCGGCTTGCCGCCCGGCTTCAGGTCCGAGGGCTTCGGAGCCGGCGGGGCCTGCGGCGGGGCGGGGGTGTTCGTCGGGGACGGAGCCGTGCCCGGGTCGCGCGTCGGCAGCGGCGGCCGGGGCGGCGCCGGCGCCTCGCGCGGCGCCTCGGCGGTCGCGGTGGCCGTGCCGCCGGACGAGGTGGCCGCCGCGGTCCCGGCGGGGGCCGGGTCGTGCTGGGCCGTACCGCCGCCGTTCAGCTTGTTCACGCCGAACTTCACCGAGATCGCGTACATCTCGTCCGGGTCGAGCCGGCGCAGCTCCTCGGCGATCAGCTCCGACATCTCCCGCCGCTGCAGCGCGACGTGCCGGTCCGGCTGGCCCGGCATCGCCAGCTCGGCCAGCGCGCCGTCGGCCCGGTCCAGGCAGATCACGCCGTCGGCCGTCTCCAGCCGCACCGCGGTCAGCCCCGGGCCCTCGGAGACCTGCCGGTCGACCGGGACCCGCAGCCGCTCGGCGAGCCACAGCGCGAGCAGTTCGCTGCTCGGGTTGTACGCCTCGCCCTCGACGACCGCGGAAGTGATCTTCGAGTGCTTCTGGTCCAGCGCGGCCGCCAGCACACTGCGCCACGGGGTGATCCGGGTCCACGCCAGGTCGGTGTCGCCCGGGGTGTACGTCTCGGCCCGCAGGCCCAGCGTGGCGACCGGGTCCTCGGTGGCCTGGGCGTCGGTGATGCGGCGCTGGGCCAGCTGGCCCAGCAGGTCCTTGGCGGGGTGCTCCGGGGCGTCCTCGGGCCACCACACCACGACCGGGGCGTCCGGCAGCAGCAGCGGCAGGACCACCGAGTAGGCGTGGTTGGCCAGTTCGCCGTGGAGCCGCAGCAGGACCGTCTCACCGGTGCCGGTCTCGCCGCCGACCCGGACCTCGGCGTCCATCCGGGCCATCTTGCGGTCGCGCGGCGAGCGGCCCGGCCGCTTGATGACGACCAGGATGCGCGAGGGGTGCTCCTTGGAGGCCTCGCTCGCGGCCTTCAGCGCGTCGTAGTGGTTGCCCTCGTCGGTGACGATGACGAGGGTGAGCACCATGCCCACGGCCGGAGTGCCGGTGGCCCGGCGTGCCTGGACCAGAGCGGAGTTGATCCGGCTGGACGTGGTGTCCGTGAGATCGATGTTCATGGCCGCCGCCAGCTCCGTCCGTCTCGTGCGAGCATCTCGTCCGCGGCCTTCGGCCCCCAGGTTCCGGCCGTGTACTGCTCGGGCTTCCCGTGCTTCTCCCAGTACTCCTCGATCGGGTCGAGGATCCGCCAGGACTCCTCCACCTCCTGGTGGCGCGGGAAGAGGTTCGCGTCGCCCAGCAGGACGTCGAGCAGCAGCCGCTCGTACGCCTCGGGGCTGGACTCGGTGAAGGACTCGCCGTACTGGAAGTCCATCGTCACGTCGCGGATCTCCATGGAGGTGCCGGGCACCTTGGAGCCGAACCGGATGGTGACGCCCTCGTCCGGCTGCACCCGGATGACCAGGGCGTTCTGCCCCAGCTCCTGGGTGTCGGTGGCGTCGAAGGGGGAGTGCGGGGCGCGCTGGAAGACGACGGCGATCTCGGTGACCCGGCGCCCCAGCCGCTTGCCGGTGCGCAGGTAGAACGGGACGCCCGCCCAGCGGCGGTTGTCGATCTCCAGCTTGACCGCGGCGTAGGTGTCGGTCTTGGACTGCGAGTCGATGCCGTCTTCTTCGAGGTAGCCGCGCACCTCCTCGCCGCCCTGCCAGCCGTGCGCGTACTGGCCGCGCACGGTGTGCTTGCCCAGTTCGCGCGGCAGTTTGACGGCGGTGAGGACCTTCAGCTTCTCGGTGACCAGCGCCTTGGCGTCGAAGGAGGCGGGCTCCTCCATGGCGGTCAGGGCGAGCAGCTGGAGCAGGTGGTTCTGGATGACGTCACGGGCGGCGCCGATGCCGTCGTAGTAGCCGGCGCGGCCGCCGATGCCGATGTCCTCGGCCATGGTGATCTGTACGTGGTCGACGTAGCTACGGTTCCACAGCGGCTCGAACATGGTGTTGGCGAAGCGCAGCGCCAGGATGTTCTGGACCGTCTCCTTGCCCAGGTAGTGGTCGATCCGGAAGACGTCGCTGGGCCGGAAGACCTCGTGGACGACCTGGTTCAGCTCCTGGGCGCTCTTCAGGTCGTGGCCGAAGGGCTTCTCGATGACGGCGCGCCGCCAGGAGTGGTTCTGCCCGTCGGACAGCCCGTGCTTCTTGAGCTGCTGCACCACGTTGGGGAAGAACTTGGGCGGCACGGAGAGGTAGAAGGCGAAGTTGCCGCCGGTGCCGCGGGCCTTGTCCAGCTCCTCTATGGTCGCCTTCAGCTTGGCGAACGCCTCATCGTCGGAGAATTCCCCGGGTACGAAGCGGAATCCCTCGGCGAGCTGCTGCCAGACCTCCTCGCGGAACGGGGTCCGCGCGTGTTCCTTCACCGCGTCGTGGACGACCTGGGCGAAGTCCTCGTGCTCCCAGTCGCGGCGGGCGAAGCCGACGAGCGAGAAGCCCGGCGGCAGCAGGCCGCGGTTGGCCAGGTCGTAGACGGCGGGCATCAGCTTCTTGCGGGACAGGTCACCCGTGACCCCGAAGATGACCAGGCCGGACGGCCCCGCGATGCGCGGGAGCCGCCGGTCCTTCGGGTCACGCAGCGGATTGCTGCTGGTGGTCAAGGTTTCACGCCTCCGACGGTGCGAGGCGGTTCAGCTCCGCCTCAGTGGACTTCAGCAGGTCGTTCCAGGACGTCTCGAACTTCTCGACGCCCTCGTCCTCCAGAAGCTGTACGACCTCGTCGTACGAGATGCCGATGGAGGCCAGGGCCTCGATGTCGGCCTTGGCCTGCTCGTAGCCACCGGCCACGGTGTTGCCCTTGATCTCGCCGTGGTCGGCGACCGCGTCGAGGGTGGCTTCCGGCATCGTGTTGACGGTGCCCGGGGCGACCAGCTCGTCGACGTACTGGGTGTCCTTGTAGGCCGGGTCCTTGACGCCGGTCGAGGCCCACAGCGGACGCTGCTTGTTGGCGTTCGCGCGGTCCAGGGCGGCCCAGCGGTCGGAGCCGAAGACCTCCTCGTACGCCTGGAAGGCCAGCCGGGCGTTGGCGATGGCGGCCTTGCCGCGCAGCGCCTTGGCCTCGTCGGTGCCCTGCTTGTCGATGCGCTTGTCGATCTCGGTGTCCACCCGGGACACGAAGAAGGACGCCACCGAGTGGATCTTGGAGATGTCGAGACCGGCCGCCTTGGCCTTCTCCAGACCGGTCAGGTACGCGTCCATGACCGCGCGGTAGCGCTCCAGGGAGAAGATCAGCGTGACGTTGACGCTGATGCCCAGGCCGATCACCTCGGTGATGGCCGGAAGGCCCGCCTGGGTGGCCGGGATCTTGATGAAGGTGTTCGGGCGGTCCACCAGCCAGGCGAGCTGCTTGGCCTCGGCGATGGTGGCCGTCGTGTTGTGGGCCAGCCGCGGGTCGACCTCGATGGAGACCCGGCCGTCCTGCCCGCCGGTCGCGTCGTGGACCGGGCGCAGGATGTCGGCGGCGTCCCGGACGTCCGCGGTGGTGATCATCCGGACGGCTTCCTCGACGGTGACCTTGCGGGCCGCGAGATCGGTGAGCTGCTGCTCGTAACCGTCGCCGCCGGAGATCGCCTTCTGGAAGATCGACGGGTTGGTGGTGACGCCGACGACATGCTGCTGGTCGATCAGTTCGGCGAGATTGCCGGAGGTGATCCGCTTCCGGGAGAGGTCGTCGAGCCAGATCGCGACGCCTTCGTCGGCCAGCCGCTTGAGTGCGTCTGTCATGGGGTGTGTCTCCTGTTGCTCGTCGCTGTTCAAGTCGGATGCGGGCGTCACTGCCCGGCGGCGTCCAGGGACTCGCGGGCGGCGGTGACCACGGAGTCGGCGGTCAGGCCGAACTCCCGGTAGAGCACCTTGTAGTCGGCGGAGGCGCCGAAGTGCTCCAGCGAGACGATGCGGCCGGCCTCGCCGACGTAGCGGTACCACGTGAGGCCGATACCGGCCTCGACGGCCACGCGCGCCTTCACGGACGGCGGCAGCACGCTGTCGCGGTACCCCTTGTCCTGCTCTTCGAACCACTCGATCGAGGGCATCGAGACGACACGGGTGGGTACACCGGCGGCCTGCAGCTGCTCACGCGCCTCGACGGCGAGCTGGACCTCGGAGCCGGTGCCGATCAGGATCACCTGCGGCTGGCCGCCCTCGGCCTCGAACAGGACGTACCCGCCCTTGGCGGCGTCCTCGTTCGCCTCGTACGTCGGCACGTTCTGCCGGGTGAGCGCGAGGCCGTGCGGGGCCGGCTTGTCGTTGTGGCGGCGGGTGATCTCGCGCCAGGCGATGACGGTCTCGTTGGCGTCGGCCGGGCGCACGATGTTCAGGCCCGGGATGGCGCGCAGCGCGGACAGGTGCTCGACCGGCTGGTGGGTGGGGCCGTCCTCGCCGAGGCCGATGGAGTCGTGCGTCCACACGTAGGTGACCGGCAGCTTCATCAGCGCGGCCAGCCGCACGGCCGGGCGCATGTAGTCGGAGAAGACGAGGAACGTGCCGCCGTAGACACGGGTGTTGCCGTGCAGCGCGATGCCGTTCATGGTCGAGCCCATGGCGTGCTCGCGGATGCCGAAGTGGATCGTCCGCCCGTACGGGTCGGCCTCCGGCAGCGGGTTGCCCTTCGGGAGGAAGGACGAGGACGCGTCGATGGTGGTGTTGTTGGAGCCCGCGAGGTCGGCCGAGCCGCCCCACAGCTCCGGGATCACTCCGCCGAGCGCCTTGAGCACCTGACCGGACGCCTTGCGGGTGGCGACGTCCTTGCCCGCCTCGAAGACCGGCAGCGCGCTCTCCCAGCCGTCCGGCAGCTCACCGGCGGTGACGCGGTCGAAGTCGGCGGCGCGGCCAGGGTTGTTGTTGCGCCACTCCTGGAGCTTCTTGTCCCAGGCGGCGTGCGCCTCGCGGGCGCGGTCGACCAGGCCGCGGGTGTGGTTGATGACCTCGGTGTCGACCTGGAAGTGCTGCTCGGGGTCGAAGCCCAGGACCCGCTTGGTGGCGGCGACCTCGTCGGCGCCGAGCGCGGAGCCGTGGGAGGCCTCGGTGTTCTGCGCGTTCGGCGCGGGCCAGGCGATGATCGTGCGGGCGGCGATGATCGAGGGGCGCTCGGTCTCGGCCTGCGCCGCCTTGAGCGCCGCGTACAGCTGCTCGATGTCGAAGTCGCCGTCGGCCGCCTGCTCGATGCGCTGGACGTGCCAGCCGTACGCCTCGTACCGCTTCAGCACGTCCTCGGACAGCGCGGTGGCGGTGTCGCCCTCGATGGAGATGTGGTTGTCGTCGTACAGCGCGACGATGTTGCCCAGCTTCTGGTGACCGGCCAGCGAGGACGCCTCGGCGGAGATGCCCTCCTCCAGGTCGCCGTCGGAGACGATCGCCCAGATGGTGTGGTCGAACGGAGAGGCGCCCTCGGGCGCCTCGGGGTCGAACAGTCCACGCTCGTAGCGGGCGGCCATCGCCATGCCCACCGCGTTCGCGATGCCCTGGCCGAGCGGCCCGGTGGTGGTCTCCACACCGGTGGTGTGGCCGTACTCCGGGTGGCCCGGGGTGAGGCTGCCCCAGGTGCGGAACGACTTGAGGTCTTCCAGCTCCAGGCCGAAGCCCGCCAGGTAGAGCTGGACGTAGAGGGTCAGGCTGGTGTGCCCGGGGGAGAGGACGAACCGGTCGCGGCCCACCCAGCCCGCGTCGGACGGGTCGTGCCGCATCAGCTTCTGGAAGAGAAGGTAGGCGGCGGGCGCGAGACTCATGGCCGTGCCAGGGTGGCCGTTACCGACCTTCTGTACGGAGTCCATGGCCAGGACGCGGGCGGTGTCAACGGCCCGCTGGTCCAGATCGGTCCATTCAAGGTCTGTGGTAGTCGGCTTCGTGCTCACCCTGAGTCAGGGCTCCTCTCCACAATGTCGCTGTCCGGTGACCGTGTGCACACCGGCGCTGTCGAGCCTACCCCTGTAAGAACGGTCATCTTTTCGAGTTCCACTCAACGTCCTGGGGAACGAATCCCAAGGTTCCGGCATTCCCTCGGAGTTCCCTTACAGGGCTCACGGAAAGCGGTGTTCCGGCGGCGTCCCCGTGGTCATCGGGGGGTTATACGGACCGTCCGCGCTGGTCTTCGGGGGATACCAACACGACCCGACCCCGGCGGCAGGCGGCGTATCCGCTACGTCTAGAGTGGCGTGGTACGCGCAAGTCTTTACCGGGGCTTCATCTCCGGTGCTTGCTGGTTCTTGCTTCCACCAGGGGTGTGCGTGACGGCCGTCGAATCCCGTCCTGCGGGGGTGCTCGAAACGAGCGAATCGAGCCTCGGTCAGCGGCTTCCCGGCCGCCGGCCGGCCGGGGCCCGGGTCAAGGCGTTCGTGACGCTGACCAAGCCGCGCGTCATCGAACTGCTGCTGATGACCACGGTCCCGGTCATGTTCCTGGCCGCCCAGGGCGTCCCGGATCTGTGGCTGGTCCTCGCGACCTGTGTCGGCGGCTATCTGTCCGCCGGTGGCGCCGCCGCGTTCAACATGTATTACGACCGCGACATCGACGCGATGATGGACCGCACGTCGCAGCGTCCTCTGGTCACCGGCATGGTCTCGCCGCGCGAGTGCCTGGTCTTCGCCTTCTCGCTCGCCGTCGCCTCCACCGCCTGGTTCTGGGTTTTCGTCAACCCGCTGTCCTCGATGCTGGCCCTCGGCGCGCTGGCCTTCTACGTCCTCGTCTACACGATGTGGCTCAAGCGGCGTACCTCGCAGAACATCGTGTGGGGCGGCATCGCGGGCTGCATGCCGGTGCTCATCGGCTGGTCGTCGGTCACCAATGAGGTGTCCTGGGCCGCGGTGATCCTCTTCCTGGTCATCTTCTTCTGGACGCCGCCGCACTACTGGCCGCTGTCCATGAAGGTCAAGGAGGACTACGAGCGGGCGAGCGTGCCGATGCTGCCCGTCATCGCGGGCAACAAGGCGGTCGCCCGGCAGATCGTCCTCTACAGCTGGGCCATGGTCGGCGTCTCACTGCTGCTGTGGCCGCTCGGCTACACCGGCTGGTTCTACCCGGTGGTGGCGACCGTGCTGGGCGCGTTCTGGCTCAAGGAGGCGCACGGGCTCCAGGCGCGCGCCCGGGCGGAGATCACCGGCGCGAAGCTCAAGGAGATGCGGCTGTTCCACTGGTCCATCACCTATGTCTCGCTGCTGTTCGTCGCCGTCGCCGTGGACCCCTTCCTGCGGTAATTACCGGCGGGTAGCATCGGTGGTATGGCAGATACCACGCAGGCGTCCCCGAAAGACGAGAAGCGGGCCCAGCGGCTCGCCCACCAGATCACGGCCTTCGCCAAGAGCCACGGCGGCAGCGCCGAGGGCCAGCTCGCCCACATCGGCCGCGGCACCGTCCGGATCGCCCTGGTGGGCGCCAACGGCGAATGGGGCACCCTCGTCGCCCCCAGCCAGGACACGGCCCGCCGCGCCGTCGAGATCGCCGGGCTCACGCTCCAGGACGACTTCGACGGCGACCTCGCGGCGAAGGTCCGCACGGGTCCGTACGAATGGAAGCGGATGGCCGGCATCCAGCTGGGCGGCCCGCGCAACACCCCCGACGCGTGAGCCGTAAAGCCTTCAGCCGCAAAGCCTGAGCCGCGAAGGCCGAACCCCGCGAAGTCCGTCCCCCGGACCGGCACAATGGGGCCGCGCCCGCATACGGCCGGTCCGCCGGACGCCGACCGGCGACACCTCGTGCGGCATCTGGGCGTTAAGCCCTGCGATGCCGGAGGGCGAGGAGGCGGCGGCGATGGACGAGGCGACGGGTTCCCCGGACACCCTGGGGCCTTGCGGACACGCCCCGGGGCCCGCGACCGGCCCGGTGCCCCGGGACGGGCCGGGCGTGGAGCTGCCGCCGCTGGTCGATCAGCACGGCCACGGCATCGTCCACGGCGAGCTGGGCCTCGGCTCGTTCGAAACCCATCTGGCCACCGCCGCCGGATCGGGCCCGGCGCCGGTGGGGACCACGTACTTCGACAGCTTCACCGGGCTCGCCGTACGCCGCTGGTGCCCGCCGCTGCTGGGCATGGAGCCGCACTGCACGCCGGTGCGCTATCTCGCCCGCCGCCGCGAGCTGGGCGCCTACCGCGCCGCCCGGCTGCTGCTGCGCGGCGCGGGCATCGGCACGTTCCTGCTGGAGTCGGGCGCCCCGAGCGACCTGACCTCGCCCGCCGAGCTGGCGGCGGCGGCCGACGGCCGGGTGCACGAGGTCGTACGGCTCGAACCGCTGGCCGAACAGGTCGCGGACACCTCGGGGACGGTCGACGCGTTCATCGGCAACACCGCCGAGGCCCTGTACGCCGCCGCCCAGCACGCCACCGCCTTCGCGCTGGGCATCACCTTCTGCGACGAGACCCCGCCCGACCCGCGCGAGGTGCGGCGCGCGGCGGCCCGGCGGCTGTCCGTACGCCCGGTACGCGACCGGGCGCCCGACCCGGTGCTCGCCCAGCATCTGATGTGGAGCGCCGTGGCGACCGGGCTGCCGGTGCAGTTGCACTGCGCCGATCCCCGGCCGCTCGTCGGCTTCTTACGCGCCACCGCCGGGTTCGGCACCGACCTGGTGCTGCTGCCCGACCGGCCGCATCACCGCCGGGCGGCCCGGCTCGCCGCGGTGTTCCCGCACGTCTACGCGGACGTGGGACCGCGCCCGGCGGAGACGCTGGCCGAGGCGCCGTTCGGCAAGCTGCTGTTCTCCACCGGCGCCCGAGCGCTGCCCGAGCTGTATGTGACCGCCGCCCGGCTGTTCGGCCAGGCGATGGGCCGGCTGGCGGCCGAGTGGGTCGCCGACGGGATCTGTACGGGGGCGGAGGCCCGGCGGATCGCCGGGCTGGTCGCGGCCGGGACCGCGCGCCGGGTCTACCGGCTGGACGCGGCAGGCTCGGGGGCCGGGTCCGCCGGGGCGCTGTCCGGCTGAACCGCCTCATGGTCGCCGGTCGGGCCGGGGTCCGCGGCGACGGCGAGCGCGGGGCGCTCGCGCTGGGAGAACAGCACCCGCAGGACCGCGATCCACACCAGGCAGGAGCCGAACATGTGGATGCCGACGACCACCTCGGGCAGACCCGTGAAGTACTGGACGTACCCGATCAGGCCCTGGAGGAGCAGCACGGCCAGCAGGTCGCGCACCGCACGGCGCAGGGGCTCCGGGGCCTTCACGGCGCGCAGCGTGAACCACAGGGCGGCGGTGAGGCCCAGCACGATGTAGACGAAGTCCACGTGCAGCTGGGTGATCTCCTGCCAGTTCAGCGGGATCCGGTGCACCTCGCGGGCGTCACCGGCGTGCGGACCGGAACCGGTGACCACGGTGCCGATGAGGATCAGCGCCAGGGTCGCGCCGACCAGCAGCCAGGTCAGCTGGCGCACCGGACGGGCCACCAGGTCGCGCGGGGCGCCGTCGCCCTCGCGGGAGCGCTGCCAGACGACCATCCCGACCGTGAGGAGCGCGGTGGCCAGCAGGAAGTGCGAGCTGACGATGTACGGGTTCAGGCCGGTGAGGACGATGATGCCGCCGATGATGGCGTTGCTCATGATCAGCCAGAACTGGACCCAGCCCAGCCGGGTGAGGGAGCGGCGCCACGGCTGACGGGCCCGGGCGGCGATGATCAGCAGACCGGTGAACGCGGACAGCACGTACGTCAGCATCCGGTTGCCGAACTCGATGGCACCGTGGATGCCCAATTCGGAGGTGGGCGTCAGGCTCCCGGAGGTGCACCTGGGCCAGGTGTCACACCCCAGCCCGGACTCGGTCAGCCGCACCGCGCCCCCGGTGACGACGATGACCACGGCCATCACCACGGTGGCGAGCGCGGCGCGCTCCACGAAGCGCGCGGAGGGCTGCCAGCGCCGGGCGATCAGCTCGAACGGATTCAGCGAATTCGGCACGGAGCCATCGTAGGACGGAGCTTGTGCAGCTTTTCACGAGGGTCCCGGTTACCGGCGGAAGCGTGCCCGGGAGCCCCTCACTCCCAGCGGAAGAACCGCGCCGCGGCCCCGAGCCCCAGCACGGCCCACACGGCCAGGATGCCGAGGTCACGCCAGGGCACTCCGGCCCCGTCCTGGAGGACGTCCCGCAGCCCGCCGGAGAGCGCCGAGATCGGCAGCAGCTCCAGGACGGCGCGCGCCCCGCCCGGGAACTTGTCCAGCGAGACGATCACCCCGCCGCCCACGAGCAGCAGCAGGAAGACCAGATTGGCCGCGGCGAGGGTCGCCTCGGCCTTGAGGGTGCCCGCCATCAGCAGCCCGAGCCCGGAGAACGCGGCGGTGCCGAGGATCAGCAGCAGCACCACGGCGAGCGGGTCGCCGTGCGGCGACCAGTCCAGGGCGAAGGCGATCGCGGTCAGCAGCACGATCTGCAGGACCTCGGTGACCAGCACCGCGCACGTCTTGGCGGTCATCAGCGCCCACCGGGGCAGCGGGGAGACGGCGAGCCGCTTGAGGACGCCGTAGCGCCGCTCGAAACCGGTCGCGATGGCCTGTCCGGTGAAGGCCGTGGACAGGACGGCGAGCGCCAGCACACCGGGCGCGAGGAAGTCGACGGTGTTCCCGGCGGCGCCGGTGTCCACGATGTCGATGCTGCTGAAGAGCAGCAGGACGAGGGAGGGGATGACGACGGTCAGCAGCAGCTGTTCGCCGTTGCGCAGCAGCATCCGGGTCTCCAGCGTGGCCTGCGCGCGGATCATCCGGAGCAGCGGGGCCGCCCCCGGCCGGGGGGTGAAAGTGCCTGTGGCGGTCACGCGCGCAGCTCCTTACCGGTCAGCTCCAGGAAGACGTCCTCCAAGGTGTGCCGCTCGACCGAGATGCGGTCCGGCATCACGCCGTTCTGCGCGCACCAGGAGGTGACGGTGGCCAGCATCTGCGGGTTGACCTTGCCGGTGACCCGGTAGCCGCCGGGGGTCAGCTCGGCGGCGGTGCTGTCGGCGGGCAGCGCCTTGAGCAGCGAGGCCAGGTCGAGCGCGGGGCGGCCGCTGAAGCGCAGGGTGTTCTCGGCGCCGCCGCGGCACAGCTCCTCGGGGGTGCCCTGGGCGATGACCTTGCCGCCGTCGATGATCGCGACGTGGTCGGCGAGCTGTTCGGCCTCGTCCATGTAGTGCGTGGTCAGGACGACCGTCACGCCGTCGCGGCGCAGATCGCGGACCAGGTCCCAGGTGGCGCGGCGGGCCTGCGGGTCGAGTCCGGCGGTGGGCTCGTCGAGGAAGACCAGTTCGGGGCGGCCGACGACGGCCATGGCGAGCGCGAGCCGCTGCTGCTGGCCGCCGGAGAGCCGTCGGTAGGTCGTACGGCCGCAGGAGCCGAGGCCGAGCCGGTCGATGAGGGCGGGCACGTCCAGGGGATGGGCGTGGAGGGAGGCGGTGTGGCGCAGCATCTCTTCTGCGCGCGCCCCGGAATAAACCCCTCCGGACTGGAGCATGACGCCCACCCGCGGCCGCAGCGCCGCCGCGTCGGCGACCGGGTCGAGGCCGAATATGCGCACCGTCCCGGCGTCGGGGCGGCGATATCCCTCGCAGGTCTCGACGGTGGTGGTCTTGCCTGCGCCGTTGGGGCCGAGGACGGCGCTCACGGTGCCACGGCCGACGGACAGGTCGAGCCCGTCGACGGCGGTCTTCGAGCCGTACCGTTTGACCAGGCCGACCACGTCGACCGCGGGCTCTTCTCGCATGTCCGGCAGTCTACGAACGGCGGGGCGCGCCGTGGGCGGCAGGGCCGGAACGCATTCCTCGCGCAGCCCCCGCGAGAACCCCTCCGACGAGCGCGGGAGCCACAACGTCGCAGGTCACACTTAGGTACACCTAAGTGATACACCCCACCGGAAGCCGCCTCCGCTCTCGGTTGTACCTTGCGGCGGAATTACGCAACAATGGCGTTGTGAAATACGCGAGCGAGGCCCCCGAGGGACGCGCGGCCGAGACGGCCGCGCGGTCCGGCGTGCCTGCCGCGACCGCTCCCGAGGAGCAGCACGGCACCCGGAACCGGGTCGCCCGCTCGATCCTCGACCACGGACCGTCCACCGCCGCCGAGCTAGCCCTGCGGCTGGAGCTGACCCAGGCGGCCGTGCGGCGCCACCTCGACACCCTCGTCGCCGACGGCGTCGTCGAGCCCCGCGAGAAGAGGGTGTACGGGGCGCGCCGGCGCGGCCGCCCGGCCAAGGTGTTCGCGCTGACGGACTGCGGCCGTGACGCCTTCGACCAGGCCTATGACGATCTCGCCGTCGACGCCCTGCGCTGGATCGAGCAGAGCGCGGGCGGCGGCGAGGCGGGCCGGGAGGCCGTCGCGGCGTTCGCCCGCGCCAGGCTCGCCGCCCAGGCCGAGGCGTACCGCGGCGCCGTCGAGGCGGCCGCCCCCGGGCGGCGTACCGAAGCCCTGGCGGGCGCACTCTCCGCGGACGGGTACGCTGCTACGGCGCGCAGCGCGCCGGTCGGCGAACAGCTCTGCCAGCACCACTGCCCGGTCGCCCACGCAGCCGAGCGATATCCGCAGCTGTGTGAGGCGGAGACCGAGGTCTTCTCCCAGCTGCTCGGGACCCATGTCCAGCGTCTGGCCACCATCGCCCATGGCGACGGGGTGTGCACGACGTTCATTCCGAAGACCGGACAGACCGACTTCGCGGTCGAGAAGACCGACCACCGCATTACCAAGACCACCACAGCATCTGCCAGCACGGCCGGGAGGAACCCCGAATGACTCTCCCCACGGAGACCGCTCACCCTGAGCTCGAGGGCCTGGGCAACTACGAGTACGGCTGGGCCGACTCCGACGTGGCCGGCGCCTCGGCCAAGCGCGGCCTCTCCGAGGAGGTCGTACGCGACATCTCGGCGAAGAAGTCCGAGCCGGAGTGGATGCTCAAGCTCCGTCTCAAGGGGCTGAAGCTCTTCGGCAAGAAGCCCATGCCCACTTGGGGCTCGGACCTGTCGGGTATCGACTTCGACAACATCAAGTACTTCGTCCGCTCCACCGAGAAGCAGGCCGCCTCCTGGGAGGACCTGCCCGAGGACATCAAGAACACGTACGACAAGCTGGGCATCCCGGAGGCCGAGAAGCAGCGCCTCGTCGCGGGTGTCGCGGCCCAGTACGAGTCCGAGGTCGTCTACCACCAGATCCGTGAGGACCTGGAGGAGCAGGGCGTCCTGTTCCTGGACACCGACACCGCGCTCAGGGAGCACCCGGAGCTGTTCAAGGAGTACTTCGGCACGGTGATCCCGGCGGGCGACAACAAGTTCGCCTCGCTGAACACGGCGGTGTGGTCCGGCGGCTCGTTCATCTACGTGCCCAAGGGCGTCCACGTGGACATCCCGCTCCAGGCGTACTTCCGGATCAACACCGAGAACATGGGCCAGTTCGAGCGGACGCTGATCATCGTCGACGAGGACGCCTACGTCCACTACGTCGAGGGCTGCACCGCGCCGATCTACAAGTCGGACTCGCTGCACTCCGCGGTCGTCGAGATCATCGTCAAGAAGGGCGCCCGCTGCCGTTACACGACCATCCAGAACTGGTCGAACAACGTGTACAACCTGGTCACCAAGCGCGCCGTGGCGTACGAGGGCGCGACCATGGAGTGGGTCGACGGCAACCTCGGCTCCAAGGTGACCATGAAGTACCCGGCCGTCTACCTGATGGGCGAGCACGCCAAGGGCGAGACGCTGTCCATCGCCTTCGCGGGCGAGGGCCAGCACCAGGACGCCGGCGCCAAGATGGTGCACATGGCGCCCCGCACCTCCTCGAACATCGTCTCCAAGTCGGTGGCCCGGGGCGGTGGCCGCACCTCCTACCGCGGTCTGATCGAGATCGGCGAGGGCGCCGAGGGCTCCAAGTCCAACGTGCTGTGCGACGCCCTGCTGGTCGACACCGTCTCGCGCTCGGACACCTACCCGTACGTGGACGTCCGCGAGGACGACGTGTCCATGGGCCACGAGGCGACCGTCTCGAAGGTCAGCGATGACCAGCTCTTCTACCTCATGAGCCGCGGTCTGTCCGAGGACGAGGCCATGGCGATGATCGTGCGCGGCTTCGTCGAGCCGATCGCGCGCGAGCTGCCCATGGAGTACGCGCTGGAGCTCAACCGGCTGATCGAGCTGCAGATGGAGGGTTCGGTCGGCTGACGCCAACCGTCCCTCCCGCCCCGCCCCCGGGGCACCCCCGTGTAAGCCCCAGAAGGCAGAAAGCGAGCAGTACGACAGCCATGGCTGAAACCATTCCGGCCGGATCCACCACGGACGGCGTCATCCAGGTGGGGCAGCAGCCCATCGACGCGCGGGTCAGCGCCCCCGCGTCGTACGACGTGGCCGACTTCCCCGTGCCGCACGGGCGCGAGGAGGACTGGCGGTTCACGCCGCTGGAGCGGCTGCGCGGCCTCCACGACGGCACCGCCGTCGCCGACGGCGGCGTCAAGGTCGAGGTGTCCGCCCCCGAGGGCGTCACCGTCGAGACCGTGGGCCGTGACGACGCGCGCCTGGGCAAGGCCGGCAAGCCGGTGGACCGGGTGGCGGCCCAGGCGTACAGCTCCTTCGAGAAGGCCTCGGTCGTCTCCGTGCCCAAGGAGACGGTGCTCACCGAGCCGGTGCGGATCGCCGTGCACGGCGAGGGCGGCACCGCCTTCGGCCACCAGGTGATCGAGGTCGGCGCCTTCGCCGAGGCCGTCGTCGTCATCGACCACACCGGCGACGCCACGGTCGCCGCCAACGTCGAGTACCTGATCGGCGACGGCGCCAAGCTCACCGTCGTCTCCGTCCAGGACTGGGACGACACGGCCGTCCACGTCGGCCAGCACACCGCGCTGGTCGGCCGGGACGCCACCTTCAAGTCCGTGGTCGTCACCTTCGGCGGCGACCTGGTCCGGCTGCACCCGCGCGTCGTCTACGGCGCGCCGGGCGGTGAGGCCGAGCTGTACGGCCTGTACTTCACCGACAACGGCCAGCACCAGGAGCACCGGCTCTTCATCGACCACGACACCCCGCACTGCCGCAGCAACGTGGCCTACAAGGGCGCGCTGCAGGGCAAGGACGCGCACGCGGTCTGGATCGGCGATGTGCTGATCCGCGCCGCGGCCGAGGGCACGGACACCTACGAGCTGAACCGGAACCTGGTCCTCACCGACGGCGCCCGCGTCGACTCGGTGCCGAACCTGGAGATCGAGACCGGCGAGATCGTCGGCGCCGGTCACGCGAGCGCGACCGGCCGCTTCGAGGACGAGCAGCTGTTCTACCTGATGGCCCGCGGCATCCCGGCCGAGGAGGCCCGCCGCCTCGTCGTCCGCGGCTTCTTCGCCGAGCTGGTCCAGCAGATCGGGCTGCCCGAGCTGGAGGAGCGTCTGATCGCCAAGATCGAGGCCGAGCTGGAGGCGTCCGTAGGATGACCGCGACCTATGTCCGCGCGTGCGCGCTGACCGAACTCGAAGAGGACGCTCCCAAGCGCGTCGAGCTCGACGGTGTGCCGATCGCGCTGGTGCGCACCGAGGGCGAGGTGTTCGCGGTCAACGACATCTGCTCGCACGCGAACGTCTCGCTCTCCGAGGGCGAGGTGGAGGACTGCCAGATCGAGTGCTGGCTGCACGGCTCCAGCTTCGACCTGCGCACCGGCAAGCCGTCCGGCCTCCCCGCGACGCGCCCCGTCCCCGTATACCCCGTAAAGATCGAAGGGGACGACGTGCTCGTCTCCGTCACCCAGGAGTCCTGAGGCACCCATGGCAACGCTTGAGATCCACGACCTGCACGTCTCCGTCGAGGCCGAGGGCGGCCCGCGCGAGATTCTGCGCGGCGTCGACCTGACCGTGAAGCAGGGCGAGACGCACGCCATCATGGGCCCCAACGGCTCCGGCAAGTCCACCCTGGCGTACTCGCTCGCCGGTCACCCGAAGTACACGATCACCGGCGGCACCGTCACCCTCGACGGCGAGAACGTGCTGGAGATGTCCGTCGACGAGCGGGCCCGCGCCGGTGTCTTCCTCGCCATGCAGTACCCGGTCGAGGTGCCCGGCGTCTCCGTCTCCAACTTCCTGCGCACCTCCGCGACCGCGATCCGCGGCGAGGCGCCGAAGCTGCGCACCTGGGTGAAGGAGGTCAAGGAGGCCATGCAGCGTCTCCAGATCGACCCGTCCTTCGCCGAGCGGAACGTCAACGAGGGCTTCTCCGGTGGTGAGAAGAAGCGCCACGAGATCCTTCAGCTGGAGCTGCTGAAGCCGGCCATCGCGATCCTCGACGAGACCGACTCCGGTCTCGACGTCGACGCGCTGCGCGTGGTCTCCGAGGGCGTCAACCGCGTCCGCGAGTCCGGCCAGGTCGGCACCCTGCTCATCACCCACTACACCCGCATCCTGCGGTACATCAAGCCCGACCACGTCCACGTGTTCGCCGCGGGCCGGATCGCCGAGTCCGGCGGCCCGGAGCTGGCGGACAAGCTGGAGGAAGAGGGCTACGAGGCGTACGTGAAGGGAGGCGTCTCCGAGTGACACAGCTGCCGGGCCTCCTCGACACCGAGGCGATCCGCAAGGACTTCCCGATCCTGGACCGCACGGTCCACGACGGCAAGAAGCTCGTCTACCTGGACAACGCGGCGACCTCGCAGAAGCCGCGTCAGGTCCTGGACGCGCTGAACAGCTATTACGAGCGCTCCAACGCCAATGTGCACCGTGGCGTCCATGTGCTCGCGGAGGAGGCCACGGCGCTGTACGAGGGCGCCCGCGACACGGTCGCCACCTTCATCAACGCTCCCAGCCGCGACGAGGTGATCTTCACCAAGAACGCGTCGGAGTCGTTGAACCTGGTCGCCAACATGCTCGGCTGGGCCGATGAGCCCTACCGGGTGGACCAGGACACCGAGATCGTCATCACGGAGATGGAGCACCACTCCAACATCGTGCCGTGGCAGCTGCTCTCGCAGCGCACCGGCGCGAAGCTGAAGTGGTTCGGCCTCACCGAGGACGGCCGTCTCGACCTGTCCGAGATCGAGCAGGTCATCACGGAGAAGACCAAGGTCGTCTCATTCGTGCTGGTCTCCAACATCCTGGGCACGGTCAACCCGGTCGAGGCGATCGTCCGCCGCGCGCAGGACGTCGGCGCGCTCGTCGTCATCGACGCCTCCCAGGCCGCCCCGCACATGCTGCTGGACGTCCAGGCGCTCCAGGCCGACTTCGTGGCCTTCACCGGCCACAAGATGTGCGGTCCGACCGGCATCGGTGTGCTGTGGGGCCGCCAGGAGCTGCTGGAGGACCTGCCCCCGTTCCTCGGCGGCGGCGAGATGATCGAGACCGTCTCGATGAACTCCTCCACCTACGCCCCGGCGCCGCACAAGTTCGAGGCCGGTACGCCCCCGATCGCCCAGGCCGTCGGCCTCGGCGCGGCCGTGGACTATCTGGCCTCGATCGGCATGGACAACATCGCCCGCCATGAGCACGCCCTGACCCACTACGCGGTCGGCAGGCTCCTGGAGGTGCCCGACCTGCGCATCATCGGCCCCACCACGGCCGAGGAGCGCGGCGCCACGATCTCCTTCACGCTCGGCGACATCCACCCGCACGATGTGGGCCAGGTCCTCGACGAGCAGGGCATCGCCGTCCGGGTGGGCCACCACTGTGCCCGTCCGGTGTGCCTGCGGTACGGAATTCCTGCGACCACGCGAGCGTCGTTCTATCTGTACTCCACGCCGGCCGAGGTGGATGCCTTGGTCGAGGGGCTGGAGCACGTACGGAACTTCTTCGGCTAGGGGATGCCACGTGAAGCTGGATTCGATGTACCAGGACGTCATCCTGGACCACTACAAGCACCCCCACGGGCGGGGGCTCAGGGACGGCGACGCCGAGGTACACCACGTCAATCCCACCTGCGGTGACGAGATCACCCTCCGGGTGCGGCTTGACGGCGAGACGATCGAGGACGTGAGCTACGAGGGCCAGGGCTGTTCCATCAGCCAGGCGAGCGCGTCCGTACTCAACGACCTGCTGGTGGGCAAGGAACTGAGCGAGGCTCGCAGGATCCAGACGACGTTTCTGGAGCTGATGCAGTCCAAGGGCCAGCTGGAGCCGGACGACGCGATGGAAGAGGTGCTGGAGGACGCGGTCGCGTTCGCCGGTGTCTCCAAGTACCCGGCCCGGGTCAAGTGCGCGCTGCTGAGCTGGATGGCATGGAAGGACGCCACGGCTCAGGCCCTGGGCGACGGCGCTGAAGGGAAGACCGCATGACTGAGAACCTGGATTCCACCGTGGAAACCACCACCAAGCCCGCGAGCGAGGAAGAGGTCCGCGAGGCCCTCTACGACGTGGTCGACCCCGAGTTGGGCATCGACGTGGTCAACCTCGGTCTCGTCTACGGCATTCACGTCGACGAGAGCAACATCGCCACCATCGACATGACGCTCACGTCCGCGGCGTGTCCGCTGACCGACGTCATCGAGGACCAGGCGAAGTCCGCGGCCGACGGCATCGTCAACGAGCTCCGGATCAACTGGGTCTGGATGCCGCCGTGGGGCCCGGACAAGATCACCGACGACGGCCGCGACCAGCTGCGGGCTCTCGGCTTCAACGTCTGAAGGTCCCGGATACGCGAAAGCGGCCCCCGGCGCACGGTGCGCCGGGGGCCGCTTTCGCGTATCGGCGTCTCCGCGTATCCAGAAGATTGCTGTGTACGGTCGTACGCATCGTTGTGTACGCTCGTACGCATGGGATACCTGACGCTCTCCGGAGCCATCCTGGCCGAGGTCCTGGCGACCACCTCGATGAAGTACAGCGACGGCTTCAGCAAGCTCTGGCCCTCCCTGGCGACCGCCCTGGGCTACGGGATCGCCTTCGTGCTGCTCGCCCAGACGCTCAAGACGATCCCCGTCGGCACCGCGTACGCCGTGTGGGCCGGCGCCGGGACCGCCCTCATCGCCGCGATCGGAATGCTGTTCCTGGGGGAGGCGGCGACCGCCGCCAGGATGATCGGGGTGCTCCTGGTGATCGCCGGAGTGATCGTGCTGAACCTCGGCGGAGCCCACTGATGGGGCGCCGCTACGACCCCGAGCGGCGGCAGCGGATCATCGACGCCGCGATCGCGGTGGTGGGGGAGCGGGGCATGGGCGCGCTCAGCCACCGGTCCGTGGCCGCCGCCGCGGACGTGCCGCTCGGCTCGACCACGTACCACTTCGCAACCCTGGACGATCTGCTGGTCGCCGCGCTCGACCAGGTCAACGCCGAGTGGCTGGCCGACATGGAGCGCTGGGAGCGCGACGCGCCCCCCGAGGCGCCGCTCGCCGACGGCATGGCGGGGCTGATGGAGCTGCTGCTGACGGGCGACCGCAAGCGGCTGGAGCTGGAGTACGAGCTGTATCTCGCCGCCCTGCGCCGCGCCTCGGTGCGGCCGATCGCCGCCGCGTTCCTCGACCGGATGACGGAGCTGCTGGAGCGGCGCACCGCCGACCGGGACGTCGCACGCGCCGTGAACGCCCTGTTCGACGGGATGCTGCTGCAGATCCTGCTGACCGGGCGGGAGTTCGACCGGGAGGAGGCGCGGGCGGCGTTCGCCCGGGTGACCGGGGCGTAAGCCCGGTCCGGGCGTGAACCCGTATCCGTCCACCGGGGAACAGAGGGCGACACACCGACCGCCGCACCACGACGCACCGGATACGGAGCTCCTGTGACCGACCCCGATCCACCGCCGCGACCCGCCCCGCCCAGCCCCACCGCGCCGGACGACGACGCGGCGGTCGTGGCCCGGTCGCTGGAGCAGCCCGAGACCTTCGCGACGCTCTACGACCGGTACGCCCCCGACATCCACCGCTATGTGGCCCGCCGCCTCGGCGACGGTGCCGCGGACGACGTCACCGCCGAGACCTTCCTGATCGCCTTCCGCGGCCGGGCCCGTTACGACCAGCGGCGCGGCACCGCCCGGCCCTGGCTGTACGGCATCGCCGCCAACCTCATCGGCAAGCACCGGCGCGCCGAGGTCCGGGCGCTGCGCGCGCTGGCCCGCACCGGCATCGACCCGGTCGCCGAGTCCTGGGTCGAGCGTGCGGACAGCCGGGTCGCGGCAGAGGCGACCCGCCGGCCGCTGGCCGCGGCGCTGGCCGGGCTGTCCGCACGCGACCGGCACGTCCTGCTGCTCATCGCGTGGGCGGACCTCAGCTACCAGGAGGTGGCCGAAGCGCTCTCCATACCGGTCGGGACGGTCCGCTCCCGGCTCAACCGCGCCCGCCGCACGGTGCGCTCCGCCCTCGGCGCCGACCCCACCGTCGTCAGCGATGCCACGGAGGTGGCCCACCATGGATGATCCGCAGCAGGAGCTGACCCGGGTGCGCGCGCTGCGCGCCGACGCCCCCCGGCCCGACCGGGCCCGGCTCGCCGCCGGGCGGGCGAGGGTTCAGGACGCCGCCGGCGCGGCCCCACGGCGCCGCTTCCTGGCGGACTGGCGGCTCGCGGCCGTCGGCGCCGCCGCGACCGTGACCGCCACCGTGGTGGTGGCCGTGGGCGTCCTGGGCGGCGGCCCCGGAGGGTCGCGGGTGCCGGATCCCGCGGCGCGGCCCGGCCACACCGCGAAGCTGGGGACCATCAAGGACGCGAGGCGGCTCGGCGACGCGGCGACCGTACTGCGGCGGGCGGCCGACACCGTCGAGCAGACCCCGGTTCCCGCGCCCCGGGACGGTCAGTGGGTCTACACCAGGTTCGTGGACGCGGGACGGGCCGACGGCGGGCACGGCGGGCCGAAGCCGCACACGTCCGAGTCCTGGGAGTCGTACGACGATCCGTCGTACGCGGCGCGGAAGGAGTACCGCCTGCTGCGGGCGCTGCCCGGCGATCCGGAGCGGGTCAAGGAGAAGGTCCGGGAGCTGGACCCAGATCGTCCGGGCTCCGAGTCCCCGGCGCAGTACGACTTCCGGCTGCTCGGCGGGTTGAGCCAGGCGTTCCCGGCCGACCCCGAGGGGCGGGCCGACGTCCTCCGGGCGATGGCGACCATTCCGGGGATCACGGCGGCGCAGGTCGAGGACAACCTGGGGCGGACGGCCGTCGCGGTCGGGCACGGCACCCTGGGGAAGCGGGGCTTCTCCGAGTTCCAGCTGCTCTACGACCCGGAGACCTTCGCTCCGCTCGGGGAGCGGAGCATCGCGGGCCACGACGGCGCGCCGGACGACTGGGACAGGGACGGCTGGAAGGCGGGCGATGTGCTCAGCACTCATGCGCTGGTCGACCAGGCCCTGGTCGATGCCAAGAACCGGCGCCCCTGACCGGGAGGCGCGGCGGGCGGGACGGCGGACGGGACGCCGGACGGGGCGCGGCCGCCCGGCGTCTGTCCGCTGAGACCGGTTAGCCTCCGGGCCCCGGCTCCGGTTAGCGTGCTGACCATGACCGATGCAGCCACCACCACCCGCACCACCGGCGCCGTCGCCGCCGGGCTCGCCACCCTCACCGAGGACGGCACCGTTCTGGACACCTGGTTCCCGGCCCCCGAGCTGGCCGACGCGCCCGGCCCGGCCGGAACCGAACGGCTCGACGCCGAGCGCACCGCGCAGCTCCTGGGCGAGACCGCCCTCAAGGCGCTCGGCCCGGACCCGCGCCGTGGCGTCGAGGTCGTCGCCGTCCGCACGGTCATCGCCTCGATCGACGACAAGCCGCTCGACGCGCATGACGTGTACCTGCGGCTGCACCTGCTCAGCCACCGGCTGGTCAAGCCGCACGGGCTGAACCTGGAGGGCCAGTTCGGCCTGCTCGCCAACGTCGCCTGGACCTCGCTCGGTCCCGTCGCCGCCGACCAGGTCGAGCGCGCCCGGCTCGCCGCCCGCGCCGAGGGTCTGCACCTGGCGGTGACCAGCGTCGACAAGTTCCCGCGGATGACGGACTACGTCGTTCCGGCCGGTGTCCGCATCGGTGACGCCGACCGCGTACGGCTCGGCGCGCACCTCGCCGCCGGGACGACCGTCATGCACGAGGGCTTCGTCAACTTCAATGCGGGCACGCTGGGCACCTCCATGGTCGAGGGCCGCATCAGCGCGGGCGTCGTCGTCGGCGACGGCTCCGACATCGGTGGCGGCGCGTCGATCATGGGCACGCTGTCCGGTGGCGGCAAGCAGACCATCACCATCGGCGAGCGCTGCCTGCTGGGTGCCGAGGCGGGCCTCGGCATCTCCCTCGGTGACGACTGCGTCGTCGAGGCGGGCCTGTACGTGACGGCGGGCACCCGGGTGACCCTCCCGGACGGCAAGATCGCCAAGGCGCTTGAGCTGTCCGGCGCGACGAACCTCCTCTTCCGCCGCAACTCCACGACCGGCGCGGTCGAGGTCCTGCCGCGCACCGGCTCGTGGGGCGGCCTCAACGCGGCGCTGCACACCCACAACTGACCGCAGCGGGAAAGTCCCAACCCGGGGGCTCCGCCCCCGGACCCCCGCGCCGGGCGTGGCCCGGGCGTTCGCGGTGCTGCTGCACGGGGTGGGGTGCTCCGTCCCCGGGCTCGCGTGCCGGGTGGCGGCGGGCGCGAAGTTTCCCCGCCCCGCCCCTTCCCGAAACCGGGGGCTGCGCCCCCGGGCCCCCGCGCCGGGCGTGACCCCGCGCCGGCCGTGGCCCGGGCGTCCGCGGTGCTGCTGCACGGGGTGGGGTGCTCCGTCCCCGGGCTCGCGTGCCGGGTGGCGGCGGGCGCGAAGTTTCCCCGCCCCGCCCCTTCCCGAAACC
>NZ_JBIBJI010000002.1:927339-997896 GCF_042958345.1 Streptomyces sp. NPDC007983
AACCGGGGGCTGCGCCCCCGGGCCCCCGCGCCGGGCGTGGGCCCGGTGTCCGCGTGCTGCCGCACGGAGCGGGGAGCCCCGGGCCCCCCGAGGCGGGGCGGGGGAAGGCATCCGCCCCGCCTCGGGGGCCCCGGGCTCGGGCTGGTCGGTTTCGTGGGCGGTCAGGTCGCCGTCGCGTAGACGTCGGTCAGTCCCGCCGTCACGGTCGCGTCCGCGCCGAACAGGGGCGGGCGCACCGCGCCGCCGGGGCGGCCGAGGGCGGACAGGAGCGCCTTCGCGGTGACCGCGCCGGGGAGGTGGGACATCATCGCGTCGATGAGCGGGGTCAGCGCGAGATGGCGGCGGGCGGCCTCCTCGGGGTCGCCCGCGTCGTACGCGTCCAGCACACCCCGCACCTCGCGCGGCGCCACGTTCGCGACCGTGCTGATGCATCCGGCCGCGCCGATCGCCCTGAGCGGCAGACTCAGCTCGTCGCAGCCGGAGTAGTAGGCGAGCCCGGTGGCGGCCATGGTCCGCGCCGACTTCATCAGGTCGTACGCGCAGTCCTTCACCCCGGTCACGCGGGGGTGCTCCGCGAGTCGGCACAGGGTCTCGTAGGAGAGGGCGATGCCGGTGCGGAAGGGGATGTCGTACAGCGTGACCGGGATGCCGACCGCGTCGGCGACCATGCGGAAGTGCGCCTCGACGGCTTCCTGCGGCGGGCGGCTGTAGTACGGCGTGACCACGAGCAGCCCCTGCGCGCCCGCCTCCTCGGCGGACCGCGCGAGCGCGACGGTGTGCCGGGTGTCGTTGCTCCCCACCCCCGCCACGATCCGCGCCCGGTCCCCGACGGCCTCCGCCACGGCCCGCACGACCGCCGTCTTCTCGGCGTCGGTGGTGGTCGGCGACTCCCCGGTGGTCCCGTTGACCACGACCCCGTCGCAGCCGCCCTCGTCGACGAGGGCGGCTGCGAGGCGCTGGGTGCCGGGGAGGTCGAGGTCGCCGTCCCGGGTGAAGGGGGTGACCATGGCGCAGGCGAGATGGGATCTGGGCATGGCGGAAGTGTCGTGCCGCAATACGCCGTAGGTCCACTTAAATCTTCTTGGCGCCACCGTGCAGCATCACTACGGCGTGGCTGAGTCTTCCGTCAGGGGCGGAGGCGGACCACCTGGGGGTCGTGGTCGCTGGACTGGTCGGCGAACTCCGCGTTGATGTGGACGATGTCGTAGTCCGGGCCGCGCAGGGCCCGGCTGGTCAGGATGTGGTCCAGCACCTGCGAGTTGCCGTTGTAGACGTAGCCGTACCGCTCATCGCGCGGCAGGCGCGTCACCAGGTCCGTCAGGACGCCGCCCTCGGTCAGGTCGGACAGCGCCGGGGAGAACTGGTAGTCGTTGAGGTCGCCCGCGACGACCACCGCCGCCTTCGGGTCGGCGGCCAGCAGGGACTTCACGAAGGTGTTGACCGCCGTGGCCTGGCCCGTGCGCTGGGTCTCCGAGGACCGCGCGGGCGGCTGGACGCGGGCGTCGAGGCCCTGGTCGCCGCCCTTGGAGTTGAAGTGGTTGGCGACCACGAACACCGGGCGGCCCTGGAAGGCGAACTGCCCGACCAGCGGCTTGCGGCTGGCCTTCCACACCTCACTGCCCGGCTCGATGCGCCCCGGGGAGGCCGACAGGCCAACCCCGCCGTCCTTCTTCACGACCTCGACGGGCGTCGTCGCGTCCCCGCCCGGGATGTCGGTGAAGGAGACCCGCTTCGGGTTGTAGAGGAAGGCGACGCGGATGTTGCCGCCCGGCTCCCCGCCGTCCTGGTCGTCCACGGGGTTGATCTGCCGCCATTCGTACGCCGGGCCACCGGCCGCCGCGATCGCGTCCGTCAGCTTCTTCAACGTGGCGTCGGCGCTCACGACCCCGTCATTGGTGGCGCCGTTGTCGTCCTGGACCTCCTCCAGGGCGACGATGTCGGGCGCGGCGAGGTTGTCGACCAGGCCGGAGGCGAGGCGGTCGAACTTCGACTGGGCGGTCTTGGGGGACAGGTTCTCGACGTTGTACGTGGCGATCGACAGTTCGCCGGACTTCTGCTTGCGGGTGCTCTCCCGCTCCAGCCCGCGGTCGTCCAGCGTCCCCAGCGCACTGGCCGCGATCGTGTAGCCGCCGAAGTTGTCGTAGTCCAGCGGCCCGGCCGTCGTCCCGGTGAGCCGGTCGCCGACGTCGGCGACCGGGAAGGGGTGCTCGGCGTAGGGGAGAAGGGAGGTGACCTTCAGCCGCCCGGCGTTCGGGTCGCGGTACGTGTCGTAGAGGGCGCCGCCGCGCGCGGTGCGCTTGTGGCGCGGTTCGGCGGTGACCCACAGCTCCTTGTACGTGTTGGTCGCGCCGACCACGGGCGCGTCCGCGACCGAGACCCGCATGCCCTCCAGGGACTCGTACCGGTCAAGGGCGTACGAGCGGGGCCGCAGTGCCGGGCCCTCCAGGGAGCCGCCGGGGGCGTACCGGTCGGGGACGGTGGAGGGGTTCAGCCGGAAGGCGGCGGGAAGCGCGTTCCCCTGCGACCGGACCGTCCACGTGGCCTTGGAGATCTCGGTCAGCGACTGCAGACCGGCCGACGCCCCGCCCGGGTAGTACTCGCTCACCGTCCCGCTGACCAGGACCGCGTCCCCGACGGCGACGGACGGCGTGGTGGAGCCGGTGAAGACGAAGATCGCCTCGCTGGTGGCCGGGTCGGCGTCCGGCCGGGGGTCCTGGATCCAGAAGCCGCGCGACGAGCCGAAGGCGCGCACCGCCGTGACCGTGCCGGGGACGTCGGTCACCTGCTTCCCGGCCAGCGGGGATATTCGGGTGCGGCCTTGGATGTCGTGAACACGGACCGCATCGGCGGACGCGGACGCCGACGCGGACGCCGACGCTGAGGCGAACGCGGACGACGGGCCGACGAGCAGCCCTGCCGCGACGGCGGTGACGGTGACGGCGACGGCTGTGCGCCGGGCGCGTGGGGACATGGTGATGGCCTCCGGTGCGGAGTGAACAGAGGGACAGGGTGGCCTCTACGCGCGTCAATCTCTTGTCTCCGTACGACAGTTGTCAAGGGCGGTCAGGTGTACGGGCCCGGACAGAGGAATGAACAGCCACGGGAACGGGCGAGGGAACGCGGCGGGCGGCCACATCGGGACGAAACTGCCCCCGCGTTCCGTCTACGCTGGGGGTTCGGGCCGCGCGCCCCGTGCCCTCCGTACCACCACCGGCCGAGGAGACTTCCGCATATGCCAGGAGACCGCCCCACCATGCCGCCCGTGCGGCTCCGCACCGAGGCGGAACTCGCCCGGGACGCGCTCGCCGCGCCGCTCCTCGCCCGCGCGGTGCGGCTCGCCCGCTGGGCCGAGCCCGGAAAGCCGGTGGCGGCGGGGGGCGTGCTGTCGGCCGAGGATCTGCCGGCCGCGGTAGAGCTGCTGGACCTCGCGGCCGACGAGGAAGGCGCCGAGCACGTCGCCCAGGCGTGGCAGCTGGCCGTCGACACCGGGCTGGTCGCGATCCAGGAGTCCGAGGCGGCCGACGCGGACTCCGCGGCCGACGCGGACGACGACACCGCGGCCGACGGCGAGAGCGAGGCGCCCGCCATCGCGACCAGTGGTGAGGAGCTGCGGCTGATCACCGGCGGCAGCCCGCAGGACGTCCTCGACATCTGGCTCGACGGCTTCGAGACCGTCCTCGCCGACGCCGCCGCGCCCGACCTCGCCGACATCGTGGACCAGATCAGCGAGGGCGGCGAGATCGACCTCGACTCGATCGACTGGAACCCGGAGGAGGAGGCCGAGTTCCTGGACGGGATCCTCGGCAACCTCTACCTGCTCACCGCCATGGACGAGGAGGCGGCCGCCGGCTCGGTGCCGCTGCCCGCGCTCGTCGCCTCCATGGTCGTCCCGGACGACATGGACGAGCCCACCGACGACATCCTCGAAGAGGTGTCGGAGGCGATGGTGCGGCTGGACGACCAGTTCCGGCTGCTCGCTCCGACCGGGCTGATCGAGTACCAGCCGGTGGACGAGGCGCTGATCGAGGAGGTCGACGGCGAGGTCCGCCTCCACGAGTCCGACCCGGCGCGGCAGCAGCCGCAGGACGACGAGGAGGACGTCTCCCGCTACGGGATGGTCCGCCTCACCCCCCTCGGCGTCTACGCCGTCCGCTCCCGCATGCTCGACGCGGGCGTCGACGCGCCGGTCGTCGGCGACCTGGCCGACAAGGGCGCGGACGTCCTGCTGGACACCCTCCCCGGCCACCCCGAGCCGGCCGCGCATGCCGAGGCCGAGCTGTGGCTCGACCGCCGTACGCCCGACGGGGCCGCCCGGGAGCTCCTGGCCGCCGCCCGCGGCGACGACGAGGACGCCCCGCTGCGCCGCCTCACCTGCCAGCAGACGCTGTCGCTGGTCGGCGGCGCGGCCGAGCCCGCCCTGCGGGAGGTGCTGGACGACCGCCACCTGGGCGGGCTGGCCCGGGTGTGGCTGGCCGAGCACGGCGCGAAGGACATCCCGGAGCCGTCGGAGACCATGGTCTTCTGGCTGACGGTGGACACCCTGGCCGCGCAGCTCGCCACGGAGGACGACTCCGAGGAGCTGCGGGACCTGGTGCGCGGACTGGTCGACCAGTCCGGCGGCTTCTTCGAGTCGGCCTGGAAGGTGGACCACCCGGCGACGGCCGACGTGCTGGAGGCGATGGGGCGGCTGCACCCGGACAAGAAGGCCGCGAAGGAGGCCCGGAAGGCCGCGTTCAAGGCCCGCTCCCGGGCGTAACGGCTCCTGAGCGGCCGGCCGAGGCTGGCCGGCCGAGGCTGACAACGGCACACAGCGCGACATCGACGGACCCCTTTGGTCCGTCGATGTCTTATTCCGTTCAACTGCTGTTCGGTCTGGGACGAAAATCTATGCGCGCAGCCCCCCGCAGTCCCCAGCATGGCGCCCGCAGCCAGGCCCTCGCCGCTCAGGAGATGAAGATGCCTCTCACCCGAAGAGATTTCGCGAAGCGTTCCGCGTACACCGGGGCCGGTTTCGCCCTCGTCGGCAGCGCCGGGGTGCTCGGCACCGCGCCCGGCGCCCTGGCGACGGAGGCCACCGGCACCGCCGCGGAGGGCGGCGCCGCAGGGCTCGGTTACGGCCCGCTGGTCGCCGACCCCAAGGGCATCCTGGCCCTGCCCAAGGGCTTCACGTACAAGATCATCACCCGGACCGGTGAGACGACGCTGGAGTCCGGCGAGTCCACCCCGTCCAACCACGACGGCACCGCGACCTTCGAGGGTCCCCGCGGCGCGACGCTGCTCGTCAACAACCACGAGCTGAAGGGCCCCCGCGCGGACTGGCCGCATCCGGTTCCGCTGATCGACGGCCTGGTCTACGACCCGGCGGCGTCCGGCGGCTGCACCGTGGTCGAGGTCGCCAAGCACGGCGACCACGTCTCGGAGTGGGTGGGCATCGCGGGCACCTCGACCAACTGCGCGGGCGGGCGCACCCCGTGGGGCACCTGGCTGACCTGCGAGGAGACCGAGGACAAGGCCGGCCAGAACGGCATGACCAAGGACCACGGCTACGTCTTCGAGGTCGACCCGCAGGACCGCAAGGCCAACCGCAACCCCAAGCCGATCAAGGCGCTGGGCCGGTACGCGCACGAGGCGGTCGTCGTCGACCCCAAGCGCGGCCACCTCTACCTCACCGAGGACGCCTCCGGCCCGAACGGTCTCTTCTACCGCTGGGTCCCGCCGCACGGCTTCGAGCACGGCCGCGGCCAGCTGCGCACGCTGAAGGACGACGCGGGTGTGCTCCAGGCGCCCAAGTGCTACGACTCCGGCGGCAACTTCGTGGACGACCTGTCCCGCGCCACCAAGACCGGCACGGTCTACGGCGTGGACTGGGAGCCGGTGCGCGACCGCGACGCGAAGTCCGTGCCCGTCCGCAAGCAGTTCGCCGACGGCCAGATCACCCGGGCGCGCAAGCTGGAGGGCATGTGGTGGGCCGACGGGGGCGCGTACATCGTCTCCTCGTACGCCCGTGAGGAGAGCCCGGTCCAGCACGACGGCCAGGTCTGGTTCTACGACCCCAAGCGCCGCACCCTCACCCTCAAGGTGCTGCTGGGCGTCAACCCGGACCCGTCGAAGGACGGCGCGTTCGACGGCCCGGACAACATCACCGTCTCGCCGTACGGCGGCCTGGTGATCGCCGAGGACGGCGAGGGCGTCCAGCACCTGTTCGGGGCGACGGACGACGGCCGTACGTACCCGATCGCGCGCAACGACCTGAACATCGGCTCGGCCGAGGAGCCGGAGTTCAGCGAGTTCACCGGCGTGGTCTTCTCGCCCGACGGGGCGACCCTGTACGCCAACATCCAGGAGCCGGGCATCATGCTGGCGATCACCGGCCCCTGGCGCCGTCAGAGCTGAACCGGGAATCACGCGGACCGGGCCGTACGTTGACGCGTAGGTGACCTCGCGCCTTCGTAACGTGCCCTTCTCCATCCTGGACCGCTCCCGCACCCGGCAGGGGCGGGAGCGGTCCCAGGCGCTGCGTGACACCGTGCGGTTCGCGCGGCAGGCCGAGGCTCTGGGATTCCATAGGTTCTGGGTCTCGGAGCACCACAGCGTGCCCGGCGTCGCCGGGTCCGCCCCTACCGTGCTGGCGGCCGCCGTCGCGGCGGCGACGGACCGCATCCGGGTGGGCACCGGCGGCGTGATGCTGCCGAACCACCGCCCGCTGGTGGTGGCCGAACAGTTCGGGGTGCTGGCCTCCCTCTACCCCGGCCGCATCGACATGGGGCTCGGCCGCTCGGTCGGCTTCACCGACGGCATCCGCCGCGCCCTGGGCGCCGAGAAGGACGCCGCGCGGGACTTCGGCGCGCGGCTGGCCGAGCTGCTGGGCTGGTTCACCGGCGAGCAGCGCGCGTGCCCCCAGGTCCACGCCCACCCGGCGGAGGGCCTGACCCTGCCCGCCTTCGTCCTGGCGACGGGCGCCGGGGCCGACGTGGCCGCCGAGGCCGGGCTGTCTCTCGTCATCGGCGATCTGCGCGGCCGGGACCGCATGCTCCGTGCGATCGAACGCTACCGGGCGGGCTTCCGCCCCTCGGCGTGGTCGTCCGCCCCGTACGTCGTCGTCTCGGGCAACGTGGCGGTCGCCGACACGACGGAAGAGGCCCGCCGCCTCCTCGTTCCCGAGGCCTGGGCGATGGCCCACTCCCGCACCCGCGGCAGCTTCCCCCCGCTCACCCCGCCGGAGGAGATCGCCGCGCTGGACATGACGGAGAAGGAGCGCGGCTTCTACGAGGACGGGCTGCGCGGCCAGCTGTACGGCACGGAGGACGAAGTGGCCGCCGCGCTCGACGAGCTGATCGGGAGCAGCGGCGCGGACGAGGTCCTGGTCACGACGAGTACGTACGACCACGACGCCCTGCTCGACTCCTACCGCCGCCTGGCGAGGCTGGCGGACCTGGCGCCGCTCAGCGCCGTGTGACGCGGGTTTCGCTGAAGGTGCGCCGGTAGGCGCCGGGTGTGGTGCCGAGATGCGCCCGGAAATGACGGCGCAGGTTGACCGCCGAGGCCAGTCCGACCCGGGTGGCAACGGCTTCGACCGGCAGGTCGGTCTGCTCCAGCAGTACCCGGGCCGCGTCGAGGCGCCGGACGAGCAGCCACTGTCCCGGGCTGGTGCCGAGCTGTTCGGTGAACCGCCGGGCGAGGGTGCGGCTGGACAACCCGGCGCGTTCGGCGAGGCTGCCGAGGGTCAGCGGGGTGTCGAGCCGGGAGGCGGCCCACTCCAGCAGGGGCGCCAATGACTCGTCCGCCCGGGCCGGTGCGGGCCGTGCGGCGTACTGGAGTTGGCTGCCCTCCCGGTGCGGCGGCAGGACCATGTTCCGGGCGATCCGGGCGGCGTACGCCGCGCCGTGGTCGGAACGCACCAGGTGCAGGCACAGGTCGATGCCCGCGCCGGTCCCGGCACTGGTCGCCACGTCGCCGTGGTCCACGAAGAGCACGTCCGGGTCCACCCGCACCTCGGGGAAGGCGGCGGCGAGCCGGGCGGTGCTGCGCCAGTGGGTGGTGGCCCGGCGGCCGTCGAGCAGTCCGGCCTGGGCGAGGACGAACGCCCCCGTGCAGATGGCGACGATTCTGGCCCCGCGCCGGTGGGCGGCCCGCAGCGCCTCGGTGACGGTCGGCGGCGCGGGTGCGCCGGGCGGCTGCCAGCCGGGGACGACCACGGTGTCCGCCTCCCGCAGGGCCGCCAGCCCCGCGTCGACGAGCATCGCGTAGTCGGCGGTGGTCCGCAGGGGGCCGGGGTGCTCGGCGCAGATCCGGAAGCTGTAGCGGGCCGGCTCGTCCTGCGGGACGGTGCCGAAGACCTCGGTGGCACAGGCCAGCTCGAAGGGCGACTGGGGCGGGTTGAGCAGGGCCACCACCCGGTGGACGTTCATGGCAAGAATGTACCTGTGAGTGTCTTTCTGGACTCTCGGGCCGGGCGGCCGGCCCTGGCCACAGTGGTCCCATGAGTGAAACCACCGAAACGGCAGTGTCGAGGACCGCGGTCCGGGTCGACGGCGAAACGGCCAGCTACCTGACCGTGGACACCGCGGAGCACGACGGCCCGGCCGTGCTGTTGCTGCACGGAACGTACTGGAGCCGGGTCTGGCTCCCGGTGCTGGACCGCCTCGCCGAGGCGGGCCTGCGACCCCTCGCGGTCGATCTCCCCGGACTGGGGCGCTCGGGAGGCGAGCTGACCCTGGAGACGGCCACGGTCCCGGCCCTCGCGGACTGGGTGGCGCGCTTCGCGTCCGCGCTGGACATCTCCGGGCCGGTCGCCGTGGCGGGCCATGACATCGGCGGCGCCGTCGCCCAGCACCTCCTCGTCCACGATGGCCTTCAGGTGTCGCGGCTGGCCCTGGTCAATTCGGTCACCTACGACTCCTGGCCGGCGCCTCACGTGGCCCGGTTCCGGGGGCCGGGGACCACGGCCGACGACGTTCTCGCCGCCCGCCGAGAGGCGGTGACGGCGGCGCTGGCCGGTGCCGCCACGGAGCAGCGCGTCGCGGACTACCTGGACCCGTGGACCGCTTCGCGGGTCCGCCGCTCCTGGATGGCCATGGCGGGTGCGGCCGACAGCCGCTACACCCTCGATCTCGTTCCCGCGCTGCGGCGGTCGACGACGCCCAAGCTGCTGATCTGGGGCGAGAACGACCCCTTCGAGACGTTGGAGTACGCCGAGCGGTTCGCCTCGGAGATCCCGCACACCACGCTCATCCGTATCCCGGACGCGGGGCACATCCCCACGGAGAACGCCCCCGGCCGGATCGCCCGCGCGCTCACCGACTTCTTCACCGCGTAGCGGTCCGAGCGGGGCGGTAGGTGAGCCGGTGCCGTCGGCTCGAGCCGGTACGCCCTCCGGGCTCTGCTCGACGCGGTGGCCACCGCCTGATCGCTGGTCGGTGGTTCCCCTTCCCGAAACCGGGGAGACCCCGGCCCCCGTGCCCGGCCCGGGGCCGCGTACCGGCTGGCGCCAGGGGCGGAGCCCCCCCCGGCGTGCCCGGCCCGGCGCGGCGCCGCGGTTCCCCCGCTGCGTCCCGGCGCGGCCGGGACGGGGTGGCCCCGGGTCGGGGCGGGGACGAGGGCGAGGTGCCCGTACCTCTCAGAGGGCCTTGCCCGCCGGCTTCGCCATGCCCCGGACCGTGCGCGAGTCGACGTACTCGCCCATCGCCGTCATCTCCCACTCGCCCGAGAACTGCCTGATCAGCTTCGCCATCATCACGCCCGTCCGGGGCTCGGCGTGGGTGATGTCGAAGCGGACCAGCTCCTCGTTCGTCTGGGCGTCCACCAGGCGGCAGTACGCCTTCGCCACGTCCGTGAACTTCTGGCCGGAGAAGGAGTTGACCGTGAAGACGAGGCCGGTGACCTCCGGGGGGAGACCGCCCAGGTGGACGGTGATGGACTCGTCGTCGCCGCCGCCCTCGCCGGTGAGGTTGTCGCCGGAGTGCTGGATGGCGCCGTTCAAAATGGCCAGCTTGCCGAAGAAGCAGGCGTCGATCTTCTTGCGGTCGACGCCGAAGGCGATCACGGAGGCGTCCAGGTCGATGTTCGCGCCACGGAAGGCGGGCTCCCAGCCCAGGCCCATCTTCACCGAGCTGAGCATCGGGCGACCGCCCTTGACCAGGGAGACGGTCTGGTTCTTCTGGAGGCTCACCCGGCCCTTGTCCAGGTTGATCTTCCCCGAGGAGGGCGGGGCGGGAGGCGCGGCGGGCATGGGTGGCGGGGGGACCTGGGCCGCCGGGCCGGTCGGCGGGGGTGCCTGGGTGACCGGGGGCGCGGGCTGCGCGGGGGACGCGGCCGGGGCGGCGGCGGGCGCGGCGGGCTCTTCCACCGTCACGCCGAAGTCCGTCGCGATGCCCGCCAGCCCGTTCGCATAGCCCTGCCCGACCGCCCGCACCTTCCAGGCCCCGCCCCGCCGGTACACCTCCACGACCACGAGCGCGGTCTCGGTGCCCAGCTGCGGCGGGGTGAACGTGGCGATCACGGCGCCGTCGTCCGCCCCGCGCACGGTGGCGGTCGGCTCGGTGCCCGCGAAGGTGGCGCCGGGGGCGTCCAGACTGGCCGTCACCACGATCTTGTCGATGTCGGGCGGCACGGCGGCGGTGTCGACGGTGATCGCGTCACCACCGCCCCCGGTCCCGGCCCGATGGGTCACGCCGGGACCGGAGGGCTGGTTGTAGAACACGAAGTCGTCGTCGGAGCGCACCTTGCCGTCGGCGGTGAGCAGCAGGCCCGACACGTCGAGCCGCACGGGCGCGGTGACGTCAACCGCCACGCGCGCGACGGAGAGGGGGAGGTTCGAGCCGGGTGTCATAGCGGTCATGTCCGGGGTAACGAACGTCCCCGCTTTACGGTTCCTTGACCTGCGAAGCGGTCATGGGGCAGCCAGCGCTTCCGTCGGGTGGAGGCGGGAGGCGCGCACGGCCGGGTACAGGCCCGCCAGCGCGCCGATCAGCAGGGTCGCGCCGAAGCCGCCCGCCAGGGCCCACGGCGGGATCACCACCGTCCAGCCCTCGGCGGAGGCGATCGCCGAGGTCACGAGTCTGCTCGCGCCGGAGGACAGCAGACGGTGAGGCTCTACAGACCGGGGACGCCGTGGGAACTCGGCCGCTATCTCAAGGCCCGGGTTCGCTGCTTTGCCTACGGCGTAGGCCATGGCGGTATCCACCAGGGCAGGCCCGTCAGCCCAGCAGCGCGAGCAGCCGCCCCAGCGCCTCCATGACGGGCCTGCCCACCTCGCCCACGGTCGCCGCGATCTGCGAGACGGACGCCAGGATCATGCCGCGCTCACGCAGGGCGGCTCGGTCGGGGGTGAGCGCGGGCAGCGCGTTCTCCACGGTCTGGGCCTGGTCCGAGGTGAGCACCGGGCGCAGGTCGTCGAGGAGGCGGGTGAGGTCCGTCACGGCGGCTTGGAGCTCGGTGTCCTGAGCGGTGCCGTCGTTGTGGACAACCGTGCCGTGGTTGATGCCAATGACCTTTTCGCCGTCGTTCACGTTGACGACGTCTCCGTAGTAGTTCGATGTGTCGCTCATAGTTTGATCCCCGTGTTTCCCCTGCCGCCGTTCATATTGACGACGGAACCGAAGTTGTTCGTGGTGTTGTGCTGTTCGAGGACGGCGGAGAACTCGTATTCCGGGTGGTCGATCGCGTACACGATCTGCCCGGCGATCGCCCGCAGTTCATCCATGGTCGGCAGGGTCAAAACCACCCTGGAACCGCTGTTCAGCTCGACGACCAGCACCGGCTTCCTCGACCAGAGCAGGACGGCGCAGACAACAACCAGGGTGAACAGGGCCAGGACGCCCAGGGCAGGGCCGCCGACCCCGCCGTCCCCGTCCGTGGAGTCGAGCTGGGCGGAGACCACGAAGGCGAAGACCAACAGCAGGAAGTAGACGCCGGCCTTGCCCCAGGCGGGCTTCAGCCTGAACACTTCGACCCAGCTGATATTGCGCAACGGAACCGCCGCCGACCCCACCCACAGGATCTGCCGCTGGACCCGGAGTTCCAGCGGCTTTCCCCTGCGGGGAGGCAGCGGCATCGGCGGTATCTGAGGAGGCGGCTGCGGCGGCTGAGACGGGGGCCGGGGCGGAAGCTGTGGCGGAGGCCCGGGAGGTGGTACGCCGATGCCGCCTGTGTGATCCATGGTCCCCCCGTGCTGTCGTCACGACCACCCGCGCAGTGCACGGCGCGGGAGCATCATTAAGCCTGTGTGGGGTCGTGGGACGGCAGACGAGATACGGCCAATGTCATCGTCACTCGTCGGCGGCGGCGTCCGGGTCCCGCAGCGGCCGCAGACCGCCGGGCAGGTCGGGAAGCTGGAACGAGTACCGGCCCAGCATGTTGATGTGGTCCCGCACGAACGGTGAGAGGCGGGCGACGCCCTCGTCGCGGACGTCGAAGCCGTCCGCCC
Source organism: Streptomyces sp. NPDC007983 (assembly GCF_042958345.1). Classification (NCBI taxonomy): domain Bacteria; kingdom Bacillati; phylum Actinomycetota; class Actinomycetes; order Kitasatosporales; family Streptomycetaceae; genus Streptomyces; species Streptomyces sp. NPDC007983. Next base: position 939,764 of record NZ_JBIBJI010000002.1, read on the forward strand.
GCAGCTGGTTGACCGCGGCGTCCATGTACCGGCGGTGTTCACCTGGCAGTGCTGCTGACCCCGGCCGGGGCCGACCGGCCGTGGGCCGGCGGGCCGTCAGCGTGCTGCCGCCAGTTCGGCAAAGACCTCGACGGCGCGGTCGAGTTCGTCCTCGGTGTTGTAGTAGTGGGGCGAGAGCCGCACCAGCGGGTGGACCCCCCGCTCCTCGGTGTCGAACTGGGTCTGTGCCGGGTCGGTGACGCTGACGTTGATGCCGTGCGCGGCGAGCGCCGCGGCGACGTCCGCGGTGGGCACGTGGTCGATCTTGGCGGTCACGATCGCGCACCGCTGCCGGCCGAGGTCGTAAGTGGTGACGCCGGGCACGGCGGCCAAGCGGTCGCGCAGGGAGGCGCCGAGTTCGATGGAGCGTCGTCCGATGTGGTCCATGCCGCTTTCCAGGGCCTGCTGGACGGCGGCACTCAGGCCGAGCACGTTGGCGTAACCGACCTCCCAGGTCTCGAAGCGCCGGGCGCCGTCATGCCAGGTGAAACCCCGCTTGCCGTCCCAGGTGGCGGCGCCGACTTCGCTGACGTGCGGTTCGAGGTAGTCGAGCGCTTCGGGGCGCACCCACAGGAAGCCGGTTCCGCGAGGACCGCGCAGGAACTTGCGGCCGGTGGTGGTGAGCATGTCGCAGCCGATGTCCGTGACGTCGACGGGGAACTGGCCGACGGACTGGGTGGCATCGAGGAGGAACGGCACGCCTGCGGCGCGGGTGATGCGGCCGACCTCGGCCACCGGATTGACCAGGCCGCCGCTGGTGGGGACGTGACTGACGCCGACCAGCCTGGTCCGGTCGTCGATCAGGTCCGCCAGGGCGGCGGTGTCGAGCTGTCCGGAAACGTCGTCGGGGACGACGACGACCTCGGCGCCGGTGCGCTCGGCGATCTGCAGGTAGGCGAGGACATTGCTGCCGTACTCGGCCCGACCGGTGAGGATGCGGTCGCCCGGCTTGAACGTCATGGCGTAGAACGCGGCGTTCCAGGCGCGGGTGGCGTTGTCGAACAGCGCGATCTCCTCGGGCCGGCCGCCGACGAGCCGGGCGAGGTGCGCGTAGGTGTCGTCGATCCGCTCCCGCTCCTGGGCCCGGGCCTCATAGCCGCCGATGGCGGCCTCCAGCTCCAGGTGGGAGGTCACGGCCTCAAGGGTCCGCCGGGACAACAGCCCGGCCCCCGCGTTGTTGAGGTGAATCCGGTTCGCGGTGCCCGGGGTGTCCCGGCGGAGCGCTTCGATGTCCATGACGTCCATCCCATCGGGCCACCGACGTTCAGTAAAGTGAATGTTTCTGGACGCGATCGGTCACTAAATTTGTTGGATGGGGGCGGCATGTACAACCTGCGCCGTCTGGAGGTGCTGCGGGAGCTGAAGCACCGGGGCACCCTGGCTGCCGTCGCCGTGGCCATGTCGTACAGCCCGTCCGCCGTCTCCCAGCAGCTGACTCTGCTGGAATCCGAGGTCGGCGCGCCACTGCTGGAGCGGGACGGCCGCAGGGTGCGGCTCACGCCCCAGGCCGAGATCCTCGTCGCCCACACCGAGACGGTGCTGCGGCAACTCGACCGGGCGCAGACGGAGATCGCCGCCTCTCTGCAGGAGCTGACCGGCACCCTGCGGGTGGCCGCCTTCCAGACCGCGATGCTCACCCTCGTGCCCACCGCCCTGACCCGGCTGCGCGAAACGCACCCGAACGTACGAGTCGAGGCCACCCAGGCCGAACCGGACACCGCCCTGCCGGCCCTGCTGGCCCGCGATGTCGACCTCGTCATCGACGAGACCTTCCTCGGCCACGCCGCCCCGCCCCGGGCCACCGAACTGAGCCACCACGTGCTGGGCGAGGACCCGATGCGGCTGGCGGTCCGGGACACCACGGTGCGTGCGCTGCCCGAACTGGCGCGGTGCCCCTGGGCGATGGAACCCGTCGGCACCCCGGCCAGACAGTGGACCGTCTCCGTCTGTCACGCGGCCGGATTCGACCCCGATGTCGCCTTCGAGTCCGCCGACATGCTGGTGCACGCCCGCCTGGCGGCACAGGGGCACGCCGTGGCCTTCCTGCCCGACCTCCTGTGGTTCGACCGCGCCCCCGACCTCGCCCTGCTCACGCCCGCGCCCACCCACCGGCGCACGATCCTGGCAACGGTCCGGACCTCCGCGAACGACCATCCGCTGATTCGCACGGTCCTGTCGAGCCTGCGCCACGCGGTGCACGAAGCGGAAGCCGCCGTAGGCCGGCATCTGGGGAATGACGGTGTCGGCACCGGCAGCCGGGGGTGATGGCCGCCCGCGCCCTCCTCATGGGCGTGCCGGTGCGGACCCCTCGCACCGGGCCGGGGTACCAGCCGTGTCCCCGACGGCCACGGCGGCCCGCGCCGACCGCCCGGCGCGGCCATTCGCCGCCACCACCCCGGCCACGCACACCGCCATCCCCACCAGCGCCGGCACCCCCGGTGCCTCGCCGAACATCGCGTACGCCCACACCGCCGTCGTCGGCGGCGTCAGGTAGATCAGCGCGGAGGTACGGGTGACCCCGCTGTGCCGCAGGCTCAGCCAGTAGAAGCCGTAGCCGCCGACCGTGGACAGCGCGACGGTCCAGCCCACCGCGAACCAGAAGCCGCCGCCCGACGGGGGCGCCGCGTGCCCGCCGGTGAGGGCGACCCCGGCGAAGAGCACCGCACTGACGACGCAGTGCAGCGGTATCGCGTCCATCGGCGCGAGCGGCGCCCCCGCCCGCCGCTCCAGGAAGCTGGCGGTCAGCAGGGCGGCCATGGCCGCGAACGGGAGCCCGTACGCCCAGGGCGTCACGGCCGACGTCCCGTACAGGTCGCCCTGTACGACGAGGGCCACGCCGCCCAGCCCGATCGCGAGCCCCACCCACTGCCGGGTGCTGACCGTCTCCCCGAGCAGCCGCCCGGCCAGGGCACCGGCGGCCAGGGGTTGCAGGGCGGCGATCAGCGCGGCGGTCCCGGACGGTACGCCGAGCCCGACCGCCCACACGATCCCGCCCAGGTAGCCGCCCTGTGACAGGGCGCCGATGGCGGTCTGTTCGGCCACCGCGCGCAGCGGCAAGCGGCGCCGCCGGAAGAGCGCCCAGCCGCCGCCCAGCAGCAGGGCCGCCGCGATGAAGCGCCACATCAGCAGGGTGTCGGCGGGGGCCTCGCGGGTGCCGAGTTCGGCGCCGATGAAGCCGGAACTCCACAGCACGACGAGGCCGACGGAGGTGAGCGCGGTGACAGGCATGGGTTCCTTCCCCGAGCTAGTAGGTATACCGGTCTGTTTAGTCCACTCTCCCCTAGACTAAACAGATCGGTATACCCGTCAAGTCACGTCGGGAGGGATCACGCCCATGGAGACGCTCACCCCCGCCGCCCGCCGCGTCCTGGACGCCGCCGCCGAGCTGTTCTACGGGCAGGGGATCAACGCGGTCGGTGTGGATCTGATCGCCAGGCACGCCGGAGTCACCAAGAAGACGCTCTACGAACGCTTCGGGAGCAAGGAGGCGCTGGTCGCCGCGTATCTGCGCGAGCGCGACGAGCGGTGGCGGGTCTGGCTGACCGCCGAAGTCGACAAGTCGCCTCAGCAGGGTCCACGGGACCGGATCCTCGCCACCTTCGACGCCCTCGGCCTCTGGATGCGCCGCGAGAACCCGCGCGGCTGCGGCTTCGTCAACGCCGCCGCCGAGCTGCCGGACGCGGACCATCCGGCCCGCCGGGCGATCAGCGACCAGAAGCGGTGGCTACGGGACTATCTGCGGGAGTTGGCCGAGGGTGCGGGCGTCCCGGACCCCGGTGGCCTCGCCGACGAACTGCTGCTGCTCCACGAGGGCGCCACCGTGCTGTACGGCCTGGCGGCCGTCCCCGACCCCGTCGCCACGGCGCGAAGGATGGCGCTGGGTGCCCTGGAGCGCGCCGGGGCGTAGGTCAGTTCATGTAGCGGCTTACGGTCTCCGGATGGATGACGAGACGAAGCTGGTCCGCGGCCAGGATCCCGGCGAGGTCGTCGGCGCGGGCCCGGTCGTCGAGGTCCCAGTAGCGCGCGGCCAGGCGGGTACACAGGTCGTGTGCTCCGTCGGGTTCCACCGTGGTGTGCCCGGCGACCGACAGCCAGCGCTCGCGTTCACCCACTGGGGCGGCGACGATGATCGAGGCGTGGACGGCGCGCCGCTGACCCTGTGCGCCGTCCTCACCGGGGCATCGTGCCGGAGCACGGTCCGCCCGAGCCGCTGCGCGCCCGCGAGAGCATCGTCGTACGCGGCCCCGCGACGTTCACCTTCGTCGACGAGGTCGGCACCCGGGCCGAACCCATCTTGGGCGGGCCTCTGGGGCGCTTGCTGATCCGGCAGTTCAACCTCTTCGTCAACGCGATGATCCCTGCCGGGCACCGGCTGCGGAAGCCGACCGCCGACGAGATGGCCCACTACCGGAACGCTCTCGCCACCCACGACCGGCGTGAGGCAACGGCCGTATTCGCCCGGCGCATCACCGCCAGCCGCACCTTCCTCGCTGATGTCGAAGCGGGACCCCCCGGCCTCGCGTCGCTCCCGACGCTCATCATCTGGGGCGACGCCGACGTCGCCTTCCGCGGCAAAGAGCGACAGCGGTGGGAGCGAACCTTCGCCGACCACCACACCGAGATCCTCGAAGGCGCCGGCCACTTCGTGCAGTCCGACGCCCCGGACCGGTTCGCGGCAGCGATCCGGGACTGGCACACGCCCCTGACCGCCCGTGGCACCCGGCGCCAAGTCCCGTGAAACGGCTCGTCCTTACGCGGCCGTGCGTGCGATCTTGCCCTGGGACCTGGGGGGCCGTGACTGTGACGCTCAGCTCCGCGTTCTCCCGGTCGTCGAAGCACCGAGTAGAGGGATCCGCCGCGCTTGATAGTTGATGAACTCGTCGGCGCCGAGGTCGCGCAGGAACGCGTCAGCGCCGAGGACGGCGTCGACGCATCGCTGCGTGACATCGCACTCGGGTATCAGCGGCGGGTTTCGATCTTCAGGTCGCCCGCGGTCACACCGCGGATGTGGTCACTGGCGAGCATGTCGTGCGGGAAGCCGAGTTCGGGCGCGCCGGCCCCGTCGAGGCGGGCCAGTTGGGAGGCGGTGAAGTCGACCTCCAAGGCGCCCAGGTTGTCCTTCAGCTGCGCGGGGGTACGGGCGCCGATGATCGGTGCCGTCACGCCCGGGTTCCGCAGGGTCCAGGCCAGCCCGACCTGGGCGGGTGTGCGGCCCAGCTCCGCGGCGACATCCTTCACCACGTCCACGATGGCGAGGTTGCGTTCGGTGAGCGTGCCCAGGGCGAGGTTGAAGCTCTTGCGCGTACCGTCGTCGGACGCGACGTTCGTCACGGTCAGGTCGTCGTGGCCGTACTTGCCGGTGAGCACCCCACCGGCCAGCGGTGACCACGGGATGACCCCCAACCCCATCTCGCGGGCCATGGGGATCAGGTCACGTTCCCCGGTTCGCTCGATCAGGTTGTATTCGATCTGTAGCGCGACCAGTGGCGACCAGCCACGCAGGTCGGCGATCGCCTGCATGCGCGACACCTGCCAGGCCGGGGCGTTGGAGATCGCCACGTACAGGACCTTGCCCTGCCGGACCAGATCGTCCATGCCGCGCAGGATCTCCTCGACCGGCGTCGTGAAATCCCACACGTGCAGGTAGAGCAGATCGATGTAGTCGGTATTCAGCTGTCGCAAACTGGCTTCCACCGACGCGAACAGGCTCTTGCGGTGCGGGCCCCCGGAATTCGGATCGCCAGGGCGGCGCAGCGTCGTGTATTTCGTCGCCAGCACCAGGCTTTCGCGGTTGTCGCGGGTGAATTCGCCCAGCAGGCGCTCGGAGCTGCCATTGGTGTAGGTGCTGGCGGTGTCGATGAAGTTGCCGCCGCGCTCGACGTAGAGGTCGAACAGCTTGCGCGCCTCGTCCTGTTCGGCGCCCCAGCCCCACTCGGTGCCGAAGGTCGCCGCGCCCAGCGCCAGCGGTGAGACCCGCAGCCCGGAGCGGCCCAGCAGCCGGTAGGTGTCGAGGGTGAGCGACATCGTGTCCTCCTGTGCTTGTGATCCGTTGCCGGGAGCAAGCCTGTGGCCGCCGCGAGCCCGGGATAAGGGAAGGACGTTCCTGGGAATGCCAGTCCTACCCCGGCTGTTGGATCGACCGTGACGACCCGCACCGTGGACGCGATACAGGAGATGGCCGCGTTCCTGCGGACCCGGCGCGAGCGCCTGGACCCGCACGATTTCGGCCTACCGTCGCGTCGGCAGGCCCGGCGGACCCCGGGATTGCGCCGCGAAGAGGTCGCCGAACTGGCCGGGGTCAGCATCGACTACATCGTGCGGCTGGAGCAGGGCCGCGGGCTGCGGCCCTCGGCGAACGTGGTGGAGGCGCTGGCCCGGGCGCTGCGCCTGGCCCCCGACGAACGCGCCTACCTCTTCAACCTGGCCCAGCAGTACCCCCGCGATTCCGGCAAGCCCGCCACCACGGCAGCACCGCCGCTGGCCCAGCTGGTCGCCGACCTGTCGCCCCTGCCCGCCATGTTGTTGAACCACCGCTACGACATCCTGGCCTGGAACGGCGAAATGGCGAGGCTGCTCCTGGATTTCGGCACCCTTCCGCCCTCGCAGCGCAATGCGATGTGGCTGTGCCTGATGCATCCGGAGATGCGTGAGTTCTATGTCGACCGCGAACGCGTCGTGCGGGAGGGGATCGCTCACCTGCGCGCCGCGTGGGCCGCGCATCCGGAGGATCAGGCGTTGACCGACCTCATCGCCGAATTCACCGCTCATGACGAGGAATTCGCGCGCTTGTGGGCCGAGCGGGACGTCAAGGTCAATGGCCGCGGGCGCAAGGTGATCCGGCATCCTGACGTCGGTGTGATCGCCGTGCACTTCGAAGTGCTGATGCCACTTCAAGATCCGGACCATCGGTTGGTGATCCACCGCGCCGCGGACGAGGAGAGCCAGTCGGCCTTGGAGCGGTTGTGCGCGCGGTGAGCCAGCGGACGGACGGCTCCGACGTCCGCGATGAGGACGTGGCCCGCCTCTCGCCGTTCGTGCGGCACCACATCAGCATGCTCGGCCGATACTCCTTCCACCTGCCGAAAATGCCCGGCGGCCTGCGCCCCCTGCGTGATCCGGACGCGATCGCCGATCGCGGTGCACCGGAGCTCGGCGCACGGTTCGATGCGCACGGACGGGCCGGTACGGCGAGGGTGTCAGGCGTCGGGGTGGTACACGGGCCATGACTCGTGTGCCGGATCGTCCAGCCACGCGTGGTGACCGTACGCGGTGGCTGTAAGCCCGAACCGGGTCAGTTCAGGAGATCCCCGGTCCTTCCACGGAACCGAGGCGCCGGATACGGGCGGCGACGCGGCGAGAACAGCCAGGTCGCCGTTTACCTCGCTTACTCCACCGCGCGCGGACACGCGCGCGGGCGCGAGGGGCTTGCGCGGCAGAGCGTCGGGTAGGCGCCAGCCACGCCGTCGATGCGCGCAAGCGCCGAAGGAGAAACTGTCTATGCCGCAAGTTGAACCGATCACCAGGAACCCGGACAAAGGCTATGTAGCGCTTCTCGGCTGGAGTCTCAACGCGGTGGAAGCTCTCGATCGGTTCGACCGGCGATACGTCGTCGTGGCGCCGGAGTGGGCCGAGGAGTACTGCGTCGACCACGACATCCCCTACGTGCCGTGGAATTTCGAGCGGCTCAACGACCGCTCCATGGAGATCGCCGAGACTCTTCAGAACGAGGGTGTCGACGTCGCGATCCCGCTGTTCGAGGAGACGGTGGAATGGGCGGGGGCGATCAACTCCGTTCTGCTGGACAACCCGCGTCTGTACGGTCAGGCCATGCTGCTGAGGGACAAGGCGCTGATGAAGCGCCGCGCGCAACTCGGCGGCATCCGGGTCGGAATATTCGAGGAGGCCCACGACCGGGACGACGTGATCCGCTTCCTCAAGCGCGTCAACCAGACCCTGCTCAAGCTGGACGGTGACCCGAACGACCCGATCCATCTCAAGGCGTTCGACAAGGCAGGATGCCTCGGGCACCGCGTCATCCGCACCCCGGACGAGATCGACACGATTCCGGACGAGGAATTCCCGGTCCTCATGGAATCCCACCTCGATGGCTGGGAGTTCGCGGTCGAGGCGTGGATACACAACGGGAAGATCAAGTTCCTCAACATCTCCGAATACGTCACGCTGGGGTATTCGGTGTTCGTGCCGGCGACCCCGGAACTGGAGCGGTACCGCCCGCAGATCACGGCGCAGATCGAAAAGCTCATCAAGGCGTTCGACATCGAGTTCGGCTTCGTGCACCCAGAGTATTTCGTCACCAGTGACGGCGAGATGTACTTCGGCGAGGTCGCCTACCGGCCGCCGGGATTCAAGGTGTTCGAGCTGCTGGAGCGGGCCTACGGGTTCAACGCCTACCATGGGCTGGTGCTGGCCTTCGATCCGAAGACGACCGAGGAGGAGATCGACGCCTTCTTCCCGCGCGAGGTGGTCGACGCCTCCGGGGTCGCCGGCTGCTTCGGTGTCTACCCGCGCCGCCGTGTCGTGAGCGAACTGGAGATCCCCGAGGAGACCGAGGACGACGACTACTACGAGTCGCACGACCTCTCGGCGCCGCTCGAGGAGACCGTCACCAAGAGGACCGCGTTCGGTACCCACTGGGGTCTGGTGTACTTCTTCGGTGATGACCCCTACCGGATGCGCGAACTGTTGAAGAAGCAGGAACAGCTCGACTTCTACGTCTGACGACCCTGTTGGACGCGGGAGACCAACCCGAGGAAACCCTTTGAAACCGACCGTCGACGTCCGCGGTGAGGTCACGACGCTGGACAAGCGCGTGACCTCACTCGACGACGCCATCCAGGCCCTGGCCGAAACCCGCGACTTCGGCAAGCACACGAAGCTGCGGCGGGTTCTGGAAGCGTTGCGGCGGGTGCTCATGCAGCCGGGCGGCCCCGCCGCGGTGCAGGCCAGGGCGCAGACCCTTGAGGAGGCCGGGCTCTTCCAGGGGACGGACTGGGCGTCACCGGAGATCCTCATTCCGGCGCTGGTCGGCCCGGGCCTGCACAGCAAGGAAGCGGACACCGTCGTCATGGAGGCGACCAGCGAGCTGCGGATGCTCGCTGTCGCCCGCGGCGAGTTCGCGCACCCGACGTTGCCCGCCGAGGACGCCCGCCAGTTCCTGTCCCAGGTCATGGCGATGAACCTGGAGCTGCTGTTCACCCCGCCCAGCGAGGCGGAGCGGACCCAGCAGGGCCGGACCGCACAGCTCATCCGCGACCTGTTCCGCCACCTCGCCGACGGGATCGGCTACGACAGCGTCCTGGACAACCTGGTCGACGAGGTCTGGCGGATCCTGCGCCAGCGTCCGATCCAGGTCGAGGCGGTGCAGTCCCTGATCACCCGGGTGGCGGCCTACCGCGAGAATCCGGACGTCGACCTTGGCGCATCGTCGGGGCTGGGCATCGACCGGCTCATCACGAGCCTGTACGGGACCACCGAGGCGTGCCGGGAGGACCCGGGCATCGACGTCTTCCGCTCCCGGCTCGAGGCGATGGACACCGGCGGCCTGCAGTCCGAGGCGGCGGGGTTCGCGCGGGCGATGCACGACACCGGCCTGGTGTCGCCGTACCACGCGGAACTGCTCCGGTTCCTGCTGAGCGAGAGCGACTACCTCGTCGGTGAGGCGCTCGGGCTGTCCGACACCGGCCGGAACTGCCTGATGCGCTACAGCGAACTGGTGCACCGGCTGATCGAGGTGGCCGTGCACCCGCAGACCGCGCAGAGCGTCTACGGGCTGGCGCTGCTGCTCGACCGCGGCATCCTCTACGAGCCGCCGATCGTGCCCGCGCTGTGGCGCCAGCTGCGGCTTGAGCTGTCCCCGGTCGCGCGGGAGCGGCTGACGACGGTCTTCGGCGAGGTGCCGGAGCCGCGGGCGCGGCTGGTCGCGGGGGTGCTCTCGATGCTGGGCCAGCCGCTCGGCGTCGGTCAGGGCGACAACCCCACCTGCCAGTCGGCCCGCGCGCTGTCGATGTGGTCCTACAACGACCCGGACTACCTGCTGCAAATGGTGGTCTGGGCGGCCCGCGACGACGAGGTCATCATGCACTTCGAGGGTCAGCCGATCTCGTCGAAGGACAGCGCGACCGGAGTCGCCGGCACGCTGCCGATGGACCTGGACCCCGTGTCGCTGCTCGTGGTCCCCCACCTGGACCGGATCTACGCCGAGATGGGACGGCGCTGCGCCGGGCGGCCAGGGGACCCGCACCGGTGGGTCAACCCCGAGTTCCACGGCTGGTGGTCGGGCCGTGGGTTCCACATCAACGTCGATGTCGCGACCGGAAACCTGATCGACCTCGACGCGTTCCTGCGGCAGTTCCACGCCACCTACCACCCGTCCTACAACGGCGAGCAGCCGCTGATCCATCCGCAGCCGGCCGGTGTCGCCGTCACCGACAGCGCGGCCCGCTACGTCGGCTGGCACGCGATCACGATCCTGCGGGCCGCGCCGGACCCACAGGACGTCATGCGGGTGTATTTCTTCAACCCGAACAACGACAGCGGCCAGGACTGGGGCGACGGCGTCGTCGTCTCCACCGCGGGCAACGGCGAGCGCTTCGGCGAGGCCTCACTGCCGTTCGACCAGTTCGCCTCGCGGCTCTACATCTTCCACGCCGACCCGCTCGAGCAAGGCGAACCGGAGCGGGTGCCCGCCGAAGACGTCGCGCGGATCATCGGCTACATCGAGCGCAGCTGGGGCACCGACCGGCTGCCCGCGGGGACGCTGCAAGCCCTGGAAGGGCCCACGAGCCTGTGAGCTTGACCTTGACACGGTGACAAGGTCTTGACTGCGGATGTGGACACGAACACGGCACGCGCTCTCCAGGGGCTGGAACACAACAATCCGTCGGTCCGGCTGCGGGCGGCGCTGGCGGTCGGCACGGCCCCCGATCCGGGGTTCATCGGCACGCTCGTCGAGCGATGCGCGATCGAACCCGAGTTCTCCGTGCGCGAGATGCTGACGTGGGCCCTCACCCGCCACCCGGCGTCGATGACGGTCCCGGCGCTTCTCGGTGAGGTCCGCTCGGAGCGTGCGCAGGCACGGAGCCAGGCGTTGCACACGCTGTCCAAGATCGGGGATCGGGGAGCGTGGCAGGTGATCACACCGGCGCTGCTGTCCGACGCCGACGACGAGGTGGCCCGGAGCGCCTGGCGGGCGGCGGTCGTGCTCGTGCCCGGCGGTGAGGAGCAGGAGTTGGCCGTAGTGTTGGCGACACAGCTCGGGCGCGGCGGACGCGAGACGCGACTGAGCCTCAGCCGGGCGCTGATCGTGCTCGGGGAGGTCATGCTGCCGACGCTGGACGCCGCGACGAGGGATCCCGACCCTCGCGTGCGCGCACACGCGATCGCCACGGAACGGCTGTGGCGTGACCCGGATGCCGGATTCGCGTTCGCGATCGAGGAGGCGAAGCGCGTCGTGGCCCTCGGTGAGGGCGGCCAGGAGGGGCGGTAGGCAGTGCTGATCGGTGATGTCGCGCGGCGTGCGGGGGTCAGCGCCCGCATGCTCAGGCATTACGAATCGCTCGGCCTGGTGCGGCCGACGGGTCGTACCGACTCCGGCTATCGGGAGTACTCCGGCGAGAACATCCGGCGGATCTTCCACATCGAGAGCCTGCGGTCGTTGGGGCTGTCCCTGCGCGACGTCAGGCGCACGCTCGACGACCCCGGCTTCGCGCCCGCCGAGCTCGTCGACGACCTCATCCGCCAGACGCGGGACCGTATCGCGGCGGAGACGGAGCTGCTGACGCGACTGCGTCGGATCGGTGCCGCGGAACCCGCCGGGTGGGAGGACGTCCTCCAGGTCGTCGCGCTCCTCCAGGCGTTGGGGTCGACGAGCGCGGCGGCGCGGCAGCGCGCGGCCCTGTCCGCGGTCGAGGACGTGCCCGTGCCGGTGGAAGCACTGGTCGAGGCCGTGCTGAGCGAATCGGATCCGCACGTGGCCGGGGCCCTCCGCTGGGCTCTGGCGCAAGCGGGCGGGGACGGGCCGGCACTGCTGGCAGACGGCCTCGGCTCCCCGGAGGCCGAGGTGCGCAAGCGTGCCGTCCAGTGCGTCGCCGAGATTCCGAACGACGAGGCGACCGCGTTGCTGCGGGACGCCCTCACCGACCCCGACATCGTGGTCCGTGGGTACGCGGCTCTGGCCCTCGGGGCGCGGGGAGTGGCCGACGCGGTCCCGACGCTCATCGACATGATCGTCGAGGAGAGGAACGACGTCGACGCGGCCGATGCGCTGAGCACGCTGGCGCGTGATCCCGCGTCGGCGGATCAGATCGCCACCGGGCTCGTCGACCGCCTCGCCCACGCCGCCGTTGGGCCGGCCGCACGTCGACGGCTGGCCCAGGCGCTCGCGGACATCCCCGGGATCGCGGCGTCCCGTGCCCTCGTGGATCTGTCACATGACGAAGACCGTGCTGTGGCGCTCACGGCGACGTACGTTCTCACGCTGCGCGACGCCCGGTAGCCGCCGTGCCGGTCTCGGGGGCGGGACCAGGGCAATGCCCCAGCGATGATGGGTGGTGCGCGATCCGGCCGCCGGCCCCGGCCGGGCTCGTGCCGCTGACGCGCAGTGGCAGAGCCCGGCCCGGGCGGGTGTGTGGGGCCGCGGCGCGTCAGAGGGTGAGGAGCACCTTGGTGGCCCGGCGCTCGTCCATGGCCTTGTAACCCTCGGGAGCCTGCTCCAGAGGCAGGGTGAGGTCGAAAACCTTGCCGGGGTCGATCTCGCGGTCCCAGATGAGCCGGATCAGGCCGGGCAGGAACCGGCGCACGGGGGCCGGACCACCGAGGGTGTGGATGCCCGCGAAGAACAGCTCGATCCCGGGGATGGTGACGTCGTAGTTCACGCCCACGTAGCCCAGGTGCCCGCCGCCGCGAGTGGCGCCGACGGCCTGCATGAACGCCTCCTGGGTGCCGACCGCTTCGACGACCGAGTGCGCGCCCAGTCCGCCGGTGAGTTCCTTGATCTTCGCGACGCCCTCCTCGCCGCGCTCTTCGACGATGTCGGTCGCGCCGTAGGAGCGGGCCAGCTTCTGCCGCTCGGGGTGCCGGGACATCGCGATGATCCGCTCGGCGCCCAGCTGCTTGGCCGCGAGGACGGCCATGAGCCCGACCGCTCCGTCGCCGACGACCGCGACGGTCTTGCCGGGGCCGGCCTCGGCGGCGACGGCGGCGTACCAGCCGGTGCCGAGTACGTCGGAGGCGGCGAGGAGGGCGGGGATCAGCTCGGGGTCGGGCTGCCCGGGGGTGGCGACGAGGGTGCCGTCGGCGTGCGGGATGCGGGCCTTCTCGGCCTGGGTGCCGATCGTCTGCGCGACGAACTCGGCGTGCACGCACTTGGACTGGAACCCGGCCTGGCAGATCTCACAGGTGTTGTCGGAGATGACGAACGAGCCGACGACGAAGTCGCCGACCTTGACGTTCTCGACCTCGGAGCCGATCTCCTCGACGACGCCCACGTACTCGTGCCCCATGACCTGGTGGTCAGCGGGCTCGATGCCACGGTAGGGCCACAGGTCGGAGCCGCAGATGCAGGTCGCGGTCAGCTTCACGATGGCATCGGTCGGCTCGATGATCTTCGGATCGTCGCGGTCCTCGACGCGGACGTCGCCGGCCGTGTGCATCACTACTCCACGCATGGTGGTTCTCCTTGCTCGGTGTGCCGGCGTCTTCGCGCCGGTTCGTATGTCGGGAAGGCGCGGGATCGCCGTGGCTTCCTCGGTCTGTGCGTCCCGGCCGCCGAGCCCGCTGGACAGGCGTAATCCGCCCGGGGCGCGGCCCGTCGTCTAGGCGGTCGCCGGTGCCGGTCGGCGCTGGGTGAGCGCGATGGCGATGGTGGGGATCAGGGTCAGCGCGGCCATGACCGTGCCGACCGCGGCCGGGCCGGTGGCTCCGAGCGGGGTTTCGAGGGCGAACCCGGCGATCCAGGAGCCGATGGCGGTGCCGAGGTTGAACGCCGACACCGTCAGCGCGGAGCCCAGGGTGGGGGCGCGGCCTGCGAAGCGGACCGCCAGGGCGATGAGCACCGGGTTCGCGCCGAGCCCGAACAGTCCCAGCAACGCGACCAGCGCGATCGTCGGGGCGGCGTAGCCGGACAGCAGGCAGATCGCCAGGAGCACCAGCATCGTGACCCCAGGGGCCATGATCGTCGTCGCGTACGGGCGACGGTCCCCGAGACGGCCTCCCACGAGGAAGCCGGCCAGGGCACCGATCCCGAAGCCGACCAGGACCAGCGGCACCAGGCCGGGGGCCAGGCCCGCTCGGTCGGTCAGCAGCGGTGAGACATAGGAGTACGCCCCCAGCGCACCGGCGTTCGTGGTCGCGCAGGCCGCCAGCACCAGCCACAGGCGCCCCGAACCCAGGGCGGATGCTCGGACCGGATCGAGGGCGCCTGATGGTCGGCGCTGTCGTGGGGAACGTGGCGGGCGATCAGCGCCATGGCGGCCACCGCGAGAGCGGCAAGTGCCCAGAAGGGTCCGCGCCAGCCCATGAGCTGTCCGGCGAACGCGCCGAGCGGCACCCCGACCACGTTGGCGAGCATCGCGCCGGCGCCCACGACGCCCAACGCGCGAGAACTGGCGGCGGGACCGACCGCGCGAGCGGCCACCACGTTGGCCACCGCCCAGAACGCGCCGGTCGCCAGCGCCGTCAGGAACCGGGCCGCCAGCAGCAGCGCGAAACCGGAACCGAGCGCCACGATCACGTGACCGACAGCGAACACGGCCAAGGCGAGGATCAGTGTCAGCCGCCGGGGCAGCCGCAGCGTCAGCATCGCCATCAGCGGCGCGCCGATGACCATCCCGACCGCGAACACCGTGATCATCATCCCAGCCTGGGCCGCGCTGACCCGCACATCAGCCGCGATCTCGGGCAGCAGCCCCACGACCACGAACTCGGTCGTGCCCATCAGGAACGTGGCCAGGGCGAGCACGTACACCACGAGTGGCAGTCGGATGGACGGGCGGTGCTCGCCGTCACCGACCTCCAGGGCGGCGGGGGCGTGGAGGGTGACTCCTCGCGTGGTCATGCGATGTCTCCGCAACGGTTCGGCATTGGGTGCGCATCCCAGGAGACCGCTTCGGCCGCGTGTGCGGGAGGCTGCGTTTATGGGGGGACAAGCTCAACCCCCCTCCCGCCGGATTTCGGCCGTAGCGTGGAAGGCATGGAACGCAGCTCCGACAACCGCGCCGACATCCGTGACTTCCTCGCCCGCCGGCGCGCCCAGCTCACCCCGGAGCAGGTCGGGCTGCCCACCAGCGGCCGACGCCGGGTCCCCGGGCTGCGCCGCGAGGAGGTCGCGGTCCTCGCCGGGGTCAGCACCGAGTGGTACACCCGGCTGGAGAAGGGCCACATCAGCGGCGTGTCCGAGGACGTCCTCGACGCGGTGGCCCGCACCCTGCAACTGGACGACGACGAACGCACCTACCTGTTCGACCTCGCCAAGGCCGCACAGCCCAGCCCGGCATCCCGCCGCCGGCGCAAGGCCGTCGACGTCCCCCCTCGCGTCCAGTGGCTGCTCGACTCCATCACCCTGTCCGCGGCCTTCGTCACCAACGGCCGCCTCGACATCGTGGCCACCAACGCACTCACCCGCGCCCTGTTCGCGCCCATGTTCGACAGCCCGACCGTCGGCGTGCGTGGCCGCCCCAACTTCGCCCGGTTCTGGTTCCTCGACGACGACTCCCGCGACTTCGCCGCCGACTGGGACGGCGCCGCCACCACCACCGCCGCACTCCTGCGCGCCGAGGCCGGCCGGTACCCCAACGACAAGGCCCTGCGCGACCTCATCGGAGAGCTGTCCACGGTCAGCGCCGAGTTCCGCACCCGGTGGGCCTCCCACGACGTGCGCATTCACCACGGCGGCGTCAAACGCTTCCACCATCCCGACGCCGGGGACCTGGAACTCACCTACCAGCCCCTGGACTTGCCCATGTCCGTCCGCGAGGCGCACTCCCTGACCATCTACACCGCCGAACCCGGCTCGCCGTCCGAAGACGGCCTGCGCCTGCTCGCCTCCTGGGCAGCCACCCACGAGCCCCACCCGCCCACGCGGCAGTCCCCGGCACGCTGAAAGCCGCTGAGCGCAGCCCTTCCGAGCAACCATCCAAGGAGCCCTTCCGTGAAGCACACAGGACGATCATGAGCCGGATCCTGATCACCGGTTCCACGGACGGCCTCGGATACGCCACGGCGGACGCACTGCAGTCCGCCGGGCACGACATCGTGGTCCACGCACGCAACCCACAGCGCGCCACCGCCCTCGACCCGCTCGTCGGCCGCGGAGCGGACCTCGTCGTCGCCGACCTCACCGACCGTGACGCCGTACGGCGCATCGCCGCTGAGCTGAACGACCAACCACTGCTCGACGCGGTCATCCACAACGCCGGGGTCTGGAACGGACCGGCCGTCATGCCGGTCAACATCATCGCCCCGTACCTGCTCACGGCACTGCTGCACCGGCCACGCCGCCTGGTGTACCTGAGCAGCAGCTCGCACTTCGACGGCCACTCCTCTCTCGACAGCGTCGACTGGCAGGGCACGAACCCCGGGTCGTACGCGGACAGCAAGCTGTTCGTCACCACCCTCGCCGCCGCAGTGGCCCGCCTGTACCCCGACGTGCCCAGCAACGCCGTGGACCCAGGCTGGGTACCCACCAAGATGGGCGGACCCGGAGCACCCGACGATCTCGAACTGGGCCACCGGACACAGCAGTGGCTGGCAACCAGCGACAATCCCGAGGCACTCACCACCGGCGGCTACTGGTACCACCGCCGACGGCAGCAGCCACACGCCGCCGCACACGACGAGGCATTCCAGGACCGGCTCCTGCACACGCTGGCCGAGGAGACGGGCACCGAGCTGTGAGACAGCTCCAAGAGCTGCTGGTCAGCAAGCACGGCCAGGCCACGAGCAGTAAGACCCTACATGTCCGCTTCCGTCACGGGGGCGGAAGCGGACTCCATCGCCTCCACGAAGCGGCGCACCGTCTCCGCGTCGCACTCCCCGCGCACCGTTATCGACCGCCCGTTGGCGCTGATGACGACGGCGGGCGCGGTCGGGCGCGCGGCGCGCCAGGCGGCGTAGGACAGCCCCAGGTTCAGCGCGCCGAGCCCCTGGCTGACCACCAGATCGATGATCTCCAGCTTTCCGTGCGGGCGGGCCGGGAGCATGTTCAGATCGGCATGCGCGCGGACGTCCGTGTCCTGCCGCAGCCACCGGTACAGATCGTGGATCGCGAGATCCCCTTCATCCGCCTCGGCGCTGATCTCCACGCGCAGGGCGGCTTGCATCCGCTGTTCCATGGTCGCCCACGATAGGCGCGGGCGACCCATATTTTGTTGCGATCTCAGCCCAAATAGTTTTCCCGGGACCGCCGTTGGGCCGTGGCCCAACGGCCCACCGCTCGGCGAACTGCGAGACGAGGAACAGTCCGCGCCCCGTCTCGGCGTCCGGCGCCGCCGTGGCGAGCGCGGGCAGCCGCTCGCCACGGGTGTCGGAGACCTCGATACGGATCGGGCCGGACGCGTCCAGGGGCGCGGTCAGCCGTACGTGGAAGTCCCGCCCGGGGACGCGTCCGTGACGCACCGCATTCGCGCACAGCTCGCTGGCGATGAGCGTGGTGATCTCGTTGGGGCTGGAATCGTACGGGTAGCCCCACGCGGCCAGCCGGTGCGATACGAGCCGCCGCGCGAGCCGCGCACCGCGCGGTGTCGAGGTGAAGCGCATGGCGAACTCGCCGGGTACGGAAGGGAGCTGGCCCTCCGCCGTACCCCATGAGGGGGGATTTTCGGTCGTCATGGCAACGAGGGTGGTGGTCGTATGCCTAGCCTCGCTAGTAAGCGCGCCTGTACGGACAGTGTCTGTCGGACACGCGAGGGCGCGGAGGCAGGGGTGGTGACCCATGGCAGGTACGGACGAGACGTCAGCGTTTCTGAGGGGGTTCGGCAGGCAGCTGAAGCTGTTGCGGGAGAGGGCCGGGCTCACACAGGCGGAACTGGGGGCACGCGTCGGGTACAGCGCGGATCAGATCGCGTCGGTGGAATGCGGGCGCCGCATCCCGAAGCCGGACCTGATCGACAAGGCCGATGAGGTTCTGGGTGCCGGGGGCCTCCTCAAGGCGATGAAGGAGCGGTGCGCGCTGGAGCGGTATCCGGCGTTCTTCCGCGATGCGGCGGAGATCGAAAAGGAAGCGGTTGAGCTACAGATCTACGCTACCCAGGCGGTGCCTGGCCTGCTGCAGACCAAGGACTACGCACACGCGGTGTTCTCGATGCGTCGACCACTGCTGAACGAGGAAACCGTCGCGCAGCGCGTTGCCGCGCGACTGGACCGCCAGGAGATCTTCAACGCCCGGCCTGCGCCCATCCTGGGCTTCGTCATCGAAGAGGCCGTGCTGCGGAAGCCGTATGGCGGGAAGCGGGTTCTGCGTGGGCAGTTGGAGCATCTGCTCCTCATCGGGGAGAAGCGCAACGTCGAGATCCAGGTGATGCCCATGGACCGGGAGGACAACGCCGGTGTCGATGGCCCCTTCACCTTGATGGTGCCGAAGGGGGGCCAGCAGATCGCGTATCACGAAAACCAAGGGGCTGGCACGCTGCTCACTGACCGAGATGAGGTCCACGCCATCGCTGTCCGGCATGGGATCATCCGGGCCCAGGCTCTCAATCCACGGGAGTCGTCGACCTTTATTGAGAAGGTGCTGGGAGAGCTATGACAAAGGACATAGGCAAGTTGGTCTGGTTCAAGAGCAGCTACAGCGGTAGCGAGGGCGGCAACTGCGTCGAGGTCGCCATGGCGTGGCGTAAGAGCAGTTACAGCGGGGGCGAGGGCGGCGAGTGCGTCGAGGTCGCCGCCTGCCCCGACACCATCCACGTCCGTGACAGCAAGGACACCACCGGCCCGGTGCTCACGTTCCCGGCCACCGCGTGGGACGCGTTCGTGGGGTTCGCCGCGAACAACTGAACCCAACGGTCCAGCCTGTTCAGCCCTCCGGGCGGCAGGCTGGGCCGTCGTCGTCCCGGAGCGCCGTGGTGATCCGGTCGAGAGATGCCGTCAGGCGACGGCGGTCGTCGGGCGCCACGGGGGCGACGAAGTAGCGCTCCACGATGCGGGCGTGGACGTCCACCGCGTGGACGAACGTCTTCTCGCCCTCCGCCGTCGCCTCGACCAGCGTGACCCGGCGGTCGTCGGGTGACGGTACGCGGCGTACGAGGCCCGCCGTCTCCATGCGGTCGACCAGGCGCGTGACCCCGCCGCTGGTCAGGATGACGTCTTCGGCCAGGGTGCGCTGGGAGACCTGCTCCTCCGGGTCCCGGCACAGCCGGAGCAGCACCTCGAACATGACGTGGCCGATCCCGGCCTCCGCTCGCATGGCGGCGTTGATGCGCCGCTCAAGGTGGGTTGCCGCCTTCAGCAGCAGACCGAACTCGTGGACCAGTGGTCCGCTGGCCGCCTGCGCGGCCGTGCGCTTCTCCGAGTCGGTCCCCATAGCCATGAAGGCAGTCTAGTGCGTGCCGGGTAAGTCACTGACTGCTCAATTGCTGAGCAGTCAGTGATATCGCTACGCTGCTGTTCATGGACACCGCTACCACCGCTCCCATACAGGCCCCGCCCTGCCGCGCGCTGCGGCTGCTCATCGTCCTGGGCGCGCTGTCCGCGTTCGGGCCGCTGTCGCTGGACATGTATCTGCCCGCGCTGCCCGCTCTCGCGCGGGACTTCGGTGTACCGGACGCGGGCGTACAGCTGACCCTGACCAGCTGCCTGATCGGCCTCGCCGTGGGGCAGCTGATCGCCGGGCCGCTCAGCGACCGGTGGGGGCGGCGGGTGCCCCTCCTCATCGGCCTCGCCGGTTACGTGGTGGCGTCCGTGCTGTGCGCCTTCGCGCCGAACGTCACCGCGCTGACCGGGCTGCGGGCCCTCCAGGGGCTGGCGGGCGCGGCGGGGATCGTGATCAGCCGGGCCATCGTCCGCGATCTCTACGAGGGGACCGCCGCCGCTCGCTTCTTCTCCCTGTTGATGCTGGTCAACGGCGTTGCGCCGATTCTCGCGCCGGTCGTCGGCGGTCAGCTGCTGCGGTTCACGTCCTGGCGGGGGATCTTCCTCGTCCTGGCCGTGACGGGGGCTCTTCTGCTCGCGGCCACCGTGTTCGTCGTGGGGGAGACCCTGCCGTCGGAGCGGCGGCACGCGGGTGGGCTCGGGCAGACGTTCCGCAGTTTCGCTCTGCTGCTGCGCGACCCGGGCTTCGTGCGGCCCGCGCTCGCGGGCGGTTTCGCGTTCGCCGCGATGTTCTCGTACATCTCGGCGTCGTCCTTCGTGCTCCAGAAGACGTACGGCCTGGACCCGCAGCAGTTCAGCATCGCCTTCGGGGCCAACGCCCTGGGCATCATGCTGCTCGGCCAGGGCAACGCCCGGCTGCTGCGCCGCTACGCGCCGGAGACTCTGCTCCGGGCCGGGATCGCGCTGTGCGCGACCGGTGGCGGTGCGCTGCTGGTGTCCGTGTTGACGGACCTCGGCGTGGCCGCCGTGCTCGTCTCGCTGTTCGCGCTGGTCGCGAGCATCGGACTGGTCATGCCGAACTCCACGGCGCTGTCGATGTCGGGGCACCCGGAGGTGGCCGGTACGGCGTCCGCGCTGCTGGGGCTGTTGCAGTTCGCGCTGGGTGGTGTCGCCGGGCCGCTGGCGGGGCTCGGCGGGAACGGGGCGGCGCTGCCGATGGCGCTGGCGATCGCGGTGTCGGCGGCGGCGGCCGTCGTGGTGCACCTGTGGCCCGTCCGTACTGAATGACAGGCCAGACTGTTCAGTGCAGACTGGACAGGCTGGCCTGAAGAAATTTACGGTGGGGGCATGGCAGAGACCCCACCCGGCATGTCCGCGTCCTCCGTGCGCGCCGCGCACGAGATCCGCGTCGTCGTCGGCCGCCTGCGACGGCGGCTGAGGGAGACGTATGACATGGAAGGGCTCACCCCCACGCAGACGTCCGTGCTCAGCAGGCTCAGCAAGGACGGACCGTCCTCGGCCAGCGCTCTCGCCGCCGCCGAGCGCGTCCGGCCGCAGTCCATCGCGCTCACCCTCGGCGTGCTCGACGAGCGCGGGCTGATCGAGCGGCGGCCCGATCCGGACGACGGGCGGCGGCAATTGATCTCGGTGAGCGTGGCGGGCCAGGCGTTCCTGGAGGACAACCGACGGGCGGGCGAGGAGTGGCTGGCCCGCTCCCTGGAAACCGGCTTCACCGAGGACGAACGGCAGACCGTCATCGAGGCACTGGCCCTGCTCGACCGGCTCAACGCCATATGATCGCGCGGCTCATACGACGCGTCAGCAAGCCCCAGGCGCCCGGAGGCTTCGACCGCAGGCTGCTCGCGCCGATGATGCTGGGGTCGATCCTCAACCCGGTCAACTCCTCCATCGTCTCGGTGTCGTTGGTGCCGATCGGCGCGGCCTTCGGGGCTCCGCCCGCGCAGACGGCCTGGCTGGTCTCGGCGCTCTATCTGGCGACCGCGATAGGCCAGCCGGTGGTGGGGCGGCTCATCGATCTGTACGGGCCGCGCCGCCTGTTCCTCGCCGGTTCGGCGCTGACGGGGCTGTCGGGGCTCATCGGCGTACTGGCCCCGAACCTGGGTGCGCTGATCGTGGCCCGGGTGGTGCTCGGGTTCGGTACCTGCGCGGGTTATCCGGCCGCGATGTACCTCATCCGCAGCGAGGCCGGGCGTACGGGCCGGGAGAGCCCCGCCGGGGTGCTGACCGCGCTCGCGGTGGCCAACCAGACCGTCGCGGTGATCGGCCCGTCCCTGGGTGGGCTGCTGATCGGGCTGGGTGGCTGGCGTACGACGTTCGCCGTCAACCTTCCGCTGGCCGTGGCCGGGCTGATCCTCGGCGCCCGGCGGCTGCCGAAAGCCCACCCACGCCGTGAAGGCGGAGGGGCCGGGCTGGACCTCGCCGGCATGGTGCTGTTCGCCGGGATGCTCGTATCGCTGCTGCTGTTCCTGATGGAGCCGGGCGCGGACCGCTGGTATCTGCCGGTGCTCATGGTGGTGGCGGCGATCGGGTTCGCGGTGCGTGAGCTGCGGGTGGCGGAGCCGTTCATCGATCTGCGGGTGCTCGGCGGAAACGTTCCGCTGCTGCTGACGTACGCCCGTATGCTCCTGGTCGCCGTCGTGTCGTACGTCATGCTGTACGGGTACACCCAGTGGCTCCAGGAGGGGCGGGGGCTGACCGCGTCGCAGGCGGGGCTCGCGCAACTGCCGCTGTTCCTGGCCGCGATCGCGGTGTCCACCGCGACCGGCCGCCGCAGCGAGGTGCGCGGCAAGCTCATCGTCGGCGCGGTCGGGCAAATCGCCGTATGCCTCATCCTGCTCACGCTCCAGCCGCACAGCCCGGTGTGGCTGCTGATCGCCGTCGCGCTCGTGTGCGGCGTACCGCAGGGGCTGAACAACCTGGCCCTGCAGAACGCGGTGTACCACCAGGCGGACCCCGAGCGGATGGGCTCGTCGGCGGGGCTGCTGCGCACGTTCCTCTACATCGGCGCGATGGTCGCCTCCGGCGCCAACGGCGTCTTCTTCGGCGCCCGCGCCGACACCGTCGGTCTGCACGGCCTGACCTGGTTCATGCTCGCCATCGCCGGACTGTTCCTGGCGATGACGCTCGCGGACCGCTCACTGGGCCGCATCGCCTCCGCACCTTCTCCTCAGCACTGAAAGGCTCAACCATGTCGAACACCGCACTGCTCGCGATGGACATCCAGAACGGCATCGTGGGCCGCCTCGCCGCCCCCGACTACCTGCCGCGCCTGGCCCGCGCGGTCGACGCCGCCCGGAGCGCCGGGATTCCGGTGCTGCACGTCGTGGTCGGCTTCCGGTCCGGGCACCCGGAGGTGTCGGAGCGGAACATGGCGTTCAGCGGACTGGGGACGTCCGGCGTCTTCACGCCCGCCGACCCGGGCGCCGCCATCCACCCCGACCTCGCGGTCCGGCCCGACGAGACCGTGATCACCAAGAAGCGGGTGAGCGCCTTCGCCGGAAGCGACCTGGAGATGGTCCTGCGGGCCCAGGGCATCACCGATCTCGTCCTGACCGGCGTCGCGACCAGCGGTGTCGTGCTGTCCACGCTGCGGCAGGCCGCCGACCTGGACTACCGGCTCACCGTGCTGGCCGACGGCTGCGCCGACACCGACGAGGAGGTGCACCGGGTGCTCACCGAGAAGGTGTTCCCGCGCCAGGCCACCGTGACGACCGTGGACGAGTGGGCCAAGGCCGTCGCCACACAGGGCCCCAAGCCGTAACCGGTAACGTCCCCCGCCTGCCTGCCAGGCCAGTACGCTGACCCGGGAGCCCGCTCCCTCGTTGTACCGGGCGTCGTTGTACCCAGTGTTCATCGAGCGAGCAGGAGAGCACCTTGGCCACCACAGCCCCGCACGGCGCCCCCGTACCGCTCCTCGATTCGGCCGCCGTCGAGCGGTGGCGCGCCACCTCGGGGGCTGTGGTCGATCTGCTGACCCTCGCGCGCGAACTCGGCGGGGTCAGCGGCGTACGGCTCGGGCCGCGCCCCACCGTGCTGGTCACCGACCCGGAGGCGGTGCGGCACGTCCTCGCCCTCCACCCCGATCGCTACGTCAAGCGCTCCCACCGGGCGCGCGTGCTCGTCGGCGACGGGGTGCTCTCGGCCACCGGGGAGGCGTGGAAGCGGCAACGCCGTCTGCTCCAGGCCCAGTTCACCGGGGCGGGCATCCGCCGCTACGAGGAGCGCATCGCCGCCGCCGCGCGCCGGGCCGCCGAGCGCTGGGCGGCCGCCGCCCGTACCGGCGCCCCCACCGACGTCGCCGAGGACCTGCGCTTCTTCGCCCTCGACACCATCTGGCGCTCCCTCACCGGCCACCCTCTCGACGAGGCCACCAACCGCGAGCTGGCCGCCGTCGAGGCCGTCGGGGCCGCCCTCCCGTCGACCCCCTCCGCCCCCGCCGACATGGAGGCGCTGCGCGCCACCGTGGCCGCCGACCTCGCGCGGATCGACGCCGTCGCCGCACGCGCGATCGCGGCCGCCCGCCGGGGAGAAGCGGGCCCGGACGGCCCCGGCGTGCTGCGCGTCCTGGTGGACGCCGGGGAGACCCGCCGTGAATACACCGACCAGCTCATCCGCGACGAGCTGGTCACGCTGATGGCCGCCGGGCACGAGACCACCGCCACCACCCTGTCCTGGCTGTATCTGCTGCTCGACCGCCACCCCGAGGCCCGCCGCTGGGCCCTGGACGCGGGGCCCGAGGGCTCGCCCGAGCGCGAAAACGCCCTGCGGGCCCTCGTCTCCGAGGCCTGCCGGCTCTATCCGTCGGCGTGGCTGATCCCCCGGCACGCCACCGAGGACGACACCCTCACCGGCTACCGCATCGAGGCGGGCACCGACATCTTCGTCTGCCCCTACCTGACCCACCGCGACCCGGCCCTGTGGCCGGACCCGGAGCGGTTCGACCCGACGCGGTTCGCCGGGGTGGACCGCTCCTCCCGGCAGGGCGCGTACTACCCCTTCGGCCTCGGGGCCCGGGCCTGCCTGGGCGCGCAGTTCGCGATGCGCGAGACGACCGAGCTGCTGCGGCACCTCCTGCCCGCCTTCACCCCCGCGTTCCGGGCCACCCCGGCGGCGACCGTGTTCGGCTTCACGGTCCGCCCGGACGGCCCGATGCCCGCCACGATCACCCCCGACGGCCCTTAGGGGGTGTCGAAGTCCAGCGCCGTCCCGTACAGCCGGTCCACCTTCAGCCGGATGACCACCCGGCGCTCGGCGACCAACTGCTCCAAAAACGCGTCCTCGTCCTCCGGCTTCGCGGCTTGCGGCAGCATCCCCAGCAGCTCCCGCCCGACCGCGTCCCCCGGAGTCGTCGTCACCTCGGAGACCTCGGCCTCCCCCTCCGCCACGGCGAACGACCACGGGTCGCCACCCTGCACATGCACCGCCGCCCGCGGCTCGCGCCGCAGGTGTGTGACCTTGACCCGGTCCGCCGTGGTGGAGAACCGCACGATGCGGGCGTCGGGGTCCCAGCCGTAGACCATGGTGGTCAGGTGGGGGTGGCCGCTGCGCTTGACGGTGGCGAGCGTGCCGAACTGCTGGGCGGCGAGCAGCGCGGAGGCGGCGTCGTCGGAGAGGGGTCTGGGTCCCGGATTCTGAGTCATGATCAGCGCAACCCCCGCGCCCGCCCCGGCATTCCGACCCCCTCCCATAAGTTCACCATGATGCACCGCACAGTCGCTTATATTTGACAGCACCCGGTCGATCCCCCGTACGGTCTGGTCATTCCGATGACGAGAGGGACGTGCCGTGATCGCTCTGCTGCTGGCTCTGGGCAGCTCACTCGCCTACGGGTGCGCCGATTTCCTCGGCGGCCTCGGCGCCCGTAAGGCCCACGTACTGCGCACCGTGATGGTCGCGGCCCCGGCCAGCCTCGCGATCGAGCTGCTGCTGTGGCCGTTGCTCGGCGCCTCGTTCAGCCCCCGCGTCCTCGGCTGGGGTGCCGCGTCGGGCGTCGCCTCGGCCGCCGCGTTCGCCCTGCTCTACCGCACCCTGGCGATCGGCCCGATGAACGTGCTGTCGCCCCTGACCGCCCTCGTGTCCGCCGCCCTGCCCGTCGCGGTGGGGCTGTCGCAGGGTGAACGCCTGGGTATCGCCGGGCTGGTGGGCCTGCCCCTCGCGCTGATCGCGGTCGTGCTGGTCAGCGCGGGACATGGCGCGGGTTCGGCGCGTCCCTCCCGTACCGCGCTGCTGCTCGGCTTCGGCGCGGGCACCGCCATCGCCCTCCAGCTCATCTGCCTGCACCAGGCCCCCTCCGACAGCGGCGTGGCCCCGCTGATCGTGGGCCGGACGGTCGCCTCGACCGTCACCCTGGCCGCGGCCGGGCTGATGCGGCGCAAGCTGGGCCCCGAACGGCCCGCGTACGCGATGTCGGCCACTGCGGGCGTCCTCGACTCCCTGGCCAACCTCCTCTTCCTGCTGGCCTCCCGCAGCGGCGACCTCGCCGTCGTCGCCGTGATCACCGCCCTCTACCCGGCCGGTACGGTCCTCCTCGCCCGCGGCGTCCTCGCCGAACGCGTCCACCGCGGCCAGCTCGTCGGCCTGGGCACCGCCGCCGTGGCCGTCAGCCTCCTGGCCCTGGCCTGACCCCCGACCGGCCGTGCCGGGCGGGGTCTAGTGGGGCCAGATCGGCGGGTTGGTGCAGAACGCACCGCCCAGGTGGGCGTGGTCGGGGTTGGCCGGGTCCAGTTCGCCCTGTTCGGCGATGAGCTTCGCGGCGTACGGCTCCGAGTCGTCCTGCGGGTCGTAGCCGAGCGCCCGGGCGGAGGACAGGTCCCACCACAGGCGGGTGTTGGCCGAGCTGCCGTACACGACGGTGTAGCCGACGTCCTTCGCGGTGAGGGCGGCGTGCAGGAGGCGGGCGCCGTCGGCCGGGCTCATCCAGATCGACAGCATCCGGACGTTCGTCGGCTGGGGGAAGCAGGAGCCGATGCGGATGGCGACGGACTCGATGCCGTGCTTGTCCCAGTAGTACGAGGCCAGGTCCTCGCCGAACGACTTGGAGATGCCGTAGTACGTGTCCGGGCGGCGCGGGGTGTCGATCGGGATCAGCGGGGCGTCGTCGCCGGCCGGGCGGGGCGTGAAGCCCACCGCGTGGTTGCTGGAGGCGAAGACGATCCGGCGGACGCCCGCCTCGCGGGCCGCCTCGTACAGGTTGTACGTGCCCTGGATGTTGGCGGCGAGGATCTTCTCGAACGAGGCTTCCAGGGAGATGCCCGCCAGGTGGATGATCGCGTCAACGCCCTCCACCGCTTGGCGCAGCGCGTCCTTGTCGGCGAGATCGGCGATGATCGCGTCCGGGGCGTCGGGCATGGGGACGACGTCCAGCAGGCGCAGCTCGTAGCCGTACGGGGGCAGCAGCTCGCGCATCAGGGTGCCCATGCCGCCGGCGGCGCCGGTGAGGAGGATGGTGCGGGGAGCGGGCGCGGACATGGGCGGATCTCCTCCGTACGGTTACGGACACGAACGCCTGGCGGGACGTATATGTGCATCTGGTTCAGATGCATGGACAACCTAGGGAGTGTAGGGGGTGGCGTCAAGGGTGATCGATCCGCGCGTCGCCCCTTGACCCGTGCGTGGCGACTGCCTTACGGTGTCCGCGTTCATGAATATAGATGCCGATCAGAAACGTGCACGATTCGGTTCGTCGGTCGCACGGCAGGGCTGGCGGGGGTCGGCGTACTCGACAGGGAGAGCCCGTGACCACAGCCCCCTCGACCTCGGCATCACTGGCCGAGCGCCTTGACGGACTGCTGTTCTTCCCCGTGACCGCCTATGGGCCCGATGGCGCCCTCGACCTCGAGGTCTACCGCACCCATGTGCGCCGAGGCATCGAAGCGGGCGCGGGAGCCGTTTTCGCGTGCTGCGGTACGGGGGAATTCCACGCGCTGACGCCGGAGGAATTCCACGACTGCGTCACCGTGGCGGTCGAGGAGGCCGCGGCGGTCGAGGCCGCCGGCGGGGTGCGGGTGCCGGTCGTCGCGGGCGCCGGGTACGGGACGGCGCTGGCCATCCAGTACGCCAAGCTCGCGGAGCGGGCGGGGGCCGACGGGCTGCTCGCCATGCCGCCGTACCTGGTGGTCGCGGATCAGGAGGGGCTGGTCCGGCACTACGCGGCGGTGGCGGGCGCGACCGGGCTGGACGTCGTGGTCTACCAGCGCGACAACGCCGTCTTCACGCCGGAGACCGTGGTGCGGCTGGCGCAGGTGCCGGGGATCATCGGGCTGAAGGACGGGCTCGGCGACCTGGACCTGATGCAGCGGATCGTGAGCGCGGTGCGGGAGGCGGGAGCGGACAAGGGGTTCCGGTACTTCAACGGGCTCCCGACCGCCGAGCTGACCGGGCTGGCGTACCGGTCGATCGGGGTGACGCTCTACTCGTCCGCCGTCTTCTGCTTCGTGCCGGAGGTCGCCCTGGCGTTCCACCGGGCGCTGATGGCCGGGGACGACGACGTCGTCAACCGGCTGCTGGACGGCTTCTTCCGGCCGCTCGTCGAACTGCGGAACCAGGGGCGGGGATATGCCGTATCGCTGGTGAAGGCGGGTGTGCGGCTGCGCGGGCTGGACGTGGGCGAGGTGCGGCCGCCGCTGAGCGAGCCGAGCGCGGCGCACGTGAAGGAGCTGGCCGGGCTGATCGAGCGGGGCCTGGAGCTGGTGGGGGAGGGCGGGGCGCGATGAAGTCCTCCGCTTTCGTCTATCCGTGGGATGTGGTCGGGGATCCGG
Source organism: Streptomyces sp. NPDC007983 (assembly GCF_042958345.1). Classification (NCBI taxonomy): domain Bacteria; kingdom Bacillati; phylum Actinomycetota; class Actinomycetes; order Kitasatosporales; family Streptomycetaceae; genus Streptomyces; species Streptomyces sp. NPDC007983. The sequence goes on from NZ_JBIBJI010000002.1 coordinate 968,122, forward strand.
ACGCGGCGGCGCGCATCGCCGACTTGGGGGTACGGCAGGTCACCCTGGCCTCGGCCTATCACTCGACGCGGGCCCTGACCCCTCGGCACCCCGAACACCGGATCGTGACCGCCCGGCACGCGGCGGTGCTGTACCCGCCGGACGCGGAGCGGTGGGCCGGGCGTGCGCTGCGGCCGTACGAGCAGGCGTGGGTGGCCGGGGCCGATCCCTTCGGCGAGGCCGCGGAGGCGCTGGCCGGGGCCGGGCTGGAGGTGCACGCGTGGGTCGTGCTGGCCCACAACTCGCGGATGGGGGACGAGCATCCGGGCATCTCCGTACGGAACGCGTACGGGGACCGGTATCCGTGGGCGCCGTGCATCGGGCGGCCCGAGGTGCGGGAGTATCTGGTCGACCTGGCGGTCGAGGCGTCGGCGCGGCCGGGGGCGCTGGGCGTCGAGCTGGAGTCCTGCGGGTGGTACGGGCTCGCCCATCTGCACGCCCACGACAAGATCGGGGGAGTGGGGCTGGGGGACGAGGCGCAGTATCTGATGTCGCTGTGCTTCTGCGAGTGCTGCTGCGCGGGCTACGAGGGGCTGGGCGCGGACCCGGGGGAGCTGCGGGCGGCCGTGCGGCGGGCGCTGGCCCCGGTGTGGGCCGGGGAGCCCGCTCCCGGGGTCTTGGACGCGGATGTGGCCGGGGTCTTCTCGGCGTGGCGGGACGGGGTCGCGAGCGGGCTGCAGCGGGACGCCGTCGCGGCGGTACGGGCCGCGGCCCCGGCCGGTTTCCAGGTGCTGCTGCACGCGGTGCCGAATCGGCGGGGCGTCGGGGCCAACGTGGGTGTCGACCCGGCGGATGTGCTGGCGCACGCGGATGGGGTGGTGCTGCCGTGCACGGGCGACGGGGCGGTGCGCGCGGCCGTCCTCCCGCCGTTTGTTCCGCACCGGCGGGAGGGGACGGTGCTCGCCGCGAACTTCACGGTGGTGGCGGGGATGGGGGGCCGGCCGTCGGCGCTGGCGGATGACGCGGCGCATGCGGTGGAGTTGGGCGCGGATGAGATTCGGCTGTACCACGCCGGGTTGGCGTCGGATGGGGATTTGGGGGAGGTGCGGAAGGCGCTGGCCCGGTTGGGGTGACCTTTCCCCACCCCGCCCCTTCCCGAACCGGGGGCACAGCCCCCGGCCCCCCTGGTGGGGCCCGGCCCCCACCTCCCCCGCCGGGGCTCCGCCCCGGACCCCGCTCCTCAAACGCCGGAGGGGCTGGGTGGTGGGCTTCTCCGCCCCGGGGTCGGCTGCTCGATCGCGCAAGGGGCTGAGGGTGGGGCTTCTCCGCCCCGGGGTCGGGCTGCTCGATCGCGCAAGGGGCTGGGGGCGAGGCATCTTCGCCCCGGAGACCCGGCTCCTCGATCGTCGGAGGGGTTGGGTGGCGGCACATCCGCCCCGAGTCCGCGTGCCTGAGGGCCGGGTTGTGGGCAATCGTTCCGCGGGGCGGAACGGGTGGGCACAACCCGGCCACCGGCCCGCACCCGCGCGCGAAACCCTCAGGGGCAGCCCAATAGGCTGCCGCGGTGGAGGAGTTGAGCATGGACGCGCGGGATCCGCAGGACACGGCCAAGCGGCTGCGGGCGATCGGTGACGAGTTGTCGGACCGGTTCTACGAGCGGGCCGACGTCGTGCGGACGCTGGTGGTGACGCTGCTGGCCGGGCAGCACTCGTTGGTGCTCGGGCCGCCCGGGACGGCGAAGTCCGAGCTGGCCCGGGAGCTGACGGGGCGGGTCGAGGGCGCGGCGTACTGGGAGATCCTGCTGTCGAAGTTCACCGCGCCGACGCGGATGTTCGGGCCCATCGACGTCGCCGCGCTCGCCCGGGGCGAGTACCGCCAGGTCTACGACGGCCGCGCCACCACCGCGCACATCGCGTTCATCGACGAGATCTTCAAGTGCTCCACGGCGGCGCTGAACGAGACGCTGGGCTACCTCAACGAGCGGATCTACCACCCCGAGAGCGGCGGTGAGCCGATCCGTTGCCCCCTGATCGGGGCCATCACGGCGAGCAACGAGCTGCCCGGCGGCGAGGATTCGGCCGCGATCTACGACCGGCTGCTGGTGCGGATCGAGGTCGGGTATCTGGCCGACCCCTCGAACTTCGCCGCGCTGATCCGTTCCGCCGTCAGCCGCCCGGCGGCACCGGCACCGGAGCGGACCACGGTGGAGCTGGGCGCGTTGCAGCAGGCCGTGACCGAGGCCGTCCCGGCCGTGGGTGTTCCCGACGCGATCGTGGACGCGGTGTGTACGCTGCGGGCCGCCCTGCGCCGCAAGGAACTCGTCGCCTCCGACCGCCGCTGGCGGCAGGCGGTGGGCCTGCTCCAGGCGTCCGCGTACCTCGACGGCCGCCCGGAGGTCGCCGAGAACGACCTGTCGGTGCTGACGCACGTGCTGTGGGACTCGCCCGCCGAACGGCCGACCGTCGAGCGCGAGGTGCTGCAGCTGGTCAACCCCGACGCCAAGGAGGCGCTCGACCTGGCCGACGCCATCGAGGAGCTGGAGGCCCAGCTCGACGCCATGGCCGGGCGGTCCCGTGAGGCGCTGAGCGAGTGGGTCATCAAGAAGGCCCACAACAAGCTCGCCATGGCGGGGAAGCGGCTGGAGAAGCTGCGCGAGGACGCGGCGAGGGCGGGGCGTTCCACCGCCGCCATCGACCGGGTCACCGGCCGCCACCGGGCCGTCCGCGCCCGCGTACTCACCGAGGCGCTCGGCATGGACGCCAGCATGGTGCGGGCCCAGCTGTGAGTACGCTCGACGAGCCGGCCGGCCGGGGCGGGAAGTGGCTGGCCCTGTCCGCCGCCGCGCCCGGGCGGCGGCACACGGCGGCCGTCGTCGCGGACCGGTTCGACCGCATCACCTGGCGCGACACCTATGAGCAGTCGGCCGGGCTGCGCGAGATGGCCGAGGAGCTGAACGGGCGCCACGACCACGCCACGGACCTCCTCGCCGACGCCTTCCTGGCCGCGTACAAGGTCAACCCGCGGTTGCGCGAGGGCGCGGAGATGGACCCCTCACGGCTGGTCAACCATCAGGTCGTCACCGCACTGGTGGAGTCGCGGGAGTTCGCCGAGCTGCGCCGGGAGACGGCAGGTGACCCCTACGCCGCCGCCATGGCCGTACTCGCCGAAGGCCCCGCGCTGCGCGGGATGCTGGAGCGCGCCCGTACCGCCCAGGAGCGCGGCGAGCAGGCGAAGAAGGCCCGGCAGGACGCGGAAGGCGCGGCGAGCGCCGTGGGCGAGGCGCTTCAGCGGGCCGCCGACCTTCAGCAGGCTGCCGACCTTCAGCGGGCCGCCGAGGAGGACGGCGCCGTGCCGGACGCGGCCGCCGACGCCGTACGACGGTCGATCGCGGCCGCCGAAGCCGCCGAGGCCGCCGCGCGGCAGGCCGCCCAGAACGCCGCGCAGGCCCTCGCGGCGGCCGCCCCCGGCATCCGAGCCGCCGCGCGGAACGCGGCGGCGACGGCCGCCGAGGCCGTACGGGAGGAGGCCGCGCTGATGCGGGCGTGGGGGATCGCACCCGGCGAGACGGAGCGCATGCCGTTCGACCGGCGCGCCCGGCTCGCGAGGCGGCTGCGCACCGGCCGCCTCGCTCGGTGGGCCGAACTGATCGGCCGCTTCCGGCAGATGGCCGACGGTGAGCGCGCCCGGAAGGTGGAGAACGCCACCGGCGAGCTGGTCGGCGTCACGCTCGGCGACGACCTCTCCCGCGTCATCCCCTCCGAGCTGGCCAACCTCGGCCTGCCCGAGCTGCGCGCGGTGTTCGCCGCGCGCTACGCGGCCCGGGAGCTGATGCTCTACGACAGCCAGGGCGAGCAGACCACCGGCCAGGGCGCCATCATCGCGTGCGTCGACACCTCGCACTCCATGTACGAGGCCGGGCCCGGCGGAGTCACCCGGGAGGCGTGGGCCAAGGCGTGCGCCCTGGCGCTGCTGGACCAGGCCCGGCACGCGGGGCGCGACTTCGTCGGCGTGCTGTTCTCCGCCGCCGACAAGATCCGCGTCTTCCGCTTCCCGGCCGGCCGGCCCGCCGGTGTCGCCCGGGTCCTCGACTTCGCGGAGACCTTCCTCGGCGGCGGCACCAGCTACCAGGCGCCGCTGACGGTGGCGCGCGAGCTGCTGGAGGAGGAGTTCAACGACGCGGCGCGCAGGCGCGGGGACATCGTGATGATCACCGACGACGAGTGCGGCGTCACGGAGGCATGGATGCGGGGCTGGAACGACGCCAAGCGGTTGCTGGGGTTCCGGGTTTTCGGGGTGGCGGTCGGCGCGCCGGGGGCCGCGGGGGCCGGGTCGGTGCTGGAGGCTCTGTGCGACAACCTGCGCGCCGTGGAGGACCTTACGGACGTGCACGCCGCGGCCGATCTGTTCCGCGTGATCTGACCGCGCCCCGGGTCCGTACTCGCCGTACGGGTCCTCACCGGTCCGCGTCCCGTCGGCGGAGGCCGTCGAGGATGACGCTCATCAGCGGCCGTGCCGTCGATTCCCACGCGTCCCGGTCCAGCCGGCCGAGGTAGGCGATCAGCAGCAGGACCCCGTGGGCGTCCACGTCCGTGCGGAGGGAACCGGCCGCCTGCCCGGCGTCCAGCAGGCGGCCGAGGGCGCCTTCGATGGGGTTGTGGCTGTGGGCGACAAGGTCCTGCCACGCCGCCGGTTCGAGCGCTGCCAGGACGCCGTGCTTGATCTCGGCGTAGTCGATCACCCGGTCGAGCCAGTGACGCAAGGCCTCCACCGGCTCGTGTTCCGCCAGCAGAGCGGGGGCGGCGGCCACGAGCGCTTCGACGTCGCGCCGGTAGACCTCGGCGAGGAGCGCTTCGCGGTTGGGGAAGTTCCGGTAGAGCGTCCCCTGTCCCACACCGGCGCGCTTGGCGATCTCGTTGAGGTGGACGTGGCTGGACTCGGCGAGAGCCGCGCGGGCGGCCTCCACGATGCGGGTCCGGTTCCGCGCCGCGTCCGGACGGCGTGCCGGCGCGCTCATCTGTCTCTCCTGACGTTCCGCCTGCAACAAGTGGACACGTGTCCGGTAGGGTGAAGCTTACTGCGGACACGTGTCCACTTTACTTGGAGGCAGCAGTGCTCTCTCTGCACGGCAAGGTCGTCGCCATCACCGGGGCGAGCAGCGGCATCGGCGAAGCCACGGCCCGCCTGCTCGCCCGGCGCGGCGGCGCGGTCGTCCTCGCGGCCCGCCGCGGCGAGCGCATCGAGGCGATAGCGCGGGACATCCGGGAGGCCGGGGGCCGTGCCGCCACGTGCGTCGTCGACGTCACCCGGGCCGAGGACCTGCGGCGCCTGGTCTCCACCGCCACCGGCCAGTACGGCCGTATCGACGTCCTGGTGAACAACGCCGGCATCGCCCCGATCAGCCCGCTGGCCGACCTCGACACCGAAGGGTGGTCGGCCATGATCGATGTCAACCTGCGCGGCATGCTCAACGGCGTCGCCGCCGCCCTGCCCGTCTTCCGTGAGCAGGGGGCGGGCCACCTGGTGAGCATCGTCTCCGTGGCGGGCCTGTCCGGCGTGTCCCCCTCGATGGCGGTCTACGCCGCGACCAAGAACGCGGTGCGCACCATCCATGAGGGGCTGCGCACGGAGTCCACCGACGGAGTGGTGCGCACGACGGCCATCTCGCCGGGATACGTCCGCACCGATCTCGCCGACTCCATGGCGGACCCGCGCCTGCGGGAGCTGACGCGCCAGAACATGGCCGCGGTGGGCATCCCGCCGGAGGCGGTCGCCCGCGCGGTGGCCTTCGCCGTCGAGCAGCCCGATGACGTCGAGATCGGCGAGATCAGCGTGCGTCCCACCGTCCAGGCGTGACCGCGCCCGGTCTAGAGCTGCCGTAAGTGGTCGCGCAGGGTGCGGGCCGCCTGGGACATCAGGGCCTCCGCGCCGGGTTGGATGGCGGCCGGTACCTCGGACTCCGTCAGGACCGCGATGGCGAAGGACTGGCCGTCGGCGTGCTCGACCACGCCCACCTCGTGGCGGAGGTTCAGCAGGGTGCCGGTCTTGGAGGACCACTTCGTGGCGTCCGAGCTGAAGTCCGGGGCCAGGCGGTGCCGCAGGACGTTGTGGGCCATGAGGTCGCGTACGCGCTCCGCCACCTCGGGGTGGATCTTCGACGGGGTCCACAGGGCCTGGAGCAGGTCGACGTACGAGCGGGCGCTGCCCGTATTGGCGCGGGTCGTGTCGAGCTGCGGCACCCGGTGGCCGCGACCGCCCGTACCGGCGCCGATGGCCAGGGCGTGGGCCAGGTGGACCTGGGCTGTGTCGAAGCGTTCCACGGGGGTGTCGGACAACTCGTCCACGGTGTGCCGGACGGTGATGCCGCGCAGCCCCAGCTCGTGAAGGATCTCGGCGACCTGGGCGGGCGGGGTGAGCCCGAACAGCGCGTCGGCGGCCGCCCCGTCGCTCAGGCAGGTGCTCAGGTACAGCAGGTCGTCGACCGCGATCCGCGCCGGGTGGCGGAAGCGGCTCAGCCCGGTGGGGCCGGGCGTGGTGACGCGCCCGGGCGGCACGTCCAGCCGCGTCGCCCCGTCCAGCTCGCCCCGCCGGACGCGCTCCGCCGTCGCCAGCGCCAGCGGGACCTTGACCAGGGAGGCCGAGGGCAGCTGGGTGTCCGGGTCGATGCCCAGCTCCTCGCCCGTGTCCAGGTCCCGTACGAGGAGGCAGCCGCGCAGGCCGCCGTCGTGCAGCTGCCGCCGTACGTCGTGGAGCAGCGCTTCGGTGTTCACGTGGCCACCCGCCGGGTCTCGGCGCCCAGGCAGCGGGCTATGGCCCCGCCCAGGCGTGCTTCGATGTGCTGTGGACTGCCCTCCGCGGAGGCGAGGGCGTAGCCGCGGGTGAGGGTGGCCAGTTCGCCCACGGGCCGCCAGTGCAGGCCGAGTTCCGCAGCCTGCGCGGGCGAGCACAGCAGTACGTCGTGGGTGCGCAGGGCCTCCGCCACGGCAGTGGTCAGGTCGGTCGCGGTGACGAGCTGGGCGGGCCGCAGGCCCACCGCGTCGCGCAGCCGGGTCAGCGGATCGCGGATGTGCGGCACGTCGTCCTCCGGCTGTATCCAGATGCGCCGGGCCGGGCCGGAGGAGGCCCGGCCGACCCGCAGCGTCTCCAGGTAGACGCGCCGCACCCCGGGATCCACGGCACCGGCCAGCCCGAGCGGCACGGACCACGCGGCGTCGTCCGGCACCACCGTGAGCAGGGCGGCACGTACGTGCTGGGTGTGCATCAGCTCCGCGCGCCGCGCCGGGGCCGCGACCCGGAGGTCCAGGGTGACACCGAGCCCCCGCGCCTCGGCGACGAGCCGGGCGAGACCGGCCGTGGTGCAGATGCCGGGCACCGCGAGCCGCCACGGCTTGCGCTTGACGGCCTCGGCCTCGTGCAGCAGCACATCCGCCGCCTGGACGAGCTGCCGGGCCGTCGGCAGCATGTCCCGGCCGAACGGGGTGAGCACGGCCCGCCGCGACGTGCGCTCGAACAGCGGCTCACCGAAGCGTTCCTCCAGGGCGGCGACGCGACGGCTGGCCACCGGCTGGGACATCCCGGCAGCCGCCGCCCCCACGGTGAAACTGCCGTACTCGCTCACGCTGACGAACGCACGGCATGCCCCGACGAGATCCACAACCCGGAACCTTATGCCAGATCGGCATGAAGTGGCGCGTGAGGGTATTGGACCGCATGAGTGCCCGGCGGTGAAGGTGTTCGCAACTCACCGACCAGCACCGGACCTTGGAGGTCACCATGCTGTTCACCCGTGCCCGCCGCACCGCACTCGGCGCTCTCGCCGCGCTCGCCCTCGTCCCGCTCGTGGCCTGCGGGCAGGACACCGCCACGGCCTCGTCGCCCACGGCGGCGTCCGCCACGGCCACGAAGCCGTACACCGGCGAACTCAAGGCCCTGGAGCGCGAGTTCGACGCCCGGCTCGGCCTCTACGCCATCGACACCGGCACCGGACGCGAGGTGGCCTACCGGGACGGTGAGCGCTTCGGCTTCCACTCCACGCACAAGGCGCTCAGCGCCGGGGCCGTGCTGCGCCGGTACTCGCTCGGCGGGATGAACAAGGTGATCACGTACTCCCGTGACGACCTGATCGACAACTCGCCCATCACCGAGAAGCACGTCGACACCGGCATGACCCTGCGCGAGCTGTGCGACGCCGCCGTCCGCTACAGCGACAACACCGCGGCCAACCTGCTGTTCGACGCCATCGGCGGGCCCAAGGCGCTGCAACGCGAGGTCAGGAGGCTGGGCGACGACACCACCCGGATGGACCGCGTCGAGCCCGACCTGAGCCGATGGACCCCGGGCGAGACGCGGGACACGACCACCCCGCGGGCACTGGCCGGGGACCTGCGCGCCTTCGTCCTCGGCGACGTCCTCCGCAAGCCCGAACGCGCCCAGCTGACGACGTGGCTGCGGACCAACACCACCGGGGACGCCGTCATCAGGGCCGGCGTGCCCAAGGGCTGGGTGGTCGGCGACAAGACGGGGAGCGGCTTCGGCTACGGCGCCCGCAACGACATCGCCGTGGTGTGGCGCCCCAACGCCGCGCCCATCGTCATGGCGGTCATGACGAACCGCGGCGAGGAGGACGACGCGCACGACGACAAGCTGATCGCAAAGGCGGCGTCCGTGGTCGCCGGCACCCTGTCCTAGCTGATCGGTCCAAGGGCCGGCGGTCGCAGTGATCCCGGACGTGCCACCGGACCGCCGAACTGACACCGCCGGGCCCGTTGTCAGTGGCCTGCGGCATGCTGCGGGACATGTGACGGCCCGTCCGACAGGGCCCCGGGGCCGTCAGCGACGAAGAGAGGGTTGCCGTGCGCAGGCCGGTCACGGGCGAGGTCCACGTTCACTACAGTCAGATCTACGTCGAAAGCGATCCGGGCAGTGCGAATCCGGACCTCTTCGAGGCCTTCGCAGGCCAGAGCGGGGGCCTGTGCGGGGCCGCGGTCCCGGGTGTGCTCTGGCTGACGACCGGACTGCACACGGGCAATGTCGGATTCGTCGTGGAGGTCCACGACGAGGCACCTCCGCTGGACCCCGTCTGGGAGGACGTGGTGGAGGTGTCCTTCCGCCCGGTGTCGGAACGCACCAGTCTGGTGCAATGGGCGGCCGAGGCCGCGTGGGACCTGAACCTCGCCCCGACCGACTACCGGGTACGGTACTGCGCCCGGGGGATGGACGAGGGACGGGAGCTCGACACCAGAGTGGCCGGGGAGCCACCGGCGGACAGTTACCTCCTGCAGTTCTGGCCCGCGCCGCCCCGCCCGGACCGCGTGGTCCGCCAGACCTCACGGATTGCCGCGAACTGGCACCGCTATGCGCGCGAACTTCCGCCGCCGCCCACACCCGAGCAGCGCGCCGAGACCGAACGCCTGGCCCGCCAGGCGGAGGAACGGGCCGCGGAGGAGCGGCGATCGCACCGCGAGCGGTGGGAGTGGGGCGGACGGCTGCCGAGCGAGGCGCTGCGCGGTGCCGGCGGCAATGTCCGCGGTCTGCTCCGCTTCGACAGCGACTTGGTGCACGCGCTCGACGTCGTGAGTCCCGAGGCGCAGCGTGCGGTGGCGTCGCTGGCCGCCCGACGGGCCTGCGAGGCGGCGGGCCTGACCGATGTGCCGTGGGTCGCCCAGGCGCTCACCGCGTTGACGGAGAGGCGTCCGCTGCCGCCGCCGTTCGACAACGCGGCCCGGCTGTGGGAGACCCTGCGCTCCGACCCCCGGGTCCCGAGCCGGTCGGTGCTCGAGGCGATACCTCCCGAGCGACCGCCATACCGCCCACCGGCTCCCCCGGCGGCGGCCGGGCGGGCGGGGTACGGCGCCGCCGTGGTGGTGCACGCCTCCGGCAACACGCGCGGCCCCGCGCGGATCTCACAGCCGCACTTCGCTCTTCCCGCCGTGCTCGCCGCAGCCGAGCCCGCCCCGCTCGAGGCTGCGCTGGACGCGGTGTGGCACGCGGTGAACACGTACGGCGAGCACTACCCAGAGCTGCTGGAGGAGATCGCGAACTTCATCGGCATCGCGGAACCGCCGACCACACCTGGCTAGAGGCCCCACCCCACGGGTGCATGGCCGCGTGCACGGCATCAACCACGATGACGCCCCCACGGACGCCCACCCCGTCGCGCATCATCTGATCCAGCCCGGCGCCAGCCCCGCGTCCCGGAGTATCCGGTCCACCGTCTCGTCGAGCCCGCTCGCCGCCGGGATCACGGATTCGGCGCCGCCCGGCAGCAGGTCCAGCGGGCGGTACCAGCCGCGCAGCTCCGCCTCGCCGTACTCGGCCGCCTGCGGCTTCGTGGCGTGGCGGCGCACCGTCTCGGCGAAGGGCACGTCGAGGTAGTACGCGTGGGTCCGGCCCCGGTGGTCCTCGCGCAGGGCGTCGAGCATCGGGCCGTAGTGGGCGGCGTACAGGATGCCCTCGACCACGACGTGGTAGCCGTGGTCGAGGGCGTAGCGGGCGACGGTGTCGATGAGGCCGATGTTCGCGCCGCCCGCGACGTCCCGCTCGCGCAGGACGTCGCGGCGCAGCGCGTCCTGGCCGACCAGCGCGAGGCCCCTCCCGTGGCGGGCGCGCAGCCCGGCGGCGATGGAGGACTTGCCGGAGGCGGAGTTGCCGCGCAGCAGGATCAGACGCGTCGTCGGGGAGCCCGTTAGCACTCCGATCACGTTACCGGCAATGGAACGTGAAGTTTCGTCAGGACCGTTGACGAATCCCCGGGACCGCCCTAACTTCATCGCGTCGTACTTCGTACGTCATATATGAGACGCGATACGTGAGATCTGAGAGCCACCATGGACATCGCCCCCAGCCCGATTCCGTCCCGTACCCAGTACGTGCTGGAAGCGGTCAAGCACGCCATCCTCACGGGACGGCTGCGGCCGGGGCAGCCGCTCGTCGAGACCGAGCTGGCGGCCCAGTTCGGGGTGTCGAAGACACCGGTGCGGGAGGCGCTGAAGACCCTGGCGGGCCGGGGGCTGGTGGTGATGAGCGAGTACAAGGGCGCGACCGTGCGGACCGTCGACACCGCGATGGCACGGGCCGTATACGACGTACGGCTGCTGCTGGAGCCCGAGGCGCTGCGGCGGACCGTCACCGCCCGGGCGAGCCTGGCGGCGGCCGGGGCCGCGCTGGAGCGGTCGGACGCGGCGGCCGACCCGGCCGACCGGTCGCTGGCCAACCGGGACTTCCACCGCTCGCTCTACCTCCCGTGCGGCAATCCGCTGCTGACCCGGATGCTCGACGAGCTGCGCGACCAGGCCGCGCTGGTGTCGGCCGTCGCCTGGCAGGCGGTGCCGTCCTGGGAGCGGGAGGCGCGGGAGCACCGGGAGATCCTGGCCCGCGCGCACGACGGCGACGCCGACGGGGCCGCCCGCGCGCTGCACCACCACATCTCCTCCTTCGTCCAGCGGGCCTTCCCGGACCCGGACACCGACGCGAACACGAACTAGAGAGGCCCCGTATGGACTTCACACCGCTGAGAACCGCGCTCGCGGACGTCGTGGCGATCCCGGTGACCCCGTACGACGCCACGGGCGCCGTCGACCGGGACACCTACCGCGCCCTGCTGCGCCGGCTTCTCGACGGCGGCGTACGGGCGGTCACCCCCAACGGCAACACCGGGGAGTTCTACGCCCTCACCCTGGAGGAGCGCCGGCTGTGCACCGAGCTGAGCGTCGAGGAGGCGGGCGGCCGGGCCGCCGTGGTGGTGGGGGTCGGGCAGGACGTGGCGACGGCGGTGTCCGCCGCGCGGCACGCCCGGGAGGCCGGGGCCCAGATGGTGATGGTGCACCAGCCGGTGCATCCGTACGTCTCCCAGGACGGCTGGGTCGACTACCACCGCGAGATCGCCGAGGCGGTTCCGGAGCTGGGCGTGGTGCCGTACCTGCGCAACCCGCTGATCGAGGGCGCGGCGCTGGCGGGGCTCGGCGAGGCGTGCCCGAACGTGATCGGCGTGAAGTACGCGGTCCCGGACGCGGCCCGCTTCGCGGCCTTCGCGCGGGACGCGGGGCTCGACCGGTTCGTATGGGTGGCGGGGCTGGCCGAGCTGTACGCGCCCTCGTACTGGGCCGTCGGCGCCACCGGTTTCACCTCCGGGCTGGTCAACGTCGCCCCGAAGCTCTCGCTGGACATGCTGGGCGCGCTGCGCGCCGGGGACTACGCGGCGGCGATGAAGGTGTGGGAGCAGATCCGGCCGTTCGAGGATCTGCGGGCCGCCCGGCAGTCGGCCAACAACGTGACCGTGGTGAAGGAGGCGCTGGCCGCGCTCGGCCTGTGCCGCCGCGACGTCCGCCCGCCGAGCCGGCTGCTGCCGGAGCCGCAGCGAGCCGAGGTGGCCGCGCTGATACAGGGGTGGGCGCTGTGAGCGGCCCGCGCGGAAGCGCGAGCGGCCCCCACGCAAGCGAAAGCCGCCCGCGCAGGAGACCGGAGGAGCTGCGCAGCCACCGGTGGTACGGCGCCGAGGGGTTACGCACCTTCAGCCACCGGGCCCGCACCCGCCAGCTCGGCTATCTGCCCGAGGAACACCTCGGCAAGCCGGTCATCGCGATCCTCAACACCTGGAGCGACATCAACCCCTGCCACGTCCACCTGCGCGACCGCGCCCAGGCGGTCAAGCGCGGGGTCTGGCAGGCGGGCGGCTTCCCCCTCGAATTCCCGGTCTCCACCCTCTCCGAGACCTTCCAGAAGCCGACTCCGATGCTGTACCGGAATCTGCTGTCCATGGAGACCGAGGAGCTGCTGCGCTCCTACCCGGTGGACGGCGCCGTGCTGCTCGGCGGCTGCGACAAGTCCACCCCGGCGCTGCTCATGGGCGCCGCCACCGCCGATCTGCCGACCGTCTTCGTGCCCGCCGGGCCGATGCTGCCGGGGCACTGGCGCAACGAGGTGCTGGGCTCGGGCACCGACATGTGGAAGTACTGGGACGACAAGCGGGCCGGGCTCATCGGCGACTGCGAGATCGCCGAGCTGGAGCAGGGCATCGCCCGCTCGCCCGGCCACTGCATGACCATGGGCACCGCCTCCACGCTGACGGCCGCCGCCGAGGCGCTGGGCGTGACCCTGCCGGGCGCCTCGTCCATCCCGGCCGTCGACTCCGCGCACGAGCGGATGGCCGCGGCCTCCGGGATGCGCATCGTCGAGCTGGTGTGGCAGGACCTGCGGCTCTCGGAGATCCTCACCCGGGACGCGTACGAGGACGCGGTCACCACCGTGCTCGCGCTCGGCGGCTCCACCAACGCGGTCATCCACCTGATCGCCATGGCCGGGCGCTCGGGGGTGCGGCTCACCCTGGACGACTTCGACCGGATCGCCCGCACCGTGCCCGTCCTCGCCAATCTGCGGCCCGGCGGCCGGTATCTGATGGAGGACTTCCACTTCGCCGGGGGACTGCCCGGCTTCCTCTCCCGGCTCACCGACCAGCTGCACCTGGACCGGCCCACCGCCGCCCACACCACCCTGCGCGAACAGCTCGACGGCGCCCTCGTGCACAACCCGGACGTCATCCGGCCGCGCGACAACCCGCTCGCCGAGGAGGGCGGAGTGGCGGTGCTGCGCGGCAACCTGTGCCCTGACGGCGCGGTCATCAAGCACATCGCCGCCGATCAGCACCTGCTGAAGCACACCGGGCCCGCCGTCGTCTTCGACGACTACAAGACGATGCAGGCCACCATCAACGACCCCGGCCTCGGCATCACCGAGGACACCGTGCTGGTGCTGCGCAACGCCGGTCCGCTCGGCGGGCCCGGCATGCCCGAGTACGGCATGCTGCCCATCCCCGACCACCTGCTGAAGAAGGGGGTGCGGGACATGGTGCGGATCTCCGACGCCCGGATGAGCGGCACCAGTTACGGCGCCTGCGCGCTGCACATCGCCCCCGAGTCGTACATCGGCGGGCCGCTCGCCCTCGTCCGCGACGGCGACCTGATCACGCTGGACGTGGCGGCGCGGGTGCTGCGGCTGGAGGTGGACGACGCCGAGCTGGAGCGGCGCCGAGCGGAATGGACGGCCCCGCCGCCCCGCTACGGGCGCGGCTACGGGGCGCTCTACCAGGACCAGATGACCCAGGCCGACACCGGCTGCGACTTCCGCTTCCTGGCCCGGGACGGCGCGGTGCCGGAACCGTACGCGGGCTGAGCGGCCCGCGGCTCCGACCGAAAAATTTTTGCACGGTATCTCGAACAACGTGCGGAAAGCGCTTCCATTCCGCGCTTCCCCCTGAGAACGGAGTAGCAGTCATGGCCGACGCCGTGGCGAAACAACCCCGGGTCGCCCCCCGGGGCACCCGGCGCCGTACGGGAGCGACACCACGCCGCCTCCCGTACCTGCTGATCGCCCCCGCCGGGCTGCTGATGCTGGGCTTCATCGCCTATCCGATGCTCAGCGTCCTCTACTACAGCCTGCAGAACTACAACGTCACCAAGCCCTGGCGGAACGGCTACGCGGGCTTCGAGAACTTCACCCGCATCTTCACCGACGACCCGCAGTTCTGGGACGCGCTGACCTTCAGCGGCAAATGGGTCGTCACCGAGGTGCTGCTGCAGCTCGTGCTCGGCGTCGCGCTCGCCCTGCTGGTCAACCAGACCTTCATCGGCCGCGGCATCGCCCGCGCCCTGGTCTTCTCGCCGTGGGCCGTCTCCGGGGTGCTGACCACCACCATCTGGATGCTGCTGTACAACCCGTCGACCGGCATCAGCCGCTACCTCGCGGACGCCGGGATCGGTACGTACGGCACCTCCGTGCTCTCCGACACCGGCACCGTCTTCTGGGCCGCCGTCCTCGCCGAACTCTGGCGCGGGGTGCCCTTCTTCGCCATCCTCATCCTCGCCGACCTGCAGTCCATCCCCAAGGACCTGTACGAGGCGGCCTCGGTTGACGGCGCCGGGCGGGCGCGGCAGTTCTTCCACATCACGCTGCCGCACCTGAAGGACGCCATCGTGCTGTCGACCCTGCTGCGCGGGGTGTGGGAGTTCAACAACGTCGACCTGCTCTACACCCTCACCGGCGGCGGCCCGGCCGGGCAGACCACCACGCTGCCGCTGTACGTCGCCAACACCGGGATCAACGGCCACGACTTCGGCTACGCCTCCGCGCTGACCACCGTCGCCTTCGTGATCCTCCTCTTCTGCTCGATCCTCTATCTGCGCCTGAGCAAGTTCGGAGGCGACACCAAGTGACCGCCGCACTCGCGGAACAGGACCACCGGTCCCCGGCCGCCCCCGCGGCCCCCGTCCCGCCCGCCGCCTCCGGCAAGCGGCGCGGACGGTCGGTCGACGACGGCGTACCGCGCTGGCAGATCTATGCGCCGCTGGGCCTGTATCTGCTGTTCACCCTCGTCCCCTTCTACTGGATGCTGCTCTTCGCGCTCCGCCCGGCGGGCTCGACCTCGCTGGTGCCGTGGCCGGTCACCGGGGAGCACTTCGCGAAGGTCTGGAACGAGCGCGCCTTCGGGACCTTCTTCCAGAACAGCATGATCGTCGGCGTCGCGTCGCTGGTGATGACGACGGTGGTCGCGCTCGCGGGCGGCTACGCGCTCGCCCGCTTCGACTTCCGTATCAAGAAGGGCTTCATGCTGGCCCTGCTCGCCTCGCAGTTCATCCCGGGCGCGCTGATGCTCGTACCGCTCTTCGAGATCTTCAAGAACCTCCAGATGATCAACTCGCTGGGCAGCGTGATCATCGCGGAGACCGTCTTCCAACTGCCCCTGTCCATCATCCTCATCAGCGGCTTCATCAAGAACGTGCCGGTCTCCCTGGAGGAACAGGCCTGGGTGGACGGCTGCGGACGGCTGCGGGCCTTCTGCGCGGTGGTGCTGCCGCTGCTGCGGCCGGGGCTGATCGCGGTCGGCTCCTTCGCCTTCGTCCACAGCTGGAACCACTTCCTGTTCGCGCTGATGTTCCTCAGCTCGCAGGACACGCAGACCATCCCGGTCGGTCTCAACACCCTCATCGGCGCCGACAGCGTCGACCTGGGCGCCCTCGCGGCCGGTGGCGTGATCGCGGCGGTGCCGGTCGTCATCGTCTTCGCCTTCATCCAGAAGTGGCTGATCACCGGCTTCAGCGCGGGCGCCGTCAAGGGCTGACCCCGGTCACTGTTTTCGCGGGCAAGGAGGTCCGAACCATGCGCACGACACACCCCGGGGGACGCGGGGCCGCCGAGGGACACCCACCCGTACCCGTCGTCCTCGCGGGCGCGCGGGGACACGGCCGCTGGCACCTGGAGAACATCCGGCGGCTGGCGGGGGAGGGGCTGGTGCGGCTGGCCGGGGTGTGCGAGCTCCGGCCGCTCGACGCGGAGGAGCTGGGCGACGGATTCGGCGAGCCCGGGCCCGAGCAGTCCGGCGACCTCGGCGCGCTGCTGGCCCGTACCGGCGCCCGGATCGCCGTCATCTGCACTCCGATCCACACCCACGCCGACCTCGCCCTCACCGCCGCCGCGCACGGCGCGCAGCTGCTGCTGGAGAAGCCGCCCGCGCCCTCCTACGCCGAGTTCACGCGGCTGCGCGACGGGCTCGCCGAGCTCGGCGCCGCCTGCCAGATCGGCTTCCAGTCCCTCGGCTCCCACGCCCTGCCCGCCATCCGGAAGCTCATCGCCGACGGCGCCATCGGCACCGTACGGGGCATCGGCGCCGCCGGGGCCTGGGCGCGCGACGAGGACTACTACACCCGCGCCCCCTGGGCCGGGCACCGCACCCTGGGCGGCCGCGACGTCATCGACGGCGTCCTCACCAACCCCCTCGCGCACGCCGTCGCCACCGCCCTGCGCATCGACGGCGCCGACCGCGCCGAGGACATCACCGCCCTGGAACTGGAGCTGTACCGGGCCAACGACATCGAGGCCGACGACACCTCCTGCCTGCGCATACGGACCTGCTGGGGCACCACCCTCACCGCCGCCGTCACCCTGTGCGCGGAGGAACCCGGCGAGCCGTACGTCGTCGTCCACGGCGACCAGGGCCGCATCACCTTCTGGTACAAGCAGGACCGGGTCCGGGTCGAGCGCGCGGGAGCGCCCCCCGAGACCACCCACTACGCGCGCACCGACCTGCTGGAGAACCTGGCGGCCCATGTGCGCGACGGCACCGAACTGCTCGTCCCACCGGACCGCACAGGCGCGTTCATGCGCGTCGTCGAGGCGGTCCGCACCGCCCCCGCACCGGTCCCGCTGCCCGCGGACGCCTGGCGCACCGAACCCGGTGCGGGCGCGTCGGCGGGCGCGAAGCGGCGCGTCGTCACCGGCATCGACCAACTGGTCGCCGCCGGAGCCGAGCGCCTCGCTCTGTACTCCGAACTGCGCGCCCCCTGGGCCGCACCCCCCGCGGAGGTCCCGCACCCATGAACGCACGCATCAACGCAGGCATCAACGCCCCCACGAACGCACGCATGAACGCGCCCACGAAGGCGTCCTTCACCAACCGTCCCCCCTGCACCGTACTGCGCCACGAGAACCGGCCCGTCGGCATGTACGTCCACCGTCCGCAGCTCGCCGGGACGCTCGCCCCGCGCCCGTATCTGCACCCGGTACGGACCCTCGGCGGCACCACCGTCACCGAACAGCCGGGCGTGTCCATGGCCGTACCCGACGCCTACGGCAGCCAGCGCCACCTGGGCTGGCTGCTGCGCGACCCGGACGGATTCGTGGAGGAGCTGTCCTGGGGCGGCGCGGGCGGACGGCAACTGCTGCTGGAGCGGCGCACGGTCGCGGTGCGGCCCCTGTCGGCGGGGTGCTGGGCGCTGGACTTCACCACGGCGCTCACCAATGTGACCGGCCAGGAGATCGGCATCGGGGGCGCGGGTTCCGGGTCCGGCGGGGGCTTCTTCTGGAGCGCGCCGCGCCATCCGCAGCCGCCGCGGGTCTTCAGCGCGGGCGGTGAGGGCGAGGCCGCCGTGGACGGGAGGTGCGCGGACTGGGTGGCGCTGGCCGCCGAGGACTGGACGCTGGTCTTCGCCGGGGCGACCGGCGACACCCGCTCCGCCCCCTGGCACGTGCGCACCGGTGAACACCCCGGCGTCGGCTCGGCCCTGGGCACCCGCGAACGGCCGCTGACGATCGCCCCCGCCGACACCGTGACCCGGCGCATCGTCACCGCCGTCGCGGACGGATGCCTGCAGCGGGACGAGGCGGCCCGGATCGCGGGGCAGCTGTCGGACAAGGGAGCGGCCGTATGAGCGAACCCGTATGGCGCGCCGACCTCGGCGACGGTACGTACCGCAACCCGATCCTGGACGCCGACTGGTCCGACCCCGACGTCGTCCGCGTCGGCGACGACTACTACCTCACCGCCTCCAGCTTCGGACGCGCCCCCGGACTGCCCGTCCTGCACTCCCGGGACCTCGTCAACTGGCGCATCCTCGGACACGCCCTGGAACGGCTCGAACCCGCCGGCGCCTTCGCCCTCCCGCGCCACGACTGCGGGGTCTGGGCGCCCAGCATCCGCCACCACGACGGCCGCTTCTGGATCTTCTGGGGCGACCCCGACACCGGCGTCCACCAGATCAACGCCCGTGACCCGCGCGGGCCGTGGAGCGCCCCGCACCTGATCAAGCCGGGCAAGGGTCTGATCGACCCCTGCCCGCTGTGGGACGAACACGGCAACGCCTTCCTCGTCCACGCCTGGGCCAAGTCCCGCTCCGGCGTCAACAACCGGCTCACCGGACACCGCATGAGCCCGGACGGCCGGGAACTCCTCGACGACGGGCGCGTCATCGTGGACGGGGACACCATCCCGGGGTGGTTCACCCTGGAGGGCCCCAAGCTCTACCGGCGCGACGGCTGGTTCTGGATCTTCGCCCCGGCCGGTGGCGTCGAAACCGGCTGGCAGGGCGCCTTCCGCTCGCGGGACTTCTTCGGCCCGTACGAGGAGCGGACGATCCTGGCCCAGGGCCGCACCGACGTCAACGGCCCGCACCAGGGCGCCTGGGTCGACACCCCGGAGGGCGAGGACTGGTTCCTCCACTTCCAGCAGCGCGGCGCCTACGGGCGCGTGGTGCACCTCCAGCCGATGCGATGGGACGACGCGGGCTGGCCGGTGGCGGGCGACGAGGGCGAGCCGGTGGCGTGGTACCGCAAGCCGAAGGGGACCACAGCGGAGATCCAGGCCCCCGCCGTGGACGACGCCTTCCCCCATGGCCGGTACGGCCCCCAATGGTCCTGGACGGCCAACCCGGTGGCGGGCTGGACGACCCCGCACGACGGCTCCGGGCTGTGGCTGACCTGCCACCGGGCCGATGCGGCCGAGGACTTGCGGAAGCTGCCGAACGTCCTGGTGCAGCGGCTGCCCGCCGAGTGCTTCACGGTCACGGCCGACCTGGCGCTGGAGAGCGAGGCCGAGGGGGCCAAGGCCGGGCTGGCGGTGCTGGGCGACGCGTTCGGCTGGATCGGCCTGGAGCGGGTGGCGGACGGCGTCCGCCTGGTCCACCGCTTCGCCGGCGTGAGCATGGAGCGCGAACGCGAAGCGGAGCGCCCCCGCCCGGCCCCCGGCGCCCGGGCCCGCCTCCGTATCGAGGTCGCGCCCGGCGCGCGTTGCCGCTTCTCGGCCGACACGGGCGACGGCTTCCGCCCGTCGGGGCCCGTCTTCGCCGCCACGCCGTGGCGGTGGGTGGGCGCCCTGCTGGGCCTGTTCGCCACCGCCCCGCCGGGGCGCGGCCCGGCGGGCCACGCCACCTTCGCCGACTTCCGAGTGACGGACGGACCCGAGTGATGGAGATGTTTCCCGAAACCGGTGGCTCCGGCGCCGTGTTGTGGGCAGGCGTTCCGCGGAGGGGGCACCTCCCAGCGGTAGCTGGGGGAGGAACGGGTGGGCACAACACGGCCCGCACTCGGCCACGCACCGTGCCCACGACGGCGCTCACCCTGGTGGCGGCCGCCCTGCTCGCACTCCTCGGCGGCGCGCCCAGCGCGAGCGCCGACGCGCGGCATGCGCGCATTCTGCACGTCGCAGCCGACGGCTCCGCCGACTTCCGCACGGTGCAGGCCGCCGTCGACGCCGTACCGGCCGGGAACGACCGGCCCGTCACGCTCGCCATCGCCCCCGGCACCTACCGCGAACAGGTCCGCATCCCCGCCGACAAGCCCCACCTCACCCTCCTCGGCACCGGCAGGCACCGCGCGGACACGACCATCGTCCACGACACCCCCGCCGAGTACGGCGGATCCACCGGCAGCGCCACCGTTCTCATCGCGGCGAGCGACGTCACGGCCCGCCACCTCACCTTCGTCAACGACTTCGACGAGGCGGCCCACGACCTGAAGGGCGAACAGGCGCTGGCCATGAAGACGACCGGCGACCGGATCGTCTTCCGGGACACGGCCTTCAAGGGCAACCAGGACACCCTGATGACGGACAGCCCGAAGCTGACGACGAACAGCCGGGTGTACATCCAGAATTCGTACATCGAGGGCGACGTCGACTTCATCTACGGACGCGCCACCACCGTCATCGAGCGCTCCACCATCAGGGCACTCTCCCGCGGCAGCGACACCAACAACGGCTACATCACCGCCGCGAGCACCTGGAAGGGCAACCCCTACGGCTTCCTGATCACCCGCAGCCGGGTCGTCAGCGACGCGCCCGACCAGACCTTCCACCTCGGGCGCCCGTGGCACCCCGGCGGGGAGCCGGACGCGGTCGCGCAGGTGCTCATCCGCGATACGCGCCTCCCCGCCGCGGTCAAGTCCGCCCCCTGGACGGACATGAGCGGATTCCCGTGGCAGGAGGCGCGCTTCACCGAGTACCGCAACACCGGACCGGGCGCGGCGGGGCCGGACCCCGCCGCCGGACGGCCGCAGATGAACGAGGCCGACGCCGCGCACCACGAGGTCGCCGACTACCTCGCGGGGACGGACGGCTGGGCACCCCAACACACCAGGAGATGCGCATCATGAAGCAACCATCCCCGCACCACAGAGCCGCCGCGGCCGTCGCCGTCGTCCTCAGCCTCGCGTTCACCGCCACCGCGTGCGGTGACGACGGGTCGACCACCGGGGAGGAGGGGTCCGGCAAGGGCACGATCACGTTCTGGGACAACAACGGCGGCCCCCGGACGGCGGTCTGGAAGAAGATCATCGCCAAGTTCGAGGACAAGAACCCGGACATCAAGGTCAAGTACGTTCCGATCCCGATCACGAACGTGCAGTCGAAGTACGACACGGCCATCCAGAGCGGCGGCGACAGCCTCCCCGACGTCGGCGGCGTCGGCACCGCGTACCTGGCGAACATCGCCGCCCAGGGCGCCCTGGACCCGGTCACCGACCGCATCGAGGACAGCCCCCTCAAGGGCAAGCTGATCAAGAACATGGTGGACAGCGTCCGCGCGGCCGGCGGGGACGACGAGGAGCTGTTCTCCGTCCCGACCTCGGCCAACCAGGGCACCCTCTGGTACCGCACCGACCTGTTCAAGTCCGCCGGACTCGCCGCCCCGACGACCTGGGACGCCTTCTACAAGGCCGCCGACAAGCTGACCGACAAGGGCAAGAACAAGTTCGGCTTCACCCTGCGCGGCGGCGCGGGCTCGATCGCCCAGGCGCTGGACATGATGTACGCCCAGTCCGGGATCTCCTCGTTCTGGGACGGCGACAAGACGACGCTGAACGACCCCAAGAACGTCGCGGCGCTGGAGAAGTACGTCGCCCTCTTCAAGAAGGCCACCCCCTCCGCCGACCTGAACAACGACTTCGCCAAGATGGTCGCCCAGTTCGACCAGGGCGACATCGGCATGCTCCAGCACAACCTCGGCAGTTACGTCGACCATGTGAAGCAGCTCGGCAAGGACAAGATCGCGGGCATACCGCTGCCGCCGTCCCGGGCCGGGTCGGCGCGCACGATCGTCTCCAACCCGGTCGACGGCCTCGGCCTGTTCAAGGCGAGCAAGAACAAGGCGGCCGCCTGGAAGTTCATCGAGTTCGCCGCCTCCCCGGAGATGAACAGCCTCTGGAACGAGGACGTCGGCGCGATCCCCGCCAACGTCGGCGCCGCCGACGACGCCTGGATCAACCAGGCGCCGCCGACCAAGGCCGCCCTGGAGTCGCTGAACGACCCGCAGACGAAGGTCGTCCAGCTGCCGTACTACCTCCCGGACTGGAACAACATCAGCAAGGCCGACAACGAGCCCGCCTTCCAGAAGGTGCTGCTCGGCCAGATGACCGCCAAGGCCTTCTGCGACAAGGTCGCCGGGGAGCTGAACAAGGCCCAGGCCGACTGGAAGAAGCACCGGAAATAGCGGTCCCCGCGCGGGTACGGGGCGGCCGCACCGCACCGGCGGCCGCCCCGGCCCCGCCTCGTACGAAAGGTCTCGTCATGTCCCTGACCCGAAGACGCGCGGCCGCCTCCCTCGCCGCGCTGCCGCTCGCCCTCGCCGCCCCCGGCACGGCGGCGGCCGCCGCCACAAAGGCCCGCACCACCGTCTACCTCGCGGGCGACTCCACCGCCGCGACCAAGCAGCCCACCGCCGCGCCCGAGACCGGCTGGGGCATGGCCCTGCCGTTCTTCCTGGCGGACGACCGCTTCACGGTCGCCAACCACGCCGTCAACGGCCGCAGTTCCAAGAGCTTCTACGACGAGGGGCGGCTCACCCCCATCCTGGCCGCCCTCCGCCCCGGCGACTTCCTCCTCGTCCAGTTCGGCCACAACGACGAGAAGACCGAGGACCCGGCGCGCGGCACCGATCCGCAGACCACGTATCCGCAGTATCTGCGGCTCTACCTCGACGGCGCGCGCGAGCGCGGCGCGCACCCCGTGCTGCTGACCTCCGTGGAGCGCCGCAAGTTCGACGCGGCGGGCAACGCCCTGCCCACCCACGGCGCGTACCCTGACGCCGTACGCCGTCTCGCCAGCGCCGAAGGCGTGCCGCTCCTTGACATCCAGGCATCCAGCATCGCGCTGTGGCAGCGGCTCGGACCCGTGGCCACCCAGGACTGCTTCAACTGGCTGGAGCCGGGGGAGTCGCCCAACTACCCGGCCGGGGTCCAGGACAACACCCACTTCCAGCCGCACGGCGCGATCGAGGTGGCCCGGCTCGTCGCGCGCGAGCTGGCGGCCCGGCGGGTGCTGCGGCCGCGCGACGTCCGGCGGCTGGACGCCGCGATCCCGGACAGCTGGATCACCTGGTAGCCACCGCCTTCCCCGTCCCCCGTCTCCAGGAGTCATCATGTTCAGACGTCATGCCCGCGTGGCCGCCGTGCTCGGCTGTGCCGCACTCGCCCTCGGCGTGGCCCAGGGCCCGTCGGCAGCCGCCCAGACGCCCCGGATCGGCGCCCTCCCGGCCGGTGACGGCTGGGCCTCCGCCGACGGCGGCACGACCGGCGGCGCCAAGGCCGACAAGGCGCACACCTTCACGGTCACCGGCCGGGCCGAGCTGGTGAAGGCCCTCGGCAACGGCGACCCGACCCCGAGGCTGATCTACGTCAAGGGAACGATCGACGCCAACACCGACGACGCCGGGAAGCCGCTGTCCTGCGCCGACTACGCGACCGACGGCTACTCCCTGGACGCGTACCTGACCGCGTACGACCCGGCCACCTGGGGCAAGGCCGCCCCGTCCGGCCCGCAGGAGGACGCCCGCGCCGCGTCCGCCGCCCGGCAGTACGAGCGCGTCGAGCTGAAGGTCGGCTCCAACACGACCATCCTCGGCGTCGGCCGGAACGCCAAGCTGCTGGGCGCGAGCCTCCAGATCCGGGGCGTGGACAACGTCATCGTCCGCAACCTCACCTTCGAGGACGCCTTCGACTGCTTCCCCGCCTGGGACCCGGCCGACGGCGACGACGGCAACTGGAACTCCGAGTACGACAACCTGGTGGTGTACGGCTCCACCCACGTCTGGGTCGACCACAACACCTTCACCGACGGCCGCCGCCCCGACAGCGCCCAGCCCAGCTACTACGGCCGCCTCTACCAGCAGCACGACGGTGAACTGGACGTGGTGCGCGGCGCCGACCTCGTCACCGCCTCCTGGAACGTGTTCGCCGACCACGACAAGACGCTGATGATCGGCAACAGCGACAGCGCGGGCGCCACGGACCGCGGCAAGCTCCGCGTCACGCTCCACCACAACCTGTTCAAGAACATCGTGGAGCGCGCGCCGCGCGTGCGGTTCGGCAAGGTCGACGTGTACAACAACCACTTCGTCGCGCCCCGGAGCGGCTACGCGTACAGCTGGGGCATCGGGGTCGAGTCCCAGCTCGTCGCCGAGGCCAACGCCTTCACGGTGCCGTCCTCCGCCGACCCCGCGAAGATCATCAAGAAGTGGAAGGGCACGGCGCTGACCGCGAAGAACAACGAGGTGGGCGGCAAGCCGGCCGATCTCCTCGCCCTCCACAACGCGGGCGTCCCCGATGAGCAGCTGGGCGGCGACGCGGGCTGGACCCCGAGCTTGCGCACGCGCGTCGACGCGCCCCGCGCGGTGCCCGGCATCGTCGGCAAGGACGCGGGCGCGGGCCGCCTCTGACGGCCTCGCCGGCACCCTGAGCAGGGGCGGCCGGGCGTCAACTGGCCCCGCCCGGCCTCCCCTTCCCTGTCGATGTTCTGGTCAACTCCAATTGGACTGCCGGGCAATGCAGGTCGCAGAATGATCAAGAGTTGCCATGGCCTATCGCTGGACGATCGCGATTCCGTAATCTGAGAATCCTCCAGACGGCGGCAACCTAATCTGGACCGGCGGCAACTACGCCATGGAGCGGGTCGTTCAGGATCCCACGGCCCGCTCTCTCGACGCAGAACAGGAGTTGCCATGAGAGTGAGGCGAAGCCGCGGTCGCCACCGCCGTCGCAAGGACCGCACCCTGTCGCTCGGGAGCGCCGTGATCGTGGCCTCCGCCGTGGCCGGGGTGTACCTGACCGCCTCCCCCGAGGGCGCGAGCGCCGTTCCGACCACCATCTACGTGGCGCCCGGCGGCAACGACAGCCAGGCTGGCACCCCTGCAGCTCCGTACCGCACGCTGGAGAAGGCCTTCGCCGTGGCCAAGCCCGGCACCACCATCGAGGTGCGCGGCGGTACGTACTACCCGACCCGGACCCTGCGCAGTTCCGTGAGCGGCACCGCCGGGGACCGCGTCCAGCTGCGGCCGTACCGGGGCGAGAAGGTCAGGATCGACGGCTCCCGGCTCCGCGAGGGCGCCCCCCTGCTCTCCCTGAGCGCCGACTACTGGACCGTCTCCGGCCTCGAACTGCGCAACGCCCCCGGCAGCGGCCTGGTCTGCACCTCCTGTTCGCGCGGCGTCTTCAACAACCTCACCACCCGCGGCAACGGCGACACCGGGTTCACCCTCCGCGGTGACAACACCGACGGCAACCTCATCCGGAACCTGGACTCCTACGGCAACCACGACGACGCCACCGGCGGCAAGAGGGCCGACGGCATCGCGATCACCCATGGCTCCGGCTCCGGGAACGTGATCACCGGGTCGCGCTTCTTCGACAACAGCGACGACGGCCTCGACCTGTGGATGTGGGCGAGCCCCGTCGCCATCGACCACTCCTGGGCCTGGGGCAACGGCATCAACCGCTGGGGCATCCGCGACTTCGAGGGCGACGGCAGCGGATTCCAGCTCGGCGCCGACACCGGCTCGGCGCCCACCCCCGCTCATGTCGTCCGGGCGTCCGCCGCCTGGAAGAACTCCAAGAACGGCTTCACGGCGGGCGGCAACACCGGCGCCCTGCGGCTGCTGCGCACCACCGCCTACGCCAACCAGGGCCGGGGCTACTCCTTCCCCGACTCCCGCGTGCTGCTCCAGCAGAACCTCGCCGTCGGCAACGAACGCGGCCAGGCCGACACCGGGGAGTCGGCGGTCTCCCGGGGCAACAACTGGAAGCCCGACGCCTCGATCACCCCGCCGTTCGTGACCACCGAACCGGGCACGGCGTACGGCGCCCGGCGGCAGGACGGCTCGCTGCCCGTCACCAGCTTCCTCGTGGTCGCCGGTGATACGGAGGTCGGCTCGACCATGAACTGAGCGCCGCCGCCGGGGAGACGTGTATTTCCCCACCCCGCCCCTTCCCGATCCAAGGGGCTCCGCCCCTTGAACCCCGGCCCGGCGCCCTGCCGGGCCTGCGGCCCGCATGCGCGCCGCCGGGGGAGCCCGCCCGGCGGCGCGCGCGTGGGGAGTGTGGCCTACTGGTGGCCCATGATGGCCCGGGGGCGGTAGGGGGCCTCCAGGCGGGCGATCTCGTCGTCGTCGAGGGTCAGGTCCACCGCCGCCACCGCGTCCTCCAGATGGGACAGCTTCGTGGCGCCGACGATCGGCGCCGTCACGGCGGCGCGGCTGAGCAGCCAGGCCAGGGCGACCTGGGCGGGGGAGACGCCGCGCTCCCCGGCGACCGCGCGCACCGCGTCGACGATGTCGAAGTCGGCGTCCGCGTACCACCGCTCGACCAGGGGGTCGTTGGCGGCGCGGGTCGTGGAGCCGGTGCGGTCCCGGTCGCGGGTCCCGGCCAGCAGGCCGCGCGCGAGCGGGCTCCACGGGATGACGCCGACGCCCTGGTCCAGGCAGAGCGGGTTCATCTCCCGCTCCTCCTCCCGGTACAGCAGGTTGTAGTGGTTCTGCATGGAGACGAACCGCGTCCAGCCGTGCGCGTCGGCCGTGTGCTGGGCCTTCGCGAACTGCCACGCGTACATCGAGGACGCGCCGATGTAGCGGGCCTTCCCGGCGCGCACCACGTCGTGCAGCGCCTCCATCGTCTCCTCGATCGGCGTCTCATGGTCGTAGCGGTGGATCTGGTACAGGTCCACATGGTCGGTGCCCAGCCGCCGCAGCGAGGCGTCGATCCCGGCCAGGATGTGCTTGCGCGACAGCCCCCGGTCGTTGGGGCCCGGGCCCATCGGGTTGTAGACCTTGGCGGCCAGCACATAGTCGTCGCGCCGCGGAAAACACTCGGCCAGCAGCTCGCCGGTGATCTCCTCGCTGCGGCCGACCGCGTACATGTCGGCGGTGTCGAAGAACGTCACCCCGCTCTCCACCGCCCGCCGCACGATCGGCCGGGACGCGTCGAGGTCCAGCTGCCACGCCCGGTACGAGGGGTCGCCGTAGCTCATCATGCCCAGGCAGATCCGCGACACCTTGATCCCCGACATGCCCAGTCGTGCGTACTCCACGGCGGTCTCCTCTCCCGGCCCCTGACAGCCGCCTCGGCTTCGGCCGGTCACAGGAGACCACTCCGCACGCCCGATGTCAGCCCCTCGGGGCAGGCGTGTCAGAGGCGGCGGGTGGCGAGGGTGAGGCGGTCGCGGGCGTCGAACAGCGCGTCCTTGATCATCTGCTCATGGGTCGCGGTGAGCCGGGCCACCGGCACCGAGCAGCTGATGGCGTCCCGGGACGGGGTGCGGTACGGGATGGCGATGCCGAAGCAGCGCAGGCCCAGGGTGTTCTCCTCGCGGTCCACCGCGTACCCCTGCTCGCGGATGAGGTGCAGCTCCTCGATCAGCTTCTCGCGGTCGGTCAGCGTGTGCTCGGTGAGCGGGCTCAGCGTCTCCGGGAGCAGCTTGCGCACCTGCTCGTCGGTGTACGTGGCCAGCAGCGCCTTGCCCAGGGAGGTGGAGTGGGCCGGGAGGCGGCGGCCGACGCGGGTGAAGGGGCGCAGATAGTGCTGGGACTGGCGGGTGGCGAGGTAGACCACGTTGGTGCCGTCGAGCCGTGCGAGGTGGATGGTCTCGGTGGTGTCGTCCGAGAGCCGGTCCAGGGTGGGCCGGGCCGCGGCCACGACCTCGTCGCCGTCGATGTAGGACGTGCCGACGAGCAGCGCCCGCACCCCGATGCCGTACCGGGTGCCGGTCGCGTCCGTCTCCACCCAGCCCAGCTCGACCAGGGTGCGCAGCAGCATGTAGAGGCTCGACTTGGGGTAGCCCACGGCCTCCTGCACGGATGCCAGACTGTGCATCCCGGGCCGGCCGGCGAAGAACTCCAGCAGTTCGACCGTGCGGACCGCCGACTTGACCTGGGCCCCGCCCGTCTCGGCAGCTGTCATCGCCTTGACCCCTCTGTTCGACCAGCCATAGAGTCCCGATGGAATTCATCAACCGGGACAGCGTTCAGCATATCGAACAACAGTCGATGTGCGAGACGCAAGCAGCGGTAACACAGCAGGAGGAATCCGCGGTGTCAGCACCAGTGTGGAGCGTCGACCCCCGAACCGGAAAGCAGCGTGAGCAGGTAGCGGTCGAAGCCACGGCGGAGGAGGTCGACAAGGTGGTGCGGGCGGCCGACGCCGCACGCGGCTCCCTCGCCGACCGTACGGTGCGCGCCGCCTTCCTGCGCACCGCCGCCGATCTTCTCGACGAGGCCCGTGACACGATCGTCGAGGCCGCCGACGCCGAGACCGCGCTCGGCCCGGCCCGGCTCACCGGCGAGCTGGCCCGGACCAGCTACCAGCTCCGGTCCTTCGCGAAGATCGTGGACGAGGGCGCCTTCCTCGACGTCCACGTGGACCACGCCGACGCCACCCAGACCCCGCCGTGGCCCGATCTGCGCCGCTACAAGCTGCCGCTGGGCGTCGTCGCCGTCTACGCCGCCAGCAACTTCCCGCTGGCCTTCTCCGTGCCAGGCGGCGACACCGCCAGCGCCCTCGCCGCGGGCTGCCCGGTCGTCGTCAAGGCGCACCCCGACCACCCCGCGACCTCCGAGGTGGCCGCCTCCGCGCTGCGCCGCGCCGCCGAGCAGCACGGGCTGCCCGCCGACGTGATCTCCGTGGTGCACGGTTTCGACGCGGGTATCGAACTCATCAAGCACCCGCTGATCGCCGCCGCGGGCTTCACCGGCTCGATCCGCGGCGGCCGCGCCCTCTACGACGCCGCGGCCGCCCGGCCGGTGCCGATCCCCTTCCACGGCGAGCTGGGCAGCCTCAACCCGGTCGTGGTCACCGAGGCGGCCGCCGCCGAGCGCGGTGACCAGATCGGCTCCGGGCTCGGCGGTTCGATGACGCTGGGCGTGGGCCAGTTCTGCACCAAGCCCGGCTTCGTGCTGGCGCCCGCGGGCGCGGCCGGTGACGCGCTGGTCAAGTCGCTCACCGAGGCCGTCAGCAACACCGACGCCGGGGTGCTCCTGGACCACCGCATGCGCGACAACTTCGTCGCCGGGGTCAAGGAGCGCGCCGAGCTGGCGGACGTCGAGGCTCCGGTGACCCCGGGCTCCGGTGGCGAGCACAGCGTCAGCCCCGGCTTCCTCACCGTCCCGGCCGCGCGCCTCGCCGAGCAGGGCCCGCACGATGTGCTGCTGGAGGAGTGCTTCGGCCCGGTGACCGTCGTCGCCCGGTACGAGAGCGACGCCGAGATCACCGCCGTCCTCGGCCGCCTCCAGGGCAACCTGACCGCCACCGTCCAGATCTCCGCCGCCGAGGCCGAGGGCACCGAGGGCCGGGCCGGTGAGCTGATCGCCGAGCTGACCCCGCTCGCGGGCCGGGTCCTGGTCAACGGCTGGCCGACCGGCGTCGCCGTTGCCCCCGCCCAGCACCACGGCGGCCCGTACCCGGCGACCACCTCCACCTCCACCTCGGTCGGCGGCACCGCCATCGAGCGCTGGCTGCGGCCGGTCAGCTACCAGGACACGCCGCCCGCGCTGCTCCCGCCGGAGCTGCGCGACGACAACCCGCTCGGGCTGCCCCGCCGGGTCAACGGCATCCGGGAACAGCAGGGCTGACACCCCCCGGTGACGGCACGGCCGTGGGGGGGGGGGGCCCCCCCCCCCCCCCCCCCCCCCCCCCCGCCCGGGGGGGGGGGGGGGGGCGCCGGGGGGGGGGGGGGCGGGGGGGGGTGGGAATCCGGGGCCCCCGGGGGTGTTTACCCCCGCG
>NZ_JBIBJI010000003.1:0-168501 GCF_042958345.1 Streptomyces sp. NPDC007983
TGGACGATGTCGCCTCGGCCGCCGGGGCCTCCCGCCCGCTCGTCTACCGCTACTTCCCCGGCGGCAAGCAGCAGTTGTACGAGGCGGCGCTGCGCAGCGCCGCCGACGAGCTGGAGGGGTGCTTCGAGGAGCCGCGGACCGGCCCGCTCAGCGGCCGCCTGGGCAACGTGCTGGACCGCTATCTCAGCTTCGTGGACGAGCACGACGCGGGGTTCAGCGCCCTGCTGCACGGTGGCAGCGTGGCCGAGACCTCGCGGACGAGCGCCATCGTGGACGAGGTGCGGCGGGCGGCGGCCGAGGAGATCCTGCTGCACCTGACGGCCGAGGAGCCCGCCGAGAAACCCGGCGCCCGGCTGCGGATGATGGTGCGCACCTGGATCACGGCGGTCGAGGCGGCCTCGCTGATCTGGCTGGACGAGAACAAGCAGCCGTCGGCCCGGGAACTGCGGGACTGGCTGGTGGACCACTTCGTGGCGCTGCTGACCGCCACCGCGGCGACCGATCCGCAAGCGGCCCGGGTGATACGGGCGGCGCTCGCCGCGGAGCCCGCGCACGGACCGGTGGGCGCGCTGGTGCGGCGCGTGGCGCCGGTGTTCGACGAGGCGCGGCATCTGCTGTGAAGCCCCGGACGCGGTGAGGGTGGTGCGGTGAGGAGCGAGGAGACGCCGTTCGTCGGCGGGCCGCTGGACGGCCGGGTGCTGCCGGTGCTGGTCGGCGCCACGGGGCAGCCGCCGAAGACGTACGAGGTGCCGGTCCCGGACGAGGACGGCGGGCCGCCGACCGTGTACGTCTACCGCCGCGTCCCGGCGGGCACCTCCCGGCGGCTGGGGCTGATCCGGGGCTGGGCCTACGAGTACGACCCGGAGGGCAGGCCGGGCAGCGGACCGAAGTGGCCGTGGTCCAAGCCGGGCTGAGCGGCGTGGCCGAGGGCCGCTGAGGCGGCGGGGCCGAAGGGCGCTGAGCGGCGCGCCCGAAAACCGCGGAGTGGCGCGCCCGAAGCCGCTGAACGATGCGCCCGAAGGGCGCTCCACCGCCCGCGATCGCCCTCCACACGGGTGACCGTATTGGGCCGACTTGCCCATCATTCCCCAGAAGATACGACTGTCACGCCGCGTTCCTGCTGAGGTGGTCGTCGGACCCCGTTCCCGCAGCCGGAGGTGTGAGCCCGTGTCAGGACGGATCGTAGGCTCGGTCTGCGCGGCAGCGATCACCGCCGCCGCCGCGCTCGTCCCGCCCGTCCCGGCGGCCACGGCCGCCCCCGCCCAGCCTTCCGCGCGGCCCGCCGACCGGTCCGTCGCCGGGCTGCTCACGCAGCTCAAGACGCTGTACCGGAAGGCGGAGGAGGCGACCGAGGCGTACAACGCGACCGAGGAGAAGCTGCGCAGACAGCGGGCGAAGACCCGGGAGCTGACCGACGACCTCGCCCGCAGCCGCACCGACCTGGCCGCCAGCCGGGAGGATGCGGGGCGGCTGGCCCGTCAGCAGTACCAGGGCCACACCCAGCTCTCCGCGTACACCTTCCTGCTGACGCTGCTCACCCCGCATCCGGAGGACGCCGTCGACCAGGCGCGCGAGCTGGACCGGGCGGCGGGCCGGGAGGCCGCCGTGGTGGAGCGGCTGACCAAGGGCGAGCGGCACGCCGACGCCCTCGCCACCCGGGCCCGGGCCGCCCTGGACAAGCAGCTGTCGCTGAGTGCGAAGAAGAAGAAACAGCGCGACAAGGTCAAGAAGCGGCTGACGAAGATTGAGAAGATGCTCGCCTCGCTGACCGCCCGCCAGATCACCCAGGTGGCGGAGAAGGAGCGCGAGGAGACCGAGAAGCGGCAGCGCAAGCTGCTCGCCTCCGGGGCGCTGGGCGGGGCCACCCGCCGGGCCCAGGGCGCCGCGGCCCCGCCGCCCCTCCCGGACCCCGGCCAGGACCAGGGCCAGGGCCAGGGTCAAAGCCAGGACCAGGGCACGGGCACGGGCACGGGCGGCGGTCAGGACGCCGGCGGTCAGGGCGCGGACACCGCTCAGCCCCCGGGCGGCCCGGCCGGGGGCACGGGCGGCACGGGCGGCACGGGCGGCGGCACGGCCACCACCCCCGTGGTGCCGAAGACCCCCGGGCGGCTTCCGATGGCCTCGGCGTCGGCCGGGCAGCGGGCGCTGCGGTGGGCGCTCAACCAGATCGGCAAGCCGTATGTGTGGGGCGCCGAGGGGCCGAACTCCTTCGACTGCTCGGGACTGACCTCCCAGGCATGGGCGCACGCGGGCCGCACCATTCCGCGCACCAGCCAGGAGCAGTGGCGGCGGCTGCCGAGGATTTCGCTCAGCCAGATCCGCCCCGGCGACCTGGTGATCTACAACAAGGGCGCGAGCCATGTGGCGATCTACGCGGGAGGCGGCCAGGTGGTGCAGGCGCCCCGGCCCGGCACCACGGTGCGGCTCTCCCCGCTGGCGTCCAATCCGGTACAGGGTGTGGTCCGTCCGGGGCCGGCCCGAGGCTAGCCGCCCGGGGTCAGGAGGCCTCGGCGTCCGCCTCGTCCACTGGGTGCAGGGAGGCGAGATAGGCCGCCGTCTTCTCCGGTTCGTAGAAGAAGTTTTCGAAGTCGGCCGGGTCGTCGAAGCCGTTGGCGATCCGGTCGGCCACCGGCGGCAGGTCGCCCCCCGCGCCGAGCAGTTCCACGATGTGCCCGGGCGGCGGGGCCAGCATCGTGTTGGTCCACTTGGTGACGTGCCGGGCGGTCGCCCAGTAGCGGTCGAAGGTCTCCCGCATCCATGCCGCGTCGAACGGCCGGTCGCCGTGGGCGACGATGCTGTCCAGGTAGGAGGCGGCGCACTTGGCGGCCGAGTTGGAGCCCTGGCCGGTGATCGGGTCGTTGGCGACCACGACATCGGCGACGCCGAGCACCAGGCCGCCGCCGGGCAGCTCGCCGATCGGGTTGCGTACGGTCGGGGCGTACCGTCCGGCGAGCGTGCCGCCCGCGTCGGTCAGCTCGACCTTGGTGGCCCGCGCGTACTCCCAGGGGGTGAACCGCTCCATCAGCTCCAGCGTGGTGGCCAGGTGGTCGGACGGGTCGGTGACGCCGTGGAAGGCATCGGCCGGGCCGCCCGGGACGGCTTCCCAGAAGAGGATGTCGGCGCGTCCGCTGATGGTGAGGGTCGGCATGACGAACAGCTCGCCGACGCCGGGGACCAGATTGCAGCGCACCGCGTCGAGGTCCGGGTGCTCGGGGCGCGGGCCGAGACCGTGCACGTAGCTGACGGCCAGCGCGCGCTGCGGGGTGTCGTACGGGGAGCGGGCGGCGTCGCGGCCGAAGAGCGAGACCAGTTCGCCCTTGCCCGCGGCCACCAGCACCAGATCGTGGCTCTGGGTGAAGAAGTCCAGGTCGGATACGGCCACACCGTGGATGACCAGTTGGCCGCCGCGCTGTTCGAACAGCTCCATCCAGCCCGCCATCTTGATCCGCTGGTCGACGGACTGGGCGTACCCGCCGAGCCGCCCGACCCAGTCGACGGCGCGGGAGTGGGGCCCCTCGGGCGTCGGCGGTCCGGCGACGGACACGCCGAGGCCCTCGATGCGCGGCGCCTGGTCCTCCCAGAAGTTGAGCTTCAGGTCCCGCTCGTGCTGCAGCGCGGTGCGGAACATGCATTGCGTGGACATGACGCGCCCGGAGCGGATCTCGTCAGCCGTGCGGTTGGCCATCAACGTGACCTCGTAGCCCTCGGCCTGGAGACCGAGGGCGAGTTGGAGGCCGGACTGGCCGGCTCCGACGATGAGTATCTTCCGCATGACGTGACTCTCTCTCAGGCTCAGGACAGGAAGAGGAACGGGGCATTCCATTCCGCGAGCGGAGCCGAGGTTAGTTCACTGGGGTGAAACGTCAACGGCGTGACCCACCAGCGCGAGCAGCGCGTCCACCACCGTGACCCGCTGCCGGGCGTCCATCGTCACCACCGGTACCTTCGGCGATACGGAGAGGGCGTCCCGGACGTCCTCCGGGCCGTAGAGCGGGGTCCCCTCGAAGTGGTTGACCGCCACCACATACGGCAGGCCGAGGCTTTCGAAGTAGTCCAGCGCCGGGAAGCTGTCCTCCAGCCGCCGGGTGTCGGCCATCACGACCGCCCCGATCGCCCCGCGCATCAGGTCGTCCCACATGAACCAGAACCGCTGCTGGCCCGGGGTGCCGAAGAGATAGAGCACCAGATCGGATTCGAGCGTGATCCGCCCGAAGTCCATCGCGACGGTCGTGGTCAGCTTCTCGGGCGTCGCGCCGAGGTCGTCCACGTCCTCGCTGGCCTGCGTCATCAGGGCCTCGGTCTGCAGCGGAGTGATCTCCGAGACCGAGCCCACGAACGTCGTCTTCCCGACGCCGAAACCCCCCGCTATCACTATCTTGGTGGCGATCGGCGCCCGTGAGCGGTCCGTCTGCCAGCTTTGGAGCCGTTCTTCGGCGCCGGGTATACCGGCGCCGGGTATCTCCGACACATGCGGCGGCGTCACCGTCATCGTCTCAGAGTCTGCGAAGTCCAACGAGCACCCTTTCGAGCAACGCGCGATCCGGCTGTCCGGGGCCCCGCCCGGTGCCGTACACACGGATCTTTCCCTGGTCGGCGAGGTCGCTGAGCAGGACGCGCACCACGCCCAGCGGAATCTTGAGCATCGCGGAGACCTCCGCGACCGAACGCATCCTGCGGCACAGTTCGATGATGGCCCGTATCTCCGGCAGCATCCGCGCCCCCGGAGTGCCGTCCGGCACCAGCTCGACCGGACCGACCGGCCCGTCCGCGGGCTCCAGCGACGCCACGAACGTCTCCACCAGCAGCACGTGTCCCGAGCGGGTGCGGCCGCCGGTGAGCGAGTACGGACGCACCCGGGCCGGTCTGCGGGCGGCCCGGCCGGACCCTGCCGTCACTGCGCCGACTCCAGCGACCTCCGTAGTTCCGAACGCAGTTCGGGGGTGAGCACATGCCCGGCCCGGCCCACGAACAGCGCCATGTGGTACGCGACGACGGACATGTCGCAGTCCGGCGTGGCGTGCACCCCCAGCAGCGAACCGTCGCTGATCGACATGACGAAGAGACTGCCCTCGTCCATCGCCACCACCGTCTGCTTGACGCCGCCGCCGTCCATCAGCTTCGCCGCGCCGAGCGTCAGGCTGCCCAGCCCCGACACGATCGTCGCGAGGTCCGCGGTGGAGCCCTTCGGGCCGTCCTGGGACGCCGGGCCCGCGGGGGCGGCGGTGTGCCGCGCGTCGGAGGACAGCAGCATCAGCCCGTCGGACGAGACGACCGCCACCGAGCGGACGCCGGGCACCTCCTCGACCAGGCTCGACAGCAGCCAGTGCAGATTACGGGCCTGGGAACTCAACCCGTAGGTACTACTGGGCGCATTCACCCGCGTGCCTCCTCAACCGTGCCGCCCCCGTCCTGCGCCCCCGTTTGCGCCGTGCCCCGCTGCCCGTCCGTTCCCCTCTGCCCGTCCGTGCCGCGCTGTCCGGCCGTGCCACGTGTGGCGATCTCGGCCTCCGCGTCCCGGCGGCCGTCCCGCGCACCGCGCTGAAACCCGCCCAGCCTACGCCGCAATTCCTCCGCGTTCACCGACCCCGTGCGCTCCTGCGGGTCGAGGTCGCGGCGGGCCACGTTCCGCGGTGTCCGCTTGGGAAGTCCCTTGCCCGTACGGGGCAGTTGGCCAGTCGCCTCCGGGGCGTGGGAGTGCTGGTCGGGGCCGATGGCGTACGGGTCGCGGGGCTGATCCCGCGGCTCCGGTGGCTCCGGTTCCTCCCGCCGCTCCGACGGCCCGGCGGGACCGGCCGGACCCCAGGCGTCCGCGCCCGCGGGCCGTACGGCGCGGCTGTCGAACGGCTGCTCGCCGCCCGGCACGGTCAGCTCCATCGTGCGCTCGACGACCGGCCCGGCGGAGTCGGTGGGTTCGTCGGCGCTGGACGCCTTCGGGGTGCGCTTCGGCAGGACCGGCAGCTCCTCCCCCGCGCCGGGGGCCGGATGCCCGCGCGGCGGCGTGGGCTCCATGAGGTACAGGTCCTCGTCCTCGGCGCCCGCCCAGGCCTCGCCGGGGGCCGCCCACGACACCGCCTCGGGACCCGCGTCCACGCCCGTGGCGGTCGGCTCGCCGGGGGCCGGCTCGGGCTCTCGCTCCGTACGGTCCGTACGGTCCGCGTCGCCGACATCCGCCGCGGCGGCGGCCGCCGCACCGCGCTGGCCCGGTACGGCCGATGCGGGCGCGCCCTCCGGCTCGGCGGCCGCTGCGGGGACGGACGGACGGCCGTGGGCCGGGAGGGTGTTGCCGTTGGCCTCGGCCGCGGCGCCCGGGAAGGCGGGCAGGCCGGTGCCGCCGAGCGCGCCGCCCGCGGCGGCGGGCGGGGCGGGCGGGAGTCCGGCGCCGGGCGGGCCCGCCGGGAGGATCTTGGTGGGCAGGACGACGATGGCGGCCACCCCGCCCGGCTGCTGCTCGCGCAGCGACACCCGTACGCCGTGCCGTGCGGCGAGCCGGGTCACCACGTACAGGCCGAGTCCCAGCGGATCGTCCGGCTGCGGGCCCTGGCAGTACTCGGGGACCGGGTCGGCGAGCCGTTCGTTCAGCTCCGTGAGCCGCTCGGGCGTCATGCCGATGCCCTCGTCCTGGACGGAGAGCATGACCTCGCCGCTCTCCAGCAGCCAGCCGGACACCTGCACCGCCGCGTCCGGCGGCGAGAACGTCGTGGCGTTCTCCAGCAGTTCGGCGATCAGATGGCTGACGCTGTCCGCGGCGAACCCGGCGACCTGTGCGTGCGGCGGCAGCGACTGGATGTGCACCCGGTCGTACCGCTCGACCTCGCTGATCGAGGCGCGCAGCACGTCCAGCAGCGGCACCGGGCCCGGGTGGTTCGCCTGGTGCTCGGAACCCGCGACGATCAGCAGGTTCTCGCCGTAGCGGCGCATGCCGGTGGCGAGGTGGTCGAGCTGGAAGAGCGTTTCGAGGCGGTCGGGGTCCTGCTCCCGCTCCTCCATGGACTCGATGATCGCCAGTTGGCGTTCGATCAGCCCGAGGCTGCGCAGCGCCAGGTTGACGAAGCTGCTGTGGACCCGGGCGCGCAGCCCCTCCAGCCGGGTGGCGACCGCGTCCCGTTCGGCGCGCAGCTCGGCCGCCTCGTCCGCCAGCCGCTGCCGCTCGCCGACCAGCCGGGTGCGGTCGCCGTCGAGCCGGGTCAGCCGCTCGTGGTGGCGCAGCGCGGCCTGGTGGAGTTCGTTGACGGCCCGTACGGCGTCGGCGAACTCGTCGTTGCGGCCCTTGTAGGCGATCGGCTCCTCGGCGGCCGGGTCGGCTGCGACCCGGCGGGCGCCGAGCCGCAGCGCGGCCAGCGGGCGGGTCATCGAGCGGGCGCTGTGGATGCTGGTGCCGAGGGCGAGCAGCAGACAGGCACCGGCCAGGGCGATGCTCACCTCGAGGGCGGTGACGTCGTCGTCGCGCAGCTGCCCGAGCCGGGTGATCTCGGTGGAGGCGAGCGCGGACTCGGCCCCGCGCATCCGGTCGATGCGGGCGGTCAGGGCTGCTTCGAGGCGGCTCTTGTCGATGAACAGCTCCTGGCCGGAGAGGTGGGGCTGATCGGTGAGCCGGTCGAGGTAGCGCTCGGCGGTGGTGACCTCGGTGCCGTTGACGGTGCGGTCGTAGGCGTCGCGCGCGGAGGCCGGGGCGAGCTGGTGGAAGTCGGCGAGCGCGGACTGCTCGCGCACCCGGGTGCGCTGGGCGGCCGCGGTCAGCGGGGCCCGGCCGCCGCGGTCGGCGAGCGCGGCGAGCAGCAGCCCTCGGGTGGCGGACGCCTCCTCCACGGCGCGGCCGAGCGGGGCCAGCGCGGGGGCGGGTCCGGTGTCGGCGTCGGCCGGGAGCTTGCGGGCGAGGGTGTCGGCGACCCGGTTCAGCGCCTGGACGGCCTCGGTGTACGCGTCGAAGACGTCGAGGGACGAGCCCTTGCCCGTCAGAGCCTGCTGACGGATCTCGGGGAGGGTGCTCAAGCGCGCGGCGAGCGCGGCCGGAACCTCTCCGCGCACCTCGGCGACCTGCCGGTCGACGCGGGCGCGCTGGTCCTCGGAGACGCCGCCGCCGGCGGTGGTGGTGCGGCCAGCGGCGACGAAGGCGGTCATGGCGTCGCGTTCGTCGGCGAGGGAGTGCGCGAGGGCCACCGTGCCCCGGTTGGCCTCGGCGAGGTCGACCAGCTTCTGGGCCTCGGTGGCGTCGTCGAGGGCGCTGAGGACGGCGGGGGCACCGGCGGCGAGGACGGCGATGGAGACGAGGGCGACGGACGCGGTCAGCCGGTTGCGGACGCGCGCGGGGCGTCCCCGGGGCGGCTGTGGGGCCGCGGCTCTGGGCGGGGAGCCCGCGGCTAAGGAGGCCCCGGCTGCCGAAGGGGACCCGGCTGCCGGAGGGGATCCGTCCGCCGACGAGGACTCTGCCACCGGAGGGGGCTCTGCCGTCGGGGGGAGCCCGCCGGCCCGCTGGGCGTGCCCCTGCTCACGCTGATCGCGGGGCTCGCTGATGTGCTCGCGCTTGGTGCCCCGAAGCCGCTTCTTCCGCACCGGTGCTCACCATCTTTTCTCGCCCGACCGCTGTGGTTCCAGACCGCTGTGGTGCCAGAGGTGACGACACATCAACTCCTGCGTTTCCCCACCTCTGGTAGGGAATCCGACCCTTCCAGGGACGGCTCCGGGGCGGGTGCGCATCACCCACCCGGCCCACCCGAACGAGTGAACCGCATTGCGTAGTTGAGCACCAACTTTCGTCACGGACCATACCCGGCGGCCGAATTTCCCGGGGTGGAAAACGCTTGCCCGTCCTGGCAGGATGCGCATCCCCCTGCCCACCTTCCCGCGGACCTGTCCGCGCGCCTTTCCGGCCGTCCTTCCGACCGCCTCCCCGACCGCGCCCCGGAGCGGGAGCGACCGGCGGCCGTCCGGCAGACTGACCGCATGCGCATCGAACTCGCGACCGCCCCCGGCGATCCGCGGCGCCCCAACGAGGACTACGCCTCCGTGGCCCTGCCCGCGTCCGGGCACGGCGGCGCGCTCGTGGTGCTGGACGGGGTGACTCCGCCCGAGGGCGACGCCGGATGCGCCCACGGCGTGCCCTGGTACACCGCCCGGCTCGGTGGTGCGCTGCTCGAACTGGCCGGTTCGCGGTGGGACACGACTCTGGCCGGCTGCCTCGCGTACGCGATCGCGCGTACCGCCGAGGCACATCGTTCAACTTGTGACCTTTCTCACCCCCTCACCCCGCAGGCGACCGTGGTCGTGGCGCGCTGGGACGCGGACCGGGTCGAGTACCTGGTGCTCTCCGACTCCGCCCTGCTCATCGAGCGGACCGGGGGCGGGGTGACGGCCGTGCTCGACGACCGCATCGACCGGCTGCGCGCCGAGGGGCGGCGGGTCGCCCCGCTGCGCAACCTCGAGGGCGGCTTCTTCACCGCCGCGGCCGACCCGGCCGTCGCCGCCAAGGCGGTCACCGGCAGCCTGCCCCGTACGGAGGTACGGGCGCTGGCGGCGCTCACCGACGGGGCGTCGCGCTGGGTCGAGGTGTTCCGCGAGGGCGACTGGGCCGCCTGCCTCGGGCTGCTGCGCAAGGAGGGGCCGCAGGCGCTGATCGACCGGGTGCGGGCGGCGGAGCGCGCCGACCCGGACCGGACGGCCTTCCCTCGGGGCAAGGCCCACGACGACGCGGCGGCCGTCCTCGTCGAGCCGTAGCCGACGCCGTCGAACCGCAGGGCTGACACCGGCTCATCCGGGGGCCGGGTACCGCAGTCGCCACGTCCACGTCGCCGGATCGGCGCGGTTCGCCGATCCTGACGTACATGAGCGCCCTACAGGTCCCGCTCCACGCGGGTCGTCTGCCCGGGCTCGTCGGCTTCCTGCGTACTGTTCAGCCGGTGCAGCAGCCGCGCGAGTTCGGCGACCTCGCTGCGCTCCCAGGCGGCGAGCCGACGGGCGTACCGCGCGCGCCGCGCGATCCGGACCCGCCGGAAGCGGGCCCGGCCCTCGTCCGTCAGCTGCACCAGGAAGGCCCGGCCGTCCGCCGGGTCGGGCGCCCGGGTCACCAGCCCGAGCCCTTCCAGGGCGCGCAGCTGACGGCTCATCGTCGCCTTGCCCACACCGATGTAGGCCGCGAGGTCCGTCGCACGCTGCTCCCCCGCGTCCTCCAGGCGCATCAGCAGCCCGTACGCGGCGGATTCCAGGTCGGGGTGGACCTCGCGGGCCAATTCGCCCGAGGAGGCGCGGGCGCGGCGGAGGAAGACCGCCAATTCCCGCTCCAGCGCCAGGAACGCATGGTCCACACCAATTCCGCCCACGGTGCCGCCCTCACCCTCCTCGGGGGGCGTTGCCCCGTTGTTGTGCACGTCAGAGCCCTCTCCGGGTTTTCACATCGTGAAAGTTTCTTGCACGCACGGCTGTTACCGCAGCTCCATCAGTATTTCGCAGGATTAGACCAACGGCAGCCCGCTCCAGCCCTTCCCCGTCGCTATCTACGCCCGTAGCGTCATTGATGACATGGCCATTCCAATCACATGCCCCATCGCATGCTCCACCGCATGCCCGACCGCATGTCTTCCCCGTTCCCCCCACCGAGGCTTCGGAGGCACGCCATGCCTGTACACAGACCCGGCCCCACCCGGCGCACCCCCAGTGCGCTGATCGGCCTGCTCGCCGCCCTCCTCACCACTCTCCTCACCGCGACCTTCGCCCTGTCCGGTCCCGCGTTCGCCGACGACGACCCGGCCGCCGTGGACGGCGGTACGAAGGCCATCCCCCACCCCGAGGACGACTGGGCGGGCTCGCAGATCCTCAAGCACGAGGGCGGCTCCACGACCGGCGAACCGCCGTCCGACCTGCTCGCCACCGTAGAAGGCGTGGACGTCAGCAGCCACCAGGGCAATGTCGCCTGGTCGACCCTCTGGAGCAGCGGGGTCAAGTTCGCCTACGTCAAGGCGACCGAGGGCACCAGCTATACCAACCCGTACTTCGCCCAGCAGTACAACGGCTCGTACGACGTCGGCATGATCCGCGGCGCGTACCACTTCGCCCTGCCGGACAACTCCTCCGGCGCCGCCCAGGCCGACTACTTCGTCGACCACGGCGGCGGCTGGTCCAAGGACGGCAAGACGCTGCCGGGCGCGCTGGACATGGAGTACAACCCCTACGGCGCCACCTGCTACGGCAAGAGCGCGAGCGCGATGGTCAGCTGGATCAAGGACTTCACCAGCACCTACAAGGCGCGCACCGGTCGCGACCCGGTCATCTACACCTCCACCAGCTGGTGGAAGAGCTGCACCGGCAACTCCAGCGCCTTCGGCGCCGTCAACCCGCTGTGGATCCCGCGCTACGGCTCCTCCGTCGGTGAGCTGCCGGCGGGCTGGGGCTTCCACACCATCTGGCAGTACACCTCCTCCGGCCCGACGGTCGGCGACCACAACCTGTTCAACGGCGCGCTGGACCGGCTGAAGGCGCTCGCCAACGGCTGAGACGCCCCCACACACCCGGTGCTCCTCGCCCTCCAGTGCACGGACAGGTCCGTCTGTACGCTGGAGGGCATCGGCCGTATCCTCCGGCCGCCCCGGCCCATCCGAGGAGCGTCACCATGAGCGGCACCCGGCCCTCCGCCCGCGACCGGATCCTGTCCACCGCGACCGAGCTGTTCGACGCCCACGGCGCACGGGGTGTCGGAGTGGACCGGATCATCGCCGAGTCGGGCGTGGCCAAGGCGACGCTGTACTCCCACTTCCGCTGCAAGGACGAACTCGTCCAGGCCTATCTGCGCGCGACGGACGCCCACTGGCGCGGGGCCCTGGCCGAGGCCGCCGAGGCGGCCGGACCCGATCCGCGCGACCAGCTCACCGGCCTCTTCGACGCGCTGGTCGCGGCGACCGTACGGGACGGCTTCCGCGGCTGCGCGTTCGTCAGGACCGGGAGCGAGTCGGAGCCGGGGACCGACACGCACGCCGCGACCGTCGAGCACAAGCGCGCCGTACGGGCCTGGCTGACCGAGCTGGCCCGGGCGGCCGGGGCCGCCGACCCCGCGCGGCTCGCCCTCCAGATCTCGCTCGTCGTCGACGGGGCGATGGCCGCGGCGGCGCTGGAGCCCCGGCCGGAGTTCGCGGAGGCGGCGCGGGAGACGGCGCGGGCGCTGGTCGCGGAGGCGTGCCCGGCGCGGGTGTAGCACCCCGGATGCGGGAGAAGGGCCCGGCCGCATACGAGCGGCCGGGCCCTTGTCCTACGCCTGTTACGCGACGGCGAGGTCACGCTCCCGCGGCACCCCGGACGCCAGCAGCGCGCGGTAGCGCTCCTGGTGCGCGGCGAGCGCCGCGTCGTCCAGCCCGTGCGTGCCGTGGACGACGAACGGCTCCTCGTAAGCCATGCCCGTGATGTTCGCGGTCGCGTCGAAGGTGTTCAGCAGTTCGGCGACCGTGAACCGCTTGAACCCGTCGCGCCGGTACATCTCCTCCGACGCACCCGCCGTGGTGGCGATGAGCAGCGCCTTGCCCCGCAGCGAGGTGCCGTTCGAGCCGTACGCGAAGCCGCGCAGGAACACCTCGTCCAGCCACTTCTTCAGCAGCGGCGGCGCCGAGTACCAGTAGAAGGGGAACTGCAGCACGATCCGGTCGTGCTCCAGCAGCAGCCGCTGCTCCCGCTCGACGTCGATGCGCAGATCCGGGTAGGTGGCGTACAGGTCGTGCAGCGTGACGCCCTCCACCGGCC
Organism: Streptomyces sp. NPDC007983; assembly: GCF_042958345.1. Lineage (NCBI taxonomy): Bacteria > Bacillati > Actinomycetota > Actinomycetes > Kitasatosporales > Streptomycetaceae > Streptomyces > Streptomyces sp. NPDC007983. The sequence continues at coordinate 12,718 of NZ_JBIBJI010000003.1, forward strand.
GGGCGGCCTCGGCGAGGGCGGCGTTGACGCGGGAGGCGTCGAGGTCGGGGTGGGCGAGGACGACGAGAGTGCGCACGGCTTTCCTCCGCTGTGGCGAACGCGACGACAACAACCGAACAGACAGGTCTGTCTGTGCGCCATCAAAGCTACCAGACAGATCTGTCTACCTGTTGACGATGCGCGTCCCGACCGCGGCTCAGCCCTGCCCGGGCACGATCACCCGCCCCTGCTCCGCCCCCTCGATGACCCGCACATAGGCCGAGGCGACGGTCTCCGCGGGGGTACCCTCGGCGGGGTCCATGCCCAGCTTCTCCAAGGTCTCCCGCACCCACCCCGGGCGGATCGCGTTCACCCGCAGCCCGCGCTCCATCTCGATCGCGGCAGCCGCGACGAAGGCGTCCAGCCCAGCGTTCACCAGCGCGCCGAAGGCGCCGCCGGGGGTGGGCTTGTCGAACACACCGCTGGTGACGGTGACGGACCCGCCGTCGCGCAGATGGCGCAACGCGCGGCGTACGAGGGCGACCTGGCCGAGGAGCTTGGCGTCGAGGCCGGTGGCGAACTCCTCGTCGGACGCGTCCCCGCCGAGCGGGGTCAGGGCGCCGGAGGCGGCGCAGCAAACGACGGCATCGACGTCCTGGACGGTGGAGAAAAGCCGGTCGACAGTGGCAGGGTCGGCCATGTCCACTGCCACGGGGCCGGTGCGGGAGGCCCGTACGACCTCATGCCGCGCTTCGAGGGCGTCCGCCACGGCGCGGCCGATGATTCCTGTCGCTCCGATCACGATGATCTTCATGCGGCCAGCCTGCCGGAGCGCGGGGCGGCGTGCCTGGCCCTGCCGGAACCAGGCAGCGGGCGCCGTATCAGTCGCGAGGGAACTCGTCGGTCTTGAGCGTCAGCCCCACGACGGTGTCGGTCAGATCGAGTTCCCTGCCGAAGGACGCGGACAACTCGGTGAGGTAGTCGCCGTCCTTGGGCTCGGTGAAGACGTGACACCTGCCGGCGTACGCGTCGACGATCAGGTAGACGGGCACCTAGGCCGCCGCGTAGGCCAGCTTCTTCGGTCCGTAGTCGTTCGCGGCCGTGCCTTTCGAGATCACCTCGGCGACGAACTCGACGTCCTGGCAGCGCCACAGGCCCTTGGAGTCCATGGCCGCACCCTTCGCGATCAGGGTCACATCGGTCGCGAAGCCGTTCAGGTGGCCGGGGTAATCGATACGGACGTCCGACTTGATCCGCCTGCGCGGGTATTCCGTCCGCAGCTGCTCGATGATGTCCAGGATGATGTCCCAGCGAGTGTCCCGCTGCGGCGACATGAAGATGTGTCCCTCGACAATCTCGACCTTGATTCACTCGGGGACGGGCATCTGCTCGAGCCACTCGAACATCATGTCCAAGGTCCGCTCGTCGCTGCTGTCGGCCATCTCGATCCTGTCAGTGTCGATCTGGTCAATCTCCATGACGGTCACCGTGCCGCTCCTCCCCGCCGCACACCTCACGTATGCGGCCGGTTAGTCCAACGATACGCACGGCCGACAGGTCACGCGTGGCCCGGAACCCCGTTCGACACGGGGTTCCGGGCCACGGTCACCTGCGGCGTCCGTCACGCCGCCACCGGGACCTCCGGGGCGCTCGCCGAGGCGGGCTGGAGGGCGAGCTCCAGGACCTGGCGGACGTCCGAGACGGGGTGGACGTCGAGCTTCTCCAGGACCTCGGCCGGCACGTCGTCCAGATCCGGCTCGTTCCGCTTGGGGATGATCACGGTGATCACCCCGGCCCGGTGCGCCGCCAGCAGCTTCTGCTTGACGCCGCCGATCGGCAGCACCCGCCCGGTCAGCGAGACCTCGCCCGTCATCGCCACGTCCGGCCGCACCTGGCGGCCCGACAGCAGCGAGGCCAGGGCGGTGGTCATGGTGATGCCCGCGCTCGGTCCGTCCTTGGGCACCGCACCGGCCGGTACGTGGAGGTGGATGCCGCGTTCCTTCAGGTCACCGACGGGCAGCTCCAGCTCCGCGCCGTGGGAGCGCAGGAAGGACAGGGCGATCTGGGCGGACTCCTTCATGACGTCGCCCAGCTGGCCGGTGAGGGTCAGCCCCGCGCCGCCCGTCTCGGCGTCCGCGAGCGACGCCTCCACGTACAGCACGTCGCCGCCCGCGCCCGTCACCGCGAGCCCGGTCGCCACGCCCGGTACGGCGGTGCGGCGCTCGGCCGGGTCCTGCGCGGACTCCGGGGTGTGGTGCGGGCGCCCGATCAGCGGACGCAGCTCCTCCACGCCGACGGTGAAGGGCAGTTCCCGCGTCCCCAGCTCGTGCTGGGCCGCGACCTTGCGCAGCAGCCGCGCGATGGAGCGCTCCAGGGTCCGTACGCCCGCCTCCCGGGTGTACTCCCCGGCGAGCTTGCGCAGCGCCTCGTCCGCCACCTCGACCTCGCCCGGCTCCAGACCGGAGCGCTCCAGCTGCCGGGGCAGCAGGTGGTCGCGGGCGATGGTGACCTTCTCGTCCTCGGTGTAGCCGTCCAGGCGCACCAGCTCCATGCGGTCCAGCAGCGCCTCCGGGATGGCCTCCAGGACGTTGGCCGTGGCCAGGAAGACGACGTCGGACAGGTCGAGTTCGACCTCCAGGTAGTGGTCCCGGAAGGTGTGGTTCTGCGCCGGGTCCAGGACCTCCAGCAGGGCCGCCGCCGGGTCGCCGCGGTAGTCGGAGCCGACCTTGTCGACCTCGTCCAGGAGGACCACCGGGTTCATCGAGCCCGCCTCCTTGATGGCCCGTACGACCCGGCCGGGCAGCGCGCCCACGTACGTACGCCGGTGGCCGCGGATCTCCGCCTCGTCGCGGACGCCGCCCAGCGCGACCCGGACGAACTTCCGCCCCATCGCGCGGGCCACGCTCTCGCCCAGGCTGGTCTTCCCGACGCCGGGCGGGCCGACGAGCGCCAGCACGGCCCCGCCGCGCCGGCCGCCCACGATCCCGAGGCCGCGGTCGGTGCGGCGCTTGCGCACCGCCAGGTACTCGGTGATCCGCTCCTTCACGTCCTCCAGGCCCGCGTGGTCGGCGTCGAGCACCGCCTTGGCGCCCTGGATGTCGTACGCGTCCTCGGTGCGCTCGTTCCACGGCAGCTCCAGGACGGTGTCCAGCCAGGTGCGGATCCAGCTGCCCTCGGGGCTCTGGTCGCTGGCCCGCTCCAGCTTGTCGACCTCCTTCAGCGCCGCCTCGCGCACCTTCTCGGGCAGCTCGGCGGCCTCGACCCGGGCCCGGTAGTCGTCGGACTCGTCCTCGGGATCGCCGTTCAGCCCGGCCAGCTCCTTGCGCACGGCCTCCAGCTGCCGCCGCAGCAGGAACTCCCGCTGCTGCTTGTCCACGCCCTCCTGGACGTCCTTGGCGATCGACTCCGCCACGTCCTGCTCGGCGAGGTGGTCGCTCAGCCAGGTGACGGCCAGCTTCAGCCGGGCCACCGGGTCGGTGGTCTCCAGCAGCTCCACCCGCTGGGCGACGCTGAGGAAGGGCGAGTAACCGGAGTTGTCGGCGAGCTGCGAGACATCGTCGATCTGCTGCACCCGGTCCACGACCTGCCAGGCGCCGCGCTTGCGCAGCCAGCTGGTGGCCAGCGCCTTGTACTCCTTCATCAGCTCGGTGACGGCACCGGGCAGCGGATCGGGCACGATCTCCTCGACCGTGGTGCCCTCGATCCACAGCGCGGCCCCGGGCCCGGTCGTCCCGGCCCCGACCCGCACGCGCCGCACCCCACGGATGAGCGCCCCGGGATCACCATCGGACAGCCGGCCCACCTGCTCGACGGTGCCGAGCGTGCCGATGCCCGCGTACGTCCCGTCGACACGCGGCACCAGCAGCACCCGTGGTTTCCCGCCATCGGACCGAGCGGCGGCCTGCGCGGCCTCCACCGCGGCCCGTACATCGGTATCGGAAAGGTCCAGCGGCACCACCATTCCGGGCAGCACGACCTCGTCATCGAGAGGCAGCACGGGCAGGGTGAGCGGTGTGGACAGCGAAGCCATGATCTCCCCTTCGGCAGGCAAGTTGAGCTATGCAGACTCAATGCCTGTGAGCCCCCCAGGTGTTCCCGACCCGGTGTTCGCTGTGAGCGATCACCGGGCCCGCCTGCCGTGAACCGCCGAAGCGCTCCCGAGCGATAGAGGGAGCGTGAGACCGTTACGCCCCCTGGGGGCCCACCCGAGCGACGCGGCACTCCTGCGCGCGGTCGCGCGGGGCGACGCCGACGCGCTCGCCACGCTGTACGACCGGCACGGCGGCTGGCTGCACGCCCGGCTCACCCGGCGCTGCGCCGACCCCGAGACCGTGCAGGAAGTCCTCCAGGACACCTTCGTCACCGTCTGGCGGTCCGCCGCCTCCCACAGCGGCGGCGAGGCGGGCGGCTGGTTGTGGACCATCGCGGTCCGGCGTCTCGTCGACGCCCGGCGCACCGCCGCCCGCACCGCCGAGGCGCAGTCCGCGCACGCTCATCACGACCCCGCCGCGGCGCGTGCGACCACGCCCTCGGCGGAGGACCGGGTGCTCGACGCGCTGGAGTACGGCACCGTCGGCGCCGCCCTGGACCGGCTCTCCCCCGAACTGCGCGCCGTCCTGCGCGCCACGGTGGTGGACGGGCTCACCACGCGCGAGGCCGCGCAGCTCCTCGGCATCCCCGAGGGCACCGTCAAGTCCCGTGCCCGGCGCGCCCGCCGCGAACTGCGCTCCGTGCTCGCCCAGCTGTCCCCGCTGCCCACGCCGCACCCGCTGGGAGGCACCCCATGACCCATGCCTGGCATGTGACCCCCGCCCAGGCCGCGTCGTACGCCGACGGCTCGCTGCCGGAACTCGACGCCTGGTCGGTCGACAAGCACCTGGAGGCGTGCACGCCCTGTGCCGCCCGCGTCTCGGCCGCGGCGCGCGCGGGCACGGCGGCACCCGCCCTGGCGGCGGTACGGACCGCCCTGCTGGCCACCGCGACGACACCGGACGGGGTCGCTCCCGCCCACACGCCGCCCCCACGGCCCCTCCGGCCGACGCGGCGGGCCCGCCTCGCCGGAGGCGACCGGGCCGCCCTCCACGGTCGGCTCGCCTGGGCCGCTGGACCCGCTCTGCGGGGGCCCTGGCTGATCTCGCTGCTGGTCATGGCCGTCGGGGCGGTGTGTGCCGCCCGGGCCACCGGGGCCGGCGGGGTACGGCCGCTCCTGCTGCTGCTCGCACCCGTCCTGCCGTCCCTGGGCGTCGCCGTGTCGTACGGGCGGCACGCCGACCCGATGCACGAAATCGTCGTCTCCACGCCGTCCGGCGGGCTGCGGCTGCTGCTGACCCGTACGGCGGCGGTGCTGGCGGTGTCCGTACCGCTGCTCACCCTCGCCGGAGTGCTGCTGCCCGACGGCGCCGGGGGTCCCGGGGCCGCGGCCTGGCTGCTGCCGGGGCTCGCGCTCACGCTCGCCGCGCTCGCCCTGGGCTCGTACGTCGGCTGCCGCGCCGCCACCGGGGCGGTCTCCGCGGGCTGGCTGCTCACCGTCGGCGCACCGGCGGCCGCGGCGCCCGGCGGCCCGCCGGGGTCCCTGCCCACCGGCGCCCTGGCCGACTCCCTCGCCACCGTGCTGTCCGGCCCCGCCGCACAGGGCTGCTGGGCCGCCGCCGCGGCCGCGTGCGCCGGGCTGCTGGTGCTGCGCCGCACCTCCTACGACCGTCTGGAGCGCATATGACGACCACCGTGTCCGTCGGCGGGCTGACGGTCCGGCACCGCCGGACCACCGCCCTCGACGCCGTCGACCTCGACTTCGGCACCGGAGTGCACGGCCTGCTCGGCCCCAACGGCGCGGGCAAGACCTCCCTGATCCGCGTCCTGGCGACGGTCGCCGCACCCACCGCGGGCCGGGTGGAACTGCTCGGCCACGATGCCTCCGCACACGCGGGCCGCACCGCCGTGCGGCGCCGGCTCGGCTATCTGCCGCAGGAGTTCGGCCACTACCCGGGCTTCACCGTGCGCGAGTTCGTCGGGTACGTGGCCTGGCTGAAGGAGATGTCCGGTGCGGCCGCCGCGGCCGCCGTGGAGCGGGCCGTCGCCCGCGTCGGGCTCGCCGACCGCATCGACACCAAGGTGCGCCGCCTGTCCGGCGGCATGGTCCGGCGCGTCGGCATCGCCCAGGCCATCGTCAACGAACCGGACATGCTGCTGCTCGACGAGCCCACGGCCGGTCTCGACCCCGAGCAGCGGGTGGACTTCCGGGCCCTGCTGCGGGAGCTGGGCACCACCTCCACGGTGATCGTCTCCACCCATCTGGTGGAGGACGTCGCCGCCGCGTGCACGGAGGTGACGCTGATGGAGTCCGGCCGGGTGGCCTACCGGGGCACCCCCTCCGCGCTGGCGGAGCTGGGCGAGGCGGCGGAGGCGGCGGACGTCGGCGACAACCCCATCGAACGCGGCTACGCCACGGTCCTGCGGCGTCACCGCGCCGGGGACGGGGCGGGGGTGGCCCGGTGACGGGGCACGAGCGACCGGACGGCGCGGCACGGGCCGTCCGGGAGGGGGACGCGCGGGCATCCGCCGTACGGGGGGCGGCGGATGCCCGGGCCGGGACGGACGCGCCGGAACGGGCCACCGATGCCCCGGACCGGCCCGCGCCGGACGTCCCACGGCGCTCGCCGGGGGGCGCACAGCGCGAGGGCCCTCCCTTCGCACCGGCCGTTCCGGCGACGCGGCGACGGCACTTCCGCAGTCCGCTGCGGGCCGAACTCACCCGCTGGTTCGGGCCCGTGGTGGGCGCGACCGTGCTGGTCACGCTGCTGCTCGCCATGGCCGACAAGGCGGAGCTCTGGCTCACCACCTGGATGTCCACCGCCGACCACCTGCGGACGGCCGGGCTGCTGGTCGGCGGCCCGCTGACGGCCGCCGCCGCGTGCTGGCAGGGCGGGCGGGAGCGGCGGCGGGGCACTACGGACCTGCTCGCCACCATGCCCCGTACGCCCCTGCGCCGGGCCCTGGTCGCCGCAGCACCGACCATCCTGTGGCCGGTCGCCGGGTATCTGCTCACCACGGCCGTCTGCCTGGTCGCGACCTGGCGGTACGCGAGCTACGGCCATCCCTGGCCGTCCCTGATCGCGGCGGACGCCACAACGCTCGGGGCCCTCGGGGTGCTCGGCTTCCTCGCGGGCCGCGTCATCCCGTGGCGGCTCGCCCCGCCTCTGGTGGCCGTGGGCACGTATCTCACCCTGGGACTGCCCGGGTACTCCGAATCGGCTATCACCTGGCTGTCCCCCGTCCTGGAAGAATCCTTCTTCGGGGACCGCCCGCTGTGGTGGTGCGCCCCGGTCTCCATGATCTGGACGGCCGGGCTGGCGGGGGCGGCCCTGCTGGCGTACGCCGCCCGCCGCCGCGTCACCGCACTCGTACCGCTCGCGGCTGCCGCCACCGCCGCGGCGCTGCTGCTGACGCAGCTGGGCACCGACGGCCCCTGGCGGCCCGACCCGGCCGCCTCGGCGCTCGTGTGCGACGACGGCACGCCCCAGGTGTGCGCGTCGCGGGTGCACACCCGGATGCTGCCCGGCGCGTCGGCGGCGCTGGCGGGCCTGTCGGCGAAGCTGCGGGGCGTACCGAACGCCCCCGCCCGCGTCGTGGAGAGAGACACCTCGGCCGCCCGCGGGACCGACGCGCAGGTGTCCGGCTGGGACGTCTACTTCCGGCTCAACCGGATCACGGAGCCGGAGCTGTTCGCGCACAACGCGGCCGTGGACACGGCGGCTCCCAACTCCTGTCCGGCCCCCGGCGCCCACACCCGGGCCGACGACATCAGCACGGCCGTCACCGACTGGCTGGCGCCGATGCCGGTGTGGGACGACCCGCTCCCGGGGCCGCCGCCCCCACCGCTCTACGCCCACACCCTCACCAGGCTGCGAACCATGCCCGAGCCCGAACGCACCCGCTGGCTCGGCAACTACCTCGCCGCCGCCCGCTCCTGTCACCTGAAGCGGGTGACGGCCCCATGAGCGTGCTGCTCTACGCACGGTCGCGGACCCTGCCGCTGACCGCCGCCTCCCTGGTCACGGCCGCCGCGGCGACCGCCTGGTGCGCCGACTGGCTGATGGCTCAACCCGCGTTCGGCGCGGGGGCACGGCTGCCGGTCGTCGTCCTCGCGCCGCTGTTCGCCTCGGCGGCGATCGGGGCGAGCCTGTACACCCACTCCGAGGAGCTGGACCGCACCGCCGTACGCCCCTGGTGGCCCCGCCGCCTCTGCCATCTGCTGCTGCTCACGGCGCTGGCCGCGGCGCTGCTCGCGGCGGGGGTGCGGGGCCGCCCGGAGCAGTTCGGGGCGCCCGCGATGGTCCGCAACACCGTGGCCGCGACGGGGGTGACGGCCCTCGCCGCGGCCCTGATCGGCGCGCGGCTGAGCTGGCTGCCGGTGCTGGCGCACACCAGCGCGGTCTATCTGACGGCGGGACGCGACCCGGGCGGCCGGCGGGCGGTCTGGGCCTGGTCGGTGCAGCCGGGCCCGGAACGGGCGGCGTGGTGGACGGCGGGCGTGATGTTCGCCATGGGCACGGTCGTCTACGCGGTTCGGGGCGCCCGCCCGGAGGGCCCGGCTCCGCGCCGCTGAGCCACGTGGCGGACGTACGGCCCGCAGGCGGTGCCGGTCAGCAGGGCCAGGGCGTGGCCCCAGTCGGTGAGGGGGTCGAAGTACAGCAGGCTTCCGGCGACCAGTGCCGCGCCGATGCCGCCGATCAGGGCCCAGCGCGGCCGGGGCGGGAGCAGGCCGGCGAGGGCGCCGGCGCAGGCGATCAGGCCGTAGCTGACGCCGTAGTCGAGGCGGCGCAGCGAGCTGTCGGGGAGGTGGCCGATGGCGACGGACGCGGCGACCGGGATCTCGGTGAGCAGCGTCGCGAGGACGTGGCCGAGCACGAAGACGCCGGCGGTGCGCAGGGCGCCGACGCGGTGTTCGAGCGCGGAGAGCACGAGGAGGAGGGCGACGAGATACGGCGAGGTGATGCCGCCCACCACCCACAGCGCGCTGGCCAGCAGGGTCAGCAGGGGCCGCTGGGAGAGGTTGGAGACGTCGGTGCTGGAGCCGGTGAGCAGGTCGTGGACGGTGCGGGGGTCGCCGAGGTGGGCGTAGAGGCCGGTGCCGAGGAGGATCAGGGAGTAGCAGAGGGTGAACGGGGTCCCGGTGGGGGTGGGCAGGAGGTCCCGGAGCCGGGGCCGCCACCAGGGGGCGCGGCGGGGCTCGGGGGCCGGTATTCGGGGGGTGGCGGCATCGGGGGCGACCGGCCCCGGCCGGGTTGGGCGGGTCGCCCCCGCGACCGGCCCCGGCCCGGCTGGGCGGGTCGCCGGGCGGCCCGGGCCGGGGAGGGGGGACGTCACGTCTGCGGGCGCCCCGGTCCGTTCCACCGATGTCGTCACCACGGGCTCCTTCCTCGCCACCGGCCGCTCCCGGCCGTGTGCGGCGTATGTCCGCGCAGACGTCTCAACAATCATCGGTCCGTGAGTCATCTCACCGGTCCCGCGATGTGAAGGCCGCCACATCTATCCGTTGGACCGGCGGCCCGCCGCGGCGCGAGGATGGGCCCGTCAGCTCACGCGAGGAAGCCCGGGAGGATCCACCCCATGCAGTCGCCCTACGACATCGCCGACGCCCGGCCGGTCACCGTCGACCGCCGGGAGGGCCCCCATGGCGAGGTCGTGTTGCGGCGGCGGGGAGGGGACGACGCGGCCGGCGGCGGCACGGTCGGTGAGGGCGGCCGAGGGGACGGGGCCGTCTTCGAGATCATCGCCAATGGGTGCTTCCTCATGGACACCTCCGACGGCCGCTCCGAGCGCCTGCTGATCCGCGCCGCGCTCGACGCGCTGCCGGCAGGGCGCCGCTCCCCCGCACTGCTCATCGGCGGGCTCGGCGTCGGGTTTTCGCTGGTCGAGGCGGTGTCCGAGCCCCGGTGGGGGCGGATCGCGGTGGTCGAGCGGGAGGCGGCGGTGATCGACTGGCATCGGGACGGGCCGCTGGCCGCGGTGTCCGGCGAGGCCCTGGCCGATCCGCGGACGGAGATCGTCCACGCCGATCTGGTCGACCGTCTACGGGCCGGTACGGAGGGCGCGGAGCGCTACGACGCGCTGTGTCTGGACATCGACAACGGCCCCGACTGGACCGTCACCGAGGACAACGACGGGCTGTACTCCCCCGCCGGGCTCGCCGCCTGCGCGGCCCGGCTCACCCCCGGCGGAGTACTGGCCGTGTGGTCGGCCCAGCCGTCGTCCGCATTCGAGCGGGCTCTCCGGAATGCCGGGTTCACAGAGGTGCGTACGGAAGAGATCACCGTTGCCCGGGGTGTTCCCGACGTGGTGCATCTCGGAATTCGAGGCGCGTAGCCGAGCCGCGTAGGCTGCCCTTACGCTTGCTTGCCTACGAAAAGTGGCCGGGCAATGGCCAGGCGCGGAGCCGTGGGTTTCTCCACACGTGTGATGGTAGGCGGCCGCGGATTCACGGGAACGACGCAGGGGCGGGCGTATGGAGCAGATGCACAACGGCCACAACGGGGGCGCCACGACCACCCCGGGCGCACAACGCCGGATCCTCGTCGTCGAGGACGACCCGACCATAGTGGACGCCATCGCGGCCCGGCTGCGCGCCGAGGGATTCCAGGTGCAGACGGCCTCGGACGGCCCGGCGGCCGTGGACACGGCCGAGGCGTGGCAGCCCGATCTGCTGGTCCTCGACGTGATGCTGCCGGGCTTCGACGGCCTGGAGGTCTGCCGCCGGGTGCAGGCGCGGCGGCCGGTGCCGGTCCTGATGCTGACCGCGCGGGACGACGAGACCGACATGCTGGTCGGGCTCGGGGTCGGCGCCGACGACTACATGACCAAGCCGTTCTCGATGCGCGAGGTGGCGGCCCGGGTGCATGTGCTGCTGCGCCGGGTCGAGCGGGCGGCGCTGGCCGCGAACACCCCGCGCAGCGGGATCCTGCGGCTGGGTGAGCTGGAGATCGACCACGCCCAGCGGCGGGTGCGGGTGCGCGGCTCGGACGTGCACCTGACGCCGACCGAGTTCGACCTGCTGGTCTGTCTGGCGAACACCCCGCGCGCGGTGCTCTCGCGGGAACAGCTGCTGGCCGAGGTGTGGGACTGGGCGGACGCCTCCGGCACCCGGACCGTGGACAGCCACATCAAGGCGCTGCGCCGGAAGATCGGCGCGGAGCGGATCCGTACGGTGCACGGCGTCGGCTACGCCCTGGAGACGCCCGCGGCATGAGGAAGCCTCCCGGGACCCCTTGGGATCTGGACCGGCACCTCCGGCGGGTCCGGAGCCTCCCCCGGAGCGAGCGGATCCGCGCCACCTGGACCCAGGTGTGGGAGGCGCTGCGGCCGTTCGACCCGTACCGCTCGGTCAAGGCGGCGCTGGGTGCGCTGGTCATCGGGTCGGTCATCATCACGACCCTGCTGGTGTTCGCGGCGATGCACTCGGACACCGAGCTGCGCGTGATCACGGTCTTCTCGATCATCGCCTCGCTGCTGATCACCCAGTTCGTGGCGCACGGACTGACCGCCCCGCTGGACGAGATGACCCTGGTCACCAAGGCGATGGCGCACGGCGACTACACCCAGCGGGTGCGGGCGGCCGTGCGCCGGGACGAATTCGGCGACCTGGCCAGTTCGTTCAACCGGATGGCGGCCGATCTGGAGGCGGTGGACACCCACCGCAAGGAGCTGGTCGCCAACGTCTCGCACGAGCTGCGCACGCCGATCGCGGCGCTGCGGGCGGTGCTGGAGAACGTCGTGGACGGCGTCTCGGAGGCGGACCCGGAGACGATGCGGGTCGCGCTGCGCCAGACCGAGCGTCTTGGCCGGCTGGTCGAGCAGCTGCTGGATCTGTCGCGGCTGGACAACGGGGTGGTGCCGCTGCACGCGCGCACCTTCGAGGTCTGGCCGTATCTGGCCGGGATCCTCAAGGAGGCCAGCATGGCCAAGGGGGCGGACGCGGGCTCGGGCAAGCACACCCGTAAGGACGTCCATCTCGACCTCGACGTCTCGCCGCCGGAGCTGTCGGCGTACGCGGACGCCGAGCGGCTGCACCAGGTCATGGCCAACCTGATCGACAACGCGATGAAGCACAGCCCGGCGCACGGCCGGGTCAGCGTGCGGGCGCGGCGCGGTGAGGGGCCGGGGAGCCTGGTGCTGGAGGTGCAGGACGAGGGCCCGGGCATTCCGGAGGCGGAGCGGCACCGGGTGTTCGAACGCTTCAACCGGGGCAGCCTCTCGCCGAACCCGGCAGGTACGGCGGGCCCGGCGCCCGGCGCCCGGCCGCGGCCCGGTCAGGGCAGCGACGGGGGGACCGGTCTGGGTCTGGCCATCGCGCGCTGGGCGGTCGATCTGCACGGCGGCCGCATCGGGGTGGCCGAATCCTCTCGGGGCTGCCGGATCAAAGTCACCCTTCCGGGGGACGTCCAGAGATCAAAATTGACGTAAAGTCGAAGGCGGAAGCGCACATCTGAGCGGTGTGGGTGCACTTTTGCGTTCTCACATCCCGGACGGTCACAGCGGAACCACGTGTGTTTCCCGCCACGCCATGCGCTGAAACCCGCCGATGAGTGTGACTTAGACGACGATGACCAGTGCGGCCTGCACGTATGGGGTCAAGGGGCGTAGCCTTTATTCCCGCTGTCCACCACCTTGTGAAGCGGAAGAGGGCGGTTACCGCCGTGTCGCCACAGTCCCCCAACACCTCGAGCGTCTCGACCGACGAGCAGGACGGGCAGGGAACTAGCCCTGCCGCTGCCTTCGGCCCCAATGAGTGGCTCGTCGACGAGATCTACCAGCAGTACCTCCAGGACCCGAACTCGGTCGACCGAGCCTGGTGGGACTTCTTCGCCGACTACAAGCCGGGCCAGGACACCGGTTCCGCGGTGGCCACGCCACCACAGGGAGTGACCGGAGGCGCTGCCCCGGCTCCCGCCGCTGCCCCGGCGCCCGCGAAGGCCCCGGCCGCGCCCGCGAAGCCCGCGGACGCCAAGCCCGCGGACGCCAAGCCGGCCGCCGCCGCTCCGGCCCCCGCGAAGCCCGCCGCGGCCCCCGCGGCGAAGGCTCCGGCCGCGAAGGCCCCGGCCCCGGCCAAGCCCGCGCCGGCCAAGCCGACCCCCGCCGAGCCCACGGTCTCCGCCAAGCCGGCGAAGGCCGAGCCGGCCGTCGGTCCCGAGCTGGTCACGCTGCGCGGCCCCTCCGCCGCCGTCGCGAAGAACATGAACGCGTCGCTGGAGCTGCCGACGGCCACCTCGGTCCGCGCGGTCCCGGTGAAGCTGCTGTTCGACCAGCGCATCGTGATCAACAACCACCTCAAGCGCGCCCGCGGCGGCAAGGTGTCCTTCACGCACCTCATCGGCTACGCCATGGTGCAGGCGCTGAAGGCGATGCCCTCGATGAACTACTCGTTCACCGAGAAGGACGGCAAGCCGACCCTGGTCAAGCCGGAGCACATCAACCTCGGCCTCGCCATCGACCTGGTCAAGCCCAACGGCGACCGCCAGCTCGTCGTCGCGGCGATCAAGAAGGCCGAGACGCTGAACTTCTTCGAGTTCTGGCAGGCCTACGAGGACATCGTCCGCCGCGCCCGCGCGAACAAGCTGACGATGGAGGACTTCACCGGCGTCACCGCCTCCCTCACCAACCCGGGCGGCATCGGCACCGTGCACTCCGTGCCGCGGCTGATGCCCGGCCAGGGCCTGATCGTGGGCGTCGGCGCGATGGAGTACCCGGCCGAGTTCCAGGGCACCTCCCAGGACACCCTGAACAAGCTGGGCGTCTCCAAGGTCATGACGCTGACCAGCACCTATGACCACCGGGTGATCCAGGGCGCCGCCTCCGGCGAGTTCCTGCGGATCATGAACCAGCTGCTGCTCGGCGAGAACGACTTCTACGACGAGATCTTCAAGGCGCTGCGCATTCCGTACGAGCCGGTCCGCTGGCTCAAGGACATCGACGTCAGCCACGACGACGACGTCACCAAGGCGGCCCGGGTCTTCGACCTGATCCACGCCTACCGGGTCCGCGGCCACGTCATGGCCGACACCGACCCGCTGGAGTACCGCCAGCGCAAGCACCCCGACCTCGACATCATCGAGCACGGGCTCACCCTGTGGGACCTGGAGCGCGAGTTCGCGGTCGGCGGCTTCGCGGGCAAGTCCATGATGAAGCTGCGCGACATCCTGGGCGTGCTGCGCGACTCGTACTGCCGCACCACCGGCATCGAGTTCATGCACATCCAGGACCCGAAGCAGCGCAAGTGGATCCAGGACCGCGTCGAGCGCAGCCACGACAAGCCGGAGCGCGAGGAGCAGCTGCGCATCCTGCGCCGGCTCAACGCGGCCGAGGCGTTCGAGACCTTCCTGCAGACGAAGTACGTCGGCCAGAAGCGGTTCTCCCTGGAGGGCGGCGAGTCCGTCATCCCGCTGCTGGACGCGGTGCTGGACGCGGCCGCCGAGTCGCGCCTGGACGAGGTCGTCATCGGCATGGCCCACCGCGGCCGGCTCAACGTCCTCGCCAACATCGTCGGCAAGTCGTACGCGCAGATCTTCCGCGAGTTCGAGGGCAACCTCGACCCGAAGTCGATGCACGGCTCCGGCGACGTCAAGTACCACCTGGGCGCCGAGGGCACCTTCACCGGCCTCGACGGTGAGCAGATCCAGGTCTCGCTGACCGCCAACCCCTCCCACCTGGAGGCGGTGGACCCGGTCCTGGAGGGCGTCGCCCGCGCCAAGCAGGACATCATCGGCAAGGCCGGCACGGACTTCACCGTCCTGCCCGTCGCCCTCCACGGCGACGCCGCCTTCGCAGGCCAGGGCGTGGTCGCCGAGACGCTGAACATGTCGCAGCTGCGCGGCTACCGCACCGGCGGCACCGTGCACATCGTCATCAACAACCAGGTCGGCTTCACCGCCGCCCCGGCCGCGTCCCGCTCCTCGATGTACGCCACCGACGTGGCGCGCATGATCGAGGCGCCGATCTTCCACGTCAACGGCGACGACCCCGAGGCCGTCGTCCGCGTCGCCCGGCTGGCCTTCGAGTTCCGCCAGGCGTTCAACAAGGACGTGGTCATCGACCTCATCTGCTACCGCCGCCGCGGCCACAACGAGACCGACAACCCCGGTTTCACCCAGCCGCTGATGTACGACCTGATCGACAAGAAGCGCTCGGTGCGCAAGCTCTACACCGAGTCGCTGATCGGGCGCGGCGACATCACCCTGGAAGAGGCCGAGCAGGCGCTGCAGGACTTCCAGGGCCAGCTGGAGAAGGTCTTCACCGAGGTCCGCGACGCCGTCTCGACCCCGGCCCAGCCCGAGGTCCCCGAGCCGCAGCCGGAGTTCCCGGTCGCGGTGAACACGGCGGTCTCCCAGGAGGTCGTCAAGCGGATCGCCGAGTCCCAGGTCAACGTCCCCGACCGGATCACCGTCCACCCGCGGCTGCTCCCGCAGCTGCAGCGGCGCGCGGCGATGATCGAGGACGACACGATCGACTGGGGCATGGGCGAGACCCTCGCCATCGGCTCGCTGCTCATGGAGGGCACCCCGGTCCGGCTCGCCGGACAGGACTCCCGCCGCGGCACCTTCGGCCAGCGCCACGCGGTGCTCGTCGACCGCGAGACCGGTGACGACTTCACCCCGCTGCTCTACCTCTCCGACGACCAGGCCCGCTACAACGTCTACGACTCGCTGCTCAGCGAGTACGCGGCGATGGGCTTCGAGTACGGCTACTCGCTGGCCCGCCCGGAGTCGCTGGTCATGTGGGAGGCGCAGTTCGGCGACTTCGTCAACGGCGCGCAGACCATCGTCGACGAGTTCATCTCGTCCGCCGAGCAGAAGTGGAACCAGACCTCCGGCGTCACTCTGCTGCTGCCGCACGGCTACGAGGGCCAGGGGCCGGACCACTCGTCCGCCCGCATCGAGCGCTTCCTCCAGCTGTGCGCGCAGAACAACATGACGGTCGCCATGCCGACGCTGCCGTCGAACTACTTCCACCTGCTGCGCTGGCAGGTCCACAACCCGCACCACAGGCCGCTGGTCGTCTTCACCCCGAAGTCGATGCTGCGCCTGAAGGCCGCGGCCTCGAAGACCGAGGAGTTCACCACCGGCGCCTTCCGTCCCGTCATCGGCGACGAGACGGTGGACCCGGCCGCGGTCCGCAAGGTGATCTTCTGCTCCGGCAAGGTCTACTACGACCTGGACGCGGAGCGTCAGAAGCGCGGTGCGACGGACACGGCCATCATCCGGCTGGAGCGGCTGTACCCGCTGCCGGGCGCCGAGGTGCAGGCCGAGATCGCCAAGTTCTCGGGCGTCGAGAAGTTCGTCTGGGCGCAGGAGGAACCGGCCAACCAGGGCGGCTGGCCGTTCATGGCCCTCAACCTGATCGACCACCTGGAGCTGTCGGTCGGCGCGGACGTCCCCGCCGCCGAGCGGCTGGTCCGCGTGTCGCGCCCGCACTCGTCCTCGCCCGCGGTGGGGTCGAACAAGCGGCACCAGACGGAGCAGCAGGCGCTGGTGAGCGAGGCCTTCGACCTCTGACGGTCCCGTACCGGGTACGGAGGGCCCGGCTCCCGCTTCACTCGGGAGCCGGGCCCTCCGGCGTACAGGTACTCAGATCGGCAGCGGCTCGAAGTCCCAGACGGGCCGGATGCGGTCACGGGCCGCCACGGTCTCGGGGTGCTCCGGCCCCAGGACGGTGTCCAGCGCGCGCAAGGCGACCTCCTCGATCACATCCGCCTCGTCCCGTCCGCCCCGGATCGCCCGCAGGTCCGCGGCCAGCGCGACCTGGGCCAGCAGCGTGAGCGGATGCCGCGCCCCCAGCACCCTGGCGGCCCGGTGCGCGGTCTCCCGGCTCAGCGCACAGGCGTCCCGGCGGTCCTGTACCGCCGTCGCGTTGAGCGCGATGCCCAGCGTCCAGGGGTGGCGAGGGCCGAGCGCGGCGGTCATGTCCGTCAGGGCCTTCTCCAGTTCCCGTGCTCTCTCGTCCGCCCCCACCAGGACGAGCGCGTGGTTCGCCCGGGCCCCGATGGTGTAGGGGTGCCGGTCCCCCAGCCACGCCTCGTAACGCGCCACCAGGCGCTCGCTGATCTCCACCGCCTGGTCCGGGATATCGGACCGCAGGGCGCGGGCAAGGCCCCCCGAGGCGATCATCAGGGACGGCGGGGTGTCCGCGCCGATCACGCGCTCCACGCCCTGGCACACGTCGTAGATCATGCCCAGACCGGTCGCCGGGTCACCGCTCCAGCATGCGCACAGCCCATGGTGGTACGCGGCCACCAGCGTCCATGGGTGGTCGTCGCCCAGGACCTCGCGATGCCGCTCGGCGCTGGCCGCCTGCAGGCTCAGAGCGTCCTCGTAGCGCCCGGACAGCCGCAGGTCGTAGGCGTAGTCGGTCTCGGACGACAAGGTCGACAGCGCCAACGGGCCCAGCGCCTCCCGGGCGCTCGCCAGGGTCCTGCCGGACATCTCCGCCGCCTCGGCGTAGCGGCCGAGCATCCGCAGCGAGTGGGACAGGCTCCGCTGGGCGTTGCGCGTCTCCGGGCCCTTGTCCGGGAAGCGCACAGCGCACAGGTCGCGTTGCTGGCAGTCCAGTTGGTAAGCGTCGTCGTAGCGGGCCAGGCCCCGCAGGTCATCAGCGAGCCTGGCCATCGCGACGAGCACGCCCGGAGCGTCCGACTCGACGAGGTCCACCAGCACCGACCGGTCCAGGGCCTCGGCGCGAGCGAAGTCCCCGGTCACCCGTGACAGTGTGGCCCGGCGCGCCGTCAGGTCGTGATCGTCGCCCGCCGCCCGTTCGGCGACGCGCATGCCCCTCGCGTAGTCGCCGCTGAGCGTCAGATACCGCAGGAAGCCGAGCACGAGCCGGCGTGACGTGGCGTCCGAGGACTCCAGGGCGCCCGAGGACTCCAGGTGCGGGAGGAGTTCGGCGTACCGCGGCCAGGTGGCGGGGTCCTCGGGGCGGCCCGGGTCCGCCAGGGCGAGTGCCGTACGCACCAACCGGGCCTGCTTGGCCTGCCGCTCCTGCGGCGCCCGCCGCCGCACCGCGTCCCGTACGAAGCGGCTCATCCACACGGCGTCGTCCGCCACCCGTACCGCCGACCGCTGCACCAGCTTGCCCATGGCCAGATCCAGCTGGCTCGGGTTGTCCAGCAGCGCCGCCACCGCCGGGGAGAGCTGGTCGGCCGGGACGGCGCGCAGCAGGGTGAGCGGGACCGGTCCGGGGTCGAAGAGGGCGCACAGGCTGAGCAGTTCGGCGGCGGCCTTGGTGGTCTCCCGCAGCTGGGTGATCAGGGCCTTGAAGGCCGCGTGATACGGCATCGGGTAGTCCGCCGCGGGCCGCCCCGGGCTCGGCTCGCCGTCGCTCACCATGCGCACGTACTCCGCGACCGGTGTCGTCGAGCCGTCCAGCCAGCCCGCCGTCTGGTCCAGCGGCAGCGGCAGGTCCTCGACGGCCGCCGCGAGCCGGTCCGCGTCCTCGGCCCCGATGCGGGGCGCCCGGCGGCGGACGAACGCGACGCTCTCCTCCCGGCTCAGCGGCGGGACGTCCAGCAGTTCGGCGTAGTGGTCGGCCCAGGCCCGGTTGCGCGAGGTGATCAGCACATGGCCGCGCCCGGCGGGCAGCAGGCCGGCGATGGCCTCGGGGTCCTCGGCGCCGTCCAGGACCAGCAGCCAGCGTTCGTACGGAACGCCCCGGCGCAGGGCGTCCAGCGCGGCCCGGACCGGGTCGCCGCCCCTGGCGCCGTCGGCGCCGACGAGGACGGGGGCGAACCTGGCGAGCCTCCCTTCCAGGGTGGGCCGGTCCTCCCCGGAGGCCCACCAGACCACGTCGTACCGGCCCGCGTAACGGTGGGCGTACTCGGCGGCGAGCTGCGTCTTGCCGATGCCCGGCAGCCCGACGAGCGCGACCACCGCCGTGTCGGCGGGGGCGGCCTGCAGACGGTCGTGCACCGCGACGAGCAGCGCGTCGCGCCCGGTGAAGCGCGGATTGCGGCGCGGCACCCCGTCCCAGACGGCGGGCGCGCTGCCGGGGAAGCGCGGGCTGTAGGCGGCGGCCCCGGGCCCGGCGGGCAGGGGCACCACGGCCAGCCAGCGCAGCAGGGCCCGCTCGGCCGCGTCCGCGCCCAGCCGCCGCAGGTCGAGGGTGGCTATCTGGTCCACACCGGAGGACAGCGCACAGTCCCCCGTGACCACGGCCATGGGGAGGGGGACAGCGCGGAGCAGGGCGGCGACGGTCTTCTCCCAGCCGCTGCCCGAGCGGGCTCCGGCGGCGAAGAAGTGCTCGCTGAACAGCAGGATGTGGGTGACCTCATCCGCGGAGCGCTGCTCCAGGGCTCCGAGGAACGCGGGGCCCCAGAGCGACGCCGCCACCCGCTGTCCGTTCGACCGCAGCACGTGCGCGATCCAGTCCGCCCAGAGCCGGTCCTCGTCCGCGTGGACGACGGCGAAGGAGCGGGGAGCCGCCGGAGGCGAGTCGTCCGCCACGTCGGCGGCGGCGCTCTTCTCCCGGGCCCGCAGCCGCGCCAGCTCGCGTTCGAGCTGCCGCGCCCAGTCGTACGCGAGCCGCAGCTCCGCCGGTTCCCCCGCCTGCTCGGCGGCCGCCTCCTCCTCGGTCTGCAGCTGATGCTCCAGTGCCTCGCACCGGCGCTCGGCCTCCAGCGCCTGGCGCCGCGCCTGCGCCAATTCGGCCCGCAACCGGGCGACTTCCTCGCGCAGCCGGTCCCGTTCGGTCCGTAACCCCTCGTGCTCCCCGCGCAGCCGGTCGACCTCCGCCTCCCGCTCATCGCGCTCCAGCGAGGCCGAGAGCGCCGCCTGCCGCTGGTCGACCTCCATCTCGGCGATGCGCTGTTGCCGTACCAGCAACGCCTCCGACAGCGCCTCCGCCCGCACCTCGGCCTGCTGCCGCTGCCGGTCGGCGTCGGCGAGCTGGTCACGCAGCCGCTGCAGCTCCCAGCCCACCTTGTTGGTGACCTGCAACGCCCGCCGTTGCAGGGCGTGCACATGGGCCATCACCTCGACCGAGGAGGCCCGCCCGGTGGCCTTGGCCGCATGCGTGAGCAGCTGGTCCACGAACTCGGCGGGCGGCACGACGGTCCCGTTGAGATAGCGCGAGACGGTCCCCGCGTCGTAGTGCACCCGTACGGCGAAGACCCGCAGCGACACCCCCAGCGCGCCGAACAGCTCCCGCAGGCTCCGGGCCAGCTCCCGGCACTCCGGCTTCACCTGCTCGGGGATCGCCTTCAGATCCCCGATCCGCCGCGGCTCCGGCACCAGCTCCCCGCCGACCGCCTCGTCCGTCATGGGTCCCTCCCCCGTTGCGGCCCTCTGCAACGCGTGCGGCCTGCCGCAACACCCCGGACCCCACACATCGTGAACGTACCGCCCGGCGCCCTCGCCGGTCTCACGAAAGCAGGTCAACGATGCCGAACCGCCGCCCCACCACCCTCCTCACCCTGACCGCCGCCGCCCTCACCGGCGCCGTGCGGGCGGTGGTGTCCTGGCTCCTCAGCCGGACGGTGGAATGACCGCGCCGGGATCGCCGAGCCAGGCGGCCTGGCCGCCGGCGGTGACGGTGAGGCCGAAGTCGTACAGCTCCGGCGAACCGGCCTCCAGCCACCACCGATACGCCCGCTCCAGTTCGTTGAACAGGTCACGGGGCCCCCATTGGTACACACCGCCCTCCCGCACATACGCCCAGGAGTCGGCGGTGGCGAGCCATCCGTCGCCGTCCCAGTGGACGCCGGGCAGCAGAAGCCCGAGGGCGAAACGGGCGTGGAAGTCGATGTCCAGGAAGGACAGGTCGAGGTCGGTCCGGCTGTCGCGGCTCTCCTCCCAGGAGACGGGGGTGTACACCTCGCAGAGCGGATTGTCCGGCCGGCGCTGGCCACGCAGATCCATGAACGACATGGGCTGCCCGAAGTGGCCGCTAGCCGAAGCGCCGTCATCCGAGACGCACAGGCGCACCATCCCATGCGGCTGCAGCGTCGTCTTCCACGGGGTGACGATGAGCCCGCCGGGGCGAGTCTGCTCCACCCAGGCGAAGGGGACGCGATGGAGGGAAGCCGTGCACAGCACCCGGTCGTACGGGGCGTCGGGCGGCCAGCCGCCCTCGCCGTCCGCGACCACCACGCGGGGGTGGTACCCGGCCTCGGCGAGCCGCCGGGTGGCCGCCTCCGCGAGCCCTGCGTCGACCTCCACGGACGTCACATTTGCTGCACCGGCGCGCTCGCACAGCAGGGCGGCGTTGTATCCCGTGCCGGTGCCGATCTCCAACGCCCGCATGCCGGGGCGCACGTCGGCGGCGGCGAGCATGGTGAACACGGCGTCGGGCGCGCTGATGGAACTGGTGGGCAGCACACCTTCGGTTTCGGCCGCCCCGTCGTCGACCTGGGTGACGACGGACGCCAGCGGATCGTGCACCAACGCGGCCCATGCTCCGCGGTCATTGGCGGCACACAGCGGGCGATAGGCATCGTCCCGCCAGATCCACACCATGTCGGGGACGAATGCATGACGCGGCACCTTGAGGAAAGCCTCCCGCATCCACGGCTCGGCGAACCCCTCCAGGCCGTCGAGCGCCTCGGCGGCCTGTGCCCGCAACTCATCGGGGCTCATTTCCGGTGCGTCCCACCTCCAGGCTTCGACACATCCGGATGCTGGCCATCGCTGTCCCGTGGCGACGGCGGCTGAGGTTGCGGGTTCGGCGCCGACGGCTTCCCGTGATTGCCCATGGAGTTGGTTACCCTTCGATTGCCCCGTGTGACCAGCGTGCCGCTGCAGGGAAGGCCCCGATTCCCCATCAGGAGTATCCCCATGATGGGTACAATCCGGCTTGAGACTGTTGATATCCCCCTGTCGTCACCGAAACTTGGGAATCACATGTCCAGCTACCTCTCACCCGCCGCGCTTCCTCCCCACGTCCTCGACCGATCCGACGTACGGAGGGCTCTGGAGCGCCATGATTTCGGGGCCGTCTTCACACTGGTCCGGCAATGGGGCGGGATCAGCTTCTCGAAGATCGCGGATGCCTGCGACATCAAGCCCGAACGCGTGGGCAAGTTGGCCCGGGGCGAGGGTTCGATCACGACGTACGAAAAAATCACCCAGATCGCCGACGCATTACGCATCCCAGGACACCTGGTGGGCCTCAGCCCCCGCCCATGGGAAAGCGACCAGCCGCGAGCGGAGGCTGACGAAGCGACTCCCATCGCCTCGCTCGAACTGCCTTCCCCCGCCCCGGATCCCGATCTGCTCGACCGGTTGACGAAGACCGTGCGTGGCACCATCCGCGCCGACAGCGCGACCCTCGACTGGCTCGACCGGCTCCTCGCCGAGCACCGCAAGGCCGAGGACGACATCGGCTCTCGCCCACTCGTCGGGATCATGCGCCAGCAGTTGAGTACGGTGGTCGGCCTCCATCCCGCGGCCTCGAGCGGTTTGGCCACCCGTGTCGTACGGCTCGCCTCCGAGCACGCGCAATTCCTCGCCTGGATGGCGCAGGACCAGGGGAACTCATCGGCTGCTCTGGCCTGGTACGACCGTTCTCACGAATGGGCCATGGAAGCGGCCGATGCCGACATGGCGGCCACGACGCTCAGCATGAAGGCACACCTGGCCTGGTCGGCGGGTGACAGCGACCGCTGCGCCCGGCTGGCGCACGCCGCCCGCCGGGCATCCCCCAAGACCTCACTGGGTGTCCAGGGCATGGCCGCCCAGATGGAGGCTCGCGGATACGCGCTGCGCGGCGAGGCCGACGCGGCCCATCGCCTCCTTGACGAGGCACAACAACTCATCGCCCGCGCCGCCGAGCGACCGGAGGACGAGCCGCCGTGGATGTACTTCTACGGTGAGAACTGGTTCACCCTCCAGCGCGGCATGGCCGAGATGCATCTGCGCCGCTGGGACACCGCCGTTGATCTGCTGCGCACTGGAGTCGGCGCACTTCCCACCCAGTACCGGCGCGATCGGTCCTGGTACGGCGCGTGCCTCGCACACGCGCTCGCCGCGGCCGGGCACGCCGACGCGGCCGCGCACACCGCGCTCGGTTGCACGGCCGACGCCTCGGACGTGGGCCGACCCCACGCCTGGAACGAGTTGCACACCACCGCCGCGCTCCTCCTCCGGCGCGCGGCGCCCCAGGCGCGGGGCCTGATCGACGCACTGGGCAGCTACGGCTGAGCGGTCGCCGCGGGACGCATATCCTGGGCCGGTAGATCCACCACACCCACCCCGGAGCGACCCTTGTACTTCACCGACCGCGGCATCGAGGAGCTGGCGCAGCGACGCGGCGAGGAGGAGGTCACGTTCGAGTGGCTCGCCGAGCAGCTGCGGACGTTCGTCGACCTGAACCCGGACTTCGAGGTTCCGGTGGAGCGGCTGGCGACCTGGCTGGCCCGGCTCGAGGACGAGGACGACGACATCTGACGAGGAGTGCGGGCGGCCTCAGGCCGCGTAGCCCCCGTCGACGTCGAGGGTGGCGCCGGTGATGTACGCGGCGTCGGGGCCCGCCAGATGGGCGACGAGCCCGGCCACCTCGTCGGCCGTACCGTAGCGGCCCACCGCGAGGTGGGGGAGGGCGGACGCCGCCCACGGGCCGTCGGCCGGGTTCATGTCGGTGTCGACGGGGCCGGGCTGGACGGTGTTGACGGTGATTCCGCGGCCGCCGACCTCGCGGGCCAGAGCGCGGGTGAAGCCCGCCACGCCCGCCTTGGTCAGCGCGTAGAGGCTGCCGCCGGCGAAGGGGACGCGGTCGGCGTTGATGCTGCCGATCGTGATGATGCGGCCGCCGTCGCCGATATGGCGCAGGGCCTCCTGGGTGGCGGTGAAGACGGCGCGCAGGTTCACGGCGGCGACGTGGTCGTAGTCCGCGTCGGTCAGGTCCTCGATCGGCCGCATGGCGGCGACTCCCGCGTTGTTGACCAGGATGTCGAGGCGCCCGAGCCGGTCGGCGACCTCCGTGACGGCCGTACGGAGGGACGTGCGGTCCGCGGCGTCGGCCCGCACGGCCAGCGCCTGCCCTCCGTCCGCGACGATCTCCTTCACCAGGGCCTCCGCGCGGTCCGCGGAGGCGTTGTAGCTGACCGCGACCGCGGCGCCCTCCCGGGCGAGACGGCGCGCGATGCCCTCGCCGATTCCCCGCGAACCGCCCGTGACGAGCGCGACCTTGCCCTGTAGCGACATCATGTCCTCCTGCTCGTTTTCTTGAATGCCCGTTCAAGATGTCACGCCCGCCGCCACCGCGGCAACTGTTATCTTGAACGCACGCTAAAAAACCAGGAGGCCCCGGCATGGCGAAGGGACGACCCCGCGAGTTCGACGCCGAGGAAGCCCTGTCGGCGGCGCTCGGCGTCTTCTGGGCCAAGGGGTACGAGGGCGCCACGATGGCGGATCTGTCCGCCGCCACCGGCCTCAAGCCGGGCAGCATCTACGGCGCCTTCGGCTCGAAGGCGGGCCTGTTCGGGCAGGTCGTCGACCACTACGCCCGCACGGTCTTCGCGTACGGCCCGAAGGCCCTGGAGGCCGGCACCGTGCGGGAGGTCGTGCGCCGGTGGCTGACGGGCGCGGTCGAGGCCACGACCGGCGCCGACACCCCGGCCGGGTGCCTGATGGTCCACGGCGCGCTGGCCACCGGGGACGCGGGGAGCGAGGCGAAGGCGGAGGTGCGCACCCGCCGTCAGGCGGGGGAGGTCATGCTGACCGAGCGCTTCGCCGACGCCCGCCGGTCCGGCGATCTGCCCGGCAACGTCGAGCCGCGGGACGCGGCGCGCTACGTCCTCGCCCTCACCGAGGGGATCGCGGTGCAGGCCGCGTACGGCGCCTCCCGCGCCGATCTGGAACGGCTCGCGGAGCTGGCCCTGACCCGGCTGCCCTGGGAGCCCGAGGCGTAGCCGGAAGGCGTAGCCGTTACGCGACCACCGGGCCGCGGCCCGGGGCGCCCGCTTCGTGGTCGAGGCGGGGGTCGGAGACCAGGACGGCCTGCTGGAGGCGCTGGAGCTTGGCGGACGGCTCCAGACCCAGTTCCTCGGTCATGGTCATGCGCAGCCGGTGGTAGACGCCGAGGGCGCGGGTGCGCTGGCCGGAGCGGTGGAGGGCCAGCATGTACTGGCTGTGCAGCCCCTCGTGGAAGCGGTGTTCGACGACGAGCGAGGCGAGGTCGCTCAGCACTTCCAGATGGCCGCCGAGCCGCAGCCGGGTCTCGATGCCGCGCTCGATGACGGTGAGCCGGGACTGTTCCAGCCGGGCGACCTCGGCCTGCAGCGGGCGGCCGTGCGGGGAGACGTCGACCAGGGCGGGGCCCTGCCAGAGGGTGAGGGCCTGCCGGAAGGCGGTGTCGGCGGACCGTTCGTCGCCGACCTCCAGGGCGCATTCGGCCCGGGCGACGAGGGTGCGGTAGTCGTGGACGTCGAGCTGGCCGGGGCGCACCACTAACGCGTAGCCGCCGGGCCTGGTCTGCAGGACGTCGCTGGTGACCGTGGCGGAGGACGTGCCGAGCACCTGGGCGAGCAGTTTGCGCAGGTGCAGGATGTACGTCTGCAGGGTGGTGAGCCCGGTACGCGGCGGCTGATCCCCCCACAGCTCGGCCATCAGCGACTGCACCGGCACCATGCGGCCGTCGTTGAGGAGCAGCAGGGACAGGACTTTGCGCGGTTTCATCGCGCTGGGGACTCCGGACAGAGCGCCGTGGCGCAGGGTCAGCGGTCCGAGAACGTTCGCACGCATGGGTGCCACCTCCTCGCACGTCATGTGCGGTACGCGCGGACAATCAGGTCGGCGGCCTTCTCGCAGATGGCCGTGGCGTCGACGGCGGCGATGGGGCGGGTGCCGTACATCGACTGGTACAGGCCCTGCTGGACGACGAGGGCCACGAACTGCTGGGCGGCGGAGGCGGGATCGGGGACGTCCAGCTCGCCCCGGTCGGTGCGGCGGCCGAGCATCTCGGCCAGGTACTTCACCAGTTGCTGGGGCTCGCCCTCGGCGCAGGCGGGGCGCAGCGCGGGGTGGCGGGCGACTTCGGCGATGACCAGGCGGCGCAGCGCGGAGGCGCGTTCGTCGAGGAGTACGTCGAGGACGCGGTGACCGAAGGCGGTGAGGGCCGCGTGGACGTCCGCCTCGTCGTCCTCCGCGGAGGGGGTGCGCAGCGAGTCGGGCGCGAAGCCTGCGGCGACCCGCTCCCGTTCACCGTCGACGGCGGCGAGGAACAGCCGTTCCTTGTCGCCGAAGTGGTTGTAGACGGTCTGCTTGGAGACCCGCGCCCGGTCCGCGATGACGTCGACGCCGGCCCGGGTGTAGCCCTCGCGCAGGAAGACGGCGACGGCCGCCTCCAGTATCGCCTGGCGCTTGGCGGGCTGCGGCCCCGCCGGCCGTCCCGCGGCGCCGCGCCGCGGACCGTTGTCCGTCCGCAACGGTCCAACCTCCTCGCTCCGAGCCGGTCTTGCCTTGATGGACCTGTGAGTCTAGCCTTCCCTCACCATGGTGGACTAGGCCGTCCAGTCCATTTAATTCACCATCGCGTACGCGTCCACGCACCGTGCACGAGTCATGAGGAGAGAGCTCGATGAGCACACCGGAGAACAGCGATGCCCTGCGGCACCTCACCCTCGCGCCGGAGGCGCAGAACCAGCTGTTCCTGGAGGCCCGTACGGCCAACACCTTCACCGACGAGCCGGTGACCGAGGAACAGGTCCGCGCCATCTACGAGCTGGTGAAGTACGCGCCCACCTCGATGAACCAGCAGCCGCTGCGCATCGTCATCGTGCGCTCGGAGGAGGCCCGCGGCCGGCTCGTGCCGCACATGATGGGAATGAACCAGGAGAAGACCGCGAAGGCGCCGCTGGTGGCGATCCTCGCCGCGGACCTGGACTTCCACGAGGAGCTGCCGAAGCTCGTCCCGTTCATCGAGAACCCGCAGGCCATCTTCGCGGAGCCGGGCTTCCGGGAGGCGTCGGCGAAGTTCAACACGGCGCTGCAGGTGGGCTACTTCATCCTGGGCGTGCGCGCCGCCGGGCTCGCGGCCGGGCCCATGACCGGCTTCGACCCCGTCGCCGTCTCCAAGGAGTTCTTCGGCGACGGCCGCCACCAGGCGGTCTGCGTCGTCAACATCGGCAAGCCGGGGCCGGACTCCTGGATGGGACGTCTGCCGCGGCTGGAGTACGACGAGGTCGTCACCACCGTCTGACCGGTCCCGACCCCTGGCCCCCACAGGCGGGTCGCCCGTCCTCGCGGCAACGGGGACGGGCGGCCTGGGGGTCTGCGCCGATGGCCGGTGTCAGCTTTCGGTCACGTCAGCTTTCGATCAGGTCGGCCTTCGCTCACGTCAGCGTCGCTCACGTCGGCTTCGATCAGGTCGTGGAAGGCCACGGTGTCGAAGATGTCCTCCATCCTCGTCGCCCGGCCGTCCCGCATCGTCCACGAGTGGACGAAGTCCAGGGTGGTGGTTCTGCCGCCGCGCGACGTCACCTCCCGGGTGCCGAACACCACGACCCGGTCGCCCTGCTCGATGAACTCCTGCGGCGCGAGCCTCATCCCGCCCAGCACGCTCGGCACATGCGCCAGGAACTCCTTGATCCCCGCGTGGCCCAGCTTGGTGCCGCCGAGGCCGTACTTCGCCATCCCGGCCGGGTGGACCCACTCGACGTCCGGGTGCATGGCCGACAGGATCCCCTCGACGTCGCGGTCCCGGAACCCCGCGTAGGCGGCGCGGATGGCCTCGATGTTGCGTGATGCCACGGTCTTCGTCTCTCCTCAGGCGGCGTAAATCGGCTTGATGTGCTCGGGGTGGAGGGCCTGCAGCGTGCGGCGTACGCCCTCGCGCCACGGCACCCGGCAGGGGCCGGTGATCTCCCGGCGGCGCGTGGGGGCGAACTGGTACGTCTCCCGCGTCACCTCACTCGGTACGAGCCGCGCCTCTATCCCGCTCAGCTCCTCCAGGTACCGCACCAGATCGGTCATCCCGACCGGTTCGTCGCCGCCCCAGTTGACCAGGGTGGCGGGGGACGCCGCGGCCGCCCACAGCGCGGGCACCTGGGCGACCAGGTCGTCGGTGTGAAGCAGCGAGCACCAGTTCTGGCCCTCGACAGGCACCGGGATGGGCTCGCCCGCGAGCATCCGATTGAAGTACAGCATCGGCACCCCGCCGTAGCCGCCGGGGCCGTACGCGATGTTGAGCCGGGCGATGGTGGTCGGCAGGTTCAGCACCCCGGCGAAGGCCCGCACCGCGCCCTCGGCGGCGATCTTGCCCACGGGGTAGCAGGGCAGCCAGTCGGCCACGCCGTCGACGGGGTCGTTCTCGGCGTACGGATGGTCGAGGGTCTGCCGCTTGTAGAGCGCGCCGGTCGAGACGAACAGGAACGACTCGGCGGTACGGCAGTGGGTCATCAGCCGTCCGCAGGCGATGGAGTTGACCTCGGCCGTGGCGTTGAAGTCGCCGTCCTCGCCGCGCCGCACCGCAGAGTGGAAGACATGGGTGAAGTCGTCCGGCAGCCCCTCGTAGCCCGACTCCCCGAGGTCGTTCATGTCCCAGCGGAAGGTGGTGATGCCCCGCGCGCGCAGCTCCTCCTCGACGCCGGGGGTGCCGAACCGGCCCAGGCACCACACCTCGTTGTCCGCCGCCAGGGCCTCCGCCACCGGCCGGGCGACCTGCCCGGTGGCGCCGGTGATCAGGATCTTCTTGCCTTCCACCGTGCTCTTCTCCTCTTCCGTGGTCCGGGTCATCCGTCGCCCAGCGCGCGGTCCAGCTCCTTGCGGAGGATGGCCTGGAAGGCCGCAACATGCTGGGGACCCATGAGGGTGTAGTGCTCACCGGGGACGTCGACATACCGGTTCGGCTCCGTGGTGTGCTCGTCCCATCTGCGGAGTTCGTTGTTCAGCCAGTCCTCCTTGGTGCCGCGCAGCGGGATGGCGTAGAAGACCGTCATGGAGCGGGTGGTGCCGCTGGGCTGGTAGGTGCGGCCCAGGCCGGTGAGCCCGTGGGCCAGCTCCGCCCAGGCGGTGAACTTGTCCATGTCCAGGTCGAGTTCGGCCAGCCGGCGCTGTGGGGCGATCCCCAGCAGGTGTGCGAGCTGTTCCCGCTGGGGCAGGGCGCGCAGCTCGTCCGGGAGGTCGAGGGACTGCTTCTTGTTGATCAGGTCGAGGAAGAAGGCCAGATTGACGGCGGTCTCGATGAAGTCGAGTTCGTCCATGCGGTACTTGATGTGCGGCGGCAGGTTGAAGCTGCCGGTGAAGTCGACGCGCTCGCCCTCCGCCTCCAGCGCCTTGGCGATCTCGAAGGCCACGGCGCCGCCGTACGAATACCCGGCGACCGCGTACGGGCCGTGCGGCTGCCGGGCGCGGATCGCCCGCACGTAGCAGTCCACCATCTCCTGGAAGCTTTCGAAGGGCTTCTCCCCCTCGTTGAACCCGCGGGCGCGCAGCGCGTAGAACGGCCGGTCGCCGACGAAGTACTTGGCGAGGTTGACGAAGACCAGGACCTCACCGACGCCCGGGTGCACACAGAACAGCGGGGTCTTCGCGCCGCCCGTCTGCAGCGGCACGATCGGGTCGTACGCCTCGGGCGCGGGCGCGCCGCCCCCGGTCAGCCGGGCGGCGAGCTGCCGCACCGAGGGCGAGGTGAGCACGGTGATGATCGGCAGATCCGCCACCCCGAGCCGCCGGGTGACCTGGTGCCGCAGCCGCAGGATGTCCAGTGAGGTGCCGCCGAGGTCGAAGAAGCTCGCCGTCGCGCTGATCCGCTCCGGGGCGGTGTCGAACATCTCGGCGTAGATCCCGGCGAGGATCCGTTCCGTCTCGCCCTCCGGCGGGGTGTGGCCGCCCAGCCGCCGGGTGGTCAGTTCCGCCACCCGCTCGATGACCTCGTCGAAGCCGCCGGACTCCAGCCGCCTCCGCATCCGCCGGCGCAGCGTCTTGCCCAGGCTGGTCTTGGGGAACGCCTCCCGGGGCAACGGCAGGATGAGCGACGGCCGGAAGCCCCAGTGGATCACCACGGTGGAGCGCACGGCGGTGATCAGACGGTGGAGTCCGGGCTCGTCGTCGTCCGCGAGTTCGGGGTGGAGGGCGATCACCAGCTGCTCGGTGTCGCTGCCCGGGCGGCGGGTGGGGAACGCCGCGACGTAGCCGCCCGCCACCCCGTCGAGCTGCTCCAGCGCGGCCTCCATCTCATGGCTGAAGTAGTTGACGCCGTTGACGATGATGCTGTCCTTGCTGCGTCCGACGAGGGTCAGCCGGCCGTCGTCGATGCGGCCGAGGTCGCCGCTGCGGAACCAGCCGTCGGGGGTGAAGGCCTCCTTGGTGGCGGCCTCGTCGTTGTAGTAGCCGCCGGTGATCATCGGCCCGCTGAGCTGGAGTTCCCCGACCTCGCCCGGGGGCAGCGGCCGGTGGTCGTCGTCGGCGACCCGGATGCTCAGCCCCTCGACGGGGGTGCCGAGGTTGGCGAACTCCTGGCCCACGTCGGTGACGGGAAAGGCACGGTTGTAGATGGACCCCGCGCAGGTCTCGGTCATCCCGAAGGCGGGCCAGAGGGCGGAGGCCCGCAGTCCGTACGGGGCGTAGTGGGCGAGGAACGCCTCGCCGGTGGCGACGACATTGGCCTCGCCGCCGCTCACGATATGCCGCAGCGAGCCGAGGTCGAGCCCTTCACCGCCCGCCGATATCTCCTCGGACAGCTCCCGGACCGATGCGTTCAGCGGGCCGAGGAGGAAATTCGGAGTGAAGGTCATCGTGACCTTGTGGCGGGAGATGATACGGAGAAAATTCAGCGGCTCCTCGAGGACGACCGACGCCTCCGCATGCAGTTGTTCGGCGCCGACGTACAACGGCAGCATATGCGCTTCCAGAAGCGCGGCGACATGGTCGTAGGAAATCCAGTTGAAGGTGGTATCGGCGTCCGTGAGTTGCTGCTTTCCGGCCTTTCCGGACATGGACGCGAGAATGTTTCCATGGGTGAGCATGACCGCTTTGGAATTCCCGGTGGAACCGGAGGTCAGCACCAGCAGGGCAAGATCCTCCGGTGCGGCGATATGCGCCTCGGCCGGCGCCCCGCCGCCCGCCGCGGGCGCGCTGTCCGCGTCCCGCAGGCGCTCCACCGTGGCCACGGCGAGCCCGGGCACATCGGGCAGCTCGGCGCCCATCGCCTCGGTGGTGACCAGCAGCGGACGGTCCAGAAGCCGGCCGACGTGGGAAAGCTGGGCGGCCCAGCGGGCCGGGTCGCCGGGGATCGGCACCATCGGGCAGGGTACGAACCCGCCCAGCAGACAGGCCCAGAAGACCGTCAGGAATTCCCGCTGATCCTCCAGCAGCAGGGCCACCTTGTCGCCCGGCCGCAGCCCGTACTCGCGGAGCGGGGTGAGGAGTTGACGCGAGGACCGCAGAAGTTCCGGATACGTCTGGCGTGTTGCGGCGCGCCCCGCCTCGGCCGTCACGTAACGTACCCCGGAATCGGGGTGATGGTGGGCTGCCCGCAAGAGTAACTGGGCGACAGAGCGCAGATCCTGAGAATCGTTTGATACCGAGTATTTGAAGGGTTGTGACGCCATTACCTTCACTGCCCTCTTTCTTCCCGATTCTGGGGGCACGAAGGTAACAGTCTCGAACATTCGTACTCCATGACGCTCCACCAGCGCTCTAGCGATGCTCTAGCGGAAATCCGGATACCTCCGCGCGGTAAAGGCATCCGGGCCGAGGCGCCTCGCCCCGGCCCGGGACGGGCTTGACTCCAGCGATCCGCGATATATCGTGTGTAGTCAGACGCGATATGTTGCGTGACCGCATCCAGCCAGGGAGGCCAGGGATGTCAGCCCGGTCAGAGTGGTCGTTCGGCGAACCACAGAAGCTCACCTTCGACGAGCCCGTCTCCGCGCTCCACGTACGCATCGTGGACGGCACGGTCAACGTGGTCGGGACCGACGGCGGCCCCGCCCGGCTGGAACTCTCCGACATCGAGGGCCCACCGCTGAAGGTGACCCTGCGGGACGGAACCCTGAGCGTCGCGTATGACGACCTCCCGTGGAAGGGCCTGCTCACATGGCTCGACCGCAAGGGCTACCACCGCACCGCCCACGTCACCCTCGCCGTGCCCACCTCCGCCGCCGCCTCGATCGGGGTCGTCAACGCCTCCGCCGTCGCCTCCGGGCTGGGCGGCCGGACGGATGTGCGCGGCGTATCGGGCGACGCCACCCTCGTCGGGCTGACCGGCCCGGTGCGCGCGGACACCGTCTCCGGCCGGGTCGAGGCCCAGGCCGTCACCGGCGATCTGCGCTTCAACTCCGTCTCCGGCGACCTCACCGTCATCGAGGGCTCGGGCCCGGTCGTCAAGGCCGACTCCGTCAGCGGCAACATGGTGCTCGACCTCGCCCCGAGCGCGGAGCGCGCGGACATCAGCCTCACCACCGTCTCCGGTGAGATCGCCATCCGGCTGCCGCACCCCGCCGACGCCAGGATCGAGGCCAACACCGCGAGCGGGCCCGTCTCCAACGCCTTCGAGGATCTGCGGGTCACCGGCCAGTGGGGCGCCAAGCGGATCACCGGGAACCTGGGCGCGGGCCGGGGCAGCCTCAAGGCCACCACCGTCTCCGGCGCGATAGCGCTGTTGCGGCGCCCGCCCATCGAGGGGGACGGGGACGGCGACGGCTTCCGCGACGGGCCGCCCGGCGGTGGCACCGACAGCACGGCGGGAAGCCCGGCCACCACCGACAGCTCCAGCACCACCGGCGGCCCGCAGGGAAAGGTCCTCTGATGCCCCCCGTATTCGCCCACGGCCGACTCCGCCTGTACCTGCTCAGGCTGCTCGACGAGGCCCCGCGCCACGGCTACGAGGTCATCCGGCTGCTGGAGGAGCGCTTCCAGGGGCTGTACGCGCCCTCCGCGGGCACCGTCTACCCGCGCCTGGCCAAGCTGGAGGCCGAAGGCCTGGTCACCCACACCACCGAAGGCGGCCGCAAGGTCTACTCCATCACCGACGCCGGACGCGCCGAACTCGCCGACCGCAGTGGCGAACTGGCCGACCTGGAGCTGGAGATCCGCGAATCGATGGCCGAACTCGCCGCCGAGATCCGCGAGGACGTCCGCGGCTCCGCCGACGACCTGCGGCGGGAGATGCGGGAGGCCGCCCAGCAGGCCCGCACCTCCGAAGGCGGCGCGGGCACACACGGTCCCTGGGACGGCCCCTGGGACGGCGGCGAGAGCTGGCGGCAGGCGAAGGAGGAGATGCGGCGCGCCAAGGAGGAGTGGAAGGAGCAGGCCCGCCGCGCGAAGGAGGAGAGCCGCCGCGCCCGGCAGGACGCCCAGCGCGCCCGTAAGCAGGCCAAGGACGCCCAGGAGTTCGCGCTCGAAGAGGTCCAGCGGGTCGCCCGGCGCGTCCAGGAGCAGACGCAGGAGCACATCCGGGCGGGCGACTGGCAGCGGGCGGTACGGGACGGGCTCGGCGAGGTGTCGCGCAGCATGAGCCGGATCTCCCGGCAGGGCGTGTTCCCGCCGGGGTGGACGGGTCCGGGCGAGGGGACGAAGACCACCGCCCCGCACGCGGACGCACCGGAACCGGCGCCCGGCGCCGCTCAGCACGGCGGCGGCGACGGTGGCGGCGGTGACGGTGACGTCGGCGGCGCACCGGCCGAGCCTGCCTGGGCCGCGGAGTTCACCCCGTCGGACAACCCCGCCCGCGATCTGGACCGGCTGCTCGACCGCTTCCGCGACGACATCCGCGACGCCGCCCGGGACCACGGGGTGACCGATGCCCAACTGACCGACGCCCGCCGCCGGCTGGCGGAGACGGCGGCCCGGATCACCGGTCGGCTGCGCGGCCCGGGCAAGGAGTAGGCCCCGGGCGCGCGTCCGGCGGCGGGACGAGGCGCCGCA
Organism: Streptomyces sp. NPDC007983; assembly: GCF_042958345.1. NCBI lineage: Bacteria > Bacillati > Actinomycetota > Actinomycetes > Kitasatosporales > Streptomycetaceae > Streptomyces > Streptomyces sp. NPDC007983. The sequence goes on from NZ_JBIBJI010000003.1 coordinate 46,542, forward strand.
GTAGCCTCGCCGGTATGCGACTGGAGACCCCCGAGGCGCGGCGGCGCTTCGCTCGCGCCCGGGTGCTGCGGCTGGCCACCACCGACGAGGGCGGCCGGCCGCACCTCGTGCCCGCCACCTTCGCGCTCACCGCCCCGGACGGCACGGACGACGCGGACCGCTTGGACACCGTGGTCACCGCCGTGGACCACAAGCCCAAGCGGCACCAGGACCTGAAGCGGCTGCGCAACATCCAGACCAACCCGGCGGTCTCCCTCCTGGTCGACCACTACGACGAGGACTGGCGGCAGCTGTGGTGGGTGCGGGCCGACGGCCGGGCGCGGATCGTTCCGGCCGAGGCGGCGGCCGAACGGGCGGACCCGGTGCGACGGCTGGTGGAGAAGTACCCCCAGTACGCCGGCCGGCCGCCGCGCGGACCGGTGATCGCCATCGAGGTCACCCGCTGGTCGGGCTGGGCCTTCGCCGAGGAACCGGCGGCCCGCTGATCAGTCCTCTCCCCCTCCGCCCCCTTCACCGTCTTCGTCCTGGTCGCGCGGGCAGTCGAACGCGCCGCTCGGCCCCCAGGTCTTCGCCTCGTCGCCGCTGTCCCGTATGCCGCACTCCAGCGCGATCTCCGGCGAGGTGCCCCTGGTGTCGTGCAGGATGAGCAGCCGCTTGTTGACGGGCGTCTTGTCTCCCTTGCCGAAGATCAGCGAACCGGTGGCCCCTCGCAGCCCCTCCGCTCCGCCCACCCCTTGCTCCAGCGCCGACTGCACCCCGCCCCGCCCGAAGGGCGCCGTGCCCGCGCTCTGGTACGCCGCGTTGATCCCCTCGGACAGCACACCGAGCGCGTCCGAGGCGAGCGGCACCCGGGCGTCATTGCTCCACAGGTCGCTCCCATAGGCGGCGGCGTACCTCCGGCGGAAGTCGTCGCCCTTCACATTGGGCGAGCTGTCCTTCGCCAGGCCCTGCGCCGCGTAGTACAGCCGCAGCCTGGGGTGCTTCTCGCTGGGGCGCTGCTGCTCGACCACCGCGTTGTCGAGGTCGTTGCCGCCGAGCACGGTCGATTGACCGTTGCAGCCGGTACGGCCGTCGAAGTCGTCGAGGAAGTTCTCGAATTCATGGGCGCGGGCCGCCCAGTACACCACCGTGCGGGGTTCCTCCTTGAGCCTCCGGCAGATGCTGTCGGCCATCTGGGAGGTGTGGGAGACCCATTCGTCCCCTTGGCCCTTGCGCTCCGCGGGCGGCGCGGCGGAGGGCCGCTGGATCGGATACCAGATGCGGTGGACGTCCTGGAATTCCTCGGCGAACCGGTCGCTCAGATTCGCGCTGTAGATGTCGGTCGGATCCCCGATCACCACCGCCCTCTTGGCGGGGGCGCAGGTCCCGGGCGCGGTCTGCACGATATTGGCGTGCCGCGCGAAGTCCGCCGCGACGCGCGCCTCCCGGCGGTTGTCGGGGGCGACCTGCCGGTACATCGGCGAGCGCTGCATCTCCTCGGCGGTCGCCGCTGTGCCGATCATGGGCAGCCCGGCCCCGGCGAGGATGTTCCGGGCGCGCAGCGTGCCCGGGCGGCTCTGGCCGAGGCCGACGACGCCCAGGAACTGCTCGCCCTGCCCGGCGCGCTCGGCGGCCTTGATCTCCTTCGCGAGTGCCTTGGCCGCCTCGGGGGCCCGGGAGAAGCCCTCTCCCGCGTCCATCAGCCGGACCTTCAGCCAGACCTTGCTGCTCTTCTGCTGATCGGCCTGTTCGTTGATCTCCTCCTGGGCCAGCGCGATGCCGCGCACTTCGGGGATGGCGCCGCTGTACATGACCTCGCCCCAGTCGTCGGCGGTCACCGGCACCCCCAGATAGCCGACCGTCCGCACCGTGTCACCCGACCGGGCCGCTTTGTCGGCTCGCCCGTTCTCCCGGGTGATGGCGTCCACCGCATCGCCATAGACGGCCCGCGGACTCCGGTCCGGTGGGCGGCTCCGCCCGCCGCCGTCACCACCGGCCCCGGACGCGGCCGGGGCCGCCGACGCGCCGCTGCCGCCGAGGCAGGCGGTGTCGCTGCTCGCCGTCACCACGGCCACGCCGTACCCGCCGAGCAGCCCGAGCACGGTGACGCCCGCCACCGCCGCGACGGCGGCCTCCACCCGCGGCGCCGCGTCGGAACGGCTGCTGCCGACGGCGATCTCCGGATAGCGGCCGAGCCAGCGGGCCGCGTCCTCGTCGTCCGCATGCGGCTCCACGCCCACCCGGACCACCCGGGCCCCGCCCGCGCCGGTGGTCCCGATCCAGGACTTCAGCGTGATGGCGGCCTCGGCGAAGCTCTCCGTGCGCTCCCGGCCCGGGCTCACCGCGGCCAGCAGCATCACTCCGGTGCATCCCGTCTCCTCGACCGCCTGGGGGAACTGCTCCAGCAGGCGGCCGGTGTCGTCGCCGATGGCCGGCGGCTGCGGGAAGACGAGCACGACGCGATGGCGGCGGCGCCGCCCCCAGGGCGAGAGCCGGGGGTGGCGGAAGGCCCGCTCGAGGTCGGCGAGCAGCGCCCGCAGCAGCACATCGACGATCGGCTCGCGCCGCGCGGCGCCGGGCGCGCCCACGGTCAGCCGACAGGCGTCGGCGAAGAAGCCGGGCCCGCCCTCGGGCAGTTCGGCCCAGCTGCGGTACCAGCTGCCCTTGCGGGTCATCCGGCGGCCATGGCGCCGCCCGTACCACCAGCGCGGAAACAGGCCGAACAGCGGCCTGCGCAGCCAGTACCAGGCGGTGCCCGGGATGGTCGGCGGCGGCACCTCCCCGCCGCTCACGGCCTGCAGGGCGCGCAGGATGACCGAGTCGGCGCAGCGCGCCTCGTAGCTCCGGTTGCGCAGCTCCGTGGCCTGGGTGCCGGGCAGGCATCCGGCGAGGTCGGTCTCGACGATGCCGCGCATCAGCCGGAACTGGGGCAGTCTCAGTCTGCCGAAGCCGCCGGGCCGGTTGCGCAGCAGCTCCTCCTCGATCTTCTGGAAGGCGACCCCCACATGCTCCTGGCGCGGGGCCTCGGCCTCGCCCGCCACCTGGGCGAACGGAACGCGGGCGCGGCCGCCCGCGCTGAAGCGCGCGCACAGGCCGTCGGCGACCCGCCCGGCCTCGGGCCCCTCGGTCAGCTGGGTGAGCAGGATCTGCGGGGCCGGGCCGCGATGGCCCGGCGGCAGAGTGACCAGCTGTTCCAGCGCGTCGATCAGCAACTCGATTTTCGGCAACGGCGGTACTGAAGCAGTCATGTTGCATCCCCCCGGCACGATTATCCGCGCCCACTCCGGAGAGCACCAGACCCTTTACCGAGAGTGATGGCAAGTCGTCACTCTCGACCGTGACAGATCGAACAGGAGTGCAATCTGTGCCAGATATGACCGCCGGTCAGACCGCCATGATCACCACGACCGTCAGACCGTCAGACCGTCAGCACGACCTTGCCGAACAGATCGCCGCCCGCCATCTTCTCGAACCCCTCCCGCGCCCGGTCCAGCGGCAGCACCGAGTCGATCACCGGCCGCACCCCCCGCGCCGCGCAGAAGCTCAGCAGGTCCTCCAGCTCGTCCTTGCCGCCCATCGTCGACCCGACGACCTTCAGCTCCAGGAAGAAGATCCTGTTCAGCTCGGTGGCCTGCGGGTTGGGGCCGCTGGTGGCGCCTGAGATGACGAGCGTTCCACCGGGCTTGAGGGACTTCACCGAATGCGACCAGGTCGCGGCGCCGACCGTCTCGATCACGGCGTCCACCCGCCGCGGCAGCCGCTCCCCCGGCTCGTACGCCCCCTCGGCGCCGAGTTCGACCGCGCGCTTGCGCTTGGCCTCGTCCCGGCTCGTGGCGACCATCCGCAACCCGGCGGCGGCACCCAGCACGATCGCGGCGGTGGCCACGCCGCCGCCCGCGCCCTGCACCAGCACGCTGTCGCCGGGCCGTACGCCCGCGTTGGTGAACAGCATGCGGTAGGCGGTCAGCCAGGCCGTCGGGAGGCACGCGGCCTCCTCGAAGGACAGCTCCTTGGGCTTGGGCAGCAGGTTCCAGGTGGGGACGGTGACCTTCTCCGCGAAGGTGCCCTGATAGCGCTCGGTGAGGATGGTGCGGGGCTCATGCGGTCCGACGCCGTGGCCGCTCTGGCCGATGACCGAGTGGAGGACGACCTCGTTGCCGTCCTGGTCGACCCCGGCGGCGTCACAGCCGAGGATCATCGGCAGCGCCTCCTCGCCGAGTCCGACCCCGCGCAGCGACCACAGGTCGTGGTGGTTGAGCGAGGCGGCCTTGACGCTGACGGTCGTCCAGCCGGGCCGCGCCTCCGGCTCGGGGCGCTCGCCCAGTTCGAGGCCGCTGAGCGGCTGGTCGCGGTCGATACGTGCGGCGTAGGCAGCGAACATGATCCCGACCATAAGGCGCGGCGGGAGACGACGGAACCACGCCGCGATGTGAGTCACACCGCCCCGCCCGCGAAAAAGCGGGGCCGGGCCGCCCCCCTGGACGGCCCGGCCCCGTTACGCCGGTCAGCGAGGACTCAGCGGCGCGCCACGCCCTCCGCGCGGGCGGCGGCGGCCACGGCCGCGGTCACGGCCGGGGCGACCCGCTCGTCGAACGGCGACGGGATGACCTTGTCCGCGCTCAGCTCGTCGGCCACGACGGAGGCCAGGGCCTCGGCGGCGGCGAGCTTCATGCCCTCGGTGATCCGGGAGGCCCGGACCTGGAGGGCACCGGCGAAGATGCCGGGGAAGGCGAGCACGTTGTTGATCTGGTTCGGGAAGTCGCTGCGCCCGGTGGCGACCACGGCCGCGTGCTGGTGCGCGACCTCGGGGTGGATCTCCGGGTTGGGGTTGGCCATGGCGAAGATGAAGGCGCCGGGCGCCATCTTCGCCACCGCCTCCTCCGGCACCGTGCCGCCGCTGACGCCGATGAAGACGTCGGCGCCGTCCAGCGCGGTCTCCAGCGAACCGGTGAGTCCCGCCTTGTTGGTGAAGCCGGCCAGCTCGCGCTTGACCTCGGTGAGGTCGTCACGGTCCGGGGAGACGACGCCCTTGCGGTCACAGACCGCGACGTCTCCGATGCCCGCCTCGGTGAGGATCCGGGCGATGGCCACACCGGCGGCGCCCGCGCCGGAGATGACGGCGCGCAGCTGGCCGAGCGCGCGGTCGGTCAGCTTGGCCGCGTTGCGCAGCGCGGCCAGGGTGACGACCGCCGTGCCGTGCTGGTCGTCGTGGAAGATCGGGATGTCGACGCGCTCCTGGAGCTTGCGCTCGATCTCGAAGCAGCGGGGCGCGGAGATGTCCTCCAGATTGACGCCGCCGAACGAGGGCGCGAGCCGGACGACGGTCTCGACGATCTCGTCCACATCCCGGCAGTCGAGCGCGATGGGCACCGCGTCCACGCCGCCGAACTGCTTGAAGAGGATCGCCTTGCCCTCCATCACCGGCAGGGACGCCTCCGGGCCGATGTCGCCGAGCCCGAGGACCGCGCTGCCGTCCGTCACCACGGCCACGACCTGGGACTTCCAGGTGTAGTCATGGACGAGTTCGGGCTGCTCGGCGATCGCGCTGCAGACCTTCGCGACGCCCGGCGTGTAGGCGAGGGACAGATCGTCCCGGTCGCGCACGGGCACGGTCGCCTGGACGGCCATCTTGCCGCCCCGGTGCAGCGCGAAAGCGGGATCGAAGGGCTCTCCGTCGGTCACTCCGTCGGCTCCTTCGCCGCTGTCGTTTGCGTTGTCGCTGCGAGGATTCACCATCTCCGCTGCCACTTTTTGACCCCTTTGTCGTTTTTCTGTCGAGGGTAACCGCCCCAGGTTGGGAGCGGGCGGGCACCGCGTCCGGTGCCGCGCGGCAGATGCCTGCCACGCGGAATCAGATACGGACGCCGGACGCGTCGCACTCGCGCCCTGAGCCCCGGATGAGGGGTGTAGCCGTCTGTTCTACCGGAAGCGTGCACCCAGAACGAACGGCTTCCGTAGTGGTGGTGTTCGGAAACTTCTCATAACCGTCGGAAGCGGTCGAAGCAGCCTCGAATATGCATGCTGCTGTCACGCGTCATTCGCCGCATGATCACAATTTCGTACCGCTCCCCGCACCTGGGCTGTACAGCCCGGTGTCCGTTTCCTGTGCACCACGGGGATCGCCCGTTATCCGATTTTGACATGGATCGCCGCCCGAGCGTGCCCGTCCGGATGGCAAGATGCCCCAATCACACGAGATCGCGACACCCACACGCGTGTTCCCGAGCCTCGGACATCCCTTCACCCCGCCGGAGGAACCAGCATGACCGCCAGCTTCACGCGTCGCCGGGTCACCCCGAAGTCCCGGACGGTCGCTGTCGGCGCCGTCGTGGCCGTGGGCGCCCTGCTGCTGACGGGCTGTGGCGACCAGACCGACAAGGCGAAGACGGGAGGCTCCGGCAACGCCGCCGAGGGACCGCTCTTCAGCAAGCTGCCGAAGAAGATCCAGGACGCGGGTGTGGTCAAGGTCGGCTCCGACATCAACTACCCGCCGGTCGAGTTCAAGAAGAACGGCAAGGTCATGGGGCTCGACCCGGACCTGGCGGACGCGCTCGGCAAGGTGCTCGGCGTCAGGTTCGAGTTCAACAACGCCACGTTCGACACCCTGCTGTCCGGTCTGCGCTCGCAGCGCTACGACATCGCCATGTCGGCCATGACGGACAACAAGGGCCGTCAGCAGGGCGTCGACCCCGACACCGGCAAGAAGGCCGGTGAGGGCGTCGACTTCGTCGACTATCTGACCGCCGGTGTCTCGATCTACACCAAGAAGGGCGACGACCAGGGCATCAAGTCCTGGGACGACCTCTGCGGCAAGAAGATCGTCGTGCAGCGCGGCACCGTCTCGCACGACCTGGCCAAGGCGGAGTCGAAGAAGTGCGAGAAGAGCGGCAAGAAGAAGGTCGCGGTCGAGGCGTACGGCAATGACACCGAGGCCCAGACCCGGCTGCGCGGCGGGGGCGCCGCGGCGGGGGCCAGCGACTTCCCCGTCGCCGCGTACGCGGTGAAGACCTCCGGCGGCGGCAAGGACTTCCAGCTGGTCGGCGACCAGGTGGAAGCCGCCCCGTACGGCATCGCCGTCTCCAAGGACAACACCGAGCTGCGCGACGCCCTCCAGCAGGGGCTCGCCCTCCTCATCGCGAACGGCGAATACGACAAGATCGTCGCGAAGTGGGGCGTCAAGGACGGCGCGGTCGCCAAGGCGATCATCAACGGCGGCAAGTGACCCCGGCCGACCTCCCGCTCGCGTGCTCGCGCTGAAAGGCACTCATCCGTGACAACGAAGATCGACAAGGCGGGGCCCGTCGGCACCCCGTCTCCCGCGCCGGAGGACATCAAGGCCATCCCGGTGCGGCACTACGGCCGCTGGGTCTCCGCGGTCGTCGCCATCGCGCTGCTGGTGACGCTCGTCTACGCCTTCGCCGAAGGCGATGTGAACTGGGCCGCCATCCCGGATTACTTCTTCGACGGCGAAGTCCTCAAGGGCGTCCGCAACACCATCTGGATCACCATCCTGTCGATGGTGCTCGGGGTGGCCCTCGGCATCGTCCTGGCCGTGATGCGGCTCTCGAAGAACCCGGTGACGTCCTCCATCGCCTGGGGCTACATCTGGTTCTTCCGCGGCACCCCGGTCTATGTACAGCTGCTGGTGTGGTTCAACCTGGGGCTGGTCTTCCACTACATCAACATCATGCCGATCTACAAGGACGAGTGGTCGGACTTCATGACCCCGTTCCTGGCCGCCCTGCTGGGCCTCGGGCTGAACGAGGCCGCGTACATGGCGGAGATCTGCCGGGCGGGCATCCAGTCCGTCGACGAGGGCCAGACCGAGGCCGCGCAGGCGCTGGGCATGAGCCACGCCAAGACCCTGCGCCGGGTCGTCCTGCCGCAGGCCATGCGGGTGATCGTGCCGCCGACCGGCAACGAGTTCATCAACATGCTCAAGACCACCTCGCTGGTGATCGCCGTCCAGTACTGGGACCTGCTGCAGGCCACCTCGGAGGTCGGCCAGAACTCCGGCGCCACCGCGGAGATGCTGTTCCTCGCCGCCGCCTGGTACCTGATCCTCACCTCGGTGCTGAGCGTGGGCCAGTACTACCTGGAGCGCTACTACGCGCGCGGCACCACCCGGAGCCTGCCCGCGACGCCACTGCAGCGCATCCGGATCAACCTGCTGTCCGGCTCCAACCGCCAGGGAGGTGCGAGCGCATGAACGCCATGGTGAAGGCCGAGGGCGTCCACAAGTCCTTCGGCGCCGTCCAGGTCCTCAAGGGCATCGACCTGGAGGTCGCCCCCCGCGAGGTGTTCTGTCTGATCGGCCCGTCCGGCTCCGGGAAGTCCACCTTCCTGCGCTGCATCAACCACCTGGAGAAGATCAACTCCGGGCGGCTGTACGTGGACGGCGACCTGGTCGGCTACCGGCAGAAGGGCGACAAGCTCTACGAGCTCAAGGACCGCGAGGTCGCCGCCAAGCGCCGCGACATCGGCATGGTCTTCCAGCGCTTCAACCTCTTCCCGCACATGACCGCGCTGGAGAACGTGATCGAGGCGCCGGTGCAGGTCAAGGGGGAGACCAAGGCGGTCGCCCGGGAGCGCGCGCGGAAGCTGCTGGACCGGGTGGGCCTCGCCGACAAGGCGGGCAACTACCCCTCGCAGCTCTCCGGCGGCCAGCAGCAGCGGGTCGCGATCGCGCGGGCGCTGGCCATGGAGCCGAAGCTGATGCTCTTCGACGAGCCGACCTCGGCGCTCGACCCGGAGCTGGTCGGCGACGTCCTCGATGTGATGCGCGGACTCGCCGAGGACGGCATGACGATGATCGTCGTCACGCACGAGATGGGCTTCGCCCGGGAGGTCGGGGACTCGGTCGTCTTCATGGACGACGGGGTGGTCGTCGAGGCCGGACTCCCGCGTGAGGTGCTGACGAATCCGCAGCACGAGCGGACGAAGTCGTTCCTGTCGAAGGTGCTGTAGGGAAACGAGGCGAGGGCGGTACGGAGCATGCGGCTCCGTACCGCCCTCGCGCTGTTGCGCGAGCGCCGTCACATGAGCCCGAGCACCTACTTGAGCCCGAGCACCATCGCGTCCGAGACCGAGCACCACACGGGCCGCGCCTCGGCGAACCCCGCCTCGCGCAGCGCGTCCGCGTGCCAGCCGGCGGGCTGCACCTCACCGTCCGCGTGGTCGCCGTCCGCCGGATCGCCGAAGATCGTGAACCGCTCGGCGACGGGCCCCGCCAGCACCGGGTCCGCCGCGGCGGCGCCCCACCAGTCCACCCAGTCCTGGGCGCCCTCGGCCTTGGCCCGGGCCTGCCGCTCCTTGCGGTACGCGCGGTCCGCGTCGTTGAGCCGGGGCGTGTCCGGGTCCGGCATGTGGTCGGCGTTCAGGAACACCCCGCCGTCCCGTACGACCCCCGCCACCTGGCCGTACAGCGCGCGGAGTTCATCGGAGCGCAGCCAGTGCAGGGCGGTGGCGGTGAGCACGGCGTCGTACGTGGGATGCGGCAGCCGCCCCGTCCAGCCGGGGTCGCGCAGGTCCACGCTGACGAAGGTGACCCGGCCGTCCCCCGCGAAGTGCCCGCGCGCGATGGCCAGCAGCGCGGGGTCCAGATCGACGCCGGTGCTGGTGGCGCCGGGGAAGCGGCGCAGCGCCCTATCCGAGATACTGCCCGTGCCGCATGCGAGGTCGAGGATTCTCGGCTCGGGTCCGACCAGCGCCTCGACCGCGTCGAGCATCGCCCGGAACCGCTCCTCACGATCGGGGAGGTACCACTCCTGCTGCCGGTCCCAGCTCCGTTGCCAGGCCTGCCAGTCCGCCGCGGCGAGGGTGTCCGTCATCGCGTTCCTCCATGTCGTAGTCCGTAATACCCTGGCGCGTAGAGCGCCCATTACCTGACCTGACCGAAACCGACCATAGACCGCCCCCGTAAGGACCACAAGTGGAACTGGCTTATTACTCAGATCTCGCCGTGCGTCTGGTCAACAGCGAGGAGCCCGCACGCGGCACCGACGCGCTCACCTCGGTCGACGCCGTACGCACCCTGTTCGGCGAGAGCGGGCAGTCGGCCCGGCGCGCGACGGACGCCGACGTCACCCGGCTGCGGTCGGTACGGGCCCGGCTGCGCGCGGTCTTCGAGGCGGCGGCGGACGGGGACGAGGTGCTGGCGGTGGACCTGCTCAACGCGCTGCTCATCGAGTTCCCGGTGAGCCCGCAGATCTCCGGGCACGAGCTGCGGGACGAGGACGGCCGCCCCGACTGGCACATGCACATCGCCGACTACGCCGCCAACGCCAGCGCCGGATTCGCCGCGACCGCCTCCATGGGGCTCGCGTTCCACCTCACCGAACTGGGCGCGGACCGGCTCGGCATCTGCGAGGCCCCGCCCTGTCGCAACGCCTATCTCGACACATCGACAAATCGATCCCGGCGCTACTGTTCGGACCGCTGCGCCACCCGCGCCAACGTCGCCGCCTACCGCGCCCGTAAACGCCTCGACGCGGGCCGCCCGGCCGACTCCGCGCCCACTCCGCGCACGGCGTCCCTGGCCCGCGACCGCGACCGCACCGGCCGCACGGCCGACACCGCCCACGACAGCAGCCCCGCCGTCGACCGCTGACCCCGGGGCCCGGTCCGCCCCGGCAGCGGCCGCACCCGCAACCACGCCCGGGCCACCACCAGCTCGTCCGGTACGGTCCCGAACTCCCGGCTGTCGTTCTCCACGTCCGGGTTGTCCCCCATCACCCACCAGCCGCCCTCACGCCGCTCCACCGCGCGCTTGACGATGAGCAGGTCCTGCCGGAAGGGATGCCGGAGCACCACCACGTCCCCCGGCCGCACGGGCGCCCCGTACCGGACCACCAACTGGTCGCCCGGATACAGCGACGGCTGCATCGACGGGTTGTACACCTCGGCCAGCCCCATCCGCAGCAGTCCGTGCTGCTCGCGGTCCCTCTCCTGCCCGCGATCACGCAGCTGCTCCTGCATCACGGCACCTCCGGTCCGTACGCCGCCATCCGCCCCACCATCCCAGGTCACACTCCCGGCCACCCCGGAGTGTCACCGGACTTTTGACCTAAGCCCCCCGGGGCACCCGAGAAAAGCCTTCCCACACGGAGTAATCTCGCACCTGAGAAGACGATCACGAATGGAAGGACAGCTCTATGCTCTCCCGCCTGTTCGCCCCCAAGGTTCAGGTCAGCGCGCACTGCGACCTGCCGTGCGGCGTGTACGACCCGGCCCAGGCCCGCATCGAAGCCGAGTCCGTCAAGGCCATCCAGGAGAAGTTCCAGGCCAACGAGGACCCGCACTTCCGCGCCCGCGCCACCACCATCAAGGAGGAGCGCGCGGAGCTGGCCAAGCACCACGTCTCGGTGCTGTGGAGCGACTACTTCAAGCCCCCGCACTTCGAGAAGTACCCGGAGCTGCACCAGCTGGTCAACGAGACCCTGAAGGCGCTCAGCGCCGCCAAGGGCTCCACCGACCCGGCCACGGGCCAGAAGGCCCTGGACTACATCGCCCAGATCGACAAGATCTTCTGGGAGACCAAGAAGGCCTGACCCGGCCCTGGGGCCCTTGAGTCCCCCTGCCCGCACCCGGCCCGCCACCCGCGGCCGGGTGCGGTCTTCTTTCGCGCCCCGCGCCTGCACCGTCTCGGTTGATGCCCCGCCGAATGTGGACGAGGCTGGGATACGTGGACGAAGCGGGCGCGGCGCGGGTCACCGTCAGCGGTGACGCCACGGTGACCGGCTGGAACGACGGTGCCCGGCGGCTGCTCGGCTATCCGCCGTCGGAGGTGGTGGGGCGGTCCGCCGCGGCACTGCTGGCCGAGCCCGTCGAGGGCGTGGTGGAGCGGGCCCGGGCGGTGCGGACACGCTGGCGCGGCACGGTGGCGGTGCGCCACCGCGACGGGCGGCGGGTGGAGGTGGCGCTGCTGGCCCACCGCGTCGGGGACACCTGGCTGCTGGTCGCCCCACTGCCCGGCGACGATGCCGCGGCGCCCACCGACGCGACGCTCCTGATGTGGGCGTACGCCCAGTCGCCCTGCCCCATGGCGATCTACGACACCGAGCTGCGGCTGCGCAAGGTGAACGCCGAGATGGCGCGCGTCATCGGCCTCCCCGAGGGGGACCTGCACGGGCTGCGGCTCGCGGACATCTCCGGGACACTGCGCAGCGAGGGTCTTGAGGCGCTGATGCGGCATGTGCTGCGGACCGGCGAACGGCGCCACATGGAGACGTATCCGCGCACCGGCGGCGAGGAGCGGGAGCTCGCCTGGTCGGCCCACTTCGCGCCGCTGAAGACCAAGGACGGCCAGGTGCACGGCGTATGCCTGGCGGCGCACGACATCACCGAGCAGTACCGGGCCCGGCAGCGGCTGCTGTTGCTGAGCGAGGCCAGCGTACGGATCGGCAGCACCCTCGACGTCACCCGCACCGCGCAGGAGCTGGCCGAGGTGTGCGTACCGCGGCTGGCCGACTTCGTGAGCGTCGATCTGCTGGACCGGCTCGACCAGGACGACGAGCCGCCGCCCGGCCCGCTCACCGGACCGGTCGTGCTGCGTCGCGCCGCCCAGCAGTCGATCTACGCGGGGGCTCCGGAGGCCGCGGTCGAACTGGGGAAGGTGAACACCTACCCGGAGGCGTCCCCGATGGCCGAGTGCCTGGTGGCGGGGCGGCCCATCATCTACGCCGCCGACGATCCCCTCATCAGAGAATGGGGCGCCCTCAAGCCGGTCCGCGCCGCCAAGATCCGGGAGTTCGGCATCCACTCGGTCATGTCCGTGCCGATCCGGGCCAGGGGGACGACCCTCGGGGTGGCCGTGTTCACCCGTCACCACCGCCCCGGGCGGTTCACCCAGGACGATGTGCTGCTGGCCGAGGAGATCACCACGCGGGCCGCGGTCTGTGTGGACAACGCGCGCCGCTTCACCCGGGAACGCGACACCGCGCTCGCCCTGCAGCGCAGTCTGCTGCCGCAGGCGGTGCTGCGGCCGTCGGCGGTGGAGGTGGCCTCCCGCTATCTGCCCGCCGGGCCGTACACGGCTGCGGGCGGCGACTGGTTCGATGTGATTCCGCTGTCCGGGGCGCGGGTCGCCCTGGTGGTGGGCGATGTGGTCGGCCACGGCATCCAGGCGTCGGCCACCATGGGGCGGCTGCGCACCGCGGTACGGACCCTCGCCGATGTGGACCTGCCACCGGACGAACTCCTCACCCATCTCGACGACCTCGTGATCCATCTTTCGGCGGAGGCCGGGGACGAGGAGACCGCCGGGGATGTCGGCGCCACCTGTCTGTACGCGGTCTACGACCCGGTGTCGCACCACTGCTCGATGGCCGCGGCCGGACATCCCGCGCCGGCCGTGGTCACCCCCGGCGGCCCGGTGGAGTTCGTCACCCTGCCGGTGGGCCCGCCGCTCGGGGTGGGCGGGCTGCCGTTCGAGACGATGGACCTCGAACTGCCCGAGAACACCGTGCTCGCCCTCTACACCAACGGCCTGCTGGGCGGCTGGGACCGGGACGTCGACGAGGGGCGCGTGCTGCTGGCCGACGCGCTGGCCCACCCCGCCGCCTCGCTGGAGTGCACCTGCGACTCCGTCCTGCGCGCGCTGCTGCCCGAGCACGGCGTACTCGACGACGTCGCCCTGCTCCTCGCCCGGACCCACGCCCTGGACGCGGCGCACGTGGCCACCTGGGACGTGCCCGCCGACCCGGCCTGTGTCGCCCGCTCCCGCCGGGACGTCACCGAGCGGCTGACCGACTGGGGGCTGGACGAGGCGGTGTTCGCCACCGAACTGGTCGTCAGCGAGCTGGTCACCAACGCCATCCGGCACGCGATCCCGCCCATCCAGCTGCGCCTGATCCACGACCACTCGCTGATCTGCGAGGTGTCCGACGCCAGCAACACCGCCCCGCATCTGCGCCGCGCCCGCACTTTCGACGAAGGCGGCCGCGGGCTGCTGCTGGTCGCCCAGCTCAGCCGGCGCTGGGGCAGCCGGCAGACCGCGGAGGGGAAGACGATCTGGGCGGAGCAGCCCCTGCCGGGCGCGCCGCCCGACCTCGGCTGATCCGCCGTTCGCGGGGGGCTGTCAGTGCCCTGTGGGAGTCTCACGGACAGCTCTCACCGGACGAAGGGGGACGCGTATGCGCGCCGGAGGATTCTCGACCGCACGGCTGGACCGAATGCGTGACGTCATGGCCCGCCATGTGGAAAAGGGCGAGGCGCCCGGGCTCGTCACGGCGCTCAGCAGGCGCGGTGAGACGCATGTCGAGGTGATCGGTACGAAGGCGGCCGGCACCGAGGACCCGATGCGCCGGGACACGATCTTCCGGATCGCCTCGATGACGAAGCCGGTCGTCGCGGCCGCGGCGATGATCCTGGTAGAGGAGTGTGTGCTCCGGCTGGACGAGCCGGTGGACCGGCTGCTGCCCGAGCTGGCCGACCGCCGCGTGCTGCGCCGGATCGACGGGCCGCTGGAGGACACCGTTCCGGCGATCCGCCCGATCACCCTGCGCGATCTGCTGACCTTCCGGCTCGGCTTCGGCATGCTGACGGGCCCGCGGGAGGACGCGTATCCCGTGGCGCGTGCCGTCCAGGAGCTGGGGGTCGGGGTGGGGATGCCGGACCCCGCCGCGGCGCCGGAACCCGATGAGTGGATGCGCCGCCTGGGCACGCTGCCGCTGATGCACCAGCCGGGCGAGAAGTGGCTGTACCACACCGGCTCCCAGGTGCTGGGTGTGCTCATCGCGCGGGCCACCGGCCGCCCGCTGGAGGCGTTTCTGCGGGAGCGGATCTTCGAACCGCTGGGCATGGCGGACACCGGTTTCCACGTACCACCGGAGAAGCTCGGCCGGCTGGCCACCTCGTACCTCGCCGGCCCCGGGACGGGCAAGCTCGAACGGTACGACGGGGTCGAGGACAGCCGGTGGGCCGCGCCGCCCGCGTTCCCGGACGGCGGCGGGGGCCTGGTCTCCACGGTCGACGACTATCTGGCGTTCGGCCGGATGATGCTGGACCGGGGGCGGTACGGCGACGGCGAGCGCATCCTGTCCCGGCCGTCGGTGGAGCTGATGACGACGGACCAGCTGACGCCCGCCCAGAAGGCGGTGTCCGGGCTGCTCCCCGGCGCGTGGGACAACCTGGGCTGGGGGTTCGGGGTTTCGGTGGTCACCGGGCGGGACGGCGTCGCGGCGGTGCCGGGGCGGTTCGGCTGGGACGGCGGGCTCGGCACCTCGTGGGGCTCGGACCCGGCGGAGCGGATGGTGGCGGTCCTGCTGACCCAGCGCGCCCAGTTCCCGATGTTCTCCCCGGTGTATCTCGACTTCTGGACGCTGGCCTACCAGGCGATCGACGACTGAGGCGGCGAAACCTCAAGCACCGTCCGACGGACCCGCGAGGCCGATACCGGCCAGCGGGACCGGCGGACGGGCGTCGCGGATCCGCACCAGCGGGCTGTCGTTGCGCAGCAGCCACTGACGGTAGGCCTCGCTCGCCCAGGCGATCTCCAGGTACGCGTTCTCCAGGTCGGCGAAGAGCGCGTCGACGTCGGCGGAGCCCTTCGGGGCGCCCGCGTCCGGCACGCGCGAGGCCAGATACAGCCCGACCGCCAGCGGATCCCCGTGCAGCGGCCGCACCGCCATGCCCGCACGCGACCGGGCCGTGGGCTGGCACGGGGCGACGACCTCACCGGAGGCGACCAGATCGCTGGCGGTCAGATAGTCCCCGTACACCACCCGCGGGTTGAGCCCGGCGGCGCTGAGGACCCGGCGCAGCCCGGGCCCTTCGCCGTCGCCCGCAGGGTCGACCATCCACTGGTCGCCGGCGAGGTCCGTGAGCCGCACCACCGGTGCGGCGGCGGCCGGATGCGTCTCGGCGAGGGCCACGAACTGCGGCTCGCGGGCGAGCAGCACCCGGCGCCGCACGCTGTCGGGGATCCGCAGCGGGGCGCCCTCGACCTCGTGGACGAACGCGGCGTCGAGCTGCTGCGCGGCGACCATCTCCAGCAGCGCGTTCGCCGACACGTCGATGTGGATGGTGGTGTCGGCGTCCGGGAAGCGGGCGCGGAGCCTGCGCAGCCAGCCGACCACGGCCCGGCTGCCGGTGCTGCCGATGCGCAGACACTCGCCCGCGGTCTGCCCCACCTCCAACCGGACCTCGCTGACCAGGGTGTTCATCTCGGCCACGATGGGCCGGGCCCGGTTGAGCAGGGATTGGCCGAGCGGGGTGGGGCGGCTGCCGGTGACCTCCCGCGAGAACAGCCGGCCGCCGACGGTGTTCTCGATGCGCCGGAGCTGTGTCGTCAAAGAGGGCTGGGTCATGCCCAGCTGCCGCGCCGCCTTCCGTAGGCTGCCGGTGTCGGCGATGGCGCACAGCGCACGAAGGTGCCTCACCTCGAGCTCCACGGCGGGAGCATAACGGCGCTCTCGCGCGTCACACCAGACACTGAAACCGCGCCAATTCACCTTTCTGTGGGGCGAGTCGGCGGGTCGGCAGGGGATGCCCGGGGATCGGCCCGGCCGGCGGCGGGATATGCCATGGAACTATCGCCGGTTGGCATCTCCGCGTCACGCCGGTTCTCCTCAAGACTCTGCGGCACCAAGAGTTCATCCCAGGGCTCCCACCGCCGCACCCCACACGGCGGCCGGGGCCCGAGGACGATGAGGAGCCCCCCACGTGACACTTCCCAAGTTGGCGCTGTCCGCGACCCTCGGCCTCGGCCTGGCGGCGAGCCTCGCCGCCGTGCCCGCGTCGGCGGCCACGCCCGACCACACCACGACCACCACGACCGCCTCGTCCGCCGGGTATGTCCCCGGCGCCGAGGACAAGGCCGACACCGACGCCTTCATCAAGGCCGTGATGAAGTCGGCGCTGGCCAAGCGGGCGAAGGCACCCAGCGCCACCGCCGCGGTGACCGTCACGTACAGCGCGAGCTCGGCGCCGACCTACAAGTCGGTGATAGCGAGAAGCACCCAGATATGGAACGCCGCGGTGAGCAACGTGAAGCTGCGGGAAGGCAGCAGCCCGGACTTCACCTACCGCGAGGGCAACAGCTCCAGCGGTTCGTACGCGAGCACCGACGGACACGGCCGCGGCTACGTCTTCATCGACTACGCACAGAGCCAGCAGTACGACCAGACGCGGATCGTCGCACACGAGACCGGCCATGTGCTCGGTCTGCCGGACCACTACTCGGGCCCGTGCAGCGAGCTGATGTCCGGTGGCGGCCCGGGGACCTCCTGCAAGAACTCGCAGCCGAACGCGGCCGAGATCAGCCGCGTGAACCAGCTGTGGGCCAACGGCCTGGCCGCCCTGCAGAAGAAGGACCTCGCCAAGGCCCACTGAGCACCGCGAACCACCTGTGAGCCCCTGAACCACTGATCAGGGCACGCCGCCCGCACCCGGACCCCCGACGCCGGTGCGGGCGGCCGGTGTTTCCCGGAAAGTCCCCGCCCGAAAGCCCCGCACGCGGGGCGCTCCCGCTCACGGGCGGAGGTACGGTGTATTCACCAAGGTTTCGTGCATTTCGGCCGGAATTCCTCCAGGCCGGGGCCCGGCCGCAGGGAGTGAACACCATGGAGACCATCGTCACCGTGGCCGTGATCCTGGCGATGATCGCCGTGGGTGTGCTGGTGATCCACCGAGTCAACGCCCAGAACGGCAACAAGATCGCGGCCGAGCGCCACAGCGAGGCCCCGGCCCGCCACCGCCACCGCTCCCGTCGCCACGGCTGGGGCCGCGGGCGGCCGCACCGCGGCCACCGGGTGGCGCCGCCGCGCGTCTGACCCACCACTCCCCGGCTGACGCCTCCCCGCCCGGCGCGTCACTCCTCACCGACCGCCTCCTCCAGCGTGGCCACCGCGTCGAGCGCGTCGAGCAGTCCGCCCACCCGCAGGGTGCGCAGGATCAGGGGGTCGTCGCACACCAGCCGCAGCCGGCCGCCGCGGTCGGCGACCCGCCGCTGGGCGCGGCACAGCAGCCCCAGACCGGAGCAGTCGAAGAACGTCGTGGGCGTTAAGTCCACCACGACCTCGGGCGCCCCGGCGCCCGTGGCGGCGTCCAGCGCCGGGCCGACGTCCGCCAGCCCGGCGATGTCGATCTCGCCGTGCAGGGCCACCACGGTACGTCCGCCGACCCGGGACGTGCGGGCGTACGGGGGCGGGGCCGGGTGACCCGGCAGGCATAAGTCACCGGCGGCCGTGCCGGAACCCGGCGCGTCGCCCGGCGTCGCGTCCGACGTCCCCTGGGGCACGGGTGCGCCACGGGGAGCGCCTTGCTGCGACATCACGAATTCCCCTCGGAACGGCACACTGCCCCCTTTCACCGTCCTCGGACTCCCGGAAGCGGGCAGAGTGGAGCGTCGGGTGCGGATCCGCCGGGCCCTGGGTGACGTGCAGGCGAGCGTAAGGGGGTGACCGTCGGTTACAGAGAGAGGGACGCGGGATTCCCCCAGCAAAAAACCCTCGTTCGAGTGAAATTCTTTTCTTCCTATTGACGTCCGATCAGCTGCGCTACAGGCCGTATCCGCACGTCATACGCGTCTCAGGCAAGGGGGTCGCCACTCCCCCCGGCCGCCGCGTTCCCCGCGCCCGCGACCGCCGGTGTCAGATCCTCCAGCACCTCGAAGGCGTCCTCCAGCCGGACCATCCGCAGCAGCCGCAGGAACCGCGGATCGACGATGACCAGCCGCAGCCGGCCCTCCCGCTCCAGCACACGATTGCGCAGGCGGCACAGTAACGACACCCCGGCGCAGTCCAGAAAAGTGATGTGCCGCAGATCCAGCACCAGATCCGGGCATCCCGTACGGGCCAGGGATTCGAGCCGTGCGGAGATCCGTCCCGCGGCGAAGATGTCCAGCTCTCCCGCGACCTCAGCGACCGTGACACCGCCCAGCACCTGTACACGGACACCGAAGGCGGGCCGATCATCGAACATGCAAGCCTCCTCGGCAGGGTGGAGGCGCGCGACACCGGAGCTCTGGGGGTAACACGACGTCCGGGCGGGGTGCGTGCACCGCCGGGGTCCAGGTCGGCCCTTCAGTACATGACATACCCATCTATCAGCTGACCAGTCAAAGAACGGCACGGCACGTGTCGTTGGCCTATTTCGCATCCGGAGAGGCCCGCTCCGCGCCAATCGTTACTCATCAGTAAACGCAGCGGCCTTCTCTTGTCCATCGTTGAACGTGAACATGCCACTCGGGCACACACTTCGAACACGACGACGAGGGACGGAACCCATGACTGCAGCACGCGCGCGATCACGACGGCTCGGTGTGACGACGGTGGCCTTAGGCCTCGCCATCGGTCTGGGCGGTACGGCCACCCCGGCCACCGCCACGACCACGTCGGCCGCCACCGGCACCGCAAAAATCACCGCCGCCGCCGCGAAGGTCGACTACGAGACCTGGAAGCGCGATGTGAAGGCCGTCATCGACCAGGCCCGGCCCTACGTCGAGCAGCGCACCCAGAACCCCGGGGACCAGAAGCAGGCCATCGTCCTCGACATCGACAACACCTCGCTGGAGTCGGACTTCAAGTTCAGCTACCCGGCGCCCGCCGTGGAACCGGTCCTCCAGCTCGCCCGCTACGCGCACACCCGCGGGGTGGACCTGTTCTTCGTCACCGCGCGCCCGGACATCCTCACGCTGCCCACCCGGTACAACCTGGAGACGGTGGGCTACCCGGTGGCCGGACTGTACGTGCGCGGCCTCCCCGACCTCTTCCAGGACGTCGCCACGTACAAGACGGCCAAGCGCGCGGAGATCGAGAAGAAGGGCTACACGATCATCGCCAACATCGGCAACAGCGCCACCGACCTGACCGGCGGCCACGCCGAGAAGGCCTTCAAGCTCCCGGACTACGACGGCCAGCTGTCCTGACCGGATGGCCCTGAGCGCGGTGGCGGCCCTCGCGAGGAGCCGCCACCGACGGCTGGGAAGGCCGAAAGCTCCAGATCTGCGGGCGATACGTTGTCACGTGCCCGCGCACCGGACCGTCCCGTGTGCCCCAAGACTGGACTGATGACCGGATCACGCGTACGGGCGCTCGGCCACTACCAGCCCGCGAAGGTGCTCACCAACGACGACCTCGCCACCATGGTCGACACCAGCGACGAGTGGATCCGCGCCCGGGTCGGGATCCGCACCCGCCATGTGGCACGCCCCGACGAGACGGTGGACGAGATGGCCGCGGCGGCCGCCGCCAAGGCCCTCGCCCACAGCGGCCTCGCCACCGCCGACATCGACATGGTGCTGGTCGCCACGTCCACCGCGATCGACCGCAGCCCCAACATGGCCGCCCGGGTCGCCGCCCGGCTGGGCCTGGCCCATCCCGCCGTCATGGACATCAACGTGGTGTGCGCCGGGTTCACCCACGCCCTGGCCACCGCGGACCACGCGATACGGGCCGGATCGGCCACCGCCGTGCTGGTCATCGGCGCGGACAAGTTCACCGAGGCCGCCGACTGGACCGACCGCTCCTCCTGCGTCCTGCTGGGCGACGGCGCGGGCGCGGCCGTGGTGACGGCGGCCGAGGAGCCGGGCATCGGCCCGGTGGTGTGGGGGTCGGTGCCCGAGATGGGCAACGCCGTCCGTATCGAGGGCACCCCGCCGCGCTTCGCGCAGGAGGGCCAGTCCGTCTACCGCTGGGCCACCACCCAACTGCCGCCCATAGCCCGCGCGGTGTGCGCCCGGGCCGGGATCGAACCGGCGGACCTGGCCGGGGTCGTGCTCCACCAGGCCAACCTGCGGATCATCGAACCGGTCGCCCGCAAGCTCGGCGCGGTCAACGCGGTGATCGCGCGCGATGTCGTGGACTCCGGGAACACCTCGGCGGCCAGCATTCCGCTCGCCCTGTCCAAGCTGGTCGAACGCGGCGAGATCCCCTCCGGAAGCCCGGTGCTGCTGTTCGGCTTCGGCGGCAACCTGTCGTACGGCGGCCAGGTCATCCGCTGCCCGTAGGGGTGTCCTGCCCCCTTCCCGGTGTCCGATTCATTCAAGACCGGCCGGTCGCGGGCCGCCTACGCTGCCCGCATGACACCACGATTCGACGCGCTCGGCCTGGCCGTCACGGACATGGCCGCCTCCCTCGCCTTCTACCGCCTGCTCGGCCTGGACATCCCCGCCGACGCCGACACCCAGCCGCATGCCGAGGCCACCCTGCCCGGCGGGCTGCGCCTGATGTGGGACGCGGCCGAGACCCCGCCGCCCAGCGGGCCGGGACGGATGGCACTGGCCTTCCTGTGCGACGGCCCGGCCGAGGTGGACGCCACGTACGCGAAGCTCACGGAGGCGGGCGTACGGGGCTCCAAGGAGCCCTGGGACGCCTTCTGGGGCCAGCGCTACGCGACCGTCCTGGACCCGGACGGCAACCAGGTCGACCTGTTCGCCCCGCTGCCCGGCTGACGGCACCCCGCGAGGACACCGGCGCGGGCTACCCCAGCAGCCCGCCCAGCGGTACGCCCGCCAGCCCCCGCACCTCGCGCGCCAGATGCGCCTGGTCCGCGTACCCGGCCACCGCCGCCACCTCGGCGAACGGCGTCCCGCCGCGCGCCAGCTCCAGCGCCCGGTTCAGCCGCAGCACCCGCCCCAGCGTCTTGGGCCCGTATCCGAAGGCCGCCAGCGACCGCCGGTGCAGCTGCCGCGCGCCCAGGCCCACCACCCGGGCCACCTCGGCCACGCTCTGCCCGCCCGAGAGCCCCGCCACGACCTCGCCCACCACCGGATCGGCGGGCTCCGCGTCCCGCAGCCGGTCCAGCGCCACGGCCTCCAGCACCCGCCCCACTCGCCCCTCGTAGGCCCGCTCCCTCAGCCGGCGCACCTCGGCCTCCGGCCAGAGCGCGGCCAACGGCACTCGCTGATCACGCAGTTCACAGGCCGGGAAACCCAGCACCGAGGGCCCCGTGCCCGGGGCGAAGCGCAGCCCCACGGCGCGCGTTCCCGCGGGCCCACCGGCCAGATGCGCATGGGTGTCGGGGCCGGCGACCAGCAGATGGCCGTCGGCCCAGATCAGGTCCGTACAGCCGTCGGGCAGGACCCGCTGCGGCCCGGCCCCGAGGGTGCGGGACCACACCACCGCGCCGCCGCCCAGCCGCGACGCCCGCTCCCGGTAGTCGCTCCCGCCGTCGCTCTCGCTCAAGGGACCTCGCGCAGATACATCGCACCACAGGAGTGGCAGAAGGGCCCGGAGTCGTCCGAGGCCCACAGGTCCGCCGCCTGCGTCTCGGCATCCGGGGCCAGCTCGCGGCCGCACATCGCGGTCGTGCCGTTTCCCCGGACCATGTGCCAGATCTTGACCGGCGCGCCCGCCACCCGCCCGGAGCTGCCTTCCTCGTACTCCGCGCGCATCTCGTGCTGCATGGCGCCACACCTCCTGCTGACACCACCATGCTCCCGCCGCTACGGGCACGGCGCCACCCTGGAGGGAAGCCGGCTAGAAGACCGACCACCCGGTCACCGTGGTGAAGTGGTCCAGCGCCGCCACCCCGGCCACCGAGTTGCCGCGGGCGTCCAGCCCGGGGCTCCATACGCACAGTGTGCACCGCCCCGGGATCACGGCGATGATCCCGCCGCCGACACCGCTCTTGCCGGGCAGCCCGACGCGGTACGCGAAGTCGCCCGCCGCGTCGTACGTCCCGCAGGTGAGCATGACCGCGTTGACCCGCTTCGCCTCGCGCCGCGACAGCAGCCGGGAGCCGTCCGCGCGCAGTCCGTGACGGGCCAGGAAGCCGCCCGCGAGGGCCAGGTCGCGGCAGCTCATCTCGATCGAGCACTGCCAGAAGTAGTGCTCCAGGACGGTCGGCACGGGGTTGTCGAGGTTGCCGTAGCTCGCCATGAAGTGCGCGAGGGCGGCGTTGCGGTCGCCGTGGCCGGACTCGGACTCGGCGACGACCGGGTCGAAGGCCAGATCGGGGTTGCCGCTCTCGGCGCGCAGGAAGTCGAGCATGGTGGTGCTGGCGTCGCCGGTGAGGCTGTGCAGCCGGTCGGTGACGACCAGCGCACCGGCGTTGATGAACGGATTGCGCGGGATGCCGTTCTCGTGTTCCAGCTGCACCAGGGAGTTGAAGGGGTTGCCCGAGGGCTCCCGGCCGACCCGCCGCCACAGCTTCTCCCCGTCCTGCGCGAGGACGAGCGCGAGGCCGAACGCCTTGGAGATGGACTGCACGGAGAAGGGCCGCCGCCAGTCGCCGACGCCGGTGACATTGCCGTCGACGTCCGCGAGGGCGATGCCGAAGCGGTCCGGGTCGACCGCCGCGAGCGCGGGGATGTACTGGGCCACCTGCCCCCGGCCGATGTGGGGCGCCACATGGGCCGCGACCTCGTCGAGTACGTCCTGGTAGTGCATGGTGCGGTGGTTCTCCTGCGCGTCGTCGAGCGGATCAGACGCACCATAACGGGCGCTCTCAACCGCCCCTCAACCAGGACTCGATGACCCACCGTGTTTTTGGGTAAGCATACGGTGATACAGGCGGCCCGCGACCGGCGACCGCCGCACGATCAGAACGGAGGCGGTCATGGCCTCACCCATGTCCGCGGGGGACTTCCTGGCGGCACTGAAGAGCGAGGGCCTGCACGTGGTGCAGGTCGGCGACTGGCGGAACCACAACCGCAACCACAAGGGGCCGTGGGGCCCGGTGCACGGCGTGATGATCCACCACACCGTCACCTCCGGCACCGACCTCACCGTCGAGATCTGCCGCGACGGCGACGAGGAGCTGCCCGGTCCGCTGTGCCACGGCGTGATCGCCAAGGACGGCGGAGTGCATCTCGTCGGCTACGGCCGCGCCAACCACGCGGGGCTCGGCGACGACGACGTCCTGCGCGCGGTGATCGCCGAAAAGGCGCTCCCGCCCGACAACGAGGCCAACACGGACGGCAATCGCGCGTTCTACGGCTTCGAATGCGAAAACCTCGGTGACGGCGAGGACCCGTGGCCCGAGGTCCAGCTGGACACGATCGCCCGGGCGGCCGCGGCGGTCTGCCGCCGCCACGGCTGGACCGAGCGGTCGGTGATCGGCCATCTCGAATGGCAGCCGGGCAAGATCGATCCCCGGGGGTTCACGATGGCCTCGATGCGCGCGCGCATCCGTGAGCGGCTGAAGTAAGAGCCCCCTCGGGAGGGGCGGGCCCCGGCCGGAGGCGGTCAGGGCCCGCCTTCGGCCGTCTCCTCCCGGTAGGCCGCCGCCTCCTCCAGGTCCAGTCGGCGCAGCAGCGTACGCAGCATCTCGTCGTCGATCCGGCGCGCGTCCCGCAGCTTCACGAACACCGCGCGCTCGCTGCCGATCACCTCGCGCGCCAGCCTGCGGTAGGTGTCGTCCGCCGACTCGCCCGTCACCTCGTTGACCGTGCCGAGCCGTTCCCACACCGCGTTGCGGCGCCGCTCCAGCACATTGCGCAGCCGGTCGGCCAGGGGTGGCGGCAGCGTGTTGCGCTCGTCGGCGAGGAGTTCGTCCAGCCGGTCCTCGGCGGCCCGGGACGCCTGGGCCTGTGCCTGCGCCTCGGCGAGCGTCTCGGCCTGGACATCGGGTCCCGGCACGCCCAGCGCGCGGATGAGGGCGGGCAGGGTGAGCCCCTGGAGGACCAGGGTCCCGATGACGGTGGTGAAGGCCAGGAAGAGGATCAGGGTGCGGGCCGGGAAGGCGCCTCCGCCGTGCACGGTCTCCGGGATCGAGAAGGCGATGGCCAGGGACACCACTCCGCGCATCCCGGCCCAGCCGATGATGACCGGCGCCCGCCAGTCGGTGCCGGGCTCCCGCTCCCGGATCTTACGGAAGAGTTGGCGCGGTACGAAGGTCGCCGGGAAGACCCAGACGAACCGTACGGCCACCACGGCCAGGAAGACGGCGGCCGCGTACCAGGCCGCCTCGCCCGCCCCGTACTCCCCCAGGCCGCCCACCACGAACCGCAGTTGCAGCCCGATCAGCGCGAACACGGCCGACTCCAGGATGAAGGCGATCATCTTCCAGACGGCCGCCTCCTGGAGCCGGGTCGCGAAGTCGACCTGCCAGGAGCGGTGCCCGAGGTAGAGCGCGACCACCACGACCGCCAGCACGCCCGACGCCTCGACCTGTTCGGCGGCCGCGTAGGCGGTGTAGGGGATCAGCAGCGAGAGGGTGTTCTGCAGCAGCGAATCGCGCAGCCGGGTGCGCAGCCAGTGCAGCGGCACCATGAGGACCAGGCCGACGCCGACGCCGCCCACCGCGGCGAGCAGGAACTCCCCGGCGGCATGGGTCCAGGTGGCGCCCTCCCCCACCGCGGCGGCGAGCGCCACCCGGTAGGCGGTGATCGCGGTCGCGTCGTTGACCAGGGACTCGCCCCGCAGGACGGTCGTCAGCCGGGAGGGCAGCCCGACCCGGCGGGCGATGGCGGTGGCCGCCACCGCGTCCGGCGGGGCGATCACCGCGCCCAGCACCAGCGCGGCGGTCAGCGGCAGATCGGGCACCAGCAGATGGGCGATCCAGCCGACGGCGAGGGTGGCGAACAGCACATAGCCGAACGACAGCAGCGCCACCGGCCGCAGATTGGCGCGCAGGTCCAGATAGGAGCTGTCGAGCGCGGCGGTGTGCAGCAGCGGGGGCAGCACCAGGGGGAGCACGATCTCCGGCTCCAGGGTGTAGTCCGGCACCCCCGGCAGGTACGAGGCCGCCAGCCCGGCCGCGACCAGCAGCAGCGGCGGGGGCACGGGGGTGCGCCGGGCCGCGCCCGCGACCGCCGCGCTGCCCGCGACCAGCATCAACAGCGGAGTTACATCCATGCCCCGTCCCGTTTCGTCAGCTCGTCAGCATTTAGTCTGGCAATCATGAAGGAGTGCCCACACGTTCCGGCCCTGCCGCGCCCCGAACCGGAGCCGCGGGGCACCACCTGCTCCGAGTGCCTGGCGCTCGGCAGTCACCCCGTGCAGCTGCGGATATGTCTGGAGTGCGGCTATGTAGGGTGCTGCGATTCATCGACCTATCGACACTCCACACGGCACTTCGAGGAGACCGGGCATCCGGTGATGCGCAGCTTCGAACCGGGCGAGGACTGGCGCTGGTGCTACGTGGACCTGCTGATTGTCTAGCCGCCCCCGGACCCCGGAGCGGGGCGGACGAGCGCACCGGGATCCGGTGCGCGGGGGAATCCGCTGCCGCGTTGTCGGTGCGGCGAGCTAGCCTTCACCACATGATCCGATCAGCCAAGCCGTCCGACGTCCCGGCCATCCTCGCGATGATCCGCGAGCTGGCCGAGTACGAGCGGGCACCGCAGGAGGCCAAGGCCACCGAGGAGCAGCTGCGCGCGGCGCTCTTCGGGGAGCACCCGGCGGTGTTCGCGCTGATCGCCGAGGAGATCGGCGACGGGGCGGCCGGGCCGGTCGGGTTCGCCCTGTGGTTCCGTAACTTCTCCACCTGGACGGGCACCCACGGGGTGTATCTGGAGGATCTGTACGTCACGCCGCGAGCCCGCGGCGGCGGCCACGGCAAGGCGCTGCTGGCCGAGCTGGCACGGATCTGCGTGGAGCGGGGATATGCCCGCTTCGAATGGTCGGTGCTGGACTGGAACGAACCGGCGATCGGCTTCTACGCGTCCCTCGGCGCGGAGCCGATGGAGGAATGGACCGTGCGAAGGCTGTCGGGAGAGCCGCTGCGGGCGCTGGCCGCCCAGGCTCCGGGCATGGCTTCGACCAGCGGTTCGTTGAGTGAGGCGACATCTCTTTCGAATTGAGACCGCAGACCCCTAGCCACGCTGCGTACTCATATGCTTACTATGAGTGATATCGGGAATGCTCATCTCGGGGGTTCACCCGCGACGGGGGCCGTGCTTCGTCCGGGCGACACCGAGTGGCAGATCGCGATAGCGTCGCAGCCGAACCGCACATCGCGCCGGTCCGTTATCCCTCCACCATAAGGGCATATGGCCGACGCTCCAATCAGCTCAGCTCAAACAGCTTGTGTCACCTTGGAGGTGAGGGTGTCCCAGATCGCAGGCGAGCCCGGGACCCAGGACTTCGTGGAAGTCCGGCTGCCCGCTGCGGGGGCCTATCTGTCGGTGCTGCGTACGGCGACCGCCGGCCTGGCAGCCCGCTTGGACTTCACCCTCGACGAAATCGAGGATCTGCGCATCGCGGTCGATGAGGCCTGCGCGATCCTGCTGCAGCAAGCCGTCCCCGGCAGTGTGCTGAGCTGCGTCTTCCGGTTGATCGACGACGCACTGCAGGTGACCGTGGCGGCTCCGACCACCGACGGCCGCGCTCCCGAGCGCGACACCTTCGCCTGGACGGTGCTCTCCGCACTGGCGGGCAAGGTGGATTCGACCGTCGCCGAGGACCGCACGGTCAGCATCAGCCTGTACAAGGAGCGCGGCGCCGGCCCCGGACAGCCGTGACGGAAAAAGGGGGCTCCGTGAGCACTGCATCATCGCGGGGAGTACGCACCCCGGCCATCCCGCACCCGCCGGCCCGACCGCATCCCGCGGACTCGGAGGCGGCAGGAGACCGACCAGAGCGGGCGGACCACATGGATCAGCACGAGCAGGAGCAGGTGCATC
This sequence comes from Streptomyces sp. NPDC007983, assembly GCF_042958345.1. Lineage (NCBI taxonomy): Bacteria > Bacillati > Actinomycetota > Actinomycetes > Kitasatosporales > Streptomycetaceae > Streptomyces > Streptomyces sp. NPDC007983. The sequence goes on from NZ_JBIBJI010000003.1 coordinate 74,029, forward strand.
AGCAGCACGATCCGCACGACCGGAGTGGCGCGCGGGCGATGTTCGTCGAGCTGCGGGGGCTCCCCGAGGGCTCCACGGAGCGGGCCGAGCTGCGCAACAACCTCGTGCGCATGCACCTGCCCCTGGTCGAGCACCTGGCCCGGCGCTTCCGCAACCGCGGTGAGCCGCTGGACGACCTGACCCAAGTGGCCACCATCGGACTGATCAAGTCCGTGGACCGGTTCGACCCGGACCGCGGTGTGGAGTTCTCGACCTACGCGACCCCCACGGTCGTCGGCGAGATCAAGCGGCACTTCCGCGACAAGGGCTGGGCGGTGCGGGTGCCCCGCCGGCTCCAGGAGCTGCGGCTCTCGCTGACCACCGCCACCGCCGAGCTGTCCCAGCGGCACGGGCGCGCCCCGACCGTCCATGAGCTGGCCGAGCATCTGGCCATCTCCGAGGAAGAGGTGCTGGAGGGCCTGGAGTCCGCCAACGCGTACAGCACACTGTCGCTGGACGTACCGGACACGGACGACGAGTCCCCGGCGGTGGCGGACACCCTCGGCGCGGAGGACGAGGCGCTGGAGGGCGTCGAGTACCGCGAATCCCTCAAGCCGCTGCTGGAGGATCTGCCGCCGCGCGAGAAGAAGATCCTGCTGCTGCGGTTCTTCGGAAACATGACGCAGTCGCAGATCGCGCAGGAGGTCGGCATCTCCCAGATGCACGTCTCGCGGCTGCTGGCGCGCACTCTCGCCCAGCTGCGGGACAGGCTGCTGGTGGAGGAGTAGCGAGCGGTGCCCGGGGCGAGCCCCGGGCACTCCCTGAACTGGACTCCTAGGCGTCGCGCGGGCCGATGCCCAGCGCCTCCGTCGCGGTCGGGTTGATGAGCAGCCCCAGGACGGTGACGGCCGCGACGGCGGTCAGCACACCGATGGCGATCAGCCCGCCACCGTTCTGCACCAGCGTCCAGGCCACCGGCAGCGCCATCAGCTGGGTGATCATCGCGGGGCCGCGGCTCCAGCGGCGGCGCAGCCACAGCCCGCGGGCCGCCAGCAGCGGCAGCAGGGCCAGGGCGAGCACGGTGATCCCGAGCGTCTCCGCCTGCTCCGGGCTCTCCGGGTTCCCGGCCAGGCCCATGATCAGGACATAGACACCGAAGCCCACGAGCACCAGGCCCTCGACACCGGCGAGCACCGCGGCCACGGTCAGCCGGACCGGCCGGGGCCCCGCGGGCGCGGCGCCGGCCTCGGCGGGCTCGGCGGCGTCGGCAGGCTTGGCGGCGTCGGCGGCCTTCGTGGCGGGCCGGGCGGTCTTGGTGGCCGTCTTGGCGGGGGCGGGCTTCTTCCTGCTCACCCCAGCAGCGTAGCCGCCGTTGGACCCCGGCGGGCGGCCCCGGGGTTCGGGGAACGGCCCGACGGGTCGGTAGGCTGGCGCCCATGCGCGCACTCCTCGTGGTCAATCCGGCAGCAACCACCACCAGTGCCCGCACCCGTGACGTCCTGATCCACGCGCTCGCCAGCGATCTGAAGCTCGACGTGGCGACCACGGAGTACCGGGGACACGCACGCGACCTGGCCCGTCGCTCGGTGGACAGCGGCACCCATGAGCTGGTCGTGGCGCTGGGCGGCGACGGCACGGTCAACGAGGTCGTCAACGGGCTGCTGCACAACGGCCCCGCCCCAGGCGAGTTGCCGCGCCTCGCGGTGGTCCCCGGCGGCTCGACCAATGTGTTCGCCCGCGCCCTCGGTCTGCCCAACGACGCCGTCGAGGCGACCGGCGCCCTGCTGGACGCGCTGCGCGACGGCACCGAGCGCACGGTGGGCCTCGGCCTCGCGGCCGGCACCCCGGGCACCGCTGACGAGTCGGTGCCCGCCCGCTGGTTCACCTTCTGCGCGGGCTTCGGCTTCGACGCGAGCGTGATCGGCCGGGTCGAGCAGCAGCGCGAACGCGGCAAGCGTTCGACCCACGCCCTGTACATACGGCAGATGATGCGCCAGTTCTTCGGGGAGCCGAACCGGCGGCAGGGCACCATCACCCTCGGACGGCCCGGCCAGGACCCGATCCGGGAGCTGGCGCTGTCCATAGTCTGCAACACCTCCCCGTGGACCTTCCTGGGCAACCGCCCGGTCTACGCGGCGCCCCGCGCGTCCTTCGACACCGCCCTCGACGTGCTGGGACTCGCCAAGCTGTCGGCTCCGGCAATGACCCGCTACGCGACTCAGCTGCTGATGTCGACGCCCGAGCGGGGGCCCCACGGCAAGCATGTGGTGGGGCTCCACGATCTGACGGACTTCACCTTGCAATCCCAGGCGCCACTGCCGTTCCAGATGGACGGAGACCACCTGGGACTGCGTACGAGCGTGACGTTCACAGGCGTACGCCGTGCACTGCGTGTGATTGTGTGAGTCAGACCCCATAAAGTCCTTGTAGTCGAACGTTTAGGCTGGGATCCACCCCCGGGAAGTACGGCTGTGATACAGCCGACACCAAGGAATCAAAAAAAACTTTCCGGAAGGGGTTGTATCCGCCGCCGAGGTTTGCGAATCTCTTCTTGGCGATCGGGACGGCCCCACAGAAGGCCCCCTTGAGAGTCCGAACCCCCTCCTCAAACCCACGGGAACGCACCAGCGCCCAAACTGGCGGCGTCCCTGTCCTTGTCGAGGGATTCGTGAAAGCGTTCACATTCACAAGCAGCAAGCCCGCAATACGAGGAGATGGAGCAGCCATGGACTGGCGTCACAACGCCGTTTGCCGCGAGGAAGACCCCGAGCTGTTCTTCCCCATCGGCAACACCGGTCCTGCGCTGCTGCAGATCGAGGAAGCCAAGGCCGTCTGCCGCCGCTGCCCCGTCATGGAGCAGTGCCTGCAGTGGGCGCTTGAGTCCGGCCAGGACTCCGGCGTCTGGGGTGGACTCAGCGAGGACGAGCGCCGCGCCATGAAGCGCCGTGCCGCTCGGAACCGGGCGCGGAACGCCAGCGCCTGACCCTGAGACACCCCGTGGCCCCCGAGCCGCAGCGCGCAGTAGCCCCGATGCGCACAGCAACGTGAGCTTTTGAGCCCCGGACCATCCTGGTCCGGGGCTCAGTGCGTTGCCCCGGCCCGCACGTCCCCGGCGACGGACCCCGTGAAGGGGTCGTGAAGATGCTCAGTGCTTCTCCGCACGCACCGGTATGTCGAGGACCACACGTGTGCCGCGCTCCGGAGCGGGCACCATGTCGAAGGTGCCGCCGAGTTCGCCCTCCACCAGGGTGCGGACGATCTGGAGGCCGAGGTTTCCGGCGCGCTGGGGGTCGAACCCCTCGGGCAGCCCGCGCCCGTCGTCCTGGATGATCACCATCAGCCGGCTCTCCTCGCTGGTGCCGCCGCGCACCGCCGAGACCTCGACCGTGCCCTGCTCCCCCGGCCCGAAGCCGTGCTCCAGCGCGTTCTGCAGCACCTCGGTGAGGACCATGGACAGCGGGGTGGCCACCTCGGCGTCGAGGATCCCGAACCGTCCGGTGCGGCGGCCGGTGACCTTTCCGGGCGATATCTCGGCCACCATGGCCAGCACCCGGTCGGCTATGTCGTCGAATTCGACCCGCTCGTCGAGCGTCTGGGACAGGGTCTCGTGGACGATCGCGATCGAACCGACCCGGCGCACCGCCTCGTTGAGCGCCTCCCGCCCCTGGGCGGAGTCCATGCGGCGGGCCTGCAGCCGCAGCAGCGCGGCCACGGTCTGCAGGTTGTTCTTCACCCGGTGGTGGATCTCCCGGATGGTGGCGTCCTTGGTGATCAGCTCCCGCTCGCGGCGGCGCAGCTCGGTGACGTCCCGCAGCAGGACGAGCGAGCCGATGTGCACACCCTTGGGCTTGAGCGGGATGGCCCGCAGCTGGATGACGCCGTTCTCGCCGCTCTCGACCTCGAACTCGCGGGGCGCCCAGCCGCTGGCGAGCTTGACCAGCGCCTCGTCCACCGGGCCGCGCGCCGGGGCCAGTTCGGCGGTGGTCTCGCCCAGGTGGTGGCCGACGAGGTCGGCGGCGAGCCCGAGCCGGTGGTAGGCGGAGAGGGCGTTGGGGCTGGCGTACTGGACCACGCCGTCCGCGTCGAGCCGGATCAGCCCGTCGCCGACGCGCGGCGAGGCGTCCATGTCGACCTGCTGGCCGGGAAAGGGAAACGCTCCGGCGGCGATCATCTGGGCCAGGTCGGACGCGCTCTGGAGATAGGTCAGCTCCAGCCGGCTGGGGGTCCGCACGGTCAGCAGATTGGTGTTCCGGGCGATGACGCCGAGGACCCGGCTCTCCCGGCGGACCGGGATGGACTCCACCCGGACCGGGACCTCCTCGCGCCACTCGGGATCGCCCTCGCGGACGATCCGTCCCTCATCGTGCGCGGCATCGAGCATGGGACGGCGGCCACGGGGAACGAGATGGCCGACCATGTCGTCCTGATAGGAGGTGGGCCCGGTGTTGGGCCGCATCTGCGCGACCGAGACATAGCGGGTGCCATCGCTGGTGGGCACCCACAGGACGAGATCGGCGAAGGAGAGGTCGGAGAGCAGCTGCCACTCCGATACCAGCAGGTGAAGCCACTCGAGATCGGATTCGTCGAGGGCGGTGTGCTGGTGTACGAGATCGTTCATGGAGGGCACATGACGAGCCTACCCGGACAAGGGATGACCCTATTCGCACACAAGCATGGACAGACGGCACTGGTCTAGTCCAGAATAGCCAGCGATGCGATCTTCCGCTCTCCCCGCACAGGAGGGCGGATCGGAGGCACACGGCGCGCTCTGCCCTGACCGCTCCGTACGCCTCTTGAGGTCGGCTGCTCGGCCGACGAGCTCCGGGCTGCGGTGCCGGGTGGGTTGAGGGTCCCGCCCCGGCGCCGCGGCCCGCGGGTGTTTTTGCGGGCCGTCCTCGAAGCCTCAGCGCGTCTCGGTGACCTTCGCCAGCGCGCGCGGCGCGTCCGGGTCCTGCCCCCGGGCGATGGTCACCTCGTACGCCAGCATCTGCAGCGGCAGGATCTCCAGGATCGGCTGGACCTCCTCGGCGACGCCCTCGGTGGGCAGGGGGAAACCGGCGGACGCCCGGTCCACCTCGGCCTGGCTGCCGATCACCACGAGATCCGCGCCACGCCCGCGCAGCCGCTCCAGGACCGGCTGCAGCGCCTGGCCGCCCCTGCCCTCGGTGACGATCGCGATCACCGGCGAGATGTTGTCGACCATGGCGAGCGGGCCGTGCAGCAGGTCGGCGCCGGAGTAGGAGAGGGCCGGGATGTAGCTGGTCTCCATCAGCTTCAGGGCCGCTTCCTTGGCGGTGGGGTAGCCGTAGCCCCGGGAGGTGAGGACCATCCGCTCGGCGAACCGGTAGCGGCCCGCGAGCTGCTTCACCTCGTCCTGGCGGTCCAGGATCTGCTGGGCGAGGTCGGGCAGCGCCTTGGCGGCCGCGCCGTCGCCGCCGCGCAGCCCCTCGACGAAGAGGTAGAGGGCGAGGAGTTCGGCGGTGTAGGTCTTGGTGGCGGGCAGCGCCTTCTCGGGCCCGGCCAGCACGTCGATGTGGAATTCGGATACCGCGGCCAGCGGCGAATCCGCGTTGTTGGTGACCGCGAGGGTGATCGCCCCGGCCGCGCGGGCGGCCTCGGTGGAGGCGACCAGGTCCGGGGAGCCGCCGGACTGGCTGACGGTGATCACCAGCACATCGGTGAGGTCCTGCCGCGCGCCGTACGCGGTGGTGGTGGACATGGAGGTCAGGCCGCAGGGCTTGCCCAGCAGCACCTCCAGCAGGTACTTGGCGTACAGCGCCGCGTTGTCCGAGGTGCCCCGGGCGGTGAGCAGGACGAAGCGCGGTGCGCGCGCGGCGATCCGCTCGGCGGTCTCGCGGATCCTCGGAGCGCCCTGGTCGAGAATGCGGCGCAGCACCGCGGGCTGCTCGTTCATCTCGCCGGACATGATCCGGCCCGGCTGATCGCTGCTCGGGGCCGTCGTCGTGGCGGACATACTGGGTGCCTCCAGTGGCTGTGCCGGTGGTGCGTGGGGTGTCAGTGCCCGGCCTCGTTGCCGGTGGTGACGCGGGTCGTGACGCCGGTGATGACTTCCGCGGCCGCCCGCCCGCAGACCCGGGCGGCGCCGTGGGTCGCGATGTGCGGGGCCCCGCGGGGCGGTGCCTGGGGCACGCCCATCTCCACGACGACCGTGTCCGGCCGGGCGGCGAGCAGGGTGTCCAGGACGCCCGCCATCCAGCCGTGGCGGTGGACGTCGCGTACCACAGCGACGATCCTACGGTCCGCCCCGGCGTCGAGCATCTGTGCGACCACGGCGGGCGCGCCCCGGTCGGCGACGTCCTCGGGGCCGTAGGCGGTGGTCGTGGTGCCGGGGAGCAGCCGGGTCAGTTCGGCGGCGACGCCCCAGGGGGTCTCGTCGCCGACGGCGATGCCGGCCACCGGGGTGAGGGCGGCGACGAGGACGGGCCCGGCCGGCGGCCGGTACCCGGGGGCGCCCTCCGCCGGGGTGATCCGCAGGGCGCGGCGGGCGGCGGTGAGCCCCGCCTCCGGGGCGGGCACGATCCGCCGCGCCGCGTCCGGCCCTCCGGCGGACTTCGCCCACTCCCCCAGGGCCCGGACCCGCGCCGCGGCCTCGGCCAGCCGCTCCTCGGGGAGCCGCCCCTCCGTCACGGCCGCGACCAGCGCGTCGCGCAGCCGCAGCACGGTGTCCTCGTCGGCGAGGCCGCCGCCGACGCAGATCGCGTCGGCACCGGCGGCGATCGCCAGCACGCTGCCCCGCTCGATGCCGTACGCGTCGGCGACGGCCCGCATCTCGATGCCGTCGGTGACGATCAGGCCGTCGAAGCCGAGCCCGCCGTCGGCGACCGGGGCGCGCAGCAGCCCGTGCAGGGCGGCGCGGCTGAGGGTGGCGGGCAGGGCCGGGTCGAGCGCGGGCAGCAGGATGTGCGCGCTCATCACGGCCTTGGTGCCGGCGGCGACGGCCGCCCGGAAGGGCACCAGTTCGCGGGCGGCCAGGGTCTCGGGGTCGGCGTCGATGCGCGGCAGGTCGTGGTGGGAGTCGACGGCGGTGTCGCCGTGCCCGGGGAAGTGCTTGGCGCAGGCGGCGACCCCGGCGCCCTGCAGCCCCTCGATCCAGGCGGCGGTGTGCCGGGCGACGAGCCGGGGCGAGGCGCCGAAGGAGCGGACGCCGATGACCGGATTGTCCGGGTTGGAGTTGACGTCGGCGGACGGCGCCCAGTTGAGGTTGACGCCGCAGGCGGCGAGCCGGCGGCCGAGTTCCCGGGCGACGGCATGGGTCAGCCCGGTGTCGTCGACCGCGCCGAGAGCCAGATTGCCGGGGAAGGAGGAGCCGTCGCGCACCTCCAGACGGGTGACGTCGCCGCCCTCCTCGTCGATCGCCACCAGCACGTCGTCGCGTTCGGCGCGCAGCTGGGCGGTGAGCGCGGCGAGCTGTCCGGGCGAGGCGATGTTGCGGCCGAACAGCCCGACGGAGGCCAGCCCCTCACCGAGCCGGCGCAGCAGCCAGTCGGGGGCGGAGGTGCCGGTGAAGCCGGGCTGGAGGACGGTGAGGGCGTCCCGGGTGAGGGTGGCCGGTTCGCGCGCGAGGGTCGTCATGGACGTGGATCTTCCCTTCACCGCGCCCGAGGCGAGGCGACCGACACCGGCAGCGCCGCGACACCCGTCGCCGCCACGCGCGCACACTTCACGGCCGCCTACTCCCCACATCACCGAATGAGAGGTTTAATGGTTTAGACCACTTTACGCAGCGTGGCTCTCGACCTGGAGAGGTGTCAAGGGTGGACAACGCCGCTTCCGGCTCCGTTACCGGACCGACATCTCCCGACATCCGGTCAGGGAAGCCACCACGGACCCAGGCCGTGCCACGATGTGAGCCGCTGAAATCATCAGAGGCCGGTGACGGCAGCAGACAAGACGTCGGAAAGGGCGCGATGGAGACCGAGGGGGCAATGGCGGCGACGGCCACGAAGGCCACCGCCGAGAGCGGCAACAGCTCCGGCGGGGCGCGCACCGCGCGCGTCCCGAAGTACTACCGGCTCAAGCGCCACTTGCTGGAGATGACCGAAACCCTGCCGCCCGGCACCCCGGTTCCCCCGGAGCGCACCCTGGCCGCCGAGTTCGACACCTCCCGCACCACCGTGCGGCAGGCGCTCCAGGAGCTGGTCGTCGAGGGGCGGCTGGAGCGGATCCAGGGCAAGGGCACCTTCGTCGCCAAGCCCAAGGTCTCCCAGGCCCTGCAGCTCACCTCGTACACCGAGGACATGCGCGCGCAGGGCCTCGAACCCACCTCCCAGCTGCTGGACATCGGCTACGTCACCGCCGACGACCGGCTCTCCGCGCTGCTGGACATCGCCACCGGCGGCCGGGTGCTGCGCATCGAGCGGCTGCGGCTGGCCAGCGGCGAGCCGATGGCGATCGAGACCACCCATCTGTCGGCCAAGCGGTTCCCCGCGCTGCGCCGCAGCCTGGTCAAGTACACCTCGCTCTACACCGCCCTGGCCGAGGTGTACGACGTGCACCTGGCCGAGGCCGAGGAGACCATCGAGACCTCCCTGGCCACCCCGCGCGAGGCCGGGCTGCTGGGCACCGACGTCGGCCTGCCGATGCTGATGCTCTCGCGCCACTCGCTGGACGCGGCGGGCGAGCCGGTGGAGTGGGTGCGCTCGGTCTACCGCGGCGACCGCTACAAGTTCGTGGCCCGGCTCCAGCGTCCGAACGGCTGAACCGGACGCCCGGCTTCGCTTCTTTCTCATACCGATATGCGGACGGGTAGTGACGACCGCCGGTCCACGGGCTTAGATTCCTGCGCGTTGCACAAATGATCAGCACCGTTGATCAGCACGGATGCGCCGAGGGGACGGGAGCCCGCAGCCATGTCAGACACGTCCGCGGACAGGAGACCGGTCGTCACGCCCTCGCGTGTCGTGGCCGCGCTCTGTCTCATCGCGCCCTTCGTGGCGATGCTGTGGGTCGGCTCGTACGCGAAGATCGAGCCCACCTTCATCGGCATCCCGTTCTTCTACTGGTACCAGATGCTCTGGGTGCCCATCTCGGCCGCGCTGACGACGCTCGCGTACATCCTGGTCCGCCGTGAGCAGCGGGCGCGCAAGGGAGGCGGTTCCGCATGAAGGACGGCGTGAACGGCGTCGCGCTCGCCGTCTTCATCATCTTCTTCCTCGCCGTCACGGTGATGGGCTTCCTCGCCGCCCGCTGGCGGGCCGCGGAGAACGCCGACAACCTCGACGAATGGGGGCTCGGCGGCCGCAGCTTCGGCACCTGGATCACCTGGTTCCTGCTCGGCGGCGACCTCTACACCGCGTACACCTTCGTCGCCGTCCCGGCCGCCATCTACGCGACGGGCGCGGCGGGCTTCTTCGCGGTGCCGTACACGATCCTCGTGTATCCGCTGATCTTCACCTTCCTGCCCCGGCTGTGGTCGGTGTCCCACAAGCACGGATACGTCACCACCTCGGACTTCGTCCGCGGCCGCTTCGGCTCCAAGGGGCTCTCGCTGGCCGTCGCGATCACCGGCATCCTCGCCACCATGCCGTACATCGCCCTCCAGCTCGTCGGCATCCAGGCGGTGCTGGACGTCATGGGCGTGGGCGGCGGCGAGGACACCAACTGGTTCGTCAAGGACCTGCCGCTGCTGATCGCCTTCGGTGTGCTCGCCGCGTACACCTACTCCTCCGGGCTGCGCGCCCCCGCGCTCATCGCCTTCGTCAAGGACACCCTGATCTACATCGTCATCGCGGTGGCGATCATCTACATCCCGATCAAGCTGGGCGGCTTCGACGACATCTTCGCCAAGGCGGGCCACGCGCTGTCGCAGCCGGGCCCGACCGGCGCGCCCAAGGGGGCGCTGGCCAGCGGGGACAAACAGCAGTGGGGCTACGCCACGCTCGCCCTGGGCTCGGCGCTGGCGCTGTTCATGTATCCCCACTCGATCACCGCCACGCTCTCCAGCCGCAGCCGCGAGGTGATCCGCCGCAACGCCACCATCCTGCCGCTGTACTCGCTGATGCTCGGCCTGCTGGCGCTGCTCGGCTTCATGGCGATCGCGGCGGGCGTGAAGGTGGACAACGGACAGCTGGCGATCCCCCAGCTCTTCGAGAACATGTTCCCCGACTGGTTCACGGGTGTCGCCTTCGCCGCCATCGGCATCGGCGCCCTCGTCCCGGCGGCCATCATGTCCATCGCCGCGGCGAACCTGTTCACCCGCAACATCTACAAGGACTTCCTGCGGCCGGACGCCACCCCGGCGCAGGAGACCAAGGTCTCCAAGCTGGTCTCGCTGCTGGTCAAGGTCGGCGCGCTGGCCTTCGTCCTGACCATGGACAAGACCGTCGCCATCAACTTCCAGCTGCTGGGCGGCATCTGGATCCTGCAGACCTTCCCGGCCTTGGTGGGCGGCCTGTTCACCCGCTGGTTCCACCGGTGGGCGCTGCTCGCCGGATGGGCGGTCGGCATGCTCTACGGCACGCTCGCGGCGTACGGCGTGGCCAGCCCCACCCAGAAGCACTTCGGCGGCAGCTCGGACGAGATCCCCGGCATAGGCGAGATCGGCTACATCGGTTTCACCGCCTTCGTCCTCAACGTCGCGGTCACCGTGGTGCTCACGGTCGTCCTGCGGGCGCTGAAGGCCCCCGACGGTATCGACGAGACGTCCCCGGCCGACTACACGGCGGACGCGGGCGACCCGGGCGTCCAGGCCGACCTCCCCCCGGCCACGGCGGGCGCCCCCGGCGGCCACTGACGCCTGCGGCGGTCCGGCCGGATTCACGTGTACGGGCCGTCGGCTCCCTCATGGGAGCCGACGGCCCGTTGTCATGCGTCCTGGAGGACGCGAAAACCGGGCGGGCGTCCCGTGCGTTTGACTCGGCTACGGTGATTCGCCGCCTCTTCAACGACTGCGGCTGCGCAGGCCCGGCGCACGGTCGGCCAGCAGGCCGACCACCGCGGCGGTGCAGGCATGTGCGGTACCGATGGAGACACCGAAGCCGGCGGCGATCTGCGCGAGCGTGTCGTGCCGGCGCAGGTACACGAGACCGACCAGGGCACGCTGATGCGGCGGAAGCTTGCAGCGGCGGTCATCTTCCGGGTGACGATGAGGCATCGTGACGCTCAGTGCATCAGCTTCAGGCCCACCACGCCCGAGACGATCAGGCCCAGGCAGACGATGCGCCCCGCGCTCACCGGGTCGCCGAGCGCGGCCATGCCGTAGACCGCGGTGCCCACCGCTCCGATCGCGACCCACACCGCGTAGCCGGTGCCGATGGGGATGGAGCGCATCGCGTACGACAGTCCGGCCATGCTCAGCGCGGCAGCGATGACGAACAGCAGGGTGGGACGGAGCCGGCTGAAGCCGTGCGAGGCGGAGAGGGCCGCCGCCCAGACCGTCTCCAGCAGACCGGACAGCATCAGAAGAATCCACGCCATGACAGGAACCTCACGTAGTAACAGGCACGCTTACTACGTCGTCTTGTCCTGACCGGGTACGACGCGCTCGTCCGGGGTGCCGGGGGCACCGCGCCCCAACCTAACAGCGGGCCGGCGGCGCCGGGGCCGACCGGGGGCTGGTTGAGGTGGTGAGGGGTGGGCACTCCGTAGGGGCGCGTTGGCCGGAACGACCTTGCCCGATCCGGGAGGGCGATCATGAGCGAGCCCAGGATGAGCCCCCACATGCTCGGCATCTACCTCAACGACCACCTGGCGGGAGCGACCGGCGGAGCGGAGCTGGCCCGCCGGATGGCCCGGCAGCACCGGCGGTCGGCCTTCGGCGCCGACCTGGAGAACCTCGCCGTGCAGATCATGGAGGACCGGGAGGCGCTCCGGGCCGTCATGGCCGCCCTCGAGGTGCCCGTACGCCGCTACAAGCTCTGCGGTGGCTGGCTGGGCGAGAAGGCCGGGCGGCTGAAGCTCAACGGCCGGGTGCTGCGTCGTTCGGGGCTCAGCACGCTCATCGAGCTGGAGGGGCTGCGGATCGGGGTCGAGGGCAAGGCGATGCTGTGGCACACGCTGCTGGTCGCGGCGGGCCACGACGCACGCCTGGAGCCCGACCGGCTCAGCGAGCTGCTGGACCGGGCGCGGCGGCAGCGCACGGCGCTGAAGTCGCTGCACGACACCGCGGCCGCCGCGCTGTTCGCCACCGCACGGCCGGAAGAGCGGGAATCAGTGGTCGGCCCGTGACGCTACGCCGCCTTCAGCTCCCCGCTGTCCGCGTTCCTGGAGGAGACGCGACGCCCGGGCTTCCCGTCCACGGTGCTCCGCTGCGGCCGCGGGGAGCGCCTGACCGTGAGGCCGTGAGGCCGTGAGGCGAGCGGCGGTCCCCTTTCTTCCCGGACACCCTGATTCCACCAACTTGTTCGAGCCAATCCGGGGCAGAATGGCGCATTCCGCCATCATTGTGGCAACTGTTGTGCGCCTGTGCTCGTCCGAATGGGTGATAAGTGTGCCGCCGTACGTGGGCGGCACGAAAGCGACACAACGGGGGTTCGGCGATGTCCGACACGCTTGTCCACAACGATTTCGAGGAGTCCGAGGAGACCGGACCGGAGGGCCAGGACGGTCCGGAGGGGCGGACCGCTCCGCCCGCGCCTCCCGCGGCCGGGCTCGTGCCCTTCATGGACGCCCTGCGCGTACCGCCGCGGCTGCGCCCGGGCAAGGCGGAGGCGCTGGAGGGGATCACGGTCGATCTGCGCGCCACCTGGGTGCGGCTGCACTCGCAGTTGCCGCCGACCCGGGTGTGGGCCTACGAGGGACACTTCCCCGGGCCCACCATCGAGGTGCGCCGCAAGCAGCGGCTGCGGGTGGCCTGGACGAACCGGCTGTCCGGCGCGTACCCGGTCACCGCGTACGAGGTTCCGATCACCAACCCGCCCGCGAGCAACGCCCCGGGGCATGACGAGGCGGGCGCCGAGGAGGTCAAGGGCGTGGCGGAGCTGCCGCCGTGGTCGGTGACGCATCTGCACGGCGCTCCGACCGGCGCCGGCAACGACGGATGGGCGCAGAACGCGGTGCCGCCCGGTGACACGCAGCTCTCCGAGTACCCGAACGACTGCCGCGCGACGGCGCTCTGGTACCACGACCACGCCATGCACATCACCCGGTGGAACGTCTACACCGGCCTGGCGGGCATGTACCTCGTCCGCGACGAGGAGGAGGACGCGCTGCGGCTGCCGCGGGACGAGTACGAGGTCCCGCTGGTCCTGATGGACCGCAACCTCGACAAGGACCCCGACGGGCGGCTGACCGGGCGGCTGCTGCACAAGGTGCAGTCGGTGGGCAAGGACCCCGACGGGCGCAACGTCACGACCCCGTTCAACGGGCCGTACACGCTGGTCAACGGGGTCATCTGGCCGCACTTCGACGTCGAGGCGCGCTGGTACCGGTTCCGGCTGGTCAACGCGTCCAACGCGCGCTTCTACCGGCTGGCGCTGATCGACGAGGAGACCGGCGAGCAGGTGACGGGGGCGGTCAAGCAGATCGGGACCGACGCCGGTCTGCTGGACCGCCCGGTGGATCTCGACGCGCCGGTGTCCATCGCGCCGTCCGAGCGGATGGACCTGCTGATCGACTTCTCCCGGCTGCGCGGCCGCACGCTGCGCCTGGTCAACACCCCGGCCGGGAAGGCCCCGGGCGAGGCCGACGAGGTGAGCGGCGTGCCGTACCCGCAGGTGATGCAGTTCCGGGTGGACCGCACGCCGGTCCGTGACCGCTTCGTGCTGCCGAAGGTGCTCTCGTCCTTCCAGCGGATCACCCACGACAACGCCCCGGCGCACGGGCACCGGATCATCGCCCTCACCCCGCCCGGCACGGCCGGCGGCAACGGCCACCCGGAGATCTGGGAGCTCCGGCAGGTCGCGGAGGCCGATGTGACGATCCCGGGCGACGGTGTCATCCAGGTCAGGAACGAGAAGGGTGAGACGGTCACCTACCAGCGGATCTCCCGCTCCTTCGACGACACCATGGGCTTCAGCGTCGAGCTGGACTCCTGGGAGCAGTGGAGCTTCCTCAACCTGGGCGGTCCGACCCACCCGATGCACATCCACCTGATCAGCTTCCAGGCGATGAGCCGTCAGGCGTACGCGGCGGACGGCTTCGCCCCGGCGGTGGGCGGCACCGGCAAGGACACACCGGTCGCCTACTCCGGTGAGCTGGAGGTGCTGCCGAGCGAGCGGGGCTGGAAGGACACCATCCAGGTCGCGGGCGGTCAGATGGTCAACATCATCGGACACTTCACCGGCGCGACGGGCCGCTTCATGTACCACTGCCACATCCTGGAGCACGAGGACATGGCCATGATGCGGCCGTTCCTGGTGACTCCGGGCGAGGTGCTGGTCTTTGACCACCACCGCCCGGGCGGCGGCCACCACGGCGTCGCCTAGGACACGTGACACCGGCAGCCCGGGTGCGCCCCGGGCTGCCGGTGCCGTACGGGTCACGTGTAGGTGTAGCCGCCGGGGACGGTGGTGGTTCCGGTGGCCGTCACCAGGGTGACGGTCGCGGGGCCGACCACTCCGGGCGGAGTGACGCCGGTGACCGTGGTGGCGGTGGCGGTCACACCGGTGGCGGGAACGCCGTTGAACAGCACGCCCAGCACGCCGCCGAGGTTGGTGCCGGTGATGGTGAACGCCGTACCACCGGCCGCCGTTCCCGTGTTGGGCGTGATCGTGGTGGCCACCGGCGGGGGCGGAGCCACGAAGTAGGTGAACCCGCCCGGAATGGTGACCGCGCCACCGGGTCCGGTGACGACCACGGCGACGGTGCCGGCCGAGTGCGCCGGGGTGACGCCGACCAGTTGGGTACCGGCGGGGTTCACGGCCACGATGGTCGCGGGGACGTTGGCGAAGGTGACGCTGGTGACGGTGTTCAGGTTGGTGCCGTTGATCAGGAACACCGTGCCGCCGGTGGTCGGGCCGAACGCCGGGGTGATGGAGGTGGCGGTGGGCGGGGGCGGCGCCACGTAGTTGTACGGCTGGCTGTTGCTGGTGCCGGCGGTGGTGGTGACGAGGACCTGGACGGGCCCGGCCGCGTGCGGCGGAGCGATCACCACGATGGTGTCGTTGCCGTTCTGGCTGACGATGGGGGCGGGAATGCCGCCGAAGGTCACGCTGATGACGTTGTGCAGGTTCACCCCGGTCAACTGGACGAGGTTGCCACCGCCGGTGGGGCCCGAGTTGGGCACCACGGACAGCAGCAGCGGCGGTCCCCACGGTGCCGGGGGCCACCAGGGCCAGTGGCCCTCGGTGGGTGCGGCGGACGCGAGATCGGTCGAGGTCATGGTCGATCCTCCCGGAGAAGGGTGAGGGACGCGCACCCGTCGGCCGCCGCACGATGCAGGCCGACACCGGAAGAGAGAAAGGGGAAGCGGCCGATCAGGGCGCGGAAGTGGCGCGCGGAAAAGGTACGGAGAAACGAGGCGAATGCCCGGCTCCTGAAAATGGCCGACGAGGTAGGGAACAGGCCCGGCGGCCACTTTCCAGTTATCCACGCACCCCCGCTTCGCTCAAGACCCAGCGGCGGTCATCACTCGTTCGGCGTATGGCTCGCTGGCGTCCGTCGCGCTTGTAATGAGTGGTATCGGCAGTTGAGGTCGCCCATCCTCGGCCGGAGTCCGTCTCCCCGTCACTGGCTTGACCGAACCGGTAGGGAACGACCCCCATGAGCCTGGCAGCGTTCCTCCTCGCCCTCGGCACCACCTGCCGTATCACCCGCTTCCTCACCAAGGACACCCTGGCGGCGGGGTTCCGGATGTGGATAGCCGACCGGTTCGGCGACGACTCTCCGGTCACCTATCTGGTCAACTGCGGCTGGTGCACCAGCACATGGGTGGGCGGGGCCACCGCCGTGTACGCCGCATCGCTGCACACCACCGCGTGGTTCCACATCCCGGCCACCGCCCTGACGCTTTCCTATCTCGCCGGTGTGGCGTCGCGGTGGCTCGACTGAAAGGAGAAAGCACCCATGGGCTGTAACTGTGGTGGCGGAACACCGCAAAGAACCGTCGTTTACCAATTGACGATGCCGGACGGCACGGTCCGGCGCTATGTGACCTTTCAGGAGGCCGAGGCGGCCAACAAGCGCGCCGGTTCCACCGGAGTGATCACCGCCGTCACCCCGTGACCGGCCGGCTGTCGGCGCTCTGCGGCAGACTGCGGGCATGGATGTCACGATCAGACGCGCGCGGGACGAGGAACTGGACGACATCGGGGAACTCACCGCCCGGGTGTATCTCGGGGACGGGCTGCTGGACTTCGGAGACGACGACCCCTACCTGGCCACGCTGCGCGACGCCCAGCGGCGGGCCGCGGAGGCCGAGGTGCTGGTCGCGGCGGACGCGGCGAGCGACGCGGTGCTGGGCGCGCTGGCGTTCGCCGTGCACGGGGGGACGTATGCGGAGCTGGCCCGTCCGGGCGAGGGCGAGTTCCGGATGCTCGCGGTACGGCCCGAGGCGCGGCGGCGCGGTGCGGCCGAGGCGCTGGTGCGGGCCTGCATGGACCGGACGCGGGAGCTGGGGCTGCGGCGGATCGTGATCAGCAGCCACCGGAAGATGACGGCCGCCCACCGGCTGTACGGGCGGCTCGGCTTCGTCCGGGCGCCGGAGCGGGACTGGGAGCCGGTCCCGGGGGTCGCGCTGTGGGCGTTCACCGTGGAGATATAGCCGCGGAGATACGGGCCGGGCCCGCCGGTTACGTCACGGCAGCCAGCCGCGTGCCCGCAGGGCGGCGGTGAACCTGGCGTACGAGGCGTCGAGGGCGGCCTGCTCGCGCGCGTCCGGTTCGACGTCCCGGCCGGGGCGGACCATCGCGGCGGCGCTCGCCGTGAGGTCCGGGTGGAGGGTCCCGGAGGCGGCCAGCAGGGCGGCGCCGAAGGCCGTTTCGGCGTAGTCGGCGACGCGCAACGGGCGGCCGAGCACGGTGGCGCGGATCCGGGACCACAGCGGGCTGCGGCTGCCGCCGCCCGCGGCCCACAGCGGGCCCTCGACCGTCACGCCCAGCTCCGCCACCCGCTCCAGCGCGAGGCGTTCCAGGAAGGCCACACCCTCCAGCGTGGCGCGGTGCCGGTCGGCGTCGTCGGCCGGAGTACCGAGGACGAAGCCCCGGGCCGCGCCGCTGACGAACGGGAACCGCTCGCCCTCACCCCTCAGCGGATACGCGACCACGGAGGCCGGGCCGCGCTCCGCGGCGGCGCGGTCGAGCGCGGGCAGCCGCTCGGACGGGAGGTGGGCGACGGCCTCGCCCCCGGTGTTGGAGGCGCCGCCCGGCAGCCACCAGCCGTCGGGGTGGCGGTGGCTGTAGAGCGCGCCGGAGGGGTCGGCGACCAGGTCCCGGGTGACGCCCTTGAGGACGTACGTGGTGCCGAGGATCCCCACGAACTGCCCGGGCCGCACGGCCCCGGTGGCGAGTTGCCCGGCGCAGCCGTCGGTCATGCCGAGACGGACCGCGCAACCGGTCGGCAGCCCGGTCTCCGCCGCGGCGTCCGCGCACACCGTGCCGACCGGGGTGGCCGGTGCCCGGACGGACGGCAGCCACCGGGCGGGTACGCCGAGCGCGTCGAAGACCTCGCCCGGCCACTCCCCGGCGCGCGCGTCGTAGCCGCTCTTGAGCGCGTGCGACCAGTCGGTGGCGACGGGCCCGCCGGTGAGCCGCCACCCGACGAGGTCGGGGGTGTGGAGGAGGTGACGGCCCCCGCCGTGGGCCGTCTGACCGCCGCCGCCCGCCAGCCAGGCGATGCGGCCCAGGGCGGCGGTCGGGCCGACCGACAGGCCGAGGGCCCGCCAGCGCGCGGCGCCCGCCTCCTGGGCCCGGGCGTTGAGCGCGGCGGCGCGGCGGTCGTCGTACATCAGGGCGGGGCCGAGGGGTTCGCCCCGGCCGTCCGCGAGGACGATCGTGCCGGAGGTGGCGGCGACGGCCACCGCCACGACCTCGCGGCCGCCCGCCGGAAGCGCCCCGGTGGCCTGGCGCAGGGCCGCCGCGACGGCGGGCCACCAGGCCGTGGCGTCCTGTTCGCTGTGGCCGCCCGCGCCCCGGCGCGGGGGCGGGAGTTCCGCACCGCCCCGCGCCCGTACGCGCCCCCGCGCGTCGGCGCACACCACGCGCACGGCCGCCGTGGCGATGTCGATTCCCGCGACGACCTCGGGCCGGTCGGACATCACGTATCACGTCCCTCACGCGTGGAGTTAAGTTAACACTGACGACGTTAAGAAGGGCGGCGTCAGGAAGGCCCCGGCGCGATCCTCACGTCCGTACGCTCCCGCCACTCCCCCACCAGCCGGGCGTCCGCCGCGCCGTCCACCACCAGATGGTCGAAGTCGGCCAGCGGGCGCAGCCGGTGCAGCGCCGTGCGCCGGGTCTTGGACGCGTCCATCAGCAGCGCCGTGCGGGCGGCGGCGGCCAGCATGGCGCGCTTGACCAGCACCACGTCCTGCTCCTGGTGGTACGTGGTCGCCCCGTCCATGGCCGAGGTGCTGACCAGGGCCAGGTCCACCGAGAGCGCCGCGATCGCCTCCGCGCAGGGCACGCCGAGGAAGGAGTCATGGGTGTGCGAGTACTCCCCGCCGAGCCCGATCAGCCGGATCCGGGGCACCCCGGCGAAGACCTCGATCACCCGGCGGGCGTTGGTCACGACCGTCAGCGGGGCGGACTCCACCAGCAGCCGGGCCAGCGCGAGGACGGTCGTGGAGTCGTCCAGCATCACCGACATCCCCGGCTCGACCAGCTGCGCGGCGGTGGCGGCCACCGCCTCCTTCTCGGCCCGGTGGGCGCCCATCCGGTAGGCGAGACTGGACTCGAAGACCGACGAGGGCAGGGCCGAGACCCCGCCCCGGAACTTGCGCAGCACGCCGAGCCGGGCCAGCTCGTCCAGGTCCCGGTGCACGGTCATCAGGCTGACCCCGGTGAGGTCGGCCAGCTCCGCCGCGGTGGCGGTGGAGTGCGCGAGGACGTGCTCGGTGATGGTCTGCCGGCGGGCGTCCTGGGAGCGGACCGTGGTCATGGGCGGGACCCTCCCGCAGCGCCGTCCGTGGGCACGTTCAGGGAACGCAGCGCCGTGCGCTCGCCGTCGATCCCGATCTCGGTCACCGCCGCGTTGTCCAGCCGGGGGAAGACCGCGCGGTAGCGGCCGACCGGGATGCCGAGCAGGGTGCACAGCGCCGCCCGCAGCAGGCTGTTGTGCGCGACCACGAGCACGGTGCGGTCCGGATGCGCGGTGGCCAGCCGCCGCAGCGCGGCGACGGCGCGGGCCGCGGCCTCGCCGGGCCGCTCCGAGCCGGGGAAGGCGCCGGACTCGGGGTCGTCGCGGAACGCCCGGACGGCCGCCGGGTCCTCCGCCTCCATCTCGGCGAGGGTGCGGCCCTCGCCCCAGCCGAAGTCCATCTCGCGCAGGTCCTCGACGACTTCGGGGGCCAGGGACAGCGCGGTGGCGGCCGGTTCGGCGGTGTGCCGCGCCCGGCTGAGCGGCGAGCAGGCCACCGCGTCGATCCCGCGGCCCTTCACCCACTGGGCGAGGGCCCGCGCCTGCCGGTGGCCGCGCTCGGTCAGTGCGATGTCCGAGGTTCCGGCGTACCGGTTCTCCGCGTGCCACACGGTCTCTCCGTGGCGTACGAGCAGCAGTCGGGCGGTCATCCGGGGCCTCCGATGCGTCAGCCATTGCCTGATCACGTCTCAGATGTTAAATCTAGCATCGCTCATGTGATGGAGCGCCGGGGTTCCGAGGTTTCCGGAGGGCAGCAGGCCATGCGCGTGATCATCGGAGTGGATGTCGGCACCTCCGTCACCAAGGCCGTGGCCTTCGGCCCCGACGGGGCCGCGCTCGCCTCCGCGGCCCGCCCCAGCCGGCTGAACCGGCTGCCCGGCGGCCGGGTCGAACAGGACCTGGAGGACGTGCTCGGCACGGTCGCCGAGGTGGTGCGCGAGGTGGCCGCGGCGCTCCCCGGCCCGCCCGCCGCGCTCGCGCTCACCGGCCAGGGCGACGGGCTGTGGCTGCGCGACGAGGCGGGCCGGGCGGTCCGTCCGCCGATCTCCTGGCTGGACGGCCGGGGAGGCGGGACCGTCGCCCGCTGGCGCGCCGACGGCACGCTCGCCGCCCTCCACGCCCTCACCGGCTCGGGGTTGTTCCCGGGCTGCCACGCCCCGCTGCTGCGCTGGCTGGCCGAGCACGAGCCGGAGGCACTGGAGCGGGCGGCGGTCGCGGGCTACTGCGTGGACGCGGTGGCCCAGCGGCTGACCGGCGTCATCACCGTGGACGCCTCCGACGCCTCCCTGCCGTTCCTCGACGTCACCACCCGTACGTACGTGCCGGACGCCCTGGAGCTGTGCGGGCTGGCCGGCCACGCCCGGCTGCTGCCCCCGCCCGCCGCGCCCGGCACCGTCCTGGCGCTGGACGGGGAGGGGGCCCGGCTGACCGGGCTGCCGCCCGGGCTGCCCGTCGTCTCCGGCCCGTACGACCTTCCGGCGTGTGCCATCGGCAGCGGGGTGCGGGACGTGGGCGACGGGCTGCTCATCGTCGGCACCACGCTGGCCTGTCAGGTGCTCACCGACCGCGCGGTGGTCGACCCGGCCGCCGATCCGGCCGGAATGTGGCTGTGCACACCCGACCCGGACCGCTGGCTGCGCGCGATGCCCGCGATGGTCGGCACCGCCGCCCTGGAGTGGGTGCTCGATCTCACAGGGACGACCACGGCCGCCCTGGACACCCTGCTCGGCCAGAGCCCGCCGGGCGCGAACGGCGTGACCGCGCTGCCCTTCCTGTCCGGCGCCGGGGAGCGCGCCCCGTTCGTGGAGCCCGCCGCCCAGGGGCGGTTGGACGGCCTCACCCTCGCCTCCACTCGCGCCGACACCGTACGGGCCGTGTGCGAATCCATCGCCTACGCCGCCCGGCACTGCCTGGAGGCGGCCGGGCTCTCGGGGCGGCTCGCGCTGTGCGGCGGAGGCGCGCGTTCCGCCGCCTGGACCGAGATCTTCGCGAACGTCATCGGCCACCCGGTGGCCATTCCCGACGAGCCGGAGGTCGGCGCGCGGGGCGCGGTCGCAGTCGCCCGGCGGTCGCTCGGCGACCCCGGGGACGCGTCCCGCCGGCGCGCCGCGTCCCGTACCGTCGAACCCCGGAGCGAGCTTCGCGGCGCCTACGAGGACGGCTACGCCGACTACCGCGGCCGCCTCGCCCGTGCCCTGGACGAATGGCGGGCGAGCGGCCCGGCGAGCTAGTTTTCCCTGGGATTCCGACGCGGCCAAGGTCCGACGCAACCAGCACATATATGCGAATCCACCCAGCTGACGACACAACATCTGGGGGCGCGTGCGCAGCACGACACAAGATGTATGCTCGTGCTCGCTGTCGCCGCAGGGGAATCCGGCGCGAATCCGGAACTGTCCCGCAACGGTGTACGTGTGCGCTTTTGCGTACCCGTGAGTCCGATGACCTGCCGATGGCCGTCTGCATACGTCCGGGCCCCGCGGGTTGGGTCGATGGACGCTGCGTGGAGTGCCGTGGAGCGGAATCGGCATGCCCGTGAGCGGCCATCGCGCTCCGCCCTCGAAGGCCCCCAGCCGAGCGAGGGAGAACACTTCAGTGACCATCGCGCCCGCCGATCCGGTTTCAGAGGCAGCGGATACATCGGCAGCGGCCGACGCGCCCGGGACCGCCCTGCTGCGGACCCTGACCGCGCTCACCGCCGACCTGCCCGCCACCGACCCCGGCAAGGTCGCGGCCGCCGCCCTGCGCGGCCGCCATCCCGGTTCGGACGAGGCGGAGTTGCGCTCCCTGGCGACCGAGGCGGCGGCCGGACTCATCGGCGAGGAGCCGGAGTACTCCAGGCTCGCCGCGCGGCTGCTGACCCGCGCGATCGCCGAGGAGGCGGCCGGGCAGGGCGCGGACTCCTTCTCCGCCTCCGTCGCCGTGGGCCACCGCGAGGGCCTGATCGCCGACTCCACCGCCGAGTTCGTGACCGCCCACGCCGCCCGGCTGGACGCGCTGGTCGACCAGGCGCTGGCCGACGGCGCCGACGACCGCTTCGGCTACTTCGGGCTGCGCACCCTGCACAGCCGCTATCTGCTGCGCCACCCGATCACCCGTCAGGTGATCGAGACCCCGCAGCACTTCCTGCTGCGGGTGGCCTGCGGGCTCGCCGAGGACCTGTCGGACCGGGCGCTGGCGGACGTCGCCGAGCTGTACCGGATGACCAGCACGCTGTCGTACCTGCCCAGCTCCCCCACGCTGTTCAACTCCGGCACCCGGCACCCGCAGATGTCGTCCTGCTATCTGCTGGACTCGCCGCTGGACGAGCTGGACTCGATCTACAACCGCTACCACCAGGTGGCGCGCCTGTCGAAGCACGCGGGCGGCATCGGCCTGTCGTACTCCCGCATCCGCGCCCGCGGTTCGCTGATCCGCGGCACCAACGGGCACTCCAACGGCATCGTGCCGTTCCTGCGCACGCTGGACGCCTCGGTGGCGGCCGTCAACCAGGGCGGCCGGCGCAAGGGCGCGGCCTGCGTCTACCTGGAGACCTGGCACGCGGACATCGAGGAGTTCCTGGAGCTGCGGGACAACACGGGCGAAGAGGCCCGCCGCACGCACAACCTCAACATCGCGCACTGGATCCCGGACGAGTTCATGCGCCGGGTCGAGGCGGACGCCGACTGGTCGCTGCTCTCGCCGGTGGACGCGCCCGAGCTGGTGGACCTGTGGGGCGAGGAGTTCGACGCCGCGTACCGCAAGGCCGAGGCCGAGGGGCGGGCGGTCAAGCAGGTCCCGGCGCGCCAGCTGTACGCCCGGATGATGCGCACCCTCGCGCAGACCGGCAACGGCTGGATGACGTTCAAGGACGCCGCCAACCGCACCGCCAACCAGACCGCCGAGCCGGGCCGGGTCGTCCACTCCTCCAACCTGTGCACCGAGATCCTGGAGGTCACCGACGACGGCGAGACCGCCGTGTGCAACCTCGGCTCGGTCAACCTCGCCGCCCACCTCGGTGAGGACGGCCAGATGGACTGGGAGCGGCTGGACCGCACCATCCGCACCGCCGTGACCTTCCTCGACCGCGTGGTGGACATCAACTTCTACCCCACCGACGAGGCCGGGGCCTCCAACTCCCGCTGGCGCCCGGTCGGGCTCGGCCTGATGGGCCTCCAGGACGTCTTCTTCCGGCTGCGCCTGCTGTTCGACTCCCCCGAGGCTCAGGCCCTGTCCACCCGGATCTCCGAGCGCATCATGCTCGCCGCGTACGAGGCGTCCTGCGACCTCGCCGAGCGCCACGGCCCGCACCCGGCCTGGGCCGAGACCCGCACCGCGCGCGGCGTGCTGCACCCGGACCACTACGCCGACGCCCAGGTCACCTGGCCCGAGCGCTGGGAGGCGCTGCGGCGGCGGATGGCCACCACCGGCATGCGGAACTCGCTGCTGCTGGCGATCGCGCCGACCGCCACCATCGCCTCCATCGCGGGCGTGTACGAGTGCATCGAGCCGCAGGTCTCCAACCTCTTCAAGCGCGAAACGCTCAGCGGTGAGTTCCTCCAGGTCAACAACTACCTGGTGAACGACCTGAAGAAGCTCGGCGTCTGGGACGCCCAGACCCGTGACGCGCTCCGCGAGGCCAACGGCTCGGTCCAGGACTTCTCCTGGGTGCCCCAGGAGGTACGGGACCTGTACCGGACCGCGTGGGAGGTCCCGCAGCGCGCCCTGATCGACATGGCGGCGGCCCGTACCCCGTACCTCGACCAGAGCCAGTCGCTGAACCTCTTCATGGCGGCGCCGACCATCGGCAAGCTCAGCTCGATGTACGCGTACGCCTGGAAGCGCGGCATCAAGACGACGTACTACCTGCGCTCCCGCCCGGCGACCCGGATCGCCCAGAGCGCCCGCGGGGGCGCCGCCACGGCGACCGTCCCCGCTCAAGCGACGCCCGCCGACGACGACGCGGTCGCCTGCTCCCTGGAAAACCCCGAGTCCTGCGAGGCCTGCCAGTAATGCCCACCGCATCCGAGATGACCACCGTGAACACCGCGCCGGGCCATACCAAGAACCTGCTGGACCCCGGGTTCGAGCTGACCCTGCGGCCGATGCGGTACCCGCAGTTCTACGACCGCTACCGGGACGCGATCAAGAACACCTGGACCGTGGAGGAGGTCGACCTCCACTCGGACGTCGCCGACCTCGCCAAGCTCTCCCCCGGGGAGCAGCACCTGATCGGCCGCCTGGTGGCGTTCTTCGCGACCGGCGACTCGATCGTGTCCAACAACCTGGTGCTGACGCTCTACAAGCACATCAACTCCCCCGAGGCGCGGCTGTATCTGTCGCGGCAGCTCTTCGAGGAGGCCGTGCACGTCCAGTTCTATCTGACGCTGCTGGACACCTACCTGCCCGACCCGGACGACCGGGCGGCGGCCTTCGCCGCGGTCGAGAACATCCCCTCCATCCGGGAGAAGGCGGAGTTCTGCTTCCGCTGGATGGACTCGGTGGAGAAGATCGACCGGCTGGAGAGCAAGGCCGACCGGCGGCGCTTCCTGCTCAACCTGATCTGCTTCGCTGCGTGCATCGAGGGGCTGTTCTTCTACGGCGCCTTCGCGTACGTGTACTGGTTCCGCTCGCGCGGTCTGCTGCACGGCCTGGCGACCGGCACCAACTGGGTGTTCCGCGACGAGTCCATGCACATGGAGTTCGCGTTCTCGGTCGTGGACACCGTCCGCGAGGAGGAGCCCGACCTCTTCGACGACGAGCTGGAGCAGCAGGTCACCGACATGCTGAAGGAGGCCGTCGAGGCGGAGCTGCAGTTCGCCCACGACCTGTGCGGCGACGGGCTGCCGGGCATGAACACCGAGTCGATGCGGGCGTACCTGGAGTGCGTGGCCGACCAGCGCCTGAAGCGCCTCGGCTTCCCCGCGGTCTTCGGCTCGGAGAACCCGTTCTCCTTCATGGAGCTGCAGGACGTCCAGGAGCTGACCAACTTCTTCGAGCGCCGCGCCTCGGCCTACCAGGTCGCGGTGGAGGGCTCGGTCTCCTTCGACGACGACTTCTGATCCGGGCGTAGAGCGCGAGGGCCGGATCCCTGGCGGGGTCCGGCCCTTCGCCGTGTGCGGTGCCGCGCGGGTGAGCGCGCTCAGTCGTTCGGCACCGTCTCGTAGCGCGCCGTGCCCTCGGCCATCTGCCGGAGCACGTCCTTGCGGTCGCGCTTGGAGAGCCGGTCGATGTAGAGGTAGCCGTAGAGGTGGTCGGTCTCGTGCTGCAGGCAGCGCGCGAAGTAGCCGGTGCCGCGCACCGCGATCGGCTTGCCCTCGGCGTCCTGGCCGCGCACCACCGCGTAGTCCGGGCGGGCCAGCTCGCAGTAGGCGGTGGGGACCGACAGGCAGCCCTCGTTGGAGTCGTCCAGCACCCGGCGGTCGGCGGGCAGCTCCTCCAGCACCGGGTTGCAGACCACGCCGACGTGGCGTACGCCCTCGTCGTCCATGCAGTCGTAGACGAAGACCTTGAGGTCGACGCCGATCTGGTTGGCGGCCAGGCCCACGCCCTCCGCCGCCCGCTGGCTGGCGAACATGTCGTCGATCAGCGCCGCCAGCTTCTCGTCGAACTCGGTGACGTCCTTGCACTCCTTGTGGAGCACCGGATTGCCGACAACGGTGATCGGGCGGGCGGTGCCGCGCTCGCGGTACGCCCGCTCGCGCTCCTCGCAGTCCTCCGTGTCCACGACGAACTCGTCGTCCACCTGCTGCTTCGTGGTCCCTTGCTGCGACATCGTCCGCCGTAGGCCTTCCCTGTAACCGTGATGCGTCGCCCTACAGGGTACGGCCCACCCGGAAGGCAGGGGGAGCAGCGCCCGATCAGCGGCCCCCGCGGCCCCTTCCGGGCCGTCAGCAGACCTCTTCCAGGTCCCGCCACTCCCGGGTGTCCGGGCTGTCGGCGACCCAGCCGTCCAGCAGCCCCCGCACCAGCCCGCTGGGCGCCGCGATCCCGCATTCGCGCTCGGCGACCCACAGCGAGCCCGAGCCCGCCGTACGGTGCCCCAGCGGGCCGGGGTGGCCCGGCTCACTGTGGTCGTGCGGGTCCAGGTGGTCGCCCTCGCCCTCGTCGCTCGGCATCCGGCTCTCCGAACAGGAGCGGCACAGCAGCCGCACCGACGACGACCAGTCCTCCGCCGCGAAGCCCGCGTCCGCCGCCAGCCGCTCCAGGGCGTCCCGGTCGGCCTCGGTGGCCGCCTCCAGCAGCACCACCCAGGTCGGCACCGGGGACGGCGCCCACAGCTCGATCTCGTCGAACACCGGATACGCGGGCCCGGCGGCGGTGACGCGCTCCCCGTGCGGAACGCCGTCGTGCAGCACCACCTCGCCCCAGCGCCGCCCGGAGGACGGCAGCGGGATGGACAGCACCTCGATCCGGGCCGGGTCCAGCCGGCGGCCCCACACGACCTCGGCCTCGCCCTCCGGCGACAGCCGCACCGCCGCGCTGCCCAGCTCCATGCCGAGCGGCTCACCGGACGCGGACGCCTCGCCGGGCACCTTCAGCCCGTACGCCTGCCAGGCGCGGCGGGCCAGCGGCCAGTCCTGGAGGGCGGTCGCTGCGATGCCCACGTTCCACCAGTCGGGAGCGCCCGCCTCGCGGTCCAGCAGCGCGACCGCGCGCAGCCCGGCGGCCCGGGCCTGCTCCCAGTCGTGCCGGAACTTGTGCAGCAGCGCGAGGTTGAACCAGGACTCCGACAGCCACGGCTCCAGATCGGCGGCGCGCGTCAGCAGCGCGCCCGCGTCCTCGTACCGGCCATCGCCGATGAGCGTGAACGCACGGTCCGTGGCCTGCCGCCATGAGGCGGACGGCCGGTGCCGTACCTTGCCGAAGATCTTCACGATTCCCGCCTGCCGGTATCGAAGTAGTCCCGTACCAGAGCCCTACGCGGACGGCGTCGCCCTCCCTGGAAGACAACCTGCCACACATCCGCGGACATCTCAGCCCAGCCCCTCCCCCTTCGGCCGGGAGACGATGCCCACCACACCTCCTTGCCACCGGCCATCGGCCCGACACCCCTCTCTCGCATCCAACCATGCCTTTTGGGAGACCCGCTCATTACCCGCGAGTTCCGGGTTCCTCACCCGGTTACCCACCGGGTTCCACCCCGGCCTTCCCTCCGGGTTCCTCACCGGGTTCCTCACCGGGTTCCTCACCGGGGGCGGTCGTACGCCGGGCGGGACAACACCGTCGCCAGCGCCTCGACCACCGCCGGGTCGAAGTCCCGCGCGGTGCCCAGCCGCAGCCGCTCCAGGGCGCGCAGCGGCGCCGCTCCCCCCTGTCCCGCGGCCGCCGGGCCGCCCGCCGCCTCGGTGTACGCGTTCACCGCGCGCACGATACGCGCGGACAGCGGCTGTTCGCGGTACGGGTCCGCCTGCCGTTCGACGATCACCGCGACCTCCGCGGGGACCCCCGTCTGCCGTACCACGGCGCCGCCCAGCCGCGCGATCCGCCGCTGCTCGGCGCGGGGCAGCGGCTCGGTCGCCCCGGCCGGGACCGGGTCCACCAGGGACAGCTGCCCGATGTCGTGCATCAGCGCCGCGTATTCCAGCACAGTCAGGGCGGGCTCGGAAAGCCCCAGCTCACGCCCGACCGCCCGGCTGAGCCCGGCGACCTTGCGGGCATGTCCGGCCGGGGTGTAGCCGGCGATCTCGGTCGAGCGGGCCAGGGAGGCGATGGTCTGGCGGCAGGTGGCCCGGATCGCGGCGTAGCGGCGGAACGAGTACTGGATCAGCAGCGGCGGCAGCGCCAGCACCGGCAGCGCCCACAGCCCGGCGACGGCCACCGTGAGCGCCATCACCACCCCGGTCGCGCAGATCGCCGACCCTATGCCGGTCAGCGCCCGCAGCTCGTCGCGGAGCAGCGGACCGTACGGCCAGCCGGTGCGGGCGCGGGCCAGGGCGGCGGCGAGCACCGCGTCGCACAGCGCGGTCAGGGCCAGCACGCCCAGCAAGTAGCCGACGAGGGCGGGGCCGTGCCCCAGCCAGGAGGCCAACCGGCCGGTGTGGTGCAACGGTTGGAAGCAGGTGGCCGCGAATCCCACGGTCAGCACGCGGCGGGCGGTGTGGCCCGGGTCGGCCGGGCGCCCGAGCGCCATGCGCGGCACCAGGCCCGTCAGCGAGGCCGCCACGACGACGGTGACGACCTGGAGCACCCCATGGCTGGTGGGCTCCCCGCCCAGCCGCCCCAGCAGGGCGTACCCGAGGGCGCCAGCGGCGGCGAGGGGCGTGGGCTCGCCGCGCTGCTCGTGCGCCCCGCTCGCGCGCGGGAGCGCGGCCGGGGTGTCGCAGCACCGGATGGCCTCCCCGAGGGCGATGAGCAGCCCGAAGGCGAGCGCCGCCCCCGGCTCGCGTATCCCGTGCCACTCCGTCCAGGCGAGCGCCACCACGGCGAGCGCCCCGGCGGCGCCGTACACGGCGGCGAGGACGCCCCCGCCGCCCCGCCGTGGTGCGGGCCGCACGCTCCCGCCCCGCGCCCCACGGGCCCGCCGAACCGCCCGCGCGTGCGCTTCAGCAAGCCGCCGGAGTCCCATGGGCTCCCCATCGAGGCGGCGGGCCACTCCCGCCTGCCCCGCGGCCCACACCGCCGCGTCCCGATCCCGGTCCGGATCCGGGCCACCGGCTTCTCGCTCGCGTGCGGAGCCGGGCGCGCCGCGGCGCCGGGCGGGGGTCACGGGGCGCCGCCGGGGCGCGGGGCTTCCGGAGGCGGCGGGGTGGCGTCGGGGGCGCGCGGGGCGGTGGCGGCGCGTACGAGCGGGGGCGGCGGGACGTTTCCGCGCTCGTCGGCGGCGGACGCGGCGCCCGTCACCGCCTCCGTACGGGCCTCCGTACGGGCGTCCGCGGTCACCGCCGCGTGCCAGCCGTGCCGGTCCAGCGCGCGGGCCAGGGCCCGCACCATGCGCGGGTCGAACTGCGTGCCCGCGCACCGCTTCAGCTCCGCGACCGCCGTCTCCACCGGGCGGGCCCGGCTGTACGTACGCGTCGAGGTCATCGCGTCGAAGGCGTCCGCGACCGCCACCACCCGCGCGAACTCCGGGATCTGGGAACCGGCCAGCCCGTACGGATAGCCGCTGCCGTCCAGCCGCTCGTGGTGGTGCAGGATGGCCGTCCGCGCCTCGCCCAGGAAGCGGATGCCGCGCACCATCTCATGGCCGTATTCGGGGTGCAGCTCGATGACGCGGCGCTCCTCGGGGGTCAGCGGACCGTTCTTGCGCAGCAGCCGGGTGGGGACGCCGAGCTTGCCCACGTCGTGCAGGATGCCCGCGATGCGCAGGGCCTCCAGCCGGTCGCCGTTCATGCCCAGCTCGCGGGCGATCATCACGGAGGCGCGGCCGACGCGCTCGCTGTGGCCCCGGGTGTAGCGGTCCTTGATGTCGACCGCCTGGACCAGGGCGCGGATGGTGGCCTGGTGGGCGGCGCGCTCGCGGTGACAGAGCGCGAAGACGCAGGCGCAGACGTACATCGGCAGCAGCACCAGCAGGGCCGCCGCCGGTCCGTACGGGCTGCGCCACAGCACGGCCATGGCGAGCCCGGCGGGCCCGTGGACCAGCTGGGGCGCCAGCGCGCTCAGGGGCCGGCCGCGCCAGGCGGCACGGGCCGAGCGGCGCTCGGCGAGGACCAGCACCCCGCCCTCCAGCGCGGCGGTGACCAGCCCCAGCACGAGCGCGGCGGCCGGCGCGGCGGCCAGGGCCCGCGGAAAACCGGGCACACCGGGGTTCTCGGCGGCGCGCAGGGCGTACGGGCCACCGAGCGCCCGGAAGGCGTACGCGGCGGCCCAGACGGCCAGTGAGAGCTGTGCGGCGCGCCAGGCGCGCCGCACCGGCGCGGGGTGCCGCTCGACCCGGCCCAGCAGCGCCCCGGGCACCGCGACGAGCGCCGCGGCGGCGGGCGGCAGCAGAAAGGCCCCGGCCAGCAGGACGGGGCCGCACCATTCGGGGGACGGGGCCCGCACCGTACGGGACCCCACCGCGTACACCGCGGCGAGCAGGATCACCGTGGCCCAGGGGACGGCCGTGTGGGGACGCAGCACCGGGGCCGCGCACAGCGCCCCGGCGAGCACGGCGCTCAGCACATAGGCGCGCGCCCCGAGAGGAAGTGCCCGCAACGACCGCCCTCCTCCCCATCCGCATCCGGTCGCCGCCCCACGTCAGGGGCGGGTCAGATTGGGGAGAATAGGGCCGCATGCGGCGGGCGGGAGCGGATGGACCGCCCGATTGCACCCCTTCGGGTGATGATCGGACCTTCGGTAAACGCCGCCCGCGCTCCGCGGGCCAGGGTCACTCCTGGGCGGTGGTGGGCGTACGCGCCTCGGGGGAGTCCGCCGTCTCCGCGGTGAGCTCACGCTCGGGCACGGCCTCGCCCGACCGGATCAGCTCGATGCGGCCCATGACCTTCGAACGGAGGTCGCTGGGCACGTCGTCATGCCCGCAGCACCGCTTGACCAGCTTCTTCACGGCCTGCTCCAGGCCGTACTTCTCCAGGCAGGGGGAGCACTCGTCGAAGTGCACCTCGAATTTGGCGCAGTCGCCGTCGGGCATCTCGCGATCGAGGAACTCGTAGAGATGGTCGAGGACCTCGGAGCAATCCGTCTCGTGCGGCTCTCCGCAGCTCATGAGTCCGCGCCTTTCCGATCGTGCGACTCGTCCGCCGCCGCACCGGACGCGCCCGCCGGGACGAGCCCGCGCCCACGGGCATAGTCCTCCAGCATGCCGCGCAGCTGACGGCGCCCACGGTGCAGCCGGGACATCACCGTACCGATGGGTGTCCCCATGATGTCGGCGATCTCCTTGTACGCAAACCCCTCGACATCCGCGAGGTAGACCGCGATCCGGAACTCCTCGGGAATGGCCTGAAGGGCCTCCTTGACATCCGAATCCGGAAGGTGATCCAGGGCCTGGGACTCGGCGGACCGCAGACCGGTCGACATATGCGACTCGGCGCGGGCCAGCTGCCAGTCCTCGATCTCCTCCGCCGCGCTGCGCTGGGGTTCGCGCTGCTTCTTGCGGTACGAGTTGATGAACGTATTGGTGAGAATGCGGTACAGCCACGCCTTGAGGTTGGTGCCCTCGCGGAATTGGTGGAAGGACCCGTACGCCTTCGCGTACGTCTCCTGCACGAGGTCCTCTGCGTCGGCCGGATTACGGGTCATCCGCAGCGCGGCGGAGTACATCTGGTCGAGGAACGTCAGGGCGTCCCGCTCGAAGCGCGCGTTGCGCTCGGCGGACGTCTCCTGCCGCTGCTCGGCCGACTCTCCCTCGATGACGCCGTCGGTCTCTGCGTCGGTCCCAGTGACCTGACCCACCTCCTCCGTTTTCGCGGCGGGGCCGGATGCGGACCCGCTCGAATCGGAGAATAGACGACGATCCGGTCCGCCCGCCGCCTCGATCTTCGCGGTCTGCTCCGCCTCCAGCTGACGCCAGTCCAGGTCAGCCGCCTGCGGGCGGGCCGGGCAAGCAAGCGAACCCATGTGGGGAACTCCCTCTCCTCGTGCTGGTGCCTCTTGGTCGCGGTCAGTACCTACGACGCCTACAACACCAGCCCCCCGCCCCGCATTCCCGTGACCTCGCGCACACGGCGCTCAGCCCGCGAGCCGCACCAGCCACTCCCCCACCGCGTCGGTGATCACGGCGAGGGCTTCGGGTTCGGTGATGTCCGCCGACTTCGGCACGGCGAAGCCGTGGTCACCGTGCTCCACCTCGACCAGCTCCGTGCCCTCCGGCAGCTCCGGGAACTCCCCGGGGCGGCCGAAGGGGTCGCGGCCGCCCTGGACGACCAGCGTCGGCAGGCCCGTGGACAGCAGTTCCCCGGCGCGGGACTTCTCCGGCTTGCCCGGCGGGTGCAGCGGGAAGGACAGCGCCAGCACCGCGCGGGCGCCCAGCTCCGCCCCCGTACGGCAGGCCACCCGCGCCCCCGCGCTGCGGCCGCCCGCGACGACCGGCAGACCGGGCCGCTCCAGCGCGGGCCACAGCGCGCGCCAGCCGGTGTCGAGGGTCTTGGGGGCGGGCGCGACCTTCTTGCCCGCCACCCGCCACGGCTGCTCCACCAGCGCCACGCTCACCCCCAGCGGCGGCAGCGCGGCGGCCAGCGCCCGCAGGTCGCGCGCCTCGATGCCGCCGCCCGCGCCGTGCGAGACGGCCAGCGCGGTGTGCGCGGCGGAGGCGTGGTGCCAGGTGATGCGGGCGTCGCCGACCGGGGTCGGCACGGTCTCGGTGGTGGGCGTGGTGCCGGGCGTGGTGCCGGACGGAGGGGTGCGCGTCATCAGAACAGGGTGCCCTCTTCCGGAGCCTCCAGCTCCGTCAGCAGCTCCGGGCCGTTGTTACGGACATCACTCACCCCGGTCGCGACGGGGTACGCGCGCAGCAGCCCCGCGGGCGGCGGCGCCAGCAGCGGACGCAGATCCTCGGGGTCGGTACGGGCGGGATCCAGCCAGGAGTCCCAGCGGTCCTCGGTGAGCACGAGCGGCATCCGCGGATGGATATCGGCCAGCGAGCCCGGGCCCTCTCCCCCGGCGCCGACGCCGCCGCCTGCGAATGGCTCCCGCTCCGCCTCGGTGGTGATCACGGTGCAGGTCACCCACCAGGCGCGGGGATGCTCGTCGGGCAGCGTGCGGTCCCGCCAGAACTCGTACAGCCCGGCCATCGCCATGACCGAACCGTCCACCGGGGTCACGAAGTACGGCTGCTTGCGCGGCCGTTTGCGCTTCCCCTTCTCCTCCAGCTGCCGCTCCCCCGAGCCGGTGACCCACTCGTAGTAGCCGTCGGCGGGCAGGATGCAGCGGCGCGAGGCGAACGGGCGCCGGTACGAGGGCTTCTCGTGCACGGTCTCGGCCCGGGCGTTGATCATCTTCGGGCCGCCCTCGGGGGACTTCGCCCAGGACGGGACGAGGCCCCACTTCAGCGCCCGCAGCTGACGGACCGGCCGCGGCCCGGCGGCTTCGGCCTCGGGGCCCTTGAGCGGGCGTTCCAGCACCGCGTACACGTCCTTGGTGGGCGCGACGTTCCAGTCCGACGCCAGAGTCTCCTCCGGCTCCCACTTCTCCACCCCGAAGAGCCCGACGAGATCCTCGGGTCTCCGGCTCGCTGCGTATCGACCGCACATAGGTGCCACACTGCCACGACGCAAACCGACGCGAGGAGCCGCCCGCACATGGACGCAACGAACGCCGCCGATCTGTGGGACCGGGTCGTGGGCGCTCAGCCCGACCCCACGCTGTGGCTGGTCGCCTCCACCGGGCTGATAGCCCTCGCCGTCGTCGTCTTCCGCACCTCCTGGCGCATATCCCGCAACGCGATCACGATCGCCCACGAGGGCGGTCACGGACTGATCGCACTGCTCAGCGGGCGGCGCCTGGACGGCATACGGCTGCACTCGGACACCTCGGGGCTGACCGTCTCGCGCGGCAAGCCCACCGGCATCGGCATGGTCCTCACGGCGGCCGCCGGGTACACCGCGCCCTCCCTGATCGGGCTGCTCGGCGCCTGGCTGCTGGCCGCGAACCACATCACCGCGCTGCTGTGGGGCACGACGGCGCTGCTGGCCGCGATGCTGGTGATGATCCGCAACGCGTACGGCGTGCTCACGGTCGTCACCGCCGGGGCCGCCTTCTTCCTCGTCTCCTGGCTGACCGAGCCGGACGTACAGGCCGCGTTCGCGTACGGCGTGGTGTGGTTCCTGCTGATCGGCGGCGTGCGTCCGCCGTTCGAGCTCCAGGGCAAGCGGCGGCGCGGCGGCGCGTACGACTCCGACCCCGACCAGCTGGCCCGGCTCACCAATGTCCCGGCCGTGGTGTGGCTGCTGCTCTTCCACGTCGTCTCGCTGTGCTCACTGATCGGCGGCGGCCGCTGGCTGCTGCGGCTGTGACCCGTACACACCCTCGGCGCACCCCTCCACCGCCTGTACCAGCGCTGTGTTTCGACTGGGTTTCGCCACTTTTGATCGAGATTCGCACTCTCGGTGAGCCACTAAAGTGAGACCCATGACCGGCATTGAGACTTCCCCGGGCGACCACACCGCCCTCTGGCCCGCCCCGACCGCTGACGGGGCGGTCGACGCGACCGTCACCGTGCCCGGATCGAAGTCCGTCACCAACCGCGGTCTGATCCTGGCCGCGCTCGCCGCCGAACCCGGCTGGCTGCGCCGGCCGCTGCGCTCGCGCGACACCCTGCTGATGGCCGACGCGCTGCGCGCGATGGGCGTCGGCATCGAGGAGACGGTCTCCGACGGCGCCTTCGGCGCGGGCGGCTCCTCCGGCGGCGGCGAGGCGTGGCGGGTCATCCCCGCCGGACTGCACGGCCCGGCCACCATCGATGTCGGCAACGCGGGCACCGTGATGCGCTTCCTGCCGCCGGTCGCCTCCCTCGCCGACGGCCCGGTCCGCTTCGACGGCGACCCGCGCTCGCACGAGCGCCCGCTGCACGGCGTGATCGACGCGCTGCGCGCGCTCGGCGCCCGCATCGACGACGACGGCCGCGGCGCGCTGCCGCTGACCGTGCACGGCGGCGGGGCGCTGGACGGCGGCCCCGTCCGTATCGACGCCTCGGCGTCCTCCCAGTTCGTCAGCGCGCTGCTGCTGTCCGCGCCGCGCTTCAACCAGGGGGTCGAGGTGCGCCACATCGGCGCCGCGCTGCCCTCCCTGCCGCACATCCGGATGACCGTCGACATGCTGCGCGCGGCGGGCGCGCGGGTCGACACCCCGGAGGCGGGCGGCGAGCAGGGCGTCTGGCGGGTCGCGCCGAGCGCGCTGCTCGGCCGGGACCTGGTCGTCGAGCCCGATCTGTCCAACGCGGCGCCGTTCCTGGCCGCCGCCCTGGTCACCGGCGGCCGGGTGACCATCCCGGACTGGCCCGAGCACACCACCCAGCCCGGTGACGCGCTGCGCCGGATCTTCACCGACATGGGCGGTTCCTGCGAGCTGACCGACGCCGGGCTGACCTTCACCGGCGGCGGCCGGATCACCGGCATCGACGCCGATCTGCACGAGGTCGGCGAGCTGACCCCGGTGATCGCCGCGGTCGCGGCGCTGGCCGACTCCGAGTCCGTCCTGCGCGGCATCGCCCATCTGCGGCTCCACGAGACCGACCGGCTGGCCGCCCTCGCCAAGGAGATCAACGAACTCGGCGGTGAGGTCGCGGAGACCGAGGACGGGCTGCGGATCAGCCCGCGCCCGCTGCACGGCGGGATCTTCCACACCTACGAGGACCACCGGCTGGCCACCGCCGCCGCGGTCCTGGGCCTGACCGTCGAGGGCGTCCAGATCGAGAACGTGGCGACCACGGCCAAGACCCTGCCGGACTTCCCCGGCCTGTGGACCGGAATGCTCGACGCGACACCATCCGCGGCGCGGGGAGCCTGAGGGCGTTCCGCCATGCGCCGCTACGGCAAGCACACCGACGAGGACGACGTACGGGTCCGCCCGAACCGCAAGGGGAACCGCCCGCGCACCCATATCCGCCCCAAACACGAGGACGCCTCCGAGGGCATGGTCCTGACCGTCGACCGCGGCCGGCTCCATGTCCTCATCGAGGGCCGCACCATCATCGCCATGAAGGCCCGTGAACTCGGCCGCAAGGGCGTCGTGGTCGGCGACCGGGTCGCGGTCGTCGGCGACCTGTCCGGCGCCAAGGACACCCTCGCGCGCGTGGTGCGCGTCGAGGAGCGGTCCTCGGTGCTGCGCCGGACCGCCGATGACGACGACCCGTTCGAGCGGGTGGTCGTCGCCAACGCCGAGCAGCTGGCCATCGTCACCGCCCTCGCCGATCCCGAGCCCCGGCCGCGGCTGATCGACCGCTGTCTGGTGGCCGCGTTCGACGCCGGGCTGGAGCCGCTGCTCGTCCTCACCAAGTCCGACCTGGCGCCCGCCGACGACCTCCTGGAGACCTACCGGACGCTCGGCGTGCCCTATGTCGTCACCAACCGCGACGAACTGGCCGACGGACAGGCCGCGGACCGGGTACGGGAGCGGCTGGCGGACCGGACCACGGTCTTCGTCGGCCACTCAGGCGTCGGCAAGACCACCCTGGTCAACGCCCTGGTGCCGGAGCGCAAGCGGGCCACCGGACGGGTGAACGCGGTCACCGGCCGCGGCCGCCACACCACCACCTCGGCGCTCGCGCTGCCCCTTCCGGACGACAAGGGATGGGTGATCGACACGCCGGGCGTCCGGTCCTTCGGGCTGCACCATGTGGACCCGACGAGGGTCATCCACGCCTTCCCCGATCTGGAACCCGGCACCGACGGCTGCCCGCGCGCCTGCAGCCACGACGAGCCGGACTGCGCCCTGGACCAGTGGGTGACCGACGGCCACGCCGACCCGGCCCGGCTGTACTCCCTGCGGAGGCTGCTCGCCACCCGCGAACGGCGGGAGGGCGACTGACCCGGCCCGGGCCACTGCCGACGGCCACGTTTGCCGCCCACTCGGTGAGGTAAAGGGATAATCGCACCACCGAGACAACCCGGGCGAGGGACAACCAGGCGAAGGCAGCCGTCGGACGGTACGGGAGGACACCTGCATGGCGTGGCTGCTGGTCGTGGTCGCCGGGATTCTGGAAACGGGCTTCGCCGTCTGCCTCAAGCTCTCGCACGGCTTCACCAGGCTCTGGCCGACGGTCGCCTTCTGCGCCTTCGCGCTCGGCAGCTTCGGACTGCTGACGCTGTCCCTGAAGAAACTCGACGTGGGGCCCGCGTACGCGGTGTGGACGGGCATCGGCGCGGCCGGGACGGCGATCTACGGCATGGTCTTCCTCGACGACCTGGTCTCCGTGCTGAAGATCGTCTCCATCACGCTGGTGATCATCGGCGTGGTGGGCCTCCAGCTCTCCGGCTCGGGGCACTAGGTCCTGTCAGGGCTTGACCGTCCCGGGTGCCGAGCGCGCCGCGTACCGCGCTCGCCACCTCCACGGCGGGCGCCGGCGCGATGACGTACGACAGCGCCAGCCGCGCGGCCGTGTCGCAGGCCCTGGCCAGCTCCACCGGCCCGCCCGGCGGCCACTCCGCCGCCAGCAGCCGCACCGCCCGGTCCCGCGCCTGGCCCAGCAGATCGACCGGCGAGGGCAGCGGGTCGACGGCGGCGGAGCGGCGCGAGCGCGGCGGGCCGCCGAGCGGGGCCGGGCGCGCCGGCGACGGCAGCCGTTCGTTCCAGCATCCGGTGAGCACCGCCCGCACCAGCGGGTTCTCCGTCCCGGCCCGGACGGTCCACACGGCCGCCGCCGCCAGCCGCTCACCGGGCCCGGCGGCGCCCGGTACCCCGGCCAGGGCCCGCTCGACGCCGCTGAGATACGCCTCGGCCTCGCGCCGCACCAGGGCGCGCGCGAGGCCGTCCTTGCCGCCGAATTCGTTGTAGAGGGTCTGCCGCGACACTCCGGCCGACGCGGCGACGTCGGTCATCCGGATCCTGGCCCACGGGCGGCGCGCGAGGGCCGCGAAGGCCGCGTCGAGCAAGGATTCACGCGCTGCGGACATCGTCGCCTCCCAGGCCTTTCCGCGTGCACAGAATTGACGGCCCGCCAGACACTGTCAAGAGCCTCCGGTGGATCGCCCTGGTGCGGATCGATACTGTTCGGCCATGGCCGATTACCACGATGACCTGCGTTTCGCCCATGTACTGGCCGACGCCGCCGACGCCGCGACCATGGAGCGCTTCAAGGCGCTCGACCTCAAGGTCGAGACGAAACCCGACATGACGCCGGTGAGCGAGGCCGACAAGGCGGCCGAGGAGCTGATCCGCTCGCAGCTCCAGCGCGCCCGCCCGCGGGACGCGGTCCTCGGCGAGGAATTCGGCAGCGAGGGCACCGGCCCGCGCCGCTGGGTGGTCGACCCGATCGACGGCACGAAGAACTATGTGCGCGGGGTTCCGGTCTGGGCCACCCTGATCGCGCTCATGGAGCGCGGCGCGGGCGGCGACCGGCCGGTGGTCGGCGTGGTCTCCGCACCGGCGCTGGGCCGCCGCTGGTGGGCCGCCGAGGGGCTCGGGGCGTACAGCGGCCGGAGCCTGACGTCGGCGCACCGGCTGCACGTCTCGAAGGTGGCCGAGCTGAGGGACGCGTCGTTCGCGTACTCCTCGCTCAGCGGCTGGGAGGAGCGCGGCAAGCTGAACGGCTTCCTCGATCTGACCCGCGCCTGCTGGCGCACCCGGGGCTATGGCGACTTCTGGCCGTACATGATGGTCGCCGAGGGGTCGGTGGACCTGTGTGCCGAGCCGGAACTGTCGCTGTGGGACATGGCGGCGAACGCGGTGATCGTCCAGGAGGCGGGCGGCCGCTTCACCGGGCTCGACGGCGTACCGGGCCCGAACAGCGGCGACGCGGCGGCGTCCAACGGGCTGCTGCACGGCGCCATGCTGGATTACCTGCGGTAGTAACCGGGAGCCGTACGGCTGTCAACCGGAGCGTATGGGCGCGCTAAGCGGTAGATCGGCTTCCGCGCGCCCTTGTTGGGCCCACCGGAGCATGTGAACATGAGAATCCAGAGCCTTGTGAACTTGTGAATCCGTTCTCGAACGCGACGCGCGGATTCCCCTCAAGGAGGTGGCCCCATCCATGCCCATGCACGTGCGAGACGCCATGAGCTCGGTGATCCTCACCATCGGCCCCGCGCATACGCTCCGCCAGGCCGCCCGGCTGATGTCCGCGCGCCGGGTCGGGTCGGCCATCGTGCTCGACCCCGACACCAGCGGCCTCGGCATCCTCACCGAACGGGACATCCTCAACTCCCTCGGCGCGGGCCAGAACCCGGACCATGAGACCGCGCACGCCCACACCACCGCCGACGCCGTCTTCGCCACCCCCGGGTGGACCCTGGAGGAGGCGGCCCGCACGATGAGCCGGGGCGGCTTCCGCCACCTCATCGTGCTGGAGGCGGGCGACCCGGTCGGGGTGGTGTCGGTGCGCGACATCATCCGCTGCTGGACCCCGGCCCCGCAGCCCGCGCCGGCCTGACTCCACGGGGGCGACACGGAGAGGCCGGAGCCCCATGGCGTCCGGCCTCTCCGGTTCGTACGGCAAGCGGCCCTCAGCCGCGCAGGGCCTGAACCGCGACCTCCAGTCGCTTGCCGTAGTCCTCGTCCGCCTTGCGGAAGTTCTCGATCGCCCGCTGCGCGATGTCCTCGCGCGAGACCCGCGCGATGAAGCCCGCGAGGTTGGCGATCAAACGCTCCTTCTCCTCCTCCGACATCAGCCGGTAGAGGGCGCCCGCCTGGCCGAAGTCATCGTCCTCGGCGTGCGAGGGCGCCTCGTGATCACCGGTGACACCGCTGACCGGGGACGGCTGCCACAGCGGCCGGCCGGTCTGCGCCGGGCCGCCGAAGCTGTTCGGCTCGTAGTTCCTGGCGCCCGCGTGCCGGCCGTCGTACAGGAAGCCGTCGCGGCCGTGGGTGCGCGCCTCGGTGGCGTGCGGGCGGTTCACCGGCAGCTGGTCGGCGTTGATGCCGACGCGGTAGCGGTGGGCGTCGCCGTACGCGAAGAGACGGCCCTGCAGCATCTTGTCCGGGGACGGGCCGATGCCGGGCACCAGATGAGCCGGGGAGAAGATCGACTGCTCGACCTCGGCGAAGACGTTCCGCGGGTTGCGGTTCAGCTCCAGCGTGCCGATCTCGATCGGCGGATAGTCCTCGTGCGGCCAGACCTTGGTCAGGTCGAACGGGTTGAAGCGGTAGTGCGCCGCGTCCCGCTCGGGCATGATCTGCGCCTGCACGGTCCAGGTCGGGAAGTCACCGCGCTCGATGGACTCGCGCAGGTCGCGCTGGTGGCTGTCCGGGTCCTTGCCCGCGAGGAGTTCGGCCTCTTCCGAGGTCAGGTTCTTGATGCCCTGGTCGGTCTTGAAGTGGTACTTGACCCAGAAGACCTCGCCCGCGGCGTTGTTCCACTGGTAGGTGTGCGAACCGAAGCCGTCCATGTGGCGGTACGAGGCGGGGATGCCGCGGTCGCCGAACAGCCAGGTCACCTGATGGGTGGACTCGGGCGACAGGCTCCAGAAGTCCCAGACGCTGTCCGCCTCCTGCGAGCCCGTGTACGGGTCGCGCTTCTGGGTGTGGATGAAGTCGGGGAACTTGATGGCGTCCTTGATGAAGAACACCGGGGTGTTGTTCCCGACCAGGTCGTAGTTGCCGTCCTCGGTGTAGAACTTCAGCGCGAAGCCGCGCGGGTCGCGCACCGCGTCCGCCGAGCCGAGGTTGCCCGCGACCGTCGAGAAGCGCAGGAACGTCTCGGTCTGCTTGCCCACCTCGGAGAGGAACGCCGCGCGCGTCCACCGGGAGACGTCCCGGGTCAGCGTGAAGGTGCCGTACGCACCGGCGCCGCGCGCGTGCACCACCCGCTCCGGGATCCGCTCGCGGTTGAAGTGGGCGAGCTTCTCGATCAGGTGCTGGTCCTGGATCAGGACCGGACCGGCGGCGCCCGCCGTCTGGCTGTTCTGGTTGTCCGCCACCGGAGCCCCGGACTCCGTGGTCAGCGGACCCGTGATGTTGTCCTGGACCGTCACGTGCGCCTCCTCGGTGAATCGATCGGATTCGATCCTACATTGGACTTTGTCTAAGTCAAGAAGACCTGAAGACTGATACCCGTTCCGGTCATGGATCCGGCCACTGCTACCCTTGTCCTTATCTGACTGATAGGTGAATGGCATGAGTGACCTGCTGAAACGACTCCGGGGACGCGGCTGGCGGCTGACCGCGCAACGGCGTGTCGTCGCCGAGGTCCTCGACGGGGACCACGTGCACTACACCGCCGACGAGGTACACGCGCTGGCGGCCGACCGTCTGCCCGAGATCTCCCGCGCGACGGTGTACAACACCCTCGGCGAGCTGGTCTCGCTCGGCGAGGTGATCGAGGTCAGCACGGACGGCAGGGCGAAGCGTTACGACCCGAACGCGCACCACGCGCACCAGCACCTGGTGTGCGCGCGCTGCGGCACGATCCGCGACGTCCACCCCGTCGGCGACCTGCTGGCCGGCCTGCCCGCGCGGGAGCGCTTCGGCTTCGCGGTCTCCGCGGTCGAGGTGACCTACCGCGGGGTCTGCCCCGACTGCGCGGCCTGACCACGGAAGGGCGCCACCCGGCGTGGCGCCCTTCGCCCCGCGCATGACAGCGCATGAAGGCGTATGACCGCACATGATCGTCAACGCATGACGAAGGGCCCGGATCCTTGAGGATCCGGGCCCTTCGTTCTCGTAGCGGGGACAGGATTTGAACCTGCGACCTCTGGGTTATGAGCCCAGCGAGCTACCGAGCTGCTCCACCCCGCGTCGGTGTGAAGCAACCTTAACCCGAGGCCAACGCCAGGAGCAAACCGGTTACCCGGAGGCCTGCCGAGGAGTTACGCCGTCAGCTCCTGCTGCAGCGCGTCCCGCAGCCGGGCCGCCCGCTCGGCGACCTCCGCCGGGCCCAGCTCGACCGCCCGGGCGCACCACCGCTGCCCCTCGGCCAGCGCGCCGCGGCGGGCCGCGAGCAGCGCCAGGCGCAGCGCGGCGCGGCCGTGCCCGGCCCCGGCCGCGCGCGTCCACCACAGGGCGGCCTCCGGCTCGCTGCCCTCGCGGGCCAGCAGCAGCCCCAGGTTGAACGCGCCGTTGCTGCTGCCCGCCTCGGCGGCCATCCGGTACCAGCGGGCGGCCTCGACCACCTCGCCCCGGGCGGCCGCGAGCATGCCGACGCGCACCTGGGCACGCCGGTGGCCCTGGCGGGCGGCCCGCTCGTACCACTCCTCGTACTCGGGCACGGAGCCGTCGTCCGGCGCGACCGGGAACCGCGTCCCGGAGCCGAAGCCGGTGCCGGTCGCCGCGGGGTCGCCGCCGACCGACGAGCGGTCCAGCAGCGCCGCCAGCCGGAAGGCGGCCTCGGCGCTGCCGCCGCCCGCGGCGCAGCGCAGATGGCGCTCGGCCGCCTGGTGGTCACCCTCCCGCAGCAGGGCGATGCCGACCTGGAGGGCGGCCTCGGTGTGCCCGGCGGCCGCGGCCCGCTCGTACCACTGCCGGGCGGCCCGCTCCTCGTCCCGGCCCGCGTACAGGATGCCCAGGTTGAACGCGGCGTCCACGCTGCCCGCCTCGGCCGCCTTGGAGAACCACGGCTCGGCGCCCGCCGCGTCGCCGCGCTGGAGCAGCATGACGGCGACCGCGTTGGCGGCCTCGCGGTGCCCGGCGTAGGCGGCGCGGCGGTACCACTGCTCGGCCTGGGCGGTACGGCCCTGCTCGGCGCAGAGCAGGCCGAGGTTGTACGCGCCGTTGATGTCCCCGGCGTCCAGGGCGGCCCGGTACCAGCGCTCGGCGGTCTGGGTCTCGCCGCGGTCGGCGTGCAGCGCGCCCAGGGCGTTGGCCGCGTTGCCGTCGCCGTCCTGGGCGGCGCGGTGCCACCAGACGGCGGCGCTGTCGGTGTCGCCCGCGTCGCGCAGCAGGAAGGCGAGCGCGCAGGCGGCGCGCGGCTCGCCGTCCTTGGCGGACGTCAGGTACCAGCGGCCCGCCTCCTGGGTCTCGCCGCGCTTCTCCAGCAGCGTGCCGAGGCGCAGCGCGGCGCGCCGGTGGCCGCGCGCGGCGGCCTGCCGGTACCACTGCTCGGCCTCCTCCGGCTCCGCGTCGGCGGCGGCCCGGCCGCGCTCCTCGCCGCTCTCGTCGTCGGTGTGGTCGAGGATCCGGGCGAGGCGGTAGGCGGCCTCGCGGTGGCCGCGCTCGGCGGCCGCGCGGAACCACCGCTCGGCGCCGATGTCGCTGCGGTGTTCGAGCAGGTCGGCGAGGGCGTACGCGCCCAGGGTGTGGCCGGATTCGGCGGACTGGCGCAGCCAGTACTCGGCGGCCGGTTCGTCGCCGCGCTCACGGTGGTGGCGGCCGAGGGCGTGGGCGGCCGCGGCGGAGCCGGCGACGGCGGCGATGCGCCACCAGCCGGCCGCCTCGTCGGCGTACCCGCGCTGGTGGAGAAGGACACCGAGGTTGTTGGCGGCGGCGCGGTCGCCGGCGCCGGTGGCCCCGCGCAGATACGGCTCGGC
This sequence comes from Streptomyces sp. NPDC007983, assembly GCF_042958345.1. Taxonomy (NCBI): domain Bacteria; kingdom Bacillati; phylum Actinomycetota; class Actinomycetes; order Kitasatosporales; family Streptomycetaceae; genus Streptomyces; species Streptomyces sp. NPDC007983. The sequence goes on from NZ_JBIBJI010000003.1 coordinate 116,955, forward strand.
GCCGTCGAGGTCGCCGCGCCGCAGCAGGAGCGCGCCGAGCGCGCTCATGGACGCCGTATCGCCGGACTCGGCCGCACGGCGGTGCCGTGTCTCGTCCTCGGCATCGTCATGCGTGTGCGCAAAACGCCCTGTCTCCAACAGACTGACCCTGTCCCCCATAAATTCCATCGTGGCATCACCCGCATCCGGCGTACACCTGGTATACCGCAGCCAGTGAGGTCACTTCAGCGTTTTGTCGACTTGCCCACAGAGAGACAACCCAAACGCTTGTATCCCGAATCGTTGAGTAGACACACAACAAGGCCCGGATCCTTGCGGATCCGGGCCTCGTCTGTCAGTAGCGGGGACAGGATTTGAACCTGCGACCTCTGGGTTATGAGCCCAGCGAGCTACCGAGCTGCTCCACCCCGCGCCGTCGTGTCACTACCGTACCACGGCGCGGGGCGCCCTCTTCTCGGTCGTTTCCCCTGGTCGGGAGCGTCAGCCGCCCTTGTTGCCGCCGCTCTGGCTCCGCGGCTGGTTCTGCTTGTCCGCCTGCTTGTCGGCGGCCTTCTGCTCCGCCTTGGCCGCCTTGTCCAGCGCGTCCTTGAGGTCCTCCTGGGCCCTGCCGTACGCGTCCCAGTCCTGCGGCTTCTGCTCCAGCGCCTTCTGGCTGTCCTCCCAGGCCGTCTGGGCGTCCTTCAGCGCCTCCTGCACCGTGGGGTCGGCGCTCGGCTTCCCGGTGCTGTCGTCCGGCGGCTGCTGCCCGTCGGAGGCCTCCTCCCCGAAGACCGCGTCCAGCGCCTCGGGCAAGGTGTTCTTGAAGGCGGGCTCGTTGCCGTTGTAGGAGACGCCCACCTTCTTCAGCAGCGGGTAGTTGGAGTTGCCACCGCGCGCGTACACCGGCTCGATATAGAGGAAGCCTCCGTTGAACGGCACCGTCAGCAGGTTGCCGTACTCGATGTCCGAGTCGGTGCCGCGGAGGTTCCGTACGAACTCGGCCACTTCGGGGGTGCCGTTCAGCTTGCTCTGCACCTGCTGTGGACCGGGCACGTCATTGGTGACCTTCAGCATCCTTATCGTGCCGTAGTCCTTGCTCTTGGCGTCTGCGTCGACGGACATGAACGCCCCGAGCGTGGGCCGCCCGTTGGGGGTGAAGGTCGTCGTCAGCGAGAAGGCCTGCTTCTGCTGGTCCGGCATCTTCATGCTCAGGTAGTACGGCGGGACCGCGCTGCCGTCCTTGCGGGTCGGGTCGTCCGGCACCTGCCAGGCGTCACTGCCGCTGTAGAACTGCTGCGGGTCGGTGACGTGGTAGCGGGTCAGCAGCTCGCGCTGGACCTTGAACAGGTCCTGCGGATACCGCAGATGCTCCTTCAGCTGGTCGCTGATGGCGCCCTTCGGCTTGACCGTGCCCGGGAACGCCTTCTCCCAGGTCTTGAGCACCGGGTCCTTGGTGTCCCACTCGTAGAGATCGACGGATCCGTCGTACGCGTCGACGGTCGCCTTCACCGAGTTCCGGATGTAGTTGACCTTGTTCTGCTGGGCGACCACCGAACGGTCCTGGCCGCTCAGCGAGTCGGCCGTGCTGTCGCCGAGGGTGGTGCGCGACGCGTACGGATAGCCGTTGGTGGTGGTGTAGGCGTCCACGACCCACTTGATGCGGCCGTCGACCACCGCCGGGTAGGCGTCCCCGTCGATGGTCAGCCACGGGGCGACCTTCTCGACGCGCTCCTTGGGCGTGCGGTTGTACAGGATGCGCGAACCCTCGCCGATGGCGCCGGAGTAGAGGATCTGCGGCTCGGCGAACGCCACCGCGTAGGCGGCGCGGTTGACCGGGTTGGAGAGGCTGACCCCGCTGTTGCCCTTGTAGCTGGTGGTCTTCTCGCCGTTGTCCTCGTAGTCCAGCTCCTTCTGCGGGCCGCCCACTATCGAGTACTGGTTGGTCTTCTCGCCGTAGTAGACCTGCTGGCGATAGCGCCCGGAGCCCACCCCTCCACCGCTGGTGGGCAGCCCGGCCTCGGTGAAGTCCGGGGCGCCCTGCTGGTCCGCCTCGGGGTCCGGGGTGGTGCCCTTGGCCGCGATCATGCCGTAGCCGTGGGTGTAGGTGAAGTGGTCGTTGATCCAGTTCCGCTTCGGCACACCGGCGAGGTTCAGCTCGCGCACACCGACGACGGTGTCCTGATCCTTGCCGTCGGCGTCCTTGTAGCGGTCGACGTCCAGGGTCGACGGGAACTGGTAGTACTTACGCTTCTGCTGGAGCTGCTGGAAGGTCGGCGAGACCACGCTCGGGTCGATCAGCCGGTAGCTGGCCGTCGAATCGGCGGTCTGCCGCAGCGCGGCGCCGCCCTTGTCGTCGGTCTTGCCGGTGTAGTCCGCCACCTTGGATTCATCGATGCCGTACGCCTTGCGCGTGGCCTCGATGTTCTTCTTGATGTACGGCGACTCCTTGGCCTGCTCGTTCGGCTGGACCTGGAACTTCTGCACGATCGCCGGGTAGAGCCCGCCGATCAGGATCGCCGACAGCACCATCAGCCCGAAGCCGATCACCGGAAGCTGCCAGGTGCGCCGCCACAGCGTCGCGAAGAACAGCAGCGCGCAGATGACCGCGATGCAGAAGAGGATCGTCTTGGCGGGCAGATAGGCGTTGGCGTCGACGTAGCGCAGACCGGTCCAGTTGTCCGTCGCCTTGAAGTCGCTCGACTTCACCGCCAGGCCGTACCGGTCCAGCCAGTACGCCACCGCCTTCAGCGCCACGAAGACACCCACCAGCACCGACAGATGGCCGGTGGCCGCGCCGGTCGCCCGGGCTCCCGGGCTGGTGACGCGCAGGCCCCCGTAGAGGTAGTGCACCAGGGCCGCGGCGATCAGGGAGAGCACCGTGGCCGCGAAGCCGAAGCTCAGCAGGAAGCGGTACCAGGGCAGGTCGAAGGCGAAGAAGGCCACGTCCTTGTGGAACTCCGCGTCCTTCTGGCCGAAGGGCACGCTGTTGATCCACAGCAGCCACAGCCGCCACTGACCGGCCGCGGAGGCCCCGGCGATCAGCCCGACCAGCGCGGTGACCGCGAGCAGCACCCACTTCTTGAACGGGGCGATGCCCATCCGGTACCGGTCGAGGCTCTGCTGCTCCATCGACATCGCGCTCAGCGGCGGCCGCAGCCGGTGCGCCAGCCAGATGTTGACCCCGACGGCCGTGGACATCAGCAGGCCGAAGACGAAGAACAGCCCGATCTTCGTCCGCAGGGTGGTGCTGAAGACCGACGAGTAATGAAGCGAGCGATACCAGAGCCAATCCGTCCAAAACCCCGCAAACATGACGAAGAGCATGGCCAGCACAGCCAGCACACCCAGGGTCATGAACAGGGTCCGGACTCGCCGGGACGGCCGGCCGACTCTGATCCGCGGTCCCGTCGGGCCTCCGCCGCGGTCCGGCATCTGGAAAGCCAAGGTGCGCACCTCGAAGTTCGCTGTTGTCGATACGGGCCCGGACAGAAGGACCCACCTGATGCAACTTACTCAGGCTTTACTCAGTTCCCGATTCCGGGTCCGATCAGGGCACGATATGAACCATGTCCAATGCAACCCCCGGTACCGGCCCTCTTGCCGCGAATCCGCTCACCCGCGCCGTCCTGGAAATCGACGAGTACGCCTCCGGGCTCGGCTGGGACCAGCCCGCCCGGCTCTTCGCCCTCGTCGACACCGCGCAGCTGCGTACCCAGGAGCCCGAGCTGGCCGGCCAGCTCGGGCTCGACGAGGACGGTGACGAGCCCGCGGCGTCCCTCACCCCCATCGAGCAGGACGAGCTGCCCTCCCAGGCCCCGCTCGACGAATTCCTTGCCACCATCGCCTGGCCCGACGCCGTGATCGGCTGCGCCATGACCGTGGAGCGGCTGATGCTGCCGCCGTCCGCCGAGTCCTCCGTGCCGAAGGACCTGGACGACACCCAGCTGGCGGCCTGGGTCGCGGAGCACCCGGAGCGCCAGGAGGTCCGGATGACGGTCGCCGTGCTGCGGGGCGGGGAGCGCGAGTCGGCGGTGCGGCTGCGCGAGAAGGACGCCACGACGGAGGTGCTGACCGGGGCCGGCCTGGTGCCGGGTCTCGCCGACGCGCTGGCCGCCACCTTCGCCACCGACTGACGCCGGGACCATCCCGGACGCGAGGCGGCCGCCGGACCAGATGTCCGGCGGCCGCCTCGCGTCGTACCGCCCTGTGCCGTGCTTCTTACGGCGTGCCTCTTACGCCGTGCTTCTTGGTGCCGTGCGGGCCGCTCAGCTCGCGGCGCAGCGGGGCAGACCGGCGGTGTCTCCCGAGCGGATCTTCTTGAGGGCCTTCAGCGCGTCGTCGATGGTGTGCACCTTCACCAGCCGCAGGCCGTCCGGCACGTCCTTGGCCGCCGCCGCGCAGTTCTCCTTGGGGGTGAGGAAGAACCGGGCACCGGCCTCGCGGGCGCCGATCGTCTTCATCTCGATCCCGCCGATCGGCCCCACGACGCCCTTGTCGTCGATGGTGCCGGTGCCCGCGATGAACTTCCCGCCGGTCAGGTCGCCCTCCTTGGACACCCGGTCCACGATGCCGAGGGCGAACATCAGACCGGCGCTCGGCCCGCCGACGTCGGCCAGCTTGATGTCGATCTTGAACGGGAAGGTGTAGTCGATCCCGGCCTGGATGCCGACGATGGCCCGGCCGCCGGCCTTCTTGGTGGTGATCGCGATCCGCTTCTCGTCGGTCGGCCGCTTACCGCTCTTCTCCGCGGCCGCGGCCACCTTGGCCGGGACGATCGAGAAGGTCACCTTCTCGCCGGGCTTGTGCTTGGTCACCAGCTTGGCGACGTTGTCGGGCTCGCGCACCGCGGTGCCGTCCACCGACTTGATCACATCGCCCGCGTGCAGCGTGCCCTGGGACGGGCTGCCCTTCACCACGGCACCCACGATCACCTGGGAGGAGACCTTCTTGTGCAGCGCCTTGAGCGCCGCGACCTTGGCGCTCTCCTGGGACTGGCTGAATTCCTCCGCGTTCTGCTGGTTCACCTCGTCCGGAGTTTTGTCGTCCGGGTAGAGGGTGTCGTGCGGCACCACCACATTGTCGTGGGAGAGCCAGCCGTAGACGGCCTCCACGAGATTCATCCGGTACTCGGATCCGGTGACCCGGACCGTCGTCATATTGAGGTGGCCCCCGGTGGTCTCGCAGCCCTTGTGACCGGAGATCTGCAGCACGCACTCGCCGTTGTGTTCGCCCAGCGTGTTGTACGTCGGCCCCGGTGACATCTCCGCGTACGGCACCGGGATCAGCACACCGGCGCACAGCAGCGCGATCAGCATCAGTAGGGAGGCGAGCATCGTCGCGGTGCGGCGTGGCATGGAACGACAGTACGGGACGCGTATGGCAGCCCACTCCCGGGGCCGTCCGTCCGAGGGGCCGGACCTCAGGCGGCCGCGTCCGTATCCGTGCGCGTGCGTTCCATCGCCTCTCGGAACCGCGTATATCCGGCCAGTTCCTCGACGTCCCCCACGGTCTTGCGGTTGTTGCGCGCGGCCCAACCTGCATAGAGCGTGGCGGCTATCGCCGCGAGAACGGGAATGAGCAACCAGAGAAGCGCTCCCATAGCGGCCTCCCGACCCCTGATAAGCACCGCGACTGACAGATGAGCAGACTAATCCTCCGCGAGGTCAACGCTCACGGCAGGGTGGGGGTTACGCAAGTGGAGTACACCATTCCGAGTGGACTCCATGGCGTAACTGTTATACCGGCCCGCCGAGCGCTGTCTGTTTCGCGCGCCCTCCCGTCGCCCGACCGCCACCGCTCAACGAGGCGCTACGCGCCCACCCATTCTTCGGTGCCATCGGCGAAGGTCTGGTGCTTCCAGATCGGGACCTCGCTCTTGAGGTCGTCGATCAGCCGGCGGCAGGCGGCGAACGCCTCCGCGCGGTGCGGACAGGAGACCGCCACGACGACGGCCAGGTCGCCGATCACCAGATCGCCGACCCGGTGCACGGCGGCCAGCGCGCGCACCGGGAAGTCGGCCGCGACCTTCTCGGCCACCCGCCGCAGCTCGGCCTCGGCGCTCGGATGGGCGGAGTATCCGAGGGCGCCCACGTCCGCGCCCCCGTCGTGGTTGCGCACGGTGCCCACGAAGAGCGCCGTACCGCCCGCCGCGGCATCGCCGACCGCCCCGAACACCTCGTCCACCGACAGCGGGGTCTCGCGGACCGCGAGCAGGCGGATGGGGTCGGCTGCCGCGCCCTCGCCGGGATGATCGTGCGTATGTGCCATGTGGTCCATCGTGCCGTATGCCGTCCCGTGGTGAGGGACTGCCGTGACGGGCTGCCGTGAAAGCCGTCGTGACCGGCGTAGCGACCCGGGCGCCTAGGCGCGGCGGCGCGCCTTGCGGGCGCGGCGCACGATCGCGGCGGTGCCCACCAGGGCGACGGTCGCGCCCGCGGCGCCCAGCGTGGTGGCGTCCTTGCGGCCCAGCCGCCGCCCGGCGACCGTATGCCGCCCGGAGACCTCCTCCAGCAGCTCGGCCAGCACCTCCTCGTTGGTCCACCGGGGCCGCCAGCCCGCCGCGTGCAGCCGGCTGCCGCTGACCGCCCAGGGGTGCATGGTGTACGCGAGGTCCCCGGCCGGGGACGGCGTCAGGCCCAGCCGGTGCAGCCGGGAGGCGGCGCCGAGGGCGACCGCCGACGGCAGCTCCATGCGCCGGATTCCGGACAGCTCCTCGACCTCCTCCTGCTCCAGCCAGCCGTCACAGCCGACCGCCAGCTCCCCCTCGACCTTCTCCAGCGCGGCGTACTCCAGCGCGCTGACCAGGTCTTCCATATGGCAGAACTGCCAGGTGGGACGGGATCCGGCGACCACCAGCAGCCGGGGCGACTCGAAGTAGCGGGTGAGCGCGGTGTCCGTGCCGCCGACCAGGACCGCGGGGCGCACGACGGTCACATTCAGCCCCGGATGCGCCCGGGGCGCGCGCTCCCCCAGCCGTTCGATCTCCAGCAGGTCGCCGACGCCGGTGGCCTCGGCGGTCGCCCGCAGCTCCGCGTCCTCGGCGAGCGGAACGTCGTTGTCGGCGAGCGCGCCGTAGACCATCGCGGAGGTGCACAGCACCACCCGGCGCACTCCGGCGGCCGCGGCCGCGGTAAGAACGGTCTGGGTGCCGCGCACGTTGTAGGCGGTGCGCGCGGCGGGGTCGGTGCCCAGGTCCAGGTCGACGGCGAGATGCACGACGACATCGGCGCCGCGCAGCTTCTCGGCGATGGCCGGATCGCGCACGTCCAGCACGTGCCACTGCGCCTCGGTCACCTCGCCGCGCCGCTCGTCGAGGGCCAGCACCTGTTTGATCTCTTCGGACTCCGCGAGCCGCTGCGTGAGCAGGGCGCCGGGGCCCGAGGCGGCACCGGTGACCGCCACGACGCGTCGTCGTGCGGTACGGGCCGTATCGTTTCGCGCAGCGCGAACTTCTCGGTCTGGGGAACTCACCGGGCGTCTCCAGCGGTTGTCTTCAGTACGCAGCGCGTGCACACGTACGTACCAGGTAACGCCCATCCTGCCGCAGCGCGGCGATCAGCGAAGCACTGAGCCCGGAAACCGGCGAGGTGTCTAGGCTGGGTGGTGATGTCGGGCATCCGCCGCCGGCCAGTGGCCGGTGGCCCAACGAGCCGAGGAACCCCGTGAGTGACACCCCATTCGGATTCGGCCTTCCGCCGGAGGAGCCGGAGGACGGCGACGACGGTAAGAAGAAGGGCGGCCAGGGCGACGAGCAGGGCCCCGCGAATCCCTTCGGGTTCGGCAGCGGGGCGGGCGGTCCGGCCGGAGCAGGCGGCGCGGACAATCCGTTCGCGGCGATGTTCGGTTCGCTCAACCCGGGCGACCTGGGCGCCGCCTTCCAGCAGCTCGGGCAGATGCTCTCGTACGAGGGCGGCCCGGTGAACTGGGACATGGCCAAGGACATCGCGCGGCAGACCGTCGCGCGCGGCACCGCCGACGGCACCAAGGACGAGAGCGTCGGCCCCGCCGACCGCGCCGCGGTCCAGGAGGCCGTGCGGCTGGCGGACCTGTGGCTGGACGGGGTCACGTCGCTGCCCTCGGGCTCGGGGACCGCCGTCGCGTGGAGCCGCGCCGAGTGGGTCGAGGCGACGCTGCCGGTGTGGAAGGACCTGGTCGACCCGGTCGCCGAGCGGGTCGGCGCCGCCATGGGCGACGTCCTGCCCGAGGAGATGCAGGCCATGGCCGGCCCGCTGCTCGGGATGATGCGTTCGATGGGTGGCGCGATGTTCGGCACCCAGATCGGGCAGGCGCTGGGCGTGCTGGCCGGTGAGGTGGTCGGCTCGACCGACATCGGGCTCCCGCTGGGCCCGGCGGGCAAGGCGGCGCTGCTGCCGGTCAACATCGCGGCGCTGGGCTCCGGCCTCGGCGTCCCCAAGGACGAGGTGCGGCTGTATCTGGCGCTGCGCGAGGCGGCCCACCAGCGGCTGTTCTCGCACGTGCCGTGGCTGCGCTCGCATCTGTTCGGTGCCGTCGAGGGGTACGCCCGGGGCATCAAGGTGGACACGGCGAAGCTGGAGGACGCGGTCGGCCAGCTCGACCCGACCCACCCCGAGCAGCTGCAGGAAGCGCTCCAGCAGGGCATGTTCCAGCCGGAGGACACCCCGGAGCAGAAGGCCGCGCTGGCCCGGCTGGAGACCGCGCTCGCGCTGGTCGAGGGCTGGGTGGACGCGGTGGTGCACGCCGCCGCCAAGCCCCATCTGCCGTCCGCGGACGCCCTGCGCGAGACGCTGCGGCGCCGCCGCGCGAGCGGCGGGCCCGCCGAGCAGACCTTCGCCACGCTGATCGGCCTGGAGCTGCGGCCGCGCCGGCTGCGGGACGCCTCGCGGCTGTGGGCGTCGCTCACCGACGCGCGCGGCGTGGACGGCCGCGACGCGCTGTGGGAGCACCCGGACATGCTGCCGACGGCCGAGGACCTCGACGACCCGGACGGCTTCGTCCACCGCGAGCAGCTGGACTTCTCCGAGCTGGACAAGATGCTCGGCGAGGCCGCGGGCGGTGAGGACCGTACGGAGGGCTCCGGCGGCAGTGCTTCCGACGACCGGGCTTCCGACGACCGTGCCTCCGACGACCGTAAGGACGAGCGGGGCGACGGCGAGAAGTGAGCCTTCATAAGGACGCGGCGCGGGTCCTCGAGCGGTGGCCCGCGCCCGACGCCGACCAGGAGCGGCTGCGGCAGGCGTACGGCGACCATCTGGCCGCGTATCCCGACGGCATGTGGAAGGCGTGCGGCGACGGGCATCTCACGGCGAGCGCGCTGGTGATCGACCCGCCGCGGGAGCGCGTCCTGCTCACGCTGCACCGCAAGCTGCGGATGTGGCTCCAGATGGGCGGCCACTGTGAGCCGGGGGACGCCACGCTGGCGGACGCGGCGCTGCGGGAGGCCACCGAGGAGTCGGGCATCGCGGGGCTGACCCTGCTGCCGGGCGGGCCGGTGCGGCTCGACCGGCATCACACGCCGTGCGCCTGGCATCTGGACGTGCAGTACGCGGCGGTGGCCCCGCCGGACGCGGTGGCGGCGATCAGCGACGAGTCGCTGGACCTGCGCTGGTTCGGATACGACGAGGTGGCGGACGTGGCCGACGCGTCGGTGCGCCACCTGGTGGCCCGTACCCGCGCGCTGGTCTGAGGAGCGCGCGGGCACGGACCGGTTGCCCCAGGGGGCGTCCGGCGGCCGTCAGTTGCTGAAGATGTTGCCCTGGTTCTGCCCGCGGGCCCCCTGCTGGCCCATGCCGAACTGGGCGGCCGCGCCGCCGCCGATCACCGCGTTCTGCGGCGGCAGCAGCTCGCTCGGCTGGACGAGGGCGTAACCCTGGCCCAGGAAGCTCAGCTCCCAGCCCTCCCCGGTGCTGCCGCGGCGGCGCCACACCCCCGAGGAATGCGTCTGCGCCTGCATCTGGACGCGCAGCGAGCTGGACCACGCGACGATCGCGTCCGCGTCGGCGTTGACGTACTTGTCCGGCGTCACCTGCAGCATCAGCGGCTGACCGGAGGTCATGAGCGCGACCTTGCCCCGGCCGGAGATGTTGAGGTTGTACTTGCCGGAGCCGGTGATGCCGAACTGGCTGTCCACCGCGATCGACTCCCAGTGCAGCGTGGAGTCCAGTGCCAGCACGTACGCGCTGTCGACCGTCAGACCGTCGTGGTCCACGTCCATCACATGGACGTGCTGGGCGAGGTTGGCGAGGTAGACCGTGCCCTGCCCGGAGCAGCGCATCAGATCCAGGCCCTCGCCGGTGCGGGCACGGGCGCGCCGCTGCCCGGCGCTCTGGTACTCGCCGTCGAACTCGATCAGCCCCTGATAGGCGACCATGCTGCCCTTGCGGGCGAGAACGTCCTCATGGCCGTTGAGCGCGACCCGCAGCATCTTGCGGTTCTGCAGCGCGTAACGGTCCTCGCTCTGGGTCTCGGTGAAGCCGAAAAGCGGGCTCTGCATGTGTCCTTCTCCCCCTCAGCCCCGGGCCCGGAGCCGGTCGGTGCTGTCCTCGCTGGGCTGTACGACGACGAAGCCCTGCCCGGAGAAGCCGAGCTGGTAGGCCTCGCCGCTGCCCCGGCCGATCAGGGACGACGCCTTGAAGCTGCGCTTGCCCTTGACCTTCAGACCGCTGGACCAGGCGACGAGCGCGTCCGGGTCCACATAGGTCTCGTCCTCGCCGCGGCCGCAGTCGACGACGATGGGGGTGCCGCGGGAGGTCAGGGCGACCCATCCGGTGCCGGAGACGCCCACGTTGAACAGGCCCTGCCCGGCGAACTTGGCGATGCCCTTGACCCGTTCGACACCCCACTGGAGGTGGGCGTCGAAGGCGAGCAGATTGGTGCCGTTCACGGACAGCGCGTCGCCGTTGAGATTGATGCAGACGACGTTCGCCCCGTAGTCGGCGAGATAGAGCAGCCCGTCGCCGCTGCACCGCATGAGCGGCGCGCCCTCGCCGGTCAGCCACTGGGAGGCCATCTGGCGCACCGCGGGCGGGTTCGGCTCGTACTGCACGAAGCCCTCGTACGCCACCATCGAACCGGTGCGGGCGAAGAGGTCCTGGCCGCTCTGCATGGCGACCTTGAGCATGCTGCTGCCGTGGTTCTCCATGCGGGCCGCGACCGGGGTGGCTGCGAAGCCCGAGATCATTTGCTGGTCCATGACGGGCTCCCTCAGACCTCGTAGGGCTGGACGACGATGAAGTTGCCGGGCGCACCGCGGAACTGGAGGTTCACGGTCTCCCCGCTGTGGCCGGGGTAGGCGCTGCGGCGCAGCCGCACCTGGCTGGAGATGATCACCTGGGAACCGGCGGACCAGGCCACGATGGCGTTGCTGTCGGCGAAGGTCGTCGGGGTGACGGGGAGCACCACCGGGGTGCCCTGGGTCTTCACGACGACCGTGCCGTTGCCCTGGAACTGCATCGTGAACAGCGCGCCCCCGGGGATGCCGTGGCCCTCGATCCGGCGCACCTCGTGCTGCAGCGATTCGTCGAAGGCGAGCACGTTCTCGGCGGAGACGCAGATCGCGTCGCCCTGCAGCTCGATCGGGTGCAGCTCGGCGGCGTTCTCCGCGAGGAAGACCTGGCCCTGGCCGGTGCAGCGCATCAGCTGCATCTCCTGGCCGGTCGCGTTGCCGACGATCCGGCCGCGGGCACCCGCGCCCTTGTAGCTGAAGTCGACCTTCCCCTGGTAGAGCACCATGCTGCCCTGGCGGGCGAGCACCGGCTGACCGTCGACGCCGAGGTCGACCCGCGTCATCCGCGGGTTCTGCGGCGTCCAGCGCTGACCGGTGGCCGACTCGCGGTACTCGGCGAGCGCGGCCTGCACCCCGGGGGCCCCGCCCTGGGGAGCGGCGGCCACGCCCTGGGGGGCGGTCGCGCCCTGGGGCCGGCCGTACGGGGCGGGCTGGCCGGGGTACGGCTGGCCCTGGCCGGGAGGCTGCTGGCCGTACGGGGCGGGCGGCGCCTGCCCCGGCGGCTGGCCGAACTGCGGCTGCTGGCCGGGGTACGGCTGGCCGGGCGGGCCCGGAGGCGGCACCGGGCCGGGCGGCGGCGCCTGACCCGGCGGCACGATCGGCGCGGCGAGCGTGGGCGCCGCGTGCACCTGCGGTGCGCCCGGTGCGGGCTGCGGGGCCGGGGGCTGCTGAGGGGTGCCCTGGGGCGGCGTGCCCTGGGGCGGCGTGCCCTGCGGCGGGGTGCCCTGGGGCGGCGTGCCCTGGGGCGGCGTGCCCTGGGGCGCGCCGAAGCCGGGGGCCGGGGCGGGCTGCTGCGGCTGCGGTGCGGGCGGGGCCGCGAAGCCCGGGGCGGGGGCCGCCTGGCCGGGGGGCGCGAAACCGGGCGCACCACCCTGCGCGGGCGCCGGCGCGGGCACGGGCGCGGGCTCCTCCTCGGCGACCTCGCCGCCGAAGTTCTTGAGCAGTGCCTCGAGTCCGCCGTCGAAGCCCTGGCCGACGGCGGCGAAGCGCCAGACGTCCTTGAGGTAGAAGTCGCCCAGCATCACCGCGCGCTCGGTGCTGAACTCCGTTCCGTTGAAGGAGTACCGGGCCACCTCCTCGCCGCCCGCGACGATCCGGATGTAGCCGGGTCCGATCTGCGACATCTGGCCCGCGCCGTCGAGGGTCGCGGTGAAGGAGAGCTTCTGGATGGTCGGCGGAATGCTGTCGAGCGTGACCCGGAACGACTCGGTGTCACCGGCCTGCGCGCCGAGCTGCTGTATCGCTTCTTCAGGTGATTTGGGCTGATTGAAGAAGATGAAGTAGCGGTCGTCCGACAGCCGTTCGTCCGCGTCGAGGCCGAAGCAGCTGATGTCGAAGGACAGCCCCGGCCCGGCGATCTGCACACCGACGTACAGATCCCTCCCGGCGGTCAGATCGCTGATCTTGGCCTTGTGGCCGCGCTGGAATTCCCTGGCCATACGTAACGACCGTCCCCCATCCCGAAACCGGTGAGTGCATTGCGCGCCAGGCTAGCCGCTGCCGCCGACTCTGAACGACGCCGGGGAGCGCGGTGCGGTTCCTCAGCCGGATTCCGTTTCGGCACCCGTCAGATGCGGCAGCCGCCCGGCGGCCACCACACCCTCCAGATAGCCCCGGGCGCGCTCGGTGCGCGGATACGCCTCCAAAAGCTCCCAGAAGCGGCGGCCGTGACCGGGCACCAGCAGATGGGCCAGCTCATGGACGAGGACGTAGTCCACCACGTACTCCGGCATGCCCTTGAGCCGGTGGGAGAGCCGGATGCTGCCCTCGGCCGGGGTGCAGGACCCCCAGCGGGTGTTCTGGTTGGTGACCCAGCGGACCGAGGCGGGCCGGGCCCGGCCGCCCAGATACTGCTCCGACAGCCACTCCGCGCGCGCCGCCAGCTCCGTATCGCCCAGCATCCGCTTGCTCTCCTGCGCGGCGAGCTTCTCCAGCATGACCCCGACCCAGCGCTGTTCCTCCGCCTCCGACATCCGGGCGGGGATGAGGACGATGGTGCGGTCGCCCTCGCGGTACGCGGAGACGGTCCTGCGCCGGCGCGAACTCCGGCGGACCTCGACCGCGCTCGTGCCCGAGCCTCGGTTCTGCGGGCTTGGCGTACTCGGCGGGCTCGTCGGGATCGGGGCGGTGCGCGGGGAAGGATCGGCGGGCACGCCCCGACGTTACCCGCTGGCAGCCGGGGAAGTCCTGCCCTCGCACGCGGTTGCGGGGCGAACCACCGTTCTTAGTGACTGAGCGGGAGGGAGCCCTGGTGCCAGGACTCGTGCTCGGCCGGGTGCTCCGAACGGTTGTGAGCACCCTGGTCGCCCGCTTTCGCTTCACGTCCGGCGCCGACGGATCGTGTCCGTGGTCCGGGAATGCGGGGGCGGGTTTCCTCACGCCCCGGGGTGCCCGATGTGGCCTGGACGGTCCGATGCCCCGCACGATCGCTCTGGCCGTGCGGGGGCGGTGCCGTCCGTCGCCGGATCGGGTGCCCCAGGGCGCGCCTGCCGATCGCCACCGCTGCCGCGTGATGGCGAGTGGTCTTCCTGGTCTTGCTGGTGAGGGGCTTTTGCCAGTGCTGGGCGCCCCAGCGGCTGGTATAGGCCGGGTCCACGGCGACGACGGTGATGCCAAGCTCGGCGGCCATCGACACCAGCCGGGCCCGCAGCTTGGCGGTGGGTAAGCCGGAGATCAGCTTGCGGAAGCGCTTCCTGCGGCCGTGCTTCTCGCGTGTCTTCTCCGCTGCGAAGTCCAGGTCCTCGATTGCGATTGCCGGCCTGTGGCGTTTGGCCCAGTGCAGAAGGCGGATGAGGGCGTGACGCACCTGCGCATCCCGGTGCGGTGCACTGCCGGACAGGTCGTAGTCGAACCTGCGCGGTTCACCGACCGGGTTGCCGTGGGTGTCCAGACGCCAGGCGGCAAGGTGGCCGGCGTTGGTGTCCACTCCGATCAGCCCGCCGGACCGGACAGCCTCCAAAGGCACCGTCCTGACCGGTGGGGGCTGCCAGGAGGCGGTCAGGTACCAGCGGTCCCGGGCCACGTCGTAGTGGATGCGGCCAGCGCCCACTGATCATGGGTGGCCTTCCCATCGCCCCAAGGCTCGCCGAGCGGTCGCCGATGCTCACTCGCGCACGCCCAAGCGCACTCAAGCGCTTTCAACCGACAGCAGCTCCCCGCCCCCTCGGCGTGCATGGCTTGTACGACTATCAACACAGCCTGTGGATAACTTTCGGCGGCGGGTGGGCGGCGGGGCGCATGCTGTGAATCGTTCGACGAGGCGATGCGGCACATCGACGAAGGGGGCGGCGATGCATCCCATGCTCAAGCCCGCGCTGCGGCGCGGCTGGCGGAGCCGGGACACGGTGCAGTTCGGGGTGGCCCGGGCGCATGCGGTGGTGGTGGGCCCACTGGACACGGCGACGGGCAGCTTCCTGGAGCTGCTCGACGGCACCCGCGGGCTGCCCCTGCTGCGGCAGGAGGCCCAGGCCCTCGGGCTGCCGGAGGGGCGGGCCGATGAGCTGCTGGACCGGCTGACGGCGGCCGGGCTGCTGGACGATACGAGACCCGGCGGCCCCCTTGCCGCCGCGGCGAGCGGCCCCGGCCCGGCCCTCGACCGGCTGCGGCCGGACTCGGCGGGGCTGTCGGTGCTGCATCCGGAGCCGGGGGCGGCGGCGCGGCTGCTCGCCGCGCGGCGGGCGACGCGGGTGCAGGTGCGCGGTGCGGGGCGGGTCGGGTCGGCGGTCGCCGCGGCGCTGTCCGCCTCGGGGGTCGGGCAGGTCGATGTGGTGGACGGAGGCTGTGTCGAGCCGTGGGACGTGGCGCCCGGCGGGCTGTCCGCCGAGCAGATCGGGGAGCGGCGGGAGGTGGCCGCCCGTCGGCTGGTGCGCCGGACGGCGCCGGGCCCGCGGCCGCGCCCGCGGGCCGGGGAGCCCCCGGCCGGCGGGGAGCCGGGGCTGGCCCTGGTGGTGATCGCCCCGCGCGACGGGCTCGCGGCGTACGCACCGGACCCCTCGGCGGCCGGGCCGCTGCTCGCCTCCGGCACCCCTCATCTGTACGCGGGCGTGATCGAGGCCACGGGGGTGGTAGGGCCTCTTGTCCTGCCGGGCCTCACACCCTGCGCGGGCTGCGCCGCGGCGGTCCGCGCCGAGCGGGAGCCGGTGTGGCCGCGGATGCTGGCCCAGTGGCGCTCCGGCCGCCGTGGATCCGCACCCGCCTGTGACACGGCGCTGGCCACGGTGGTGGCCGGGCTCACCGCCTCCCGGGCGCTGGCCTTCCTCGACGGCGGACCGTCCGGGGGTGCCCCGGCGGCCCGCTGGGAGCTGGCGCTGCCGGCCCTCTCCTGGCAGGCCGAGCGCGTCGAGGCGCATCCCGGATGCGAGTGCGGAGCGGCCGGGCGGGATGATGCGGTATACGCCTCGGCCGCGGAGAGACCGCACGCCACAATGTGCGGGTGACCGACGTCCGCGGAGTGGGCGACGGGGGTCCGGGAGGCTGCCTCCCGGGATGGCTCAGCTGTACTTGGAGGGCGCATGTCCGATCTGCCGCGCAAGGCGATCACCCGCACCGCCAAACTGGCGGCGCTGCCCTTGGGATTCGCGGGGCGCGCCACCTGGGGGCTGGGGAAGCGGATAGGAGGGCGACCGGCGGAGATCGTCGCTCGCGAGATGCAGCAGCGCACCGCCGAGCAGATGTTCAAGGTCCTCGGCGAGCTCAAGGGCGGGGCGATGAAGCTCGGGCAGGCGATGTCGGTCTTCGAATCGGCGCTGCCCGAGGAGATCGCGAAGCCCTACCGGGCGGCCCTCACCAAGCTCCAGGAGGCCGCGCCGCCCATGCCCACCAGTACGGTCCACGCGGCGCTGGAGGAGCGGCTCGGCCCGGACTGGCAGGAGCTGTTCCTGGAGTTCGAGGACAAACCGGCGGCGGCCGCCTCGATCGGGCAGGTGCACCGGGCGGTCTGGCACGACGGGCGCGAGGTCGCGGTCAAGGTGCAGTACCCGGGGGCGGGCGAGGCGCTGCTGTCCGACCTCGCCCAGCTGAGCCGGTTCGCCCGGGTGCTGGGGCCGCTGGTGCCGGGCATGGACATCAAGCCGCTGATCGCGGAGCTGCGCGACCGGGTGGCCGAGGAGCTGGACTACGAGCTGGAGGCCGAGTCCCAGCGCGCCCATGTGACGGAGTACGCCGAGGACACGGAGATCGTGGTGCCCGAGGTGGTGCACCAGAGCGATCAGGTGCTGATCACCGAATGGCTGGAGGGCATACCGCTCTCCGAGGTGATCGCCGAGGGCAGGCCCGAGCAGCGTGACCGGGCCGGTCAGCTGCTGGCCCGCTTTCTGTTCTCGGGGGCGTCCCGCACCGGCCTGCTGCACGCCGATCCGCACCCCGGTAACTTCCGGCTGCTCACCGGGGACGCCCCGGACGGGCCGCCGGAGAAGTGGAAGCTGGGCGTCCTGGACTTCGGCTCGGTGGACCGGCTCCCCGGCGGGCTGCCCGGGCCCATCGGCATCGCGCTGCGGATGGCGCTGGAGGGTGACGCCGCGGGGGTCTACGACCTGATGCGGGGTGAGGGCTTCGTCAAGCCGACGATCGAGCTGGATCCGGACGCGCTGCTGGAGTTCCTGCTGCCGATGCTCGAACCGGCCCAGGTCGACGCGTTCCACTTCGAGAGGCAGTGGATACGGAGCCAGGCGGCCCGGATGGCCGATCGCAGTTCACCTGTCCACGAGCTGGGCAACCAGCTCAATCTGCCGCCCGCCTATCTGCTGATCCACCGGGTGACGCTGAGCACGATCGGCGTGCTGTGCCAGCTGGGCGCCACGGTGCGGCTGCGGGATGAACTCGAAGCCTGGGTGACCGGCTTCGCCGCCGAGCCGGACGAGACGGACGAGACCGAGGAGACCGGCGAGACCGGCGAGACCGGCGAGACCGGCGAGACGGAGGAGACCGAGGGCGGCCAGAAGGTCGAGGACGCGGAGACCTCGGCCTGATACCGGGAACGGCCGAGGGCCGGTCCGCATCGGACCGGCCCCTCGTATCCCTTGGTGCCCTTGGTCTCGGCGCGTGGCCGCGTCAGGACATGACCGCGGTGGCCAGCGCCCGCCGGGCACGGAGCGACGCCCGCTCCGCACGGCGCTGCAGGCGCATATGCGCACGCGCCAGGGCTTCTGGGATGAGTTGCATTTCTCGGGTCCTGTTCTGGCGCGACTCGGGCGCACCGGAGTGACGGCGTGTGGGTGTGTCGGAGACCGGTGGGGTCATCGTCGGGACCTGCTTCATGGGGTCGTGCGTCGCTGGGCGATCGATGGTGCCGGGGGTGCTCATGCCGCGACCGGGTTCTTGCGCGGGCGGCCACGCGGCCGCTTGCGGGCCACGACGACGCCCTGGACGAACAGCTCGCCGCCCCAGACGCCCCACGGCTCGCGGCGGTCTTTGGCGCCGGCGAGGCAGGCCTCGCGCAGCGGACAGGTCTGGCACAGCGACTTGGCGTACTCGACGTCGGCCGGCGACTCCGCGAAGAAGACCTCCGGGTCGTAGGAGCGGCACGGGACGGCTACGCCCAGGCTCTCGATGGCGTCATCGAGTTCGGTGAGGGCGGTGAGCGGGGTGGTCAAGGGGTCCTCCGAGGAGTCAGGCGGTCGGTTCAGGTCGGGCCCAGCGGACGGGGCGTGTGCGTTGAGTTGCACGGTGGTGTGTTCCTCGTCTGTTCGGTCCGGCTCGTGGCCGGGCGCTGGCAAATCAAAAGGACCGCGGATCCCGGTGTGGGTTCCGCGGCCCTGGAAGGTGCCGACCTGATCCTGAATCAGGCTGGATAACTCCAGGGTTCGAGCCTGCGGAAGGCCCACTTGTCATGGCGCTGCTGCGTCGTCCGGGATCCGGCACCATTGGCCGCCAGGGCATAGGCGAATGCCCGTGCCGCTGCCGCTACCGCAGGTGCCTGGATCGGTCGCTCACTGCGCTCGCTGAGACGCGCTTCATTGGCGCCGGGCATACCGGTGCCGGGAAGCGGGGAGCCGAGCGGGCAGGCAGCGATGACCGATCGATCGGTCATTTTGATGGTCTCCATGAAGCTGATCATTGGTCTTCGCCTCCTCTCGGCGTCTCAGGGACCAGTGGGAACCGGTCCGGACTTACGTAGTACAACACGGATTCATCGGTTCCCGGAAGGGCCGCTGTCTCCGTGCTCGGAAGGCTATGGGTATGCCGTCCGCGCGCGCAAACTATTTTTTCGTCGAGTTTTCCGCGGGGTCACCCGGTTGGGTTCCCTCGCCCTCGACGCCCTCGTCACCGTCGTGCGCCGAGGGCAGTTCCCGGCCCGCGCACAGCGCGAGAACGTCGGCGCCGAACCTGCCGAGTTTCCGTCTTCCGACACCGGAGATGCCGGACAGCTCCGATTCGGTTCCCGGCACGGCCTCGGCAATGGCGAGCAGGGTCTTGTCGGTGAAGACGCAAAAGGCCGGCTGGCCCAGCAGTCCGGCCTGCTCGGCCCGCCAGTCACGCAGCCGCTCGTACAGCGCCTCGTCCAGCTCCGAGGGGCAGTCCTCGCAGCGCATCAGCTTCATCTCGCCCGCGTCGGTCAGCGTCCTGCCGCAGACCCGGCAGTGCACCGGGGCGCGCCGCTTGCGCACCGGGGCGCCCGGTCCGGTGCCGCGCTCGATTCCGCCGCCCCCGCCGGGCATCCGGGCGGCGGGCGCCGCGGAGCCGGGCCGCAGCCCGTTGAGAAAGCGGGTGGGCCTGCGGGAGGCGCGGCCGCCCGGCGCCCGCGAGAGCGCCCACGACAGGCTCAGATGGCGGCGGGCCCGGGTGACGCCCACATAGAGGAGCCGCCGCTCCTCCTCGATCTGCTGATCGGTCTTGGCGTAGGTGATCGGCATCATGCCCTCGGTCAGCCCCACCAGGAACACCGCGTCCCACTCCAGGCCCTTGGCGGCGTGGAGTGAGGCGAGCGTCACACCCTCCACGGTCGGGGCGTGCTGGGCGGCCGCCCGCTCGTCCAGCTCCGCCACCAGATCGGAGAGGGTGGCCCCGGGCCGGCCCCGGACGAAGTCCTCGGCGAGCCGCACCAGGGCGGCCAGCGACTCCCAGCGGTCGCGGACCGCTCCGGAACCCGCGGGGGGCTCGGGCGTCCAGCCGCGGGTGCCGAGCACGGCCCGCACCTGGGACGGCACGTCGTCGTCCGACAGCACCGGGTCGGCGCTTCCGGCGCGCGCCGCGCCGCGCAGCAGCATCCCCGCCTCGCGGACCTCGGGCCGCTCGAAGAACCGCTCGGCGCCGCGCAGCTGATAGGGCACCTGGGCGTCCGCCAGCGCCTGCTCGTACAGCTCGGACTGGGCGTTGACCCGGTAGAGGACCGCGACCTGGCTGGGCGGGACGCCGGCGCCGCCCTGCCCGGCCGGGGTGATCAGCTCGCGGATCCGGCGGGCGGTGGCCTCGGCCTCGGCGGGCTCGTCGGCGTAGGCGGTGTAGACCGGCTCGGGGCCCGGGTCGCGCTGCGAGACCAGCTCCAGCCGGTGCTCCGCGGCCCGGCCGCGGGCCTGGGACAGCAGCCCGTTGGCCAGGTGCACGACCTGGGGGGTGGAGCGGTAGTCCCGGATGAGCTTGACCACCGTGGCGCCGGGGTGCCGGGTGCGGAAGTCCAGCAGATGGTCGGGGGTGGCGCCGGTGAAGGAGTAGATGGTCTGGCTGGCGTCGCCGACCACGCACAGGTTCTGCCGCTCACCGAGCCACAGCTCCAGCAGCCGCTGCTGGAGCGGGCTGACGTCCTGGTACTCGTCGACGACGAAGTGCTGGTACTGGCGGCGCACCTGATCCGCGATGTCGGGCCGCTCCTCCAGCACGCCGACCGTGAGCAACAGCACATCCTCGAAGTCGATCACGCCGCGGTCGCGCTTCAGCTGCTCGTACCCAGCGTAGATCCGGCCGATCTCGACCGGGTCGCGGGGGGCTTCCCGGCCGGACTTGGCGGCCGCCGCCGGATAGTCCTCGGGCACGGTCTGGGTGACCTTCGACCATTCGATCTCGCCGGTCACATCCCGCAGCTCATTGCGGTCCAGCCGGACCCGGCAGCGCGCGGCGGCCTCGGCCACCAGCTGCACCTTGCGCTCGGCCAGCCGCGGCACCTCGCCGCCGACCGCCTTGGGCCAGAAATACTGGAGCTGGCGCAGCGCGGCCGAATGGAAGGTGCGCGCCTGCACTCCGCCCGCGCCGAGCTGCCGCAGCCGGCCGCGCATCTCGCCCGCCGCGCGATTGGTGAAGGTGACGGCCAGCACACTGGCGGGCTGGAGGATGCCCGCCCGGACCCCGTAGGCGATCCGGTGGGTGATCGCCCGGGTCTTGCCGGTGCCCGCCCCGGCCAGCACACACACCGCCCCGTGCAGGGCCGTCGCCACCTCGCGCTGCTCGGGGTCGAGCCCCTCGAGCACCGCGTCGGCGTCACGCGGCGTGGCCTCGTACGCGCCGGGCGTGGAGACCTGCGGGAAGAGAGTGGAGTGCGTTGCTGGTGTCACCCCGCCATGCTGCCAGGTCCCCCGGGACCACCGCGCCGGTTGTCCACAGCCGTGACCATGCGGTCATATGAACGCCGGGAATGAGCGGCACAGGTTGAACGTTCACCCTGTGCCCACCACGACACGACCCCGAGGAGAGCGAAGACCGATGTCCGGCACTGTGACGATGTACAGCACCACCTGGTGCGGCTACTGCCGCCGGCTCAAGGGCCAGATGGACCGCGAGGGGATCGCGTACACCGAGATCAACATCGAGCAGGACCCGGAGTCCGCGGCCTTCGTCGAGAAGGCGAACGGCGGCAACCAGACGGTCCCCACCGTTCTCTTCCCCGATGGTTCGACCCTGACGAACCCCTCCCTCGCCCAGGTGAAGGCCAAGGTCGGGGCCTGACAGGTCCGAAACCGGGCCCGAAACCGGGCCCGAAACGGCGGTCAGCCGCGCGGCAGCGGCTCGCCGTACCACAGCTCGATCAGGCGGGCCGCGATCGAGATGCCGGACGGGGGCAGGACCTCGCCGGACTCGATCGCGGTGCGCAGATCGTCCCGGGAGAACCAGCGCGCCTCGTGGATCTCCTCACCGTCCACCTGGATCAGGGAGGACGTGGCCCGGGCCATGAATCCGAGCATCAGGCTGGACGGGAACGGCCAGGGCTGGCTGGCGACGTACTCGACCTCCCCGACCCGGACGCCCGCCTCCTCGGCCACCTCGCGGACCACCGCCTGCTCGATCGACTCCCCCGGCTCCACGAAGCCCGCGAGCGTCGAGAAGCGCCCCTCCGGCCAGTGCACCTGACGGCCCAGCAGCGCCCGGTCCAGCTCGTCCGTCACCAGCATGATCACGGCCGGGTCGGTGCGCGGGTAGTGCTCGGCGCCACAGGCCGGGCAGCGGCGGATGTGGCCCGCCGCCGCGATCACCGTGCGCTCGCCGCAGCGGGAGCAGAAGCGGTGCAGCCGCTGCCAGTTCTCCAGCGCCACCGCGTGCACCAGCAGCCCCGCGTCGCGCTCGGACAGCAGCGAGCCCGCCTCACGCAGCCCCGCGGGGCGCGCGGACTGGTCCATGCGGCCCGGCAGGGTGTCCTTCTGCAGCGCGAAGTAGCGCACCCCGTCCTCGTCGGTGCCCAGGAAGTAGCGGTGGGTCTCGGTGGGCGGGGCCTCGAAGGCCGGCGTCATGACCAGCTCGGTACGGCCGTCCGGGGTGTCGTCGACCAGGGCCTGGCCTCCGGAGACCACGAAGACCCGCGTCGTCGGGTGGCTCCACGCCGCGGCCAGCCATGCCTCGTCCAATCGGTGGTGCGCCGCGCGGTCGACGCCGCTCGGGGCGCTGAGCGTGATCGGCCGGGTGGCGGCGCGCTCGGTCCAGGTGGTCACGGCTGCTTCCAACTTCCCCTGCGAAACGGGTGGTTTACGGACATATGAGTGCTATACGGGTCCATTCTCCGCGAGATCGGCCCAGAGGTGGGCGGCCGTCTCGGCGCCCTTCACGAGCAGGTCCAGCTCGACCTTCTCGTTGGGCGCGTGCCAGCCGTCGGACGGCACCGAGATGCCCAGGAAGAGCACCGGGGCGCCCAGGACGTCCCGCAGGTCGGCCGCCGGTCCCGATCCGCCCTCGCGGGTGAAGCGGATCTTCTGGTCGAACGCCCGCCCCATGGCCCGTACCAGGGACTGGAGGGCGGGGTGGTCCAAGGGGGTCAGGCAGGGGCGGGTCGCGCCCCAGAAGGTGATCTCGTGCCGGATCCCGGCCGGGAGGAACGCGGCGACCCACTCCCGTACGGACTGCTGGATCTTCTCCGTGTCCTGACCGGCCACCAGCCGGAAGGACAGCTTGAGCTGGGCGGTGGACGGCACGATGGTCTTCCCGCCCGGTCCCTGGTAGCCCCCGCCGATGCCGTTGACCTCCGCGGTCGGGCGGGCCCAGATCCGCTCCAGGGTGGTGAACCCGGCCTCTCCGAGCAGGCCGTGCGAATGCGCGGTGCGCAGCCACCCCGCCTCGTCGAAGGGCAGCTCGGCGAACAGCTCGCGCTCGCGGTCGGTCAGCTCCAGCACACCGTCGTAGAAGCCGGGGACGGCCACCGTGCGGTCGTCGTGGTGCAGCGCGGCGGCCAGCCGGGCGGCCTCGGTGGCCGGGTTGGGCACCGCGCCGCCGAACGAGCCGGAGTGGATGTCCTGGTCCGGCCCGTACAGGTCGATCTGGCAGTCGGTGAGGCCCCGCATGCCGGTGCAGACGGTCGGGGTGTCCTCGGACCACATGCCGGTGTCGGAGACGATCACGGTGTCGCAGGCGAGCCGGCCGGCGTGCGCCCGGATCAGCTCGGGGAAGTGCGGGGAGCCCGACTCCTCCTCGCCCTCGATCAGCAGCTTGAGGTTGACGGCGGGCGCGGAGCGGCCGGTCGCGGCCAGGTGGGCGCGCACCCCCAGGGTGTGGAAGAGGACCTGCCCCTTGTCGTCGGCGGCGCCGCGCGCGTACAGCCTGCCGTCCTTGACGACCGGGTCGAACGGGTCGGTGTGCCAGCCGTCCTCGCGGGCGGCGGGCTGGACGTCGTGGTGCCCGTAGACGAGCACGGTGGAGGCCTCCGGGTCGCCGGACGGCCACGCGGCGAACACCGCCGGGGCACCGGGCGTCTCCCAGATCTCGACCTCCGGGAAGCCGGTCGCGGTGAGGTGCGACGCGAGCCACTGGGCGCTGCGGCGGACGTCACCGGCGCACGCGGGGTCGGCGGATACGGAGGGTATGCGCAGCCACGCGCCGAGCTCGTCGAGGAAGGCGGCGTACTCGCCGTCGACGAAGGCGCGGACGGCATTGTCCGTGTCCGGGGTGGTGCTCATGGATGTGAGCCTATCCGGCGCGCGAAAGGATGAGAGCCCCGGTCTCCGGGCCGCTCATCCGCGGTCGCCTTCGGTCATGGTTCGACGTCGGTGAAAGCCTTACGGACATCTTCGGCCTCGCCGCCGGCTGCCTCGGCCTCCGGTTCGCCGGTCAGGATGCGTTCCAGCTCCGCCCGGCCGGGCAGCTCCGCCGGGCGCACGATCTCCCCGCTGCGTACGTGGAGGAAGGCCGCCGAGACCGCCGACAGCGGCAGATCGTGCTGTTCGGCCCAGGCGAGGCGGTAGATGGCCAGCTGGAGCGGGTCGGCGTCCCTGGACCGGCCGGTCTTCCAGTCGATGATCTCGTAGCCGTGGCCGCCCCCGGCGCCTGCCGCGGGCTCCCGGTACACGGCGTCGATCCGGCCGCGCACGGTCCGGCCCGCCAGGGTGAGCTGGATCGGCACCTCGACGCGGTACGGAGTGCGCCGGGCGTACGGCGTGCGCGCGAACGCCTCCTTGAGCGCCGCCAGCTCCCGTTCGTCCGCGATCTCCGGCTCGTCGTCCTCGCCGCCCGGCAGCTCGTCCGGGCCGAGGAACGGCAGCGGCAGCGCCTCGAAGCGGGACTCGACCCAGGCGTGGAAGCGGGTGCCGCGACGGGCCGCGGCGGGCCTCGGCGGGCGCGGCATGGGGCGGGCCAGCTCCCGCGCGAAGCCGTCCGGGTCGGCGGCGAGCCGCATCAGCTGGGTGGCGGTCAGGGTCTGCGGTACGGGCACCTCGTGCACGGTCGCGCGGGCGCGCCGCAGCTCCCCGGCGAGCGCGTCGAGATCGCGGTCCCAGGAGTCGGCCAGCCGCGCCTCCTCGGGGGCCAGGCCGGCGTCCGGCCCGGGACGCGCGCCGGGGTACGCGGGCTCGGCGTCGTGCGGGGCGCTGTACGGGTCGTCGTACGGATCGCCGCTCGGGTACGGGTGGTCTTCCTCGTACGGATACGGGTCGTCGTACGCCTCGTCGTACGGGTACGCCTCCTCCTCGTACGGGTACACGTCGTCCGGGGGCTCCGGCCACGCCGGGTCCTCGTCCGGAACCGGCTCATGCGGGTCGTCGGCATACGGGCCGTCCACCGCCTCCAGGCGGGCCAGATGGGCCAGGACCGTGTCCGCGGCCCGGCGGCGGCGGGCCAGGGCGCCGGGGTCGAGCGGGAGCGGCCAGGCGCGGTCGGCGGCCGTCTCGCGCAGGGCCGGGTTCTCCGCGTCCTTCTCCGGTTCGTCCGCCCACGCCTCGACCTCGCCGTAACCGGCCTCACAGTGCGCGCGCAGCGCCTCCAGGAAGGAGGACGGACCGCGGCGGCGCTTCTGGGACGGACCCCACCAGTGCCCGGAGCCGAGCAGCAGCGAGCGGGGCCGGGTGAAGGTGACATAGCCGAGGCGGAGTTCCTCCGTCCGCTGGTGCTCCTTTATGGCGTCCTTGAAGGCGGTGAGCCCCTTGGCGTCCCAGGCGGTGACCTCCGGGAGGGTGTCGGCGTCGCCGCGCAGGGCGTGCGGCAGGACGCGGGCGTTCGCCGTCCAGGACTCGCGGCTCTGCTCACTGGGGAACCGCCCCGCGACCAGTCCGGGCACCGCCACCACGTCCCACTCCAGCCCCTTGGACTTGTGCGCGGTGAGCACCTTGACCGTGTTCTCGCCGCCGGGGAGCGCGTTGTCGAGCCCCTTCTCGTACTGTGCGGCGGTCCGCAGGAAGCCCAGGAACGACTGCAGGGTGGCCTCCCCGTCCACGGCCGTGCCCGCCTGCGCGGCGAAGGACGCGGCGACGTCCAGGAAGTTGCCCAGCGTCTCGCGGCGGCGGGCGGCCAGGGCGTGCGGCGAGGCGGACAGCTCCACCTCCAGCCCGGTGGTGGCCAGCACCCGGTGGAGGACGTCCATGAGCGGGTCGGCCAGCGAGCGCCGCAGCTCGCGCAGTTCGGCGGCGAGGCGGGCGAAGCGCACCCGGGCCTCGGCCGAGAACGGCAGCCCGTCGTCCCGGCCGCCGCCGGAGTCCAGGAAGGTGTCGAGGGCGTCGGCGAGCGAGATGATCTCCGACGGGTCGACGCCCTCGACGGCCTCGGCGAGCCGCCGGTCCGGGTCGTCCTCCGCGTCGCCGGGGCCGCCGTGGGAGACGAGCGCGCGGGCGCGGCGGCCGAGCAGCGCCAGGTCGCGGGGGCCGATGCGCCAGCGCGGGCCGGTGAGCAGCCGGACCAGCGCCGCGTTGGCCCCCGGGTCCTGCAGCACCTCGCAGACCGCCACCAGGTCGGCGATCTCGGGCAGGTGCAGCAGCCCCGACAGGCCCACGACCTCCACCGGAACGTCACGCGCCACCAGTGCGCCCTGAATCTCGGCGAAGTCACCGGCCGTACGGCACAGGACCGCGATCTCGCCGGGCGGGGTGCCGGTGCGCACCAGATGGGCGATCGAGTCGGCGAGCCAGGCCAGCTCCTCGGCGTGGGTGGGCAGCAGCGCGCAGCGCACCAGGCCGTCCCGCTCGGCGCCGGGCGCGGGGCGCAGCGCCTCGACGCCCTGGTGCATCGCGCGCAGCGGGGCGGCCAGCCCATTGGCGAGGTCGAGCAGGCGGCCGCCGCTGCGCCGGTTCTCGCTGAGCGCGTAGCGGCGGGCGGGGCTGCCGTCCCGGTGCGGGAAGTGCGCCGGGAAGTCGTCGAGGTTGGCCACCGAGGCGCCGCGCCAGCCGTAGATGGCCTGGCACGGGTCGCCGACGGCGGTGACGGGGTGTCCGGTGCCGCCGCCGAACAGACCGGACAGCAGCATCCGCTGGGCGACGGAGGTGTCCTGGTACTCGTCCAGCAGGACGACCGCGTACTGCTCGCGCAGGATCCGGCCGACCTCCGGGCCGGTGCCGGCCAGAGTGGCGGAGAGCGCGATCTGGTCGCCGAAGTCGAGCAGATCGCGGCGGCGCTTCTCGTCGCGGTACTCCTCGACCAGCCCGAGGAGTTCACGGCGCGCGCGGGCGGCCTCGGGCACCTTGCGCAGCGCGTCGTTGGTCAGCTTCACCCCGTCGAGGGTGTCCAGCAGCTCGGTGTCGTACATGTGGAGCCGCTTCGCGGGGACCAGGTGCTCGGCCAGTTCGGCGTCGAGCGCGAGCAGGTCCGTCACCAGGTCGGCGAAGGGACGGGTGAGCGCCGGGTAGGGGCCGGGGGCGGTGCGCAGCACGCGCGCGGCGAGCTGGAAGCGGGTCGCGTCGGCGAGCAGCCGGGCGCTGGGCTCCAGGCCGATGCGCAGCCCGTGTTCCTTGAGGAGCTGTCCGGCGAAGGCGTGGTACGTGGAGATGCCGGGCTCGCCCGCGGCCTCCTCGGCGGCGCCCGGATCCGGATCGGGGTCCACGACGCCCGCCTTGACCAGCGCCTTCCGTACCCGCTCGGCCAGTTCGCCCGCGGCCTTGTTGGTGAACGTGAGGCCCAGCACCTGGTCGGGTGCGACCTGGCCGGTGCCCACCAGCCAGACGACGCGCGCGGCCATCACCGTGGTCTTGCCGGAGCCCGCTCCGGCGACGATCACCTGCGGGGCGGGCGGCGCGGTGATGCACGCCGTCTGCTCCGGGGTGAACGGGATCCCGAGCAGCTCCTTGAGCTCCTCGGGATCGGTGATGCGGGCTGACACTCCAGTGAGGCTATCGGTCGCCACCGACAGGCCACGGACATGGGGGACAACTCCCCACATCCCCCGCCGACAAGACCGCCGACGAGACCGCCGACGAGACTGCTGGCAAGAAGGGACATGACGCCACAAGCACGCTCATACTCCGTCACTCCACCACGTGGCGGCCCTCCGCGCGGGCGCTGCACGAGGCGCGGAACGCGCAGCGCTCGCAGTGCGCCCCGGTGCTCGGCGCGAAGCGCTCGTCGAGGACGCGTCCGGCCGCGGTGGCGAGCAGTTCGCCGACCCATTCCCCGTCGGGCGGGTCCTGGGCCTGGACCTTGGGGACGGTCTCGCCCCCGTCCTTCTTGGGGGCGCCCTGCCGCAGCTGGACCAGCTCGGCGCCGCCGGGTTCGGGGCGGTCGCCGCCGAAGAGGCCGTCGACGGCGCCCTCCCGCACGGCGAGCTGATAGACCGCCAGCTGGGGGTGGTGGGCGACCTCGCCGCGGGTCACGGACTGCTTGCCGGTCTTGAAGTCGACGACGTACGCACGCCCCTCGGCGTCCGCCTCGACGCGGTCCATGCTGCCGCGGATGCGCACCTGGTACGCGTCGGCCTCGAGGATGACGTCGAAGCCGTGCTCGGAGGCGACCGCCGTGCGGCCGCCGCGCTCCATCACGTGCCAGCGCAGGAAGCGCTCCAGGGCCGCCCGGGCGTGCTCCTTCTCCTGCCGCGACTTCCAGGGGGCGTCGAACGCGAGCGCGTCCCATACGGAGTCCAGGCGCTCCATGAGGACCGCGAGGTCGGCCGGGGTGCGCCCGGAGGCCACCTCGTCGGCGAGGACGTGGACGACGTTGCCGAAGCCCTGGGCGGCGGTCGACGGGGCGTCCGCCTTGACCTCGCGCCCCAGGAACCACTGCAGCGAGCAGGTGTTGACGAGCTGGTCGAGCGCGCTGCCGGAGAGCGCCACGGGCCGGTCGCGGTCGCGCAGCGGCACCTCGCTGTGCGTCGGCTCGTACAGGCCCCACCAGCCGGCGGGGTGGGCCGCGGGGACCAGCGGCCGGCCGTCCTCGTCGCGCAGCGCCGCGAGGCGTGCCAGCCGCTGCGCGGCGGCCTCCCGCAGGGCGTCCGAGGCGTCCGGGTCGACGGTGGTGGCGCGCAGCTCGGCGACGAGCGCGGCGACCGACAGCGGGCGGCGCGGCCGCTGGGTGACATCGACCGGGGTGACGCCCAGTTCGGTCAGGAACCGCGAGGGCTGGTCGCCGTCCTCGGAGGCCGCCTTGACGGCGGTGACCACCAGCCGGTCCCTGGCGCGGGTCGCCGCCACGTAGAACAGCCGCCGCTCCTCGGCCAGCAGCGCGCCCGGCGTCAGGGGCTCGGCGAGCCCGTCCCGGCCGATCCGGTCGGCCTCCAGGAGCGAGCCGCGGCGCCGCAGGTCCGGCCACAGCCCCTCCTGGACGCCCGCGACCACCACCAGGCGCCATTCCAGCCCCTTGGCGCGGTGGGCGGTCATCAGCCGCACGGCGTCGGGCCGGGCGACGCGGCGCGAGAGGGTGTCGGCGGCGATGTCCTGAGCGTCGAGCTGGTCGAGGAAGTTGAGCGCGCCGCGGCCGCCGGTGCGCTCCTCCGCGCGCGCGGCGGTCTCGAACAGCGCGCACACCGCGTCCAGGTCGCGGTCGGCGTTGCGCCCGGCGCTCCCGCCGCGCTGCGCGGCGCCCTCCAGCCGCCCGGGCCAGGGGGTGCCGTCCCACAGCTCCCACAGCGCCTGCTCGGCGGTGCCGCCGCCGGCCAGCGCCTCCAGCGCCTTGCGCAGCAGCAGGCCGAGCCGCTGGGCGCCGCGCGCGTACGCCGGGTCGTGGACGGCCAGCCGCTCGGGCGCGGCCAGCGCCTCGGCGAGCAGGACGTCGGAGGGGCGCGGTACGGCCTGGCCCGCGGCCCGCTCCTCCTCGCGCAGGGCGCGGCCGAGGCGGCGCAGATCGGCGGCGTCCATGCCGCCCAGCGGCGAGGTGAGCAGGGTGAGGGCGGTCTCGACGCCGAGGGCGGCGGACAGTCCGCCGGAGTCGGGCAGCGCGGCCGTGGCGGCGGCCCGCAGCGCCGTCAGCAGGGGGGCCACGGCGGGTTCGTGGCGCAGCGGGATGTCGTCGCCGTCCACCTCGATGGGCACCCCGGCGGAGGTGAGCGCCCGGCGCAGGCCCGGGAGCGAGCGCCCCCCGGCGCGCACCAGGACGGCCATCTCGCTCCAAGGCACCCCGTCCTCCAGATGGGCGCGGCGCAGGATGTCGGCGACGTTGTCCAGCTCGGCGCCCGCGGTGGGGTACGTGAACACCTCGACGCGGCCCCCGTCGCGGGCCGCCCTCAGCTCCCGGTGGGCGCGCACGGCGTGCGCCGGGAGGCGGGTGAGCGGCATCCGGCCGGTGACGAGCCGGGTCGCGGCGAGCAGCCGGGCGCCCGAGCGGCGCGAGGTGGTGAGGACCTCCACGGGCGCCGGGCGGCCGTCCGCGCGCGGGAAGGCGTCCCGGAAGCCGAGGATGCCGTTCACATCGGCGCCCCGGAAGGCGTAGATCGACTGATCGGGATCGCCGAACGCCACCAGTGTTCTTCCGCCGCCCGCCAGCGCGTGCAGCAGCCGTGCCTGGGCCACGTCCGTGTCCTGGTACTCGTCCACGAACACCGCGTCATAGCGGGCGGCCAGCTCCGCCGCGACGTCCGGCCGCTCGGCGAGCAGCACCGCGCGGTGCACCAGCTCCGCGTAGTCCAGCACCCCCTGGGCGTCCAGGACGTCCAGATACTCGGCCAGGAAGGCCGCCGCCGCGCCCCAGTCCGGGCGCCCGGTGCGGGCCGCGAACTCCCCCAGGGACCGCGGGCCGAGCCCCAGCTCCCGGCTGCGGGCGAGCACCGCGCGCACCTCGTCGGCGAAGCCGCGGGTGGTCAGGCAGGCACGCAGGTCGTCGGGCCAGCGGACCGATGCGCGCCCCGCGCGCTCCAGTTCGGCCTGCCCGGCGAGGAGTTCCCGTACGACGACGTCCTGTTCCGGGCCGGACAGCAGCCGCAGCGGATCGGCGAACAGATCGACGTCCTGATGGGCGCGGACCAGCGCGTAGCAGAAGGAGTGGAAGGTGGTGGCCCGCGGCCCGGTCGCGCCGCCCAGCCGCGCCGCCATCCGGTCGCGCAGCTCGACGGCGGCCTTGCGGCTGAAGGTGAGCACCAGGATGCGCTCGGGGTCCGCGCCGTCGCGCACCCGCCGGGCGACGGCCTCAACGAGCGTCGTGGTCTTTCCGGTGCCCGGTCCGGCGAGCACCAGCAGCGGACCGCCCTCGTGCTCAACCACGGAGCGCTGCCGTGCGTCCAGGACAGGAGAAACCACCGGATCCGGCCGACGGCGGACCAGGCGGTACGTGCCCGGGGACGGCTGCCGCGGATGCGGCTGCCGCCCGCGCCGCTGTCGCGGCAGGGACGAGGAGGAGGAACTCACGTGGATCGCCGGTCCTGGTGGGTTGGCTGGGTGCCGCACAGCCTCTCATGTGCCGTGGTACGTCACCCGAATGGCTGTGGACGACCTCTATCCCGCCGCGGCGTCAGCACCCTCCGTGCCCCCAGCGCCCTCCACGCCGTCCCAGCGGGCCCGGCGCATGTCGATCCTCGGCAGATGGCCCTCGGCCGAGTGGGGCGCCTCGCGCAGCGGAGTGCCCTCCGCGCGGTAGTGGTCCAGCGCCCGCAGCTCGCTGCCGGGCAGCAGCGCGCCGTCCGCGCGCACCACGCGCCACCACGGCACGGCGCCCCCGTACAGGGCCATCACCCGCCCCACCTGGCGCGGGCCGCCCTCCTCCAGCCACTCGGCGATGTCCCCGTAGGTCATCACCCGGCCCGGCGGGATCAGCTCGGCGACGTCCAGCACCCGCTCCGCGTACGCGGGCAGCTCGTCGGCGGCCCGCTGCTCCTCGCTCTCCCGGCTCATCCCGCCCATCCTGCCCCACGCCACCGACACCGCCCGCGCGGTACCGTCGAAGGTTCTGCGGACGACGACGGGGGTTCGATCACACATTGTGCGGGAACTCACTACAGGGCGTACGATCCGAGGCTCACATCCCCGAAATGCACCCTGATGCCCTCCTCCGCAGCCCGGGCATGCCACCATCTTCCGGGCGGTGACTGGTGATACGAGATCAAGAAGAGACGGCGAAGCAGCAGGGTGCGCAGCCTCCTGAGGAGGAGGCCCGCGCCCCTGAGGCGATGCCGCGCTCGGACGGCTCCGATGGCGCCGACGGTCCGCACGGCCCCCAGGACCACGGCGGCGCCGACGGCTGGGAAGAGCCGGAGGACCCCGACGGCTCCGACGGGCCGCAGGGGCACAACGAGCGGGTCTCGGGCGACGAACCGCTGCTGCCCGCCCGGGTCCACCGCCCCTCGGACCTGATGCGGCTGCTGCTCGGCGCGCTGGGCATCGGCATCGTCCTGGCCGTCGCGGCCTTCGCGCACGGCACCACCGCGGGACTGGAGAAGGACATCGGCCACGGCGCCAACCAGGCGCCCCCGCTGATGATCGACTTCGCGGGGCTGACGGCCAGCATCGCCGTGCTCGTCCTGCCGGTGGCGTTCGCGATCGAGCGGCTGATCAAACGGGACGGGCTGCGGATCGCGGACGGCGTCCTGGCCGCGGTCCTCGCCCACGGCATCTCCCTCGCCACCGATCTGTGGGTCGCCAGAGCCGCGCCCGGCTCGATCCGCGAGGCCCTCACCCAGCCCGCGCCCGGCGGCGCCCTGAGCGATCCCGTGCACGGCTATCTCGCCCCCGTCATCGCCTATATGACGGCCGTCGGCATGGCGCGCCGCCCCCGCTGGCGGGTGGCCATGTGGGGCGTGCTGCTGCTCGACGCGTTCGCGGTGCTCGTCGGCGGCTACACCACCCCGTTCTCGATCATCGTCACGGTGCTCATCGGCTGGACCGTCGCCTACGGCACGCTCTACGCCGTCGGCTCCCCCAACGTCCGGCCCACCGGCCAGCACCTGCTCGCCGGGCTGCGCCGGGTCGGCTTCAACCCGGTCAGCGCCGCGCGCGCCGAGGAGGCCGTCGACGAGCACGGCAACCACAGCGACCGGGGCCGCCGCTATCTGGTCACCCTGGAGGACGGGCCGCCGCTGGACGTCACCGTGGTCGACCGCGAACAGCAGGCCCAGGGCTTCTTCTACAGCGTCTGGCAGCGGCTGACGCTGCGCACGATCACCCCGCCGCGCAGCCTCCAGTCGCTGCGCCAGGCGCTGGAGCAGGAGGCGCTGCTCGCGTACGCGGCGATCGCGGCGGGCGCCAACGCGCCCAAGCTGATCGCTCACTCCGAGCTGGGCCCGGACGCCGTGATGCTGGTCTACGAGCACATCGGCGGCCGCCCCCTGCACGCCCTGCCGGACGAGGCGATCACCGACGAGCTGCTGGCCGGGGCCTGGCACCAGGTGCAGGCGCTCCAGTCGCGGCGCATCGCCCACCGGCGGCTGGACAGCGACGCCCTGCTGATCGACCGCTCCGGCGCGGTCATCCTGACGGATCTGCGCGGCGGTGAGATCGCGGCGGGCGACGTGGTGCTGCGGATGGACATCGCGCAGCTGCTGACCACCCTGGGGCTGCGGGTGGGCGCCGAGCGCTCCGTGGCCGCCGCGGTCGGCGTCATCGGCCCGGACGCGGTCGCCGACAGCCTCCCCCTGCTGCAGCCCCTCGCCCTGGGCCGGGCCACCCGGGCGACGCTGCGCCAGCTCGCCCGGGAGCGCGCCCAGCGGCAGCGGGAAGCGGTGCTGGAGGCGTCCCGGGCCGCCAAGGAGGCCAGGGCGCGGGAGGCCGAGGAGGCCCAGGAGGCGGCCCGGGGCGAGACCGACGACGGGCGCAGGGCCGAACCGGCCGTCAGCGACCGCAAGACGGCCAAGGCCGAGAAGCAGGCCGAGAAGCGGGCGCTCGACGAGGCCCTGGAAGAGGCCCGCGAGGAGGATCTGCTCGCCCAGATCCGCCGCCAGGTGCTGCTGGTACGGCCGCAGGCGCCGATCGAGCCGGTGCGGCTGGAGCGCATCAAGCCGCGCACCCTGGTCAGCTTCTGCGCGGGCGCCTTCGCCGCGTACTTCCTGCTGTCCCAGTTCACCCACCTCAAGCTGGGCGCCCTGGTCGGCGAGGCCAACTGGATCTGGGTGGTGTTCGCGCTCGCCTTCTCCGCGCTCACCTATGTGGCAGCCGCCCTGAGCCTGCTCGGCTTCGTCCCCGAGAAGGTGCCCTTCGGGCGTACGGTGCTGGCGCAGGTCGCCGCCTCGTTCGTGAAGCTGGTGGCCCCCGCGGCGGTCGGCGGCGTCGCCCTGAACGCCCGCTTCCTGCAGCGCGCGGGGGTGCGGTCGGGGCTCGCGGTGGCCAGCGTCGGCGCCTCGCAGCTGTTCGGGCTGGCCAGCCACATCGTGCTGCTGGCCATCTTCGGCTACATCACCGGCACCGAGCGCACCCCGACGCTCTCGCCGTCCCGGACCGTGATCGCCGGGCTGCTGACGGGCGCCGTGCTGACCCTCGTGGTCACCGCGGTGCCCGCCCTGCGCAAGTTCGTCTCCACCCGGGTGCGGTCGCTGTTCGCGGGCGTCGTACCGCGCATGCTGGACGTGCTCCAGCGGCCCAGGAAGCTGCTCGCCGGCATCGGCGGCATGCTGCTGCTGACCGCGGCCAACGTGATGTGTCTCGACGCGTCGATCCGGGCGTTCGGCGGCGAGCTGAGCTACGCGAGCATCGCGGTCGTCTTCCTCGCGGGCAACGCCCTGGGGTCGGCCGCGCCCACCCCGGGCGGCGTCGGCGCCGTCGAGGCCGCCCTGATCGCCGGGCTCACCTTCGCCGGGCTGCCGTACGAGACGGCCGCGCCCGCGGTGCTGCTGTTCCGGCTGATGGTCTTCTGGCTGCCGGTGCTGCCCGGCTGGGTGGCGTTCACCCACCTCACCCGCCGGGAGTCCCTGTAGACCCGCCGGTCGTCATACGGCCTCACCCGTACGCCCGCGCTGTGCGCGCGCGCCCCCGCCGAGGCCCGCAGGATGGCGGTACGCCGCCACCCAGGGAGAGCCGCCGTGTCCCGACCCCTGCGCACCGGTGCGCTGTCCGCCGCCGCCCTGCTGCTCGCCGCCACCGCCGGATGCGGCGGCGACTCCGGCCGGCCGGACACCACCGCGGACCAGAAGCTCCACTGGGCCGCCTGCCCCGTCCCCTCCGGCAGCGAGGACGGGGCGCCCTCCAAGGCCCCGGGCCGGGAGTGGCAGTGCGCCACCCTGCACGTCCCGCTCGACTACACCAAGCCGCGCGGCGCCACCATCGGCATCGCGATGATCCGCGCCAAGGCCACCGGCCCGGGCAAGCGGATCGGCTCCCTGATCTTCAACTTCGGCGGACCCGGCGGCTCCGGCGTCGCCACGCTCCCCGCCCTCGCGGGCACCTACAAGCAGCTGCGCACCCGCTATGACCTGGTCAGCTTCGATCCGCGGGGGGTCGGCCGCAGCAAGGGGGTGCGCTGTCTCGGCAACCGGCAGCTCGACGCCTTCTACGCGGCCGACGCCACCCCGGACGACTCCGCCGAGGTGACCTCCCTGCTGCACCGGGTCAAGGGCTACACCACCGGGTGCGAGAAGCGGTCCGGCGCGGTGCTCCCCTACGTCGGCACCACCAACGCCGCCCGCGACATGGAGGTGATGCGCCGCGTCCTCGGCGACCGCGAGCTGTACTACTTCGGCGTCTCCTACGGCACCGAACTGGGCGGCGTCTACGCCCATCTGTACCCGAAGAAGGTGGGCCGGGCGCTGTTCGACGGGGTCGTGGACCCCGCCCAGGACCCCGAGCAGGGCGCCCTCGGCCAGGCGAAGGGGTTCCAGCTGGCGCTGGGCGACTACCTGAAGGGGTGCCGCCCCACCGCCGGGGCCGGCTGTCCGACCCAGGCGCGGATCCAGGCCCTGCTGAAGCGCCTGGACCGGCATCCGGTGGCGGGCAGCGGCAACCGGAAGCTCACCCAGTCGCTGGCCGACGGAGGCATCGCGCAGTCCCTGTACTCACGGGACTTCTGGCCGTACCTCACCCAGGGGATCGCGGCCGCCCAGCAGGGCGACGGCGGGATCCTGCTGGCCCTGGGCGACGCCATGAACGGGCGCGGCCAGAACGGCGACTACAGCACCCTGCAGTCCTCGCTCAACGCCGTCACCTGCGCCGACTTCAAACAGCGCTACACCCTGGCCGACATCCGGCGGAAGCTGCCCGCCTTCCGCGAGGCGTCCCCGGTGTTCGGTGACTTCATGGCCTGGAGCCTCACCCAGTGCACCGACTGGCCCGTCCGCGGCGCCTGGACCACCCCCGACGTGCATGCCCGCGGCGCCGCCCCCATCCTGATCGTCGGCAACACCGGCGACCCGGCCACCCCGTACGCCGGCGCGCGGAAGATGGCCGACGAACTCGGGCCCGGGGTCGGCGTCCAGCTCACCTACAAGGGCGAGGGACACGGGGCGTACGACAGCGGCAGCCGCTGCGTGCGCACGACCGTGAACGCCTACCTGCTGAACGGCCGGGTCCCGGAAAACGGCAAGGTCTGCACCTAGCCGTGCCGCCGCCGCTATGACGGTATGGAGAACAAGCGCGCACCCTCCCGCTCATACCATCCTCATAGGATCACCGACCATGTCGAGTTCCCTCCGCACCATACGGACCAGGGCGCTGGTCTCCGCGACCGCCGTGGCCGCCCTCCTCGCCGTCGCGGGCTGCGACGGCCAGGGGAAGGACCAGGGGAAGGCGTCGGCCACCCCGACGTCCGGTTCCTCCTCCAGCGCCTCGTCCGCCGCGGCCGCGCCCCCGGGCTCCTCCGGCCTGCCCCGCTCGCTCACGGGCCAGAAGCCGCGCTGGAAGGAGTGCGCGGCGCCCACCGCGCGGCAGGGCACCGGCAAGGCGCCGGGCGGCGACTGGGAGTGCGCCGACCTCACCGTGCCACTGGACTGGGCGAAGCCGGACGGAGAGACCATCGACCTCGCCATGATCCGCGCGAAGGCCACCGGCCCGGGGAAGCGGATCGGCTCCCTGGTGTTCAATTTCGGCGGACCCGGCGGCTCCGGGGTTTCCTCCCTGCCCGGTTTCAGCGGGGATTACGAGAAACTGCGCGCAGGCTATGACCTGGTGAGCTTCGATCCGCGCGGGGTCGGCGAAAGCGAGGGCGTGACCTGCCGGAGCGACAAGGAGATCGACGCCGCGGAGGCGGTGGACGGCACTCCGGACGACGCCGCCGAAATCAAGGCGGCGACCGCGGACGCGCGGAAATACATGGCCGGATGCGAAAAGCGCTCCGGGAAGGTGCTCCCCCATGTGGATACCGTCAGCGCCGCCCGGGACATGGACCTCATGCGGCAGGTGCTCGGGGACCGGAAACTGTCGTATTTCGGCATCTCCTACGGCACCGAACTCGGCGGCGTCTACGCCCATCTGTACCCGCGGCATGTGGCGCGCGCGGTCCTCGACGCCGTGGTCGACCCGTCCGCGGACACCGAAGACGGCTCCCTCGCCCAGGCCAGGGGGTTCCAGCTGGCGCTGGACAACTACCTCCGGGACTGCGCCCGGAAGGGGCTCGCCTGCCCGGTCGGGGACGATCCCAAGGCGGGCGCCGAGAAGATCGTCACGCTGCTGAAGAGACTCGACAAGAAGCCGCTGGAGACCGACAGCGGCCGCAAGCTCACCGAAGGCGGGGCGCTCGGCGGTATCGCCGCCGCGCTGTACTCCGAGGACAGCTGGAAATACCTGACGCTGGGCCTTCAGGAAGCGCTGACGCTCGGCAAGGGCAATCTGCTGCTCGCGATGTCGGATTCGATGTCCGGCCGCGACGACAAGGGCCGCTACAGCAATATCAACGCGGCCAATACGGCGATCAACTGCGCCGACGAGAAGAAGCGCTACACGGTGAGCGATGTGAAGGAGCGGCTGCCGCGGTTCCGCGAGGCCTCGAAGGTCTTCGGCGACTATCTCGCCTGGTCCCTGCTCGCCTGCACCGGCTGGCCGGTCGACGGCAGGACGGACACCCCGGACGTGAGCGCCGAGGGCTCCGCGCCGGTCCTCGTCGTCGGCAACACCGGCGACCCGGCCACCCCGTACGCGGGGGCCCGCACGATGGCCCGCGAACTCGGCCGGGGCGTGGGCGTCGAGGTCACGTACCGGGGGCAGGGCCATGGCGCGTACAACAGCGGCAACGCCTGCATGACGAAGACCGTCAACGCCTATCTGCTCGACGGGAAGGTGCCCGCGGGCGGCAAGACCTGCGGATGAACGACGAGAGGGCCCGGACCGCTCGTACAGCGGTCCGGGCCCTCTCATACGGCGAACCGGCGTCAGTAGACCGGCTTGTCGGGCTCGATCTGGTTGACCCAGCCGATCACGCCGCCGCCCACGTGGACGGCGTCGGAGAAGCCCGCGTTCTTCAGAACGGCCAGTACTTCCGCGGATCGGACACCCGTCTTGCAATGCAAGACGATCTTCTTGTCCTGCGGCATGTCCTGGAGGGCGGTGCCCATCAGGAACTCGTTCTTCGGGATCAGCCGGGCGCCCGGGATCGAGACGATCTCGTACTCGTTCTGCTCACGGACATCGATGATGTCGATGGCCTCGCCGTCGTCGATCCACTCCTTGAGCTGCTTGGGAGTGATCGTCGAACCGGCCGCCGCCTCCTGGGCCTCGTCCGAGACGACACCGCAGAAGGCCTCGTAGTCGATGAGTTCCTTGACGGTGGCGTTCGGGCCGCAGACCGCGCAGTCCGGGTCCTTGCGGACCTTGACCTGCCGGTAGGTCATCTCCAGGGCGTCGTAGATCATCAGGCGGCCGACCAGCGGGTCGCCCGCGCCGGTGAGCACCTTGATGGCCTCGGTGACCTGGATGGAGCCGATGGACGCGCACAGCACGCCCAGGACCCCGCCCTCGGCGCAGGAGGGGACCATGCCGGGCGGCGGGGGCTCCGGGTACAGGCAGCGGTAGCACGGGCCGTGCTCGGACCAGAAGACGGACGCCTGGCCGTCGAACCGGTAGATCGAACCCCATACGTACGGCTTGTTCAGCAGCACGCACGCGTCGTTGACCAGGTAGCGGGTGGCGAAGTTGTCCGTACCGTCGATGATCAGGTCGTACTCGGAGAAGATCTCCATCACGTTGTCGGCCTCGAGGCGGCCCTCGTGCAGCACGACGTTCGTGTAGGGGTTGATGCCGAGGACGGTGTCGCGCGCGGACTCCGCCTTGGAGCGGCCGATGTCCGCCTGGCTGTGGATGATCTGGCGCTGCAGGTTGGACTCGTCGACCTCGTCGAACTCGACGATGCCGAGGGTGCCCACACCGGCGGCGGCGAGGTACATCAGGGCGGGCGAGCCGAGACCGCCCGCGCCCACACAGAGCACCTTGGCGTTCTTCAGCCGCTTCTGGCCCTCCATACCGACATCCGGGATGATCAGATGGCGTGAGTACCTGCGGACCTCGTCGACGGTGAGCTCGGCAGCCGGCTCGACCAGGGGTGGCAGCGACACGGGGACTCCGTAGTAAGTAGGAGCGGGAGCGGTTCACCCCCGCGTGAGCGGGGAGGTTGTCTTCTCGTAACACTGCCACGCCCCATCTCATTCCATGACACATGGTCCGATGCGCGAGACGACGTCGTCCCAGTGTCCGGGCAGCGTCTCCCACAGGGCGGCGGAGCCCGCGCGCTGGCCCGGTCGGGTCGTGCGGTCCGTGAAGAAGACCGTGCCCGCCCCCTGCCAGCGGGCGATGCGCAGCGCCTCGTCCAGATGCGGCCGGGGCACCCCGTGCACCAGATGGCAGAAGCGTTCGGGCGGATAGCCCGCCGTCCACTCCGCTACCTGGGACCAACGGTAGTCGGCCCAGCGGCCGCGGAAGGTCACCAGCTGGTCGGCGATCTCCGCGTACTCCTGGTACGGATGGGTGTCCTGGCCCAGCACCGTGTACGCCCGGCCGCGCAGCGCCCGCAGCGTGGTGACGATCCGGCGGACCTCCGCCAGGCCCGGGCGCTCCGAGGGGCAGCGGTCCAGATAGAAGCCGTCGGGCCGGTACCAGTCCAGGTAGCGGCCCGCGTCCGCGACCAGCTCGCCGAAGGGGCGGGTGCCGAACCTCACGTCCAGCCGCCCCAGCACCCGTACGCCCGCGGCGCGCAGCCGGGCCACCGCGGCGGCGCAGTACGGGTCCGGGCACGAGCCGGGGCCGCGCGCGACGTCCAGGACGGCCCAGTGCACCGGGGTGCCGGGGCGGGTCAGCT
The DNA here is from genome assembly GCF_042958345.1 of Streptomyces sp. NPDC007983. Taxonomy (NCBI): domain Bacteria; kingdom Bacillati; phylum Actinomycetota; class Actinomycetes; order Kitasatosporales; family Streptomycetaceae; genus Streptomyces; species Streptomyces sp. NPDC007983. Next base: position 156,583 of record NZ_JBIBJI010000003.1, read on the forward strand.
CACCCCATTCGGCCGGTGCGACCAGGGGATGCGCCCAGCCCGGCACCCCCAGGCCCAGCCCGGCGGCGGGCGGCGGCGCCGGGCCGGGCCGGGGCCCAGGGGAGGTCAGATGCGACACGCGGCCTCCATCCAGATGTCGGCCAGCGACTCCTCCAGCGGGATGCGGGAGCGCCAGCCGAGCCGGTCGCGCGCGGTGCGCACATCGGCCTGCTGCCAGCTGCCGCAGCCGTCCGGATACGGGTACGCGGTGGCGCCGCCGTGCTCCGCCGGTCCGGGGGCGTGACCGGGGGCGTGCGGGGTGGGCGCCGGAGCGTGGCCGGGAGCGTGCGCGGGGGCCGGGATATGGGCGGACGGGTGCAGCGGGTTCCGCCCGGGCGGGACGTCGACCTCGTGCAGGGTGCCGCCGAAACCCGCCACCCGGGCCAGCACGGAGGCCGCCTCGCGCAGCCGGACGGCGCGCCCGGTGCCGATGTTGACCGCGCCCTGGGCGGCCGACAGCGAGGCCGCGTGCACCGCCCGCGCCACGTCCCGTACGTCCACGAAGTCCCGCTGCACCCCGAGACCGCTCAGCTTCAGCTCGCTGTCCCCGGACTGCATCGCGCGCCGCATCGCCTCGGCGAGCCGTCCGAGCGGGGAACCGGCCGGGGTGCCGGGCCCGACCGGCGAGAAGACCCGCAGCACCACCGCGTCCAGACCGGAGCCGAGCACCAGCTCGGTCGCGGCCAGCTTGCTCACGCCGTACGGACCGCCGGGGCGCGGCACGGCGTCCTCGGCTGTGGACGAGCCGGGCTGCGAGGGCCCGTACTCGGAGGAGCAGCCGATCTGGACGAGCCGGGCGCCGCAGCCGCTGCGGCGCAGCGATTCGCAGACGGTCGCGACGGCCACGGTGTTGTGCCGGGTCAGCTCGCGGGCGCCGCCGCGGGTCGCGCCCGCGCAGTTGATCACCACACCGGGGTGGACCGCGTTCAGGAAGCGGGTGAGCGCGCCGGGGCTGCCGTTGGACAGGTCGAACCGCACGTCGGCGTCATCGCCGCGGCCGAGCGCGGTGAGCTGGACGGCGGGGTCGGCCAGCAGGTGTTCGGCGACGTAGCGGCCCAGGTAGCCGCCGGAGCCGAGCAGCAGGACTCTCATCGTCGCGCCTCCCCGGGGGTGGCGTGTGGGGCGGTCGTCTCGTCGCTCATGGCTGTGCTCCTCGTAGGGATGGGAAGGAGAGGGATGATCGGTGTGGGGGGCGTGGTGGGGGCGGTGTGGGCCGAGGCGCGGGACAGCGCGGCGCACGCGTACACCAGCAGCGCGAGCGCGGCGGTCCCGCAGGCCACGGCGGGGACGGCGGCCGTGCCATGGGCGGCGGCCAGCCGCCGCACCGGCTCGCCGAGCGCCGCGCAGCCCGGCAGCCGGGCGGCCCCGGCGGCGGCCGGCCCGGCGGCCTCGGCAGCGCAGGCCACGGCGGTGCCGAGGGCCGCGGCGGCGCGGAAGCCGTGCACGGTGAGCAGCCGGGCGGCGAACAGCAGAGCGGCCAGCGCGCCGGCGCCCGCCTCGGCGACGGGGTCAGGTGTGGCGCCGGGCACCGTGAGCCGGGCGGTGAGCACCAGCGGCGGCAGGGTGAGCAGGAAGGCCAGGGCGGTGGCCGCGCACAGCGGCCGGACCCCCGCAGCGAACTCGTCCAGCCCGCTGCTCGCGGCCAGCCTGCGGCGCGCCCGTACGGCGAACCAGCGGGCCAGCCACGCGGCGGGGGCGACGGCGAGGCCGAGGACGACGGCGGCCTCGCAGGCCGCCGCCGGGTCGTACGGGCTCGTACGGCCGGTGAGCCCGGTCAGCAGCCAGTCGCCGCAGGCGGCGTAGGCGAGCAGCCACCCCGTGCGCAGCGCTCCCGGCAGGCCCGCTGACCGGCTCGCGCATCGCCCCGTCCGGCCGCCTCGCCCGGCGGTGCCGAGCGGGCCCCGGCGCAGGCAGGACCACAGGGCGCCCGCCGTCAGGACGGCACCGGCCGCGCCGACCGCGACGGCCCCGGTCCGGTACGCACCGGCGACGCTCGCCGCGGCCAGCGCACCGGGCAGCAGCCAGAGCAGTCCGAGCGCCGCCCGCACGCCCCGGGGCCGGGTCGGCCCGGTCTCCCCGGGACGCGCGTCGTCCCCGGTGTCGCCGTCGCGCGGGACCCGGGCGTACAGCTCCTCGGCGAGCGAGAAGACGTCGCGGTGCCGGAAGCGGGCGGCGGTGCGGTCGGTCACCCCGTGGGCCTCGAGACCGGCGGCGATCTCCAGCGGGTCGACGGCCCGGGCGCACAGCTCGCGGTGACGGTGCATCAGCGCCCGCACCGGATCCACCGAGCCGCGCCGCGCCTTCGCGCCCCGCTCATGGGCGGACGCCGGGGCGCTGGACTGTTCGCGGCGCGCCCCGGACGCGCCCGTGGGCCCGGTCACGCGCCCTCCTCGGACAGGGCGGCCAGGGGCCGGCGCGGTGCCGGTCCGGGCTCGGCCCAGCGGGGGGTGTGCGCGAGGCGCCGGCCCGCGGTCCAGCGGCCCGGGACGCGGGCCTCGGCCGGGCGGGCGAACGGCAGGGGCGCGCCGTCCGCGCCGGCCTCCTCGTGGCGCACCGGGCAGTGCGACATCAGCTCCAGGTAGATGCCCCGGAAGGCGATCACGTTCTGCTCGGCGGTGAAGAGTTCCAGCGCCCGGGCGCGCGCGGCGGCGCCCAGGCGGGCGCGGCGCTCGGGGTCGCGCAACAGCGCGAGGCACGCGTCGGCGAGCGCCCGGGGGTTGCGCGGCGGCACCACCAGGCCGGTGCCGCCGATGGCCTCGCAGACGGCGCCCGCGTCGGTCGAGACCGTGGCCCGGCCGCAGAACATCGCCTCGACCAGCCCCACCGGGAACCCCTCGACGACGCTGGACAGCACGACGACCGAACCCGCCGCGTACGCGTCCGCCAGGGTCGGCACCTCGGGGTCGCCGACGCGCTCGAAGGAGACCGGATTGTCGCCGGGCGTATGGGCGTTCGCGGCCTCGTCGGGGAAGAGGTGGGCGGCCAGCCCGCGGCAGTGGGCCGGGTAGCCGCCGCCGGACATGTCGGCACCGGACCAGTCACCGCCGGATCTGTCACCACCGGATCTGCCGTCGCCGGATCTGCCGTCGCCGGGCCTGTCACCGCCGGACGGGCCGTCGCCGGGCCGGGTCTCGATGACGCGCAGCCGCGCGTCCGGCTGCCACCGCCGCACCTCGGCGAAGGCGTGCAGCAGCGCGACGACGTCCTTGGCGGGTTCGAGCCTCCCCACCCACACCAGCGTCCGGTCGTCCCCTCCCCCGGCCGCCGCGCCGCCCTCGCCCACCTCCGCGAAGCGGGCGGCGTCCATCCCGGGATAGACGGTGCGCAACCGCTCCGGGTCGGCTCCGCACCGCTCCTGCCAGCGACGGGCGTGCGTATTGCCGGGGGTGATGAGCGCGGCCTGCGCGTACGCCTCGGCGGCCAGCCTGCCCTGGAAGGCGGCCAGCAGGGCGCGGACCGGCCCGGAGCGCTCGTCGCGGCCGGGCGGGCGCCGCAGATAGTGCTCGCGCAGCCGTACGCCGTACTCGGTGACCAGCAGCGGCGTACCGAAACGGCGCTTGGCCAGCAGCCCCGGGAGCGCGGCCACGCCGCCCGACGTCGCGTGGCACAGGTCCACACCGGACAGCCCCGGGTCGCGGCCGCCGCCGTACCAGTCGAGGGACAGCGGGCGCAGCGCCCGCTCCAGCGCCTCGGTCACGGCCAGCAGATCGGTGACCCGCGCCCGGTGGGCGGCGCGCGGCGCGCCGGGGGTGTGGCAGGCGCGCTCCAGGGTGCGGACGGCGTCCTCGGAGCGGAGCGCGGCGGTCAGCCCGCCGGTGTCGCAGGCGAGGTCGGCGAGGCCGTGGAGACCGCTGGCGAAACGGTCCGCCTGGGCGCTGTCCGGGCCGCCCGGCACGCTGATCGCCACCGCCAGGTCCCCGAAGTGCTCGGCGAACCGCCGCCGCTGCCGCCGCCCGTACGACCGCCGCCGCCCGGCCGGTTCGCCCCACAGCGGCGCGGTGCGCACCCGTCGCACCTGTCCGGGCAGCTCCGCCCGCCCCCCGGCCTCCTGACGGGCGTCGCGGCTCAGCGCGTATACCTCGAAGTCGTGCTGGTCCAGCCCGCGCACCAGCCGGTCGCACCACACCAGCGCCTCACCGGTCGCGTACGGGTACCCACCCTCCGTAAGCAGTCCCACGCGCATGAGCGCACCCCCGATCTCCCATGTGGGCAAGCCGTCATGCCGCGGTTCGGCACGTCGGGCAGCGGGAGCACGTTATGCGCGCATGGCCGTGGCGCGACGGACGGTTGTCCATCGCACCACCGGAAGGGGTGAACGCCCGTGACCTTCCTGGATTTCAGGCGTTGTCGGGCGCTATGACGAGCGCGAGCCCCTGAGGATCGGGAATCAGCCCTTGGGGAACGGCCAGGCGTTGGGGCGGCACGTCACACCGTCCGTCGCCAGGAACTTGGTCTGCTGCATCATCACCGGGGCGAGCGCGCCCTGCTTGGTGCACGTCTCGTGGTTGTGCCCGAGCCGGTGCCCGACCTCGTGGTTGATGAGCATCTGGCGGTATTCGTACATCTTGTCGTCACCGAACGTGCGGGCGCCCTGCGCCCACCGATAGGCGTTGATCATGACGCGCTCGGTGGACGCCGAGTCGCACGAGACGTTGTCCTGGGTCGTGTCGAGACCGGACTTCTGGCACCACACCGCGGTGGTGCCGGGGCTCGCCAGGGTGATGACGAAGTCGGGGCGTCCGGAGGAGACCCGCTCGAAGGTGCGGGTGCCGCCGTGACCCCAGCTGCGTTCGTCGTTGAGCGTCTTGTGCACCGCCTCGGCGAACAGCGCGCCGTCGAGCGGCAGCCCCTTCTCGATGTCCACCCGGTAGCGCAGGATCTGGCCCTTGCCCGGCGCCTTGTCCTGCCCGGGGACGGCCGTGAAGGCGCCCGAGCCCTTGAACTTCGGATCGAGCGGATACAGGGCGGCCATCTTCTGTTGGTACGTGGCGAGTTCCGGGCTCGCGGAAGCGGACGGGGTGCCCCGGCCGTCCGTACGGGACGACGCTCCCCCGTCGCCGCGCTCCGGGCCGCCCTTGGACTGCGCCTTGCTGTCGCTCTGCGGGCCGTTCGCCACCTGCCCGGCCACCACGACGGCCAGCACGGTGGTCACGGCCGCCGCGGCGACACCGGTGAACGTACGCCCCTTGCCGCCCTTGCCGACCCCTCGCGCACCCTTGCCCGCAGGCTCGGGGCCATCGGCCCCGGGGAGCCCGTCGGACGGCGAGGCGGTGCCCGGTCTGCCGGGGCTGCCGGGCCCCCCGCCGGCGTTCCCGCGGTCGTCATCGGTGCCCGCGCCGGGGCGGGTACGGCGCGGCGGCGGCACCGTGCCGGGCGCACCGGCGGCGAAGGCGTCCTCGCCGTCGGTTTCCGGGGTTCCGGTGGTGTCGAACGCCTCCAGGTACTCCTTGCGCGGACCGGGCATCAGCCCGCCCGCGCCGCCCCCGGGCGCACCACCGGACGCGCCACCGCCGCCGGGGCGCTGCGGCGCGTTCATGGTGGCGGTGCCGAAGGCGCTCCAGCCACCGCCCGTCTCGCGCTGCGCGGGGCGTCCGGGCGGCCCGGAGGGCCCGGGGTGGCCGGAGGGCCCGGGGTGGCCGGAGGGCCCGGGGTGGCCGCCCCTGGAGCGCGCCGGCGGCGAGGCCGGTCCGTGGGCGGTCCGCGGGATGCCCTGCGGCGGCGTCACGCCCGGGTCCTGGGCGCCGGGCGCGGCCGAGCGCCGCCGACGCCCCGCACCGGGGCCGGAATCCGCCTCGGTGGACCCGGGATCCCGGTCCTCCTGGCTGCCCCGTGCGCTGTGCTTACCCACGCGCCGCACCGCTCCCGTCCGCTCCGGGCACCGGTACGCCCCGTATCTTCCGGCTGTCCCGTCCGTCTGTCGCTTCTTGTTCGTGTCTCAGGCCGACGGCCCGCCCGTCGGCGTCTCGTCCCTCGACGTCGTCGAGCAGTTCGCGCATGCCGCGCGCCACCGCTCCGGGGTACTCCATCATCGCCACATGTCCGGCGTCCAACAGCGTCAACAGACGCGAGTCGCGGAAGGTTGCGCTCGCCCTCCGGGCCATGCGGAAGGACACCAGCTGGTCGCGCATCCCGTAGACGAGGAGCGTGGGCGCGAGGACCCGCTCGGCCTGCCGCCACAGCGAGTGCTGGCCGCCGAGGGCGTAGGAGTCGACCAGGCCGCGCGCCGAACGCGCGAGCGCGTCCCAGAAGTACGGGAGCGCGAGCCGCCGCTCGTACTCCTCGACCGCCAGCGCGAAGTCCTCCTGAGTGACCTGCCCGGGGTCGCCGTAGGTGAGCGCCAGCAGCTCCCGGGTACGCCGCTCCGCGTCCCAGTCGCGGGTCGCGCGGCTGAAGAGGCGGGTCGCCCCGGGGATCGCGAGCAGCCCCGTGGGCACCGCGGTGCGCTGCGGGCGCCGCTCGGGCAGCGCGGGCGAGACGAGGGTGAGGCTGCGCACCAGGTCCGGCCGCACGGCCGCGACGCGGATGGCGATCGTGCCGCCCATGGAGTTCCCGGCCAGATGCACGGGTGTGCGGCCGCTCGCGTCGAGGTGGCGGATGACGGCCCGGGCGTGGCCGGATATGGAGTAGTCGCCGTCGTCGGGCGGCGGGGAGTCGCCGAATCCGGGCAGGTCGGGGGCCTCGATGTCCAGCCGGTCGGCAAGCCGTTCCATCAGCGGCGACCAGTTCTGCGAACAACCGCCCAGCCCGTGGAGAAACACCGCGGGCGGCAGGCCTGAAACCACGGGAGGACGGGTACGCACGTTCAGCGTGAGACCGGGCAGGCTGGTGGTACGGAGCTTTTCACCCGCCCCGACCCGCACGGGCCGCGCTGGGGGCACCGCGGCAACGATGCGGGCTTCCGGCGGCTCGGTCGAAGACATGCCGCAATGTTACGAGACGATCACATGGCTGACCGTGTGTTCACCCTCACAGACCACGTAGCGTCCGAAAGTGACCTCTCCTAGGCTCGTACATACACAGAGGCGATCACCTGCCTCTGGGAAGGGGAGTACATGTCCGTCGATCCGAGCGACCCCGAGACCTTCGCGAACGCCCTCGAGAACAACGACGGCCCCGCCCTCCACAGCGTCGAGGCCCCCGAGGCGGACGCCGCTGAACAGCACCATGACCTCGTCCCCCACCGCGACGACCTGCGGACCGCCGACGAACCGCTGGAGGCCGACGAGGCCGACCGCGCGGAGCAGGCCCGGGTCGTCGAGGAGAACGAGGAGGACTACCGATGACCAGCACCCTTTGTGGGCTTTTCATAGTGTCCAGTCCGTGAAAATCTCCGCACGGACGGCGCGCGGCCCTGTTACCCAAAAGTACGATGGCGGGCGCGGTGGACACCGTGCTCGGAACATTCAATGGGAGGCGGCGTGACAGCCATCGAGCAGACCGAGGCGCGCCCGCGGGGTACGCGCCTGCCGCGCCGAGCCCGACGCAATCAGCTCCTGGGGGCCGCCCAGGAGGTCTTTGTCGCACAGGGCTACCACGCGGCCGCGATGGACGACATCGCCGAGCGCGCGGGAGTCAGCAAGCCCGTGCTCTACCAGCACTTCCCGGGCAAGCTGGAGCTGTACCTCGCCCTGCTCGACCAGCACTGCGACGCCCTCCTGCAGGCGGTCCGCACCGCGCTCGCCTCGACCACCGAGAACAAGCAGCGGGTGGCCGCCACCATGGACGCCTACTTCGCGTACGTCGAGGAGGAGGGCGGCGCCTTCCGGCTCGTCTTCGAGTCCGACCTCACCAACGAGCCCGCGGTGCGCGAGCGCGTGGACCGGGTCTCGCTCCAGTGCGCCGAGGCGATCAGCGAGGTCATCGCGGAGGACACCGGGCTGTCCAAGGACGAGTCCATGCTGCTTGCCGTCGGCCTCGGCGGCGTCTCCCAGGTCGTCGCCCGCTACTGGCTCTCCAGCGGCAGCACCGTCCCCCGGGACACCGCTGTGCAGTTGCTCACCTCGCTCGCCTGGCGGGGCATCGCGGGCTTCCCGCTGCACGGAGCGGAGAGCGGGACTTGAGTCTGTTCGCTGCGGGCTTGGCCCGCGCCGCCCAGCGGGCCCTTTTCCCGGGCTAATGTGTGCTGCGTACAGCGCGGACGCCGCGCACCAACTGACCGTCGGAGGGACAAGGCCGTGGAGGTCAAGATCGGCGTGCAGCACGCGCCCCGCGAGATCACCTTGGAGAGCGGGCAGTCTGCCGAGGATGTCGAGCGTGCGGTGGCCGACGCGCTCGCTGGCAAGGCGCAGGTGCTGAGCCTGTCGGACGAACACGGCCGCAAGGTCCTGGTTCCGGCCGACCGTCTCGCCTACGTCGAGATCGGTGAGCCGAGCGCCCGTAAGGTCGGCTTCAGCGCTCTCTGAGCGGATCACGCGCAACGGCGGCGGGGCCCGGTGGGATTTGTCTCACCGGGCCCCGCCGCCGTTGTGCGCCGTTGCGCCGCGCCCCGCTCTCCCGATCCCCCTCGATCAGGGTTGCCCCCGCCTGGCCCCGGGTAGGACCGGCAGGACCGACGCGTGATCACGCTTCGGTCCCGATCCGCTCACGGGAAGGACGCGCCATGATCTTCTGGGAAGCGCTCGGCTCGGTACTGATCGGTCTCGCCATCGCGTATGGGGCGAGTCACCGGCTGCCCCGTCGACTGCCCGCCACGCCCCTCGTCCTGTCCACCGGCCCCGCCGCCGCGTTCTTCGGCGCGATGATCGCCCATACCGTGCTGGGCTCGGGCCACTCGGCAGTCGTGCTGATGGTCGCGCTCGGCTTCGCCGCCGCCCTGCTGTCGCTGCTCGTCCGGCCCCGGGCCGGACGCCGCCGGTCGGTCCCGGCCTGAGCCACGGCCGGCTGAGCCACGGCTCGCCGAGGCGCGGTGCGCGAGGGCTCCGGGACCCGGAGCCCTTTCTCACGCCCCGTTCAGGAAGGACTACGCGGCCAGGCCCAGCGCCGACATCCGCTTGGTGTGCGCCTCGGTGATCCGCGAGAACATCCGGCCGACCTCGGCCAGGTCGAAGCCGTCGGCCAGCCCGCCCACCAGCATCGTGGACAGCGCGTCGCGGTCCGCGACCACCCGCTGCGCCTGTGACAGCGCCTCGCCCATCAGCCGCCGGGCCCAGAGCGCCAGCCGACCGCCGACCCGCGGGTCGGCCTCGATCGCGGCCCGCACCTTCTCCACCGCGAAGCTCGCGTGGCCGGTGTCGTCCAGCACCTGGAGCACCAGGTCGCGGGTGTCCGAGTCGAGCCGGGCCGCCACCTCGCGGTAGAAGTCACTGGCGATCGAGTCGCCCACGTACGCCTTGACCAGGCCCTCCAGCCAGTCGGACGGCGCGGTCTGGCGGTGGAACCCGTCCAGCGCCGCCGCGAACGGCTCCATCGCCGCGGTCGGCTCCTCGCCGACCGCCGCCAGCCGGTCCCGCAGCCGCTCGAAGTGGTGGAACTCGGCCGACGCCATCTTCGCCAGCTCCGCCTTGTCCTCCAGCGAGGGCGCCAGCTTGGCGTCCTCCGCGAGCCGCTCGAAGGCGGCCAGCTCGCCATAGGCGAGCGCCCCGAGCAGATCCACCACCGCGGCCCGGTACTGCGGCTCCGCGGCGGCCGTGTCCCAGTCCTGGGCGGCGATCCCGGTCGGAGTCTTCTCGGTCTCAGGCGTATCAGACGTCTCCATGGAGCGCACAATAGTCCGCCGGATGGGGCGAGGAAGGCCCTGGTCAGCCAAGTCCCCCCACGCCCCGGTTCGGGTTGCCCGGTCACAGATGCGCACTTCCGGGGTACAGTGGTATTTGCACCCGTCGAGTATCGGCGGGTCGTTCCACGAATGCGGATGCCCGGTCGGTGGCCCGATCGGCTCCAACACCCGACCGCTCTCCGCGCGGCGCGCATCTTCCATGTGCACGGCAGGAGGGACCCGCTCGCGGCGTGAGCGCTCGAGCGAGGGCAGTGGTCCCGCGCCGAACCGGCCAAGGCCGGTGTACCCGGGCGCAGTGCGACCCCCTTCGCCGCCTCCCGCCGCGTCTCACAGAAGAGGCAAGCATCCTGACCACTTTCCGAGACCTCGGGATCCTCCCCGAGACAGCCGAGGCCCTCGAGGCCGTCGGCATCACGTCCCCGTTCCCCATCCAGGAGATGACGCTCCCGGTCGCCCTTTCCGGCTCCGACGTCATCGGCCAGGCCAAGACCGGCACCGGCAAGACGCTGGGCTTCGGCCTCCCGCTGCTGGAGCGCGTCGTCGTCCCCGCGGACGTCGAGGCGGGCCGGGCCAAGCCCGACCAGCTGACCGACGCCCCGCAGGCGCTCGTGGTCGTCCCCACCCGCGAGCTGTGCCAGCAGGTCACCAACGACCTGCTGACCGCCGGCAAGGTCCGCGCCGTCCAGGTGCTGTCGATCTACGGCGGCCGCGCGTACGAACCGCAGGTCGAGGCCCTGAAGAAGGGCGTCGACGTGGTCGTCGGCACCCCCGGCCGGCTGCTCGACCTCGCGGGCCAGAAGAAGCTGCGGCTCTCGTCCGTCAAGGCGCTCGTCCTCGACGAGGCCGACGAGATGCTCGACCTGGGCTTCCTGCCCGACGTCGAGAAGATCATCAACATGCTCCCGGCCAAGCGCCAGACCATGCTGTTCTCGGCGACCATGCCGGGCGCCGTCATCGGTCTCGCCCGCCGCTACATGTCTCAGCCCACGCACATCCGCGCCACCGCGCCGGACGACGAGGGCCAGACGGTCGCCAACACGACCCAGCACGTCTTCCGCGCCCACTCCATGGACAAGCCGGAGGTCGTGGCGCGCGTGCTGCAGGCGGAGGGCCGCGGCCTCGCGATGATCTTCTGCCGTACGAAGCGGACCGCCGCCGACATCGCCGATCAGCTCGCCCGCCGCGGGTTCGCCTCCGGCGCGGTCCACGGCGACCTCGGCCAGGGCGCCCGCGAGCAGGCGCTGCGCGCCTTCCGCAACGGCAAGGTCGACGTCCTGGTCTGCACCGATGTCGCCGCGCGCGGCATCGACGTCGAGGGCGTCACCCATGTGATCAACTACCAGTCCCCCGAGGACGAGAAGACCTATCTGCACCGCATCGGCCGCACCGGCCGCGCGGGCGCCTCGGGTATTGCCATCACGCTCGTCGACTGGGACGACATCCCGCGCTGGCAGATGATCAACAAGGCGCTGGACCTGCCGTTCAACGACCCGGAGGAGACCTACTCGACCTCCGCCCACCTGTACGAGCTGCTGAGCATCCCGCAGGGCACCACCGGTGTCCTGCCGCGCGCCGAGCGCACGCGGGCCGGGCTGGGCGCCGAGGAGGTCGAGGACCTCGGCGAGACCGGCGGCCGCGGCCGCCGCTCCCCCGCCACGGAGGAGCGCCCCGCGCGCCGCACCCGTACCCCGCGGGTCCGCCGCCGTACCCGCGGTGGCCAGTCGGTGGACGTCTCGGCCCCGGCCACCCCCGAGGCCGAGGGCGCCGAGTCCGCGACGGAGCCGCGCCGCCCGCGCCGCCGTCGCCGCACCCGGTCCGGTGCGGCGGTCGACGCGGACGCGGCGGCCGTCACCGCCGTCGACACGGCGGAGGCCCCGGCGGCGGAGGCTCCGGCAGCGGAGGCCCCGGCGGATGCCGCGCCGGAGGAGACCCCCGCCAAGCCCCGGCGCCGCCGTACCCGCGCCAAGGCGGACACCGCCGAGACCGCGGTCGCCACGGCCGAAGGCACGACGGAGACAGCCGAGGACGAAGCCCCGGCCAAGCCCCGCCGACGCACCCGGGCGAAGGCCGACACCGCCGAGACCGCCGTCGCCACGGCCGAAGGCACGACGGAGACAGCCGAGGACGAAGCCCCGGCCAAGCCCCGCCGACGCACCCGGGCGAAG
>NZ_JBIBJI010000003.1:168599-623826 GCF_042958345.1 Streptomyces sp. NPDC007983
AGGCCGACACCGCCGAAACCGCCGTCGCCACGGCCGAAGGCACGACGGAGACAGCCGAGGACGAAGCCCCGGCCAAGCCCCGCCGACGCACCCGCGCCAAGGCGGCCGAGACGGCCGAGGCCGGAGCCGAGGCGGCGGAGGCCGCCACGGCCGCGCCGCGTCGCCGTACCCGGGCCAAGGCCGCCACGGTCGAGACGGCCGAGACGGCCGAGACGGCCGAGACGGCCGAGACGGCCGAGACGGCCGAGACGCCGGAGGCCGAGGCCCCCGCCAAGCCGCGCCGTCGCACCCGTGCGGCGGCCAAGGCCACGGAGCCGGCCGCTCAGCCCGACGAGGCCGAGGCGAAGCCCGTACGCCGCCGCACCCGCACCCGCGCCGCGGCGGAAGCCACACCCGAGGCCTGACGGCCACAGCACCCGACGGGGCCTGATCCGCACACCGCGGATCAGGCCCCGGGCACGTAGGGCCCCGGGCACAACGCCCCGTTCACGCCCCGTTCTCCGCGTCCTGTATAGCCTCGTCTCCATGAGCAGGCCGCCGTTTCTCACCCTCCCCACGGGCGCCCGCGCCCATCGGCTGTCGACCGCGCGCGGCGAGTTCGCCGTGCATGACGCACCGCCCGGGCGCTCCGCGCGCGGGACCGTGCTGCTGGTGCCGGGGTTCACCGGGAGCAAGGAGGACTTCATCGCGCTCCTGGAGCCGCTGGCCGCCGCCGGTTTCCGGGCGGTCGCGGTCGACGGGCGGGGGCAGTACGAGAGTCCCGGGCCGCGCGACGAGGCCGCCTACGCGCAGGACGAGCTGGCGCGGGATCTGCTCGCCCAGGCGACGGCGCTGGCGGACGGCGCGGGGCCGGTCCATGTGCTGGGGCATTCGCTGGGCGGGCTGATCGCACGGGCCGCCGTGCTGCGCGACCCCGCCGCCTTCGCCTCGCTCACGATCATGAGTTCCGGGCCCGCCGCCATCGCGCCCCAGCAGCAGGAGCGCACCAAGCTGCTGATCGACGCGCTGAGCGTGATGGACATGGAGTCCGTCTGGCAGGCGATGCGCGAACTCGATCCGCCCGAGGCGGCCGATGAGGTGACGCCGCCCGGCGTACGGGACTTTCTGCACGCGCGCTGGATGGGCACCGTTCCGGAGCAGCTGATGGCCACCGGGCGGCAGCTGAACGGTGAGCCGGACCGGGTCGGGGAGCTGGCCGCGACGGCGCTCCCGAAGCATGTGCTGTCGGGTGAGGTGGACTACGCCTGGCCGGTGCCGCTGATGGACGCGATGGCGGAGCGGCTGTCCGCCCGCCGGACCGTGATCGAGGGCGCGGAGCACTCCCCCAACGCGGAGCGGCCGCATCCCACGGCCGACGCGCTGATCTCCTTCTGGCAAGACACCCCCTAGTACTGCGCCTGCAGGTGCTCCCAGAAGCCGTCCCGCAGCGCCCGCCGCAGATCGGCGTGGGCGCGCAGGGACAGCCGCAGCATCCCCTCCGCGTCGATCAGCAGCTCCTGGTCGACCGAGCCGGGCAGATAGGGGTGGCCGGGAAGCAGCTCGGCGAGGCTTTCGCGGCCGCGTGCGGAGAGCCACTGGGCGGCGATCTGGGCGCCGATGAAGCGCACCTCGTCGCGGGAGGGGGCGGGCCCGCACAGCGGGGTGTCGCCGTTCGGCTCGTAGCCGGTCGCCCGCCGGGTGACGTACGGCTTGCAGAAGTCGAGGTCGAAGGTGCGCTGGCTGTCGACCTCCCACAGCAGCGGCTCGGCCTGGTTGCGCCCGTCGAGGGCTTCGATGCCCCACAGGTGGACGCGCGCTCCGTAACCCTGCGCGGCCTCGACGGCGGAGACCAGGTCCTCGTCGCCGCCGATCAGCACGGCGTCGCCGATGGCGCGGTGCCGGGCGAGGGATTCGAGGTCGGAGCGGATGAGTGAGTCGACGCCCTTCTGCTGGTTGTTGGCGTTGAGGTTGCCCAGCCGGACCTTGACGTCGGGCAGCTCGGCGATGCTCTGCTGCTCCGGGGTGTGAATGCGGCGCCGGGCCCCGTCGAACCAGTAGACCCGCAGCAGCCGGCTGTCCGGGAAGATCGTCCGGGCCTTGTCGATGAACGCCTCGATGATCCCCTCCGCGTCGAGCTCGAAGGCCCGGCGGTCCTCCGTCCCGGCGACGAGCCGCCCGGCGGCGGCGTAGACGTATCCGGCGTCCACGAAGATCGCATGAGTGGAGGGCGTGGTCGCGACCTCGGCGAGCACGCGCTGCAGCAGCTCATTGGTGCGCTCGATGCCGTCGACGATCGAGGCGAGGTCTGGTTGGCCCGGAGGCATCACGTCACTCATACGCGGTTCATTCTCCGGGCCCCCGCAGGAGGGGCACAACCGGACTCCGTCTCATCGGCGCCCGACCAGGGAATACTTAGCCTGGCGAAAAATTTCATTAGCGTAGGGAATCTTTTCAGGGCATGCTTCGTTGAACAGGTTGTGGAAGCACGCGGCAGCGACGCCGCGTGTTCCGTATACACCAGTTCTCCAGCAGGAGGATCAGACGAAGGGAGAAGCCTTGCAGCGCTTCGAGATCATGCGCCTTGACGATGTCGACGGGAACGCCGTGGACAGCACCGTCGTGGACGCCGCCTCCGTCAACCGGATCGTGCAGCAGGCCGCCGCGATCGGCCAGCGCATCTACATCCGCCCAGCCGAAACCGCCGCCCGGTAGTACCACCGACGCAGAAGCAGCAGACAAAGACGCAGATTCAGACGCCGACGAGTCACCGACGAGAAGAGTGACGCGTCACCGCAGCCGCCCCCGTACGCCGTCGTACGGGGGCGCTTCGCGTGGCGCCAGCGCCGCCCGGCGCACGATCTCCGCGTAGACCTCGGGGTCGGTGGTGTACTCGCCGAGCCGACAGGTCTTACGGCTGCCGTGGTAGTCGCTGGAGCCCGTGGTCAGCAGCCCGTGCTCGGCGGCGATCGCGCGCAGCCGGGCCCGGATGGGCTCGTCGTGGTCCATATGGTCGACCTCGATGCCGTCGAGACCGGCCGCGGCCAGCTCCCCGATCGCGCTCTCCGGTACGCACTCGCCCCGCTTGACGGCCAGCGGATGCGCGAAGACGGCGACCCCGCCCGCGCCCTTGATCAGCCGGACCGCCTCGAACGGGTCCAGCTCGTGCTTCTCCACGTACGCCCGGCCGCCGTTCGACAGCCACTCCGAGTCGAACGCGTCCGTGACGCTCTCGACCACGCCCGCCTCGACCATCGCGGTCGCGATGTGCGGCCGCCCCACGGCCCCGTCCCCGGCGATCTCCGCCACCCGCTCCCAGGTGACGGGCACGCCCAGCTCACGCAGCTTGCCCACCATCGCCTTGGCCCGGGGCACCCGGTCGTCGCGCACCAGCTCGCGCTCGCGCGCCAGCTCGGGCTCGGCCGGATCGAAGAGATACGCCAGCATGTGCAGGCTCACCCCGCCCAGACGGCAGGACAGCTCGGCGCCGGTGACCAGCGTCAGCCCGTCCGGCAGCGCCCCGGCCGCCTCCTCGTAGCCGCTCACCGTGTCGTGATCGGTGAGCGCGACGACGTCCAGACCGGCCGCGGCGGCATTGCGCACCAGTTCGGCGGGGGTGTCCGTACCGTCCGACGCGGTGGAGTGGGTGTGCAGGTCGATGCGCACGAACGCGGGCTCCCAGCGGTAACAGGGTGAACGGGCGGCCTGCTTCAGGGTAGCCGCAGTCCAGGGCATGCCCGCGTCAGGGGTGACCCGTGCGATCCGTACGGCCACCCGGCGTCAGGAGCGTGCGCCCCGCATCAGGACAGCAGCCGCGGCGACAGCGCGCCGCACGGCACCAGATCCACCTCGGCGCCCGCGTCCCGCAGATCGGTGAGCACCATCTCGTCGTACATCAGCAGCCCGGTCTGCTCGGGCCAGACCACCGCCCACAGCCACAGCCCGCACGCCTCGCCCGCGAACACCGCACGGTCGTCCGGGGTGCCCTCGACATGCCACAGCGGGGTGGGCCGCCCGGCGGCCAGCACCTTGACGTGCGGCGGCTTGTCCACCCGCATCCCGGGCCCGGGGTCGGGGCCGGGGATGCCCGCGTACCGCGCGCCGAGCCCCACGCCCAGCTCCTCCGCCACCAGCAGCAGCTCCCCCGGGCCGCCCAGCGGGCCCGGGCCCGAGCAGGCCACGACCGTCGCGCGGCCGCCGCTGCGGTCGTCACCGGCGCACGCGACGCCGGTGAACAGCCAGCCGACGGGCAGCGGCCACGGCATCCATACGGGCACCCGGGCGCGGTTGGTGACCACCACGAGTGCTTCCACGCTCGGTGGGACGACCGGCTGGACGGGGTGCACCGTGCCGTGCACACCGCACTGCCAGGAGTCGGCGAAGAGACCGGGCGCACGCACCCGGCCACCGCACTTCGGGCAACTGGGTTCGCCCCTCATAGGGCCCCACGGTCCTCCCCGCCCGTCCCCACGTCAAGGACGATCACCCGTGTGGAGGGGACGGACCGGACACGAGTCGGGGACGAGCCTCAGACGAGCGGCACACCGGATCTGGCCGGGTCGCGCAGGTCCGTGCCGTGCCGCAGCCAGCGGTCTTGGAGCGCGCCGGCGCCGTGGACCCGCTTCCACGCCGCCTCGTTCCCGGTCATCGGCAGCAGCGGCAGGAAGCGCACCGGTTCCATCGGCTCGATCAGCTCCAAGTCCTCGACCAGACCGCCCGGTTCGCCGACGAGTACGGAGGTGAAGGGCGCCCCGGGCCACAGCGGGCCGCCCAGGTCCAGCGACGCGCCCGGGGTCACCACCACGCCCTCGACCTGCGGCGAGGCGGCCAGCACGGCGAGCGGGCGCAGCACCTCGTCCAGGACGGCGGAGCCGGGTCCGGGGTCGCCGCTGCGCACGGTGAGGACCAGCTCGGCGCGCGGCCCGCGGAGGGGGTCGGCGACGGGGGCGGTGGGGTCGGCCATCGGATGGTCCGACATGCCGAGGGTGGCGTACCGGACGACGTTCCCCTCCGCGCGGAAACGCAGCACCTCGATGCGGTCCGTACCGACGAACGTGACGGCGGCGCGGGCGTCCGGCTCGCCCAGCGCGGTGACCAACCGGGCCTCGACCAGCTGCAGAACGTCTGACATGCGGTGAGCATAGATCGCGTATCGAACGGGCAAAGCGGCGGCCGGGCGGTTCTGCCGGCTGATAGCCTTGCTGCCTGCCCAGGGAATTACGTAGTCCCCCAAGGGGGACCGGCCGGAGGAGGTGGGGCTGCGGTGGATCCTAGTCGACCGTGCAGTACCGACAGTTCTCCCGTCGTTTCCCCTTGGTATGCGGCTTCATGATCTGAAACCTTCCGTACCCCACCGCCTCGCGGTGAAACACGTGAAGTCTTCTCGCATCAAGGGCATGTGACGGCAGAGCGCCTTCGTATCGCATCTGTTCTGTTCTCCGCGAACTTCCGTCAGCGTCATCGCACGGAGCGCCGCCCGCTTTGCGGACGTAGGTACGCCTCAGGGACGTGCCGTACGTCCACCTTCCGGGCGCAGCGCTGCGCCGCGCGCCCGCCGCTGACGGCCGGCCCGTGAAGGAGCCCGTCATGTCGATGATCCGTGACCTGCGCGCAGCCGTCCGCCCCGCCCTGCGCCGGACGCACAACACCAGCAACTACGACACCACCCGCGACCCGTCCGTCAACAGCGCGATCGTCGACTGCGCCGTCTACCGCGACGGGAAGCGGGTCAGCGACCACGTCAGCCCGGCGCAGGCCATGGAGCGGGTGCGCGCCGAGGGCGGGTTCGCCTGGATCGGGCTGCACGAGCCGACCGAGCGCGAGTTCGCGGGCATCGCACAGGAGTTCGGGCTGCACCCGCTGGCCGTCGAGGACGCGGTGCAGGCGCACCAGCGGCCGAAGCTGGAGCGGTACGACGACAGCCTCTTCACCGTCTTCAAGACCATCCACTACGTGGAGCACGCCCAACTCACCTCCACCAGCGAGGTCGTGGAGACCGGTGAGGTGATGTGCTTCACGGGCCACAACTTCATCGTGACCGTGCGGCACGGCGGCCAGGGCTCGCTGCGCGCCCTGCGCCACCGCCTCCAGGAGGACCCGGAGCTGCTGGCCAAGGGCCCCTCGGCGGTGCTGCACGCCATCGCCGACCAGGTCGTGGACGGGTATCTCGCGGTCGCCGACGCCGTGCAGGACGACATCGACGAGGTCGAGATCGAGGTCTTCTCGCAGGCGACCTCCCGGCGCGGCGGCGACGCGGGCCGCATCTACCAGCTCAAGCGCGAGGTGCTGGAGTTCAAGCGGGCCGTCTCGCCGCTGCTGCGGCCGATGCAGCTGCTGAGCGAGCGCCCGATGCGGCTGGTGGACCCGGACATCCAGAAGTACTTCCGGGATGTCGCGGACCACCTGGCCCGGGTCAACGAGCAGGTGCTGGGCTTCGACGACCTGCTGAACTCGATTCTGCAGGCGAACCTGGCGCAGGCGACGGTCGCCCAGAACGAGGACATGCGCAAGATCACCTCCTGGGCGGCGATCTGCGCGGTCCCGACGATGATCGCCGGGATCTACGGCATGAACTTCGAGTACATGCCCGAGCTGCACTGGAGGTTCGGCTACCCGACGGTGATGGCCGTCACCGTGGCGATCTGTGTCACGATCCACCGCGGCTTCAAGCGGAACGGCTGGCTGTAGGCGGAGCGTTTCGCCGGATGGGATGCGCGGAGGGCACCGGACCCGCTGTCCTACGCTGTTCGCATGACGCAGACGCCGACGCCGCCACCGACGGACGCCATGGACCCGATCGACCGCGCCCTGGTCGAGGAGGCGGCGAAGAAGTCCGCCCTGGTCTGGGTGCAGGGCTCCGAGGGCGCCGCCCGCGCGCTGTGGCACATCTGGCACGAGGGCGCCGTCTGCCTCGTCGGGGACGGCCCCGACGAGCAGCCGCTGAAGGGGCTCGGGCTCGTGGACGGCGGCACCGCGACGGTGACCGTGCGCAGCAAGGACAAGGGCGGGCGGCTGGTCGGCTGGCCCGCGCGGGTGGTCGAGCTCACCCCGGACGGTGAGGCGTGGACGGCGGCCGTCGGCGAGCTGAAGGGCAAGCGGCTGAACGCGGCGGACGCGGACACGATCGCGGAGCGGTGGGCCCGGGAGTGCCGGGTGCTGCGGCTGGAGCCGGTGACCGACGCGGCGCTCGTGGCGGCGGAGACGGGTTCGCTCGCGGCGGCGCCTCTGCCGACCGCTGCCGTGACGCGGCGGGCGATGCCGGCGGGGCTGCCGAAGCTGATCGCGCGGGGCAAGCGGGCGCGCGCGGCGGGCTGAGTTCTCCCCGCCCCGCCCCTTCCCGATACCGGGGGCAGGCCCCCGGCCCCCATGCGGGGCTCCGCCCCGCGCCCCGCCGGGGCTCCGCCCCTGGACCCCGCTCCTCAAACGCCGGAGGGGCTGGGGGTGGGGCATCACCGCCCCTGCACCCCGCTCCTGCGCTGGAGGAGCTGCTGGGGTGGGCATTACCGCCCCGGACTCCGCTCCTCAAACCCCGGAGGGGCCGGGTGGTGGGGCATCACCGCCCCCGGACCCCCGCTCCTGCGCTGGAGGAGCTGCTGGGGTGGGCATTACCGCCCCGGACTCCGCTCCTCAAACCCCGGAGGGGCCGGGTGGTGGGGCATCTCCGCCCCCGGACCCCCGTTCTTCAAGCGCCCCCGGAAGGCTGGGCCGGCCCCGAGGGGCTACGTCCCCGTGGGGATCTGCTGGCCGTAGTCGACCACGGCGTCCTTCTCCGGCGCGGTCAGCTGGAAGTCCTTGTTCCAGTCCGCCAGCCGGATCACCCCCGCGCCACCGGCCCGCTGGAGCCGCAGCGGGTACGGGCGGCCCTCCAGGGAGACGTCGAGGGAGCCGCCCTCGCCCTGGCCGCCGCGGATGCGGATCGTACGGATGCCGCCGACCTCGCCGCGGTCGCCCGCGGTGATGGTGCCGTGCAGGCCGAGCAGCCCGTCCAGCATGACGCTCTTCTCCGTAAAGCCGCTGAGCCTTTTGTAGGAGGGGTCTCCGGACGGCACCTTCACGTACTTGTCGTCGAGCTTGTCCGCGGCGGCCGCGTCGCCGCTGTGTCCGCCGCCGTCCGTGCCCTGGTGTCCCCAGAAGCCCGCGTCCGCCTTGAGGTACAGCTCCTCGCCCACCCGCAGCAGTTCGAAGCGGGTGCCCTTGGTGGAGACGACGCCGGTGCCGCCGTCGCCCTTCAGCTTCATGTCCACCTTGTACGTGCGGCCCTTGGAGACGAGGCTGCCGGACAGATGGACCGCGTCCGCGCTCCCGGCCGCCGTCCGGGCCTTGCTCTGGATCTTGGTGGCGGGGAGCTTGCCCACGCCGTTGGTTCCCGCGTCGGGGTCCTTCTCCCCTTCGCCGCCGCACGCGGTGAGCGTCGCGGCCAATCCCGCGCACATCACCGCGACGAGAGCCGTGTTCCGGATGCGCACGTCCGCTCTGCCTCCTGATGCCGGTCCGGTGCAGTACGGCAGCGTACCGGTGCCGTGCGGAAGTGTGCGCAGGGCGCCGGGGGCCGCTCGTCCGGCGGCGGGGCAGAACGGGGCAGGCTAGCCTGAACCAGGTGAATACGCACCAGTGCATGGCGGGAAGGAGGCGCATGACATGCCGGCAGGCGCCTCGCGGATCTATGTCTCGCATCTGGCCGGCATCGCCGTCTTCGACCCGAACGGCGACCACGTGGGGCGGGTCCGCGATCTGGTGGCGATGCTGCGGCTGGCCGGGCGGCCGCCGCGGGTGCTCGGGCTGGTCGTCGAAGTGGTCACCCGCCGTCGCATCTTCCTGCCGATGACGCGGGTGACCGGCGTGGAGTCGGGCCAGGTCATCACCACCGGCGTGGTGAACATGCGGCGCTTCGAGCAGCGCCCCACCGAGACGCTGGTCCTCGGCGAACTGCTGGACCGCACGGTGCGGCTGGTGGAGACCGGCGAGGACGTCACGGTCCTGGACGTGGCGATGGCCCAGCTGCCCGCGCGCCGCGAATGGGAGATCGACAAGGTCTACGTACGCCGCGGCAGAAGCGGCGCGCTGCGCCGCCGGGGCGAGACGCTGACCGTGGACTGGTCGGCCGTCACCGGCTTCTCGCTGGAGGAGCACGGGCAGGGCGCGGAGAACCTGCTGGCCACCTTCGAGCAGCTGCGCCCCGCCGACCTCGCCAACGTCCTGCACCACCTCTCCGCCAAGCGGCGCGGCGAGGTCGCGGCGGCGCTGGACGACGAACGGCTCGCGGACGTCCTGGAGGAGCTGCCCGACGACGACCAGGTGGAGATCCTCGGCAAGCTCAAGGAGGAGCGCGCGGCCGACGTCCTGGAGGCGATGGACCCCGACGACGCGGCCGATCTGCTCTCCGAGCTGCCCGAACGGGACAAGGAGCGGCTGCTGGCCCTGATGCGGCCCAGGGAGGCCGCCGACATGCGGCGGCTGATGTCGTACGAGGAGGGCTCGGCGGGCGGGCTGATGACGACCGAGCCGATCGTGCTGCGGCCGGACGCCACGGTCGCGGACGCCCTCGCACGGGTGCGCAACCAGGACCTCACCCCGGCGCTCGCCGCCCAGGTGTATGTGTGCCGGCCGCCCGACGAGACGCCCACCGGGCGGTATCTGGGCACCATCCACTTCCAACGGCTGCTGCGTGACCCGCCGTTCACCCTCGTCGGCTCGGCCGTGGACACCGATCTGCGGCCGCTGCGCCCGGAGACCCCGCTGCCCGTGGTCGCGGGCCATCTGGCGACGTACAACCTGCTGGCGGCGCCGGTCGTGGACGAGGGCGGGTCGCTGCTGGGCGCGGTGACGGTGGACGACGTGCTCGACCATCTGCTGCCCCCCGACTGGCGGGAGCGCGAGCTGCACGGCGGGGTGCCGATCCCGGAGGTGGGCGATGGACGGTGACGGGGGCCGTCTGGACCGGCCCAGGGAGCGCCGCCGCAGCCCGCTGCCGCGCTGGGACCCGGAGGCGTTCGGCAGGGCGTCGGAGCTGATCGCCCGCTTCCTGGGCACCGGCCGCTTCATCGCCTGGATGACGGTCTTCGTCGTCGCCTGGCTGGCCTGGAACACCCTCGCCCCGCGCCCTCTGCGGTTCGACCCGTTCCCGTTCATCTTCCTGACGCTGATGCTGTCGCTCCAGGCGTCGTACTCGGCGCCGCTGATCCTGCTCTCGCAGTACCGGCAGGCCGACCGGGACCGCGTCACGCTCGAGCAGGACCGGGCGCGGGACGAGCGGGCCATCGCCGACACCGAGTTCCTGACCCGGGAGATCGCGACGCTGCGCACCGGGCTCGGCGAGGTCGCGACGCGGGACTGGATCCGCTCGGAGTTCGAGGACCTGGTCCGGGAACTGGACGAGCGGCGGCCCGCGCCCTCGCGTGAGGAACGCGACCGCTGACGGGCTTTCCGGCGCACACCCCCGGCGCCGTACCATCTCCGTATGGCTACCGACACTGTCCCGGCACCGAGCGAAGACGCGGTGCGCGCCGCGCTCGCCACGGTCAACGACCCGGAGATCCACAAGCCGATCACCGACCTCGGCATGGTCAAATCCGTCGAGATCGCGTCGGACGGCACGGTCGCGGTGGTGGTGTACCTCACGATCTCCGGCTGTCCGATGCGGGAGACGATCACGAGCCGGGTACGGGAGGCGGTCGACCAGGTCGCCGGTGTGACCGGGGTCACCGTCGAGCTGGACGTCATGAGCGACGAGCAGCGGCGCGAGCTGGCCGCCTCGCTGCGCGGCGGCCAGGCCGAGCGCGAGGTGCCCTTCGCCCAGCCCGGCTCGCTGACCCGGGTGTACGCGGTGGCCTCCGGCAAGGGCGGCGTCGGCAAGTCGTCGGTGACGGTCAACCTGGCCGCGGCGATGGCCGACGACGGGCTCAAGGTCGGCGTCGTGGACGCCGACATCTACGGCCATTCGGTGCCGCGCATGCTGGGCGCCGACGGGTTGCCGACCCAGGTCGAAGACATGATCATGCCGCCGTCGGCGAACGGCGTGAAGGTGATCTCGATCGGAATGTTCACCCCGGGCAACACCCCGGTGGTGTGGCGCGGGCCGATGCTGCACCGCGCCCTCCAGCAGTTCCTGGCCGACGTCTACTGGGGCGACCTCGACGTCCTGCTGCTGGACCTGCCGCCGGGCACCGGCGACATCGCGATCTCCGTCGCCCAGCTGGTGCCGGGCGCCGAGATCCTGGTGGTGACGACGCCGCAGCAGGCCGCCGCCGAGGTGGCCGAGCGGGCGGGCTCGATCGCCGTCCAGACCCATCAGAAGATCGTCGGCGTGGTGGAGAACATGTCCGGGCTGCCCTGCCCGCACTGCGACGAGATGGTCGACGTCTTCGGCACCGGCGGCGGGCAGAAGGTCGCCGAGGGGCTGTCCCGGACCACCGGGACGACGGTGCCGGTGCTGGGTTCCATCCCCATCGACGTACGGCTGCGCGAGGGTGGCGACGAGGGCAAGCCGGTCGTGCTGTCCGACCCCGACTCCCCCGCGGGCAGTGCGCTGCGCTCGATCGCGGGCAAGATCGGCGGACGGCAGCGGGGCCTGGCGGGCATGTCGCTGGGCGTCACACCGCGCAACAAGTTCTGAGACGCATGTGGCAGGGGCGGCCCGCGGGGCCGCCCCCGGCCCCCTCTACGCGTCGTAGCCGGTGATGTCCTTGATCACCGAGAAGCCCAGGCCGTAGGCGCTCATCCCGCGCCCGTACGCCCCGATGTGCACGCTCTCGCCCGCCGACCCGGCCAGCACCCAGCCGTACTCGGACTCGCGGTAGTGGAAGTCGGTCGGCACGCCGTCCACCGGCAGCGACAGCTGGGACCACTCCTCGCCGTCCAGGGCGTCCGCCAGCTCCCAGGCGATCGCGGTCTGCTGGTCCAGCCAGTCCTGGCGCAGCCCCCGCTCCATGCGGGTCGGCCAGGTGCATGACAGCAGGCCCGAGCCGGCCAGCCAGGCGGCCGAGGAGACCGAGGTGGCCTCCAGCTTGCCCGTGCCGTCCGCGCTGTCCCGTACGGGGCGGCCGCCTACCGTCACCACCACCGTGAAGCGCTGCTGGTCCATATCGGTCTCGACGCGCAGCGACGGCTCCTCGCCGTGCCCGGTCGAGCCGTACTCCACCCGGCCATCGGCGGCCGCACCCACCTGCATGAGCCAGCGCGGCCCGGTGAACGCCTCGTCAAGGCCGTACCAGGGGAAGGCGGCCATCAGATAGCCGTCGACGCTCCGCCGAGCCTCAGCGGGCATCCCCTGCGCCGAACCGTCCACCCCATGCACCCCTAGCCGACTCGTCGTGCCCATGTGCGCGGAGCCTCCTCGTTGCCCTTCGTCGTGGGCGGCCCGCCCCCCTTCGGGCGACCTCACCCCGGACAAAGGGAGGATAGCCATACGGGTCAACCAGCCCGGGCATACGGGGGGATCAAGTGGCGTCGGAGTCGAAAGGCGGACGGTCCTCACCAGGCTGGTCATCGCGCTTGCGCAGCAGGTCAGGGGTGCCGGAGTCGCCCTTGGACAGGGACGGCGGGGTGGCGCCGGAGCCCCCTGAAGAGCCGTGTGGGACGTCACTCTCCCGGCCGTTCACGGAGTCGGCGACCTCGGCCATCTCCTTGCGGAGGTCGAACCCGTTCTGGATCTCCTTGAGGCCCAGCTCGTCGTTGTCGAGCACGTGCTTGCGCACAAACGTCTTGGGGTTCAGGTCCTCGAACTCGAAGTCCTTGAACTCGGGCCCCAGCTCGGAGCGGATGTCCTCCTTGGCGCTGTCGGAGAACTCCCGGACCTTGCGGATGAACTGCGATACGTCCCGGATGACCTTCGGAAGCTTTTCCGGGCCGAAGATGAGCACCGCAAGGACAACGAGCGCGACAAGCTCGAGAGGTCCTATGTCCAACACCTTGCAGCTCCTAGAAGACGTCCGAAACCCTGAGTGGGCCACTCAACACCGTACCTGTCGGCAGGGCCGGCGCGGGAGACGCCCGGGCCAACATCGGGCGTCAGGGCGCGGCCGGCCCTCCCGTCAGGGCGGGCTAGCCCTCGCTGCTCGCCGAGCCCAGCGTCAGCTCCACGGAGCGCTCGTCGCCGTCCCGCTTGACGGTCAGCCGGAGCCGGTCGCCGGGGCGGTGGCTGCGGATCTTGACGATCAGCTCCTGGCCGCTGTGCACCCGGACGCCGTCCACCTCGGTGATCACATCACCGGCCTTGATCCCCGCCTTGTCGCCCGGGCCGTCCGGGGTGACCGGCGGGCCGTCGGCGCCCATGCTGTTCACCCGGGCCCCGTCGCCCGTGTACTCCATGTTGAGCGTGACGCCGATCACCGGGTGGGTTGCCTTGCCGGTGTTGATCAGCTCCTCGGCGACCCGCTTGCCCTGGTTGATCGGGATCGCGAAGCCCAGGCCGATGGAGCCGCCCTGACCGCCCAGCTCGGCGCCGTCGTCGGCGGCCCGGATGGCGCTGTTGATCCCGATGACCCGCGCCTTGCCGTCGACCAGCGGGCCGCCGGAGTTGCCCGGGTTGATCGGGGCGTCGGTCTGCAGCGCGTCGACATAGGAGATGTCGCTGCCGTCCTCCTTCTCGCCGCCCGCGGTGATCGGACGCTCCTTGGCGCTGATGATGCCGGAGGTGACCGTGCCCGCCAGGTCGAACGGGGCGCCGATCGCCACCACCGGGTCGCCGACCCGGACGGAGTCGGAGTTGCCCAGCGCCAGCGGGCTCAGCCCGGAGACGCCCTCGACCCGGATGACCGCCAGGTCGTACCCGGCGTCCCGGCCGACCAGCTCGGCGCGGGCGGTCTGGCCGCCGTTGAAGGTCACCGATATGTCGCCGTCGGAACCGGCGGGCGCCACGACGTGGTTGTTGGTGAGGATGTGGCCCTGCTTGTCGAGGACGAAGCCGGTGCCGGTGCCCTCCTCGGAACTGCCGCTGACATGGATGGTCACCACGCCCGGCAGCGCGCTGGAGGCGATGCCCGCGATGCTGTCCGGGTCCCGGGTGCCCTTCTCCAGCGGGGCCTGCGGAAGCTTCACGTCGACGCCCCCGGAGGCCCGGTCCCGCTCGGCGTACGCGCCGATCCCGCCGCCCAGGCACCCCGCGATCAGCGCGATCAGCAGGACGGCGACGAACGCGCGGCGGCGGGAGACCACCTTGCGCTCGGCGGGCGGCCGGGCCACGGTCCAGGGGTCGTAGCTCTGCCACTGGGCCGGGACCGGGGTGCCCTCGGCCGGGGGCACCATCTCGGGGTGCGGAACGAGCGGCGGCGCGCCGTGGCCCCCGGGCGGCAGCTGGGTGCCGTGCGCCGGGGTCACCATCCCGGGCTGCGGGATCCCCGGCTGCGGGGCGGAGTGCGGGACGGCGCCGGGCGGCAGGTTCGTACCGTGCGCCGGGGTCGTGCCCGGGTGCTGTACGGGTGGGGCCGGGGCCCAGGGCCCGGGGCCGCCGTAGGGCGGGGTGCTGTACGGATCGGGCTCGTGCAGCGGCCGCCCGGCGCCCGCGCGGGCCGCGTCCGCCGCCTCGCGGGCGCCCCCGGCGGCGGGTGGCCGCTCGGCCGCCGTCTCCGCCGCGGCTTCCGCCTCGGTCCCGGCCGACGGCTCCGTGCCGGTCTCCGCCGCCGCGTCCGGCTGCCGGTCGCCGGGTCGTGCGACCGGACGGCTCCACCACTTCGGCTTGGGCCCGGGGGCCTTCCGCTCGTCCATGATCTCCCCAAGTTCCCGCAAGCGGACGCCAACCGCGCCGCCCGGGTCGTACGTCACCGCGACTCTTCGGCTCGCCCACGGCCACCGTCGGGGGTGCCCCCGACAGGGCAGGGCTGCCCGGAAGCGATTCAATCAGTCCACCCGGGCCCGCGTGCGCGGAACGAGCGGAACGACCGGACGTATGAGCGATATTGCGCAGAATCCCCGGGTCGCCAGGGCGGGGGCCGCCCTAGGGCGGGGGCGTGCCGAACCCGAGGTAGGGGGTGCTCGACGCCGGCTGGGTCGGGCCCTCCAGCTGGGTCGGCGCGGGCGCCGCCGGGGTGGAGGTCGGGGCCCGCAGCAGGTCCTTGACCGACAGGGCCGGCTGTATCAGCGGGTTCACCGCGGCGCCGGAGGGCCGGCTCAGCAGCGGGTGGCTCGGGGTCGCGCTCGGGGAGGGGAGCCCGGCGGGCCGGGTCGCGGTGGTGGCCAGCAGCCCCACGTCGCCGCCGGTCCGCTCACGGGTGCCCGTGCCGACGGTGTCGGCGTCGACCGGGGTGACCGCGGTGTCCGAGCCGTCCGGCCGGGGGCCGGGGTCGACCGCCGCCTCCAGCGGCAGGGCGGCGCCGAGCGCGAAGGCGGCCAGGGACACCGCGCCCGCGGCCGCGAAGGCGAAGCGGCGGCGCGGCCCGGGGCGCTCCACCTCATGGATCCGGAAGCCGCGCTCCCGGTGCGCCG
This sequence comes from Streptomyces sp. NPDC007983, assembly GCF_042958345.1. Taxonomy (NCBI): domain Bacteria; kingdom Bacillati; phylum Actinomycetota; class Actinomycetes; order Kitasatosporales; family Streptomycetaceae; genus Streptomyces; species Streptomyces sp. NPDC007983. The sequence goes on from NZ_JBIBJI010000003.1 coordinate 183,993, forward strand.
AGACGGCGGCGACCGGGTCCACCGGCGCCACCGCGGGCAGATACGCGAACGTCTGCTCCCGTCTGCGCTCCGACGCCCGCACGTCCGGGGCGTCCTCCCGTACGCTCCGCGCGCCGCCGCGCAGGCCGAGGACGCCCGGGTCCGCGAAAGGGGAACCGCTTCCCGGGCCGTCGTCGTCACCGCCGATGGCCGGGAGGCCCTGCAGACGGGCCAGGAAGCCTTCGGACGGCGCCGGGGGCGCCGTCTCGGCGAACACGCTCTTCAGCCGCCGCTGCGCGTCGGCCTCCGCCTTGCACTTACAGCACGTCGCCAGGTGTGCGAGCACGCGCTCACGCGCGTCATGCCCGAGTTCGCCGTCGACCAGAGCCGCAAGGCGGTCGCCGAGATGCTGCTCGGCGGGGGACGGACCGCCTGATCGGGTCACGCGATTCCGACCTCCCCGCTCAGCCGCGGTCCGGAGACCCGCGGCACCACCGCGGCGACCTCGCGCTGCTGCTCGGCGCGCGCACCCGCCGGGGCGCGGTGCTGCAGCGCCTTGCGCAGATGCGAGCGGCCACGGTGGATCCGGCTGCGCACGGTGCCCAGCTTGACGCCGAGTGTCGCGGCGATCTCCTCGTACGACAGGCCCTCGATGTCGCAGAGCACGACGGCCGCGCGGAACTCCGGGGCGAGGGTGTCCAGCGCCTGCTGCACATCGGCGTCGAAGTGGGTGTCGTTGAAGTGCTGCTGGGGGGAGGGCTCACGGCTGGGGAGCCGCTCGGCCGCGTCCTCGGCGAGGGCGTCGAAGCGGATGCGCTGACGACGGCGGACCATGTCGAGGAAGAGATTGGTGGTGATGCGGTGCAGCCAGCCCTCGAACGTGCCGGGGGTGTACGTCGACAGCGAGCGGAAGACGCGGACGAACACCTCCTGGGTGAGGTCCTCGGCGTCGTGCTGGTTACCGGTGAGCCGATAGGCAAGGCGGTAGACCCGTGCGCTGTGCGTGCTGACGATCTCCTCCCAGGTGGGAGGCGTCCACGCCGGAGCGTCCCCCTCCGCACCGAACGACGCGGTGGTGGCAAAGGTCGCGGTGGTGGAGTCGGCGGAACGGGAACGGTCAGCGGTGTCGGTCACGGATTTCGGCTCGCCCGCTGACCTGCGAAAGCGCCTCAGCACTCGCCGGTCACCGGTCGCAGCCGCACCTCCCCTGTCGGCTCTGGTGGTGTCCAGTAGAGCCCCTACCATATCCACCTCGCCCGTTAGCTCCGGATAAGCATTTTTGACCTGCATTTGGTCGTGATCCATACAGTCCCCCCTTCTCTCCACAACGCCTGGTCCCATCTGCGGGTTCCCGTGCGCAGCGGATACAGTCACCGTTGCGCCAACTACGGGGACAGGAGAGGGTCATTACCGGCAACCGGCAGACGAGCTGGGCGTTCGCCGACGCGTTCGTCGCCGAGGACGAAGCCCTTCACTGGGCCCGTGACCGGGCCCGGGAGGCAGGGCTGCGCTCGGTGTCCGCGGGCACCGGCGCCGCGCTGCGCCTGCTCGCCGCCGCCGCGGATGCCAAGGCCGTCGCCGAGATCGGCACCGGGACCGGTGTCTCCGGCATCCATCTGCTGCACGGCATGCGCCCCGACGGCGTGCTGACCACCGTGGACACCGAACCCGAGATGCAGCAGTTCGCCCGGCAGGCCTTCCGGGCCGCCGGTTTCGCCGGGAACCGGGCGCGCTTCATCCCCGGCCGCGCCCTGGACGTCCTCCCCCGGCTCGCCGACGGCGGCTACGACCTGGTGTTCTGCGACGGCGACCGGCTGGAGTGCCTGGAGTACCTGGAAGAGGCGCTGCGGCTGCTGCGGCCGGGCGGCCTGGTCTGCTTCGAGGGAGTCTTCGCCAACGGGCGGACCGTGGACTCCGCCGCCCAGCCCGCCGAGGTGCTGCGGCTGCGGGAGCTGCTGCGCACCGTACGCGAGTCCACCGTGCTGCAGTCCTCGCTGCTGCCGGTCGGGGACGGCCTGCTCTGCGCCGTCAATCGCGGCGGCTGAGAGAAACCGGCGCTCCCCGCCGCACCGGAAGTCCCCGCACACAGCACCGCCCCGGCGTCCGGTACCTCGTACCGGACGCCGGGGCGGAGCTCGGGTGATGGTGGGGCCGGTGGCTCAGCCGACGACCTTCTTCAGTGCATCGCCGAGCGCGTCGGCCTCGTCGGGTGTCAGCTCCACGACGAGCCGACCGCCGCCTTCGAGCGGAACGCGCATGACGATGCCCCGCCCCTCCTTGGTCACCTCGAGCGGGCCGTCGCCCGTCCGCGGCTTCATGGCCGCCATGCTCGTTCCCCTTCCTGAAACCAGCTCATCGCAGCCGACAACCCAGGCGTCACCGGCATCGAACACGTTGCTTCTCTGTCATTATCCCGCATGCCATGACCCGATGACCAACATCGGTCGGCAACCCCCGTGCGAAGCGGTCCCCCAAAACCACTCAATTCGGGGAGGCGATCGCGATAACGTACGCCCGCCGCCACCGAACATCTGCCCACGGGAGGGCCGCCCATGACCGACACCGTGCTCTACGAGCAGGCCGACGGGCTCGCGACGATCACCCTGAATCGTCCCGACGCCATGAACGCGCTCAACATCGACACCAAGGTGGCGCTGCGCGACGCGCTGCTGCAGGCCGCCGAGGATCCGGCGGTGCGGGCCGTCCTGCTCACCGGCACCGGGCGTGCGTTCTGCGTCGGGCAGGACCTCAAGGAGCACATCGGGCTGCTGGCCGCCGACCGCGAGGCACAGGCCCGGGGGGACCGGGCCGAGGGCTCGACGATGAGCACCGTCTCGCTGCACTACAACCCGATCGTGACCGCGATCGCCGGGATGCCGAAGCCGGTGATCGCGGCGGTGAACGGGGTCGCGGCCGGGGCCGGGGCGGGCTTCGCCTTCGCCGCCGACTACCGGATCGTGGCCGACACCGCCTCGTTCAACACCTCGTTCGCGGGCGTCGCGCTGACCGCCGACTCCGGCGTCTCGTGGACCCTGCAGCGCCTGATCGGCCACGGCCGGGCCGCCGACCTGCTGCTCTTCCCGCGCGGCGTCAGCGCGGCGGAGGCGCTGGAGCTGGGCATCGCCAACCGGGTCGTCCCCGCCGCCGACCTGCCCACCGAGGCGGCGGCGATCGCCCGGCGGCTGGCCGAGGGCCCGACCGCCGCCTACGCGGCGATCAAGGAATCGCTCGCCTACGCGGCCGGGCACAGCCTCACCGACTCCCTGACCAAGGAGGACGAGCTGCAGCGCCGCGCGGGCTCCTCGGAGGACCACCGCACCGCGGTGGACGCCTTCGTCGAGAAGCGGCAGCCGAGGTTCACGGGCCGCTGACCTGCGGCGACGGGTCGGAGTCGGAGTGTCACACGAGGTCACGGACGTGGCAGTCGGCCAGGTGGTCGTTGACCAGGCCACAGGCCTGCATCAGGGCGTAGGCCGTGGTGGGCCCGACGAAGCGGAAGCCGCGCTTCTTCAGCTCTCGGCTGAGCGCCGTGGACTCCGGGGTGATCGCCGGGACGTCGGCGAAGGTGCGCGGGACCGGGCGGGTGGCGGGGTCGGGGGCGTAGGACCAGATCAGCTCCTCCAGCTCGCCCTCGGCCAGCTCCGCCGCGGCCCGCGCGTTACCGATGGTGGCCGTGATCTTGGCCCGGTTGCGGATGATGCCGGGGTCGGCGAGCAGCCGCTGCTCGTCGGCCTCGGTGAACTCCGCGACGGCCTTGATCCGGAAGTCGGCGAAGGCGGCCCGGAACCCCTCCCGGCGGCGCAGGATCGTCAGCCAGGACAGCCCGGACTGGAACGCCTCCAGGCAGATCCGCTCGTACAGCGCGTCGTCGCCGCGGACCGCACGGCCCCACTCGGTGTCGTGGTAGACCCGGTAGTCCGCCATGGACTCGGTCTCCAGCCCCCACGGGCAGCGCGCCAGGCCGTCCGCTCCGACGACCGTCCCCTGACCGCTCACGATCCGCTCCCCTCGAAACCGGCCGGGCCCTCGGCGGCCGTGCCGTCGTCATACCCCGGGGTCCGCGCGCCCGCCAGGGCCTCCTCCAGCTCGGCGATCCGGGCGTCCCGCTCGGCCAGCTCGGCGCCCAGCCGCCCCAGCACATCGTCCACGTCCGCCATCCGGTAGCCGCGCAGCGTCATCGGCAGCCGCAGCGCCTCGACGTCCTCCCGGTCCAGCGGCCGGCCGGCGGGCAGCGGGTCGTCCAGCCGGTCGGGCGGCGCCTCGGAGAGCTGGCCGCCGTCGCCACCGCCGACCACGGCGAGGGTGACGGCGCCGACCACGACGACCAGCGTGATCAGCAAGAACAGGAACACGGTGATCGTTCTCCTCGGCTAGGGCGGCTCGGCCGTGACGTCACGCGTGACGTCGGCCCCGTCAACTGTCTGACCCGATCGTGCCATGCCCCACTGACAGTTATCGTCGCTGCCGGACACCTGAGAGGAAGTACGCATGCTGCGGCTGGGCCGACGCGAGTTCGACGAGAACGAGCGAGTGATCATGGCGATCGTCAACCGGACTCCGGACTCCTTCTACGACCAGGGTGCGACCTTCCGCGACGAGCCCGCGCTCACCCGCGTCGAGCAGGCCGTCGCGGACGGCGCGGCGATCATCGACATCGGCGGGGTGAAGGCCGGCCCCGGGGAGGAGGTCGGTGCCGACGAGGAGGCGCGGCGCACGGTCGGCTTCGTGGCCGAGGTGCGGCGCCGCCATCCGGACGTGGTGATCAGCGTGGACACCTGGCGGCACGAGGTCGGCGAGGCGGTCTGCGCGGCGGGCGCGGACGTGCTCAACGACGCCTGGGGCGGGGTCGACCCCAAGCTCGCCGAGGTCGCCGCCCGGTACGGCGCCGGGCTGGTCTGTACGCACGCGGGCGGGGCCGAACCGCGCACCCGGCCGCACCGGATCGGCTACGACGACGTGGTGGCGGACATCCTGCGGGTCACCCTGGGGCTCGCGGAGCGCGCGGTGGAGCTGGGCGTCCGGCGCGACGGGATCATGATCGACCCGGGTCATGACTTCGGGAAGAACACCCGCCACTCGCTGGAGGCCACCCGGCGGCTCGGGGAGCTGAGGGAGACCGGCTGGCCGGTGCTGGTCTCGCTGTCCAACAAGGACTTCGTGGGCGAGACGCTGGACCGCCCGGTCAAGGAGCGGGTGATCGGGACGCTCGCGACGACCGCGGTCTCCGCCTGGCTGGGCGCCCAGGTCTACCGGGTGCACGAGGTGGCCGAGACCCGTCAGGTGCTGGACATGGTGTCGTCCATCGCGGGCCACCGGCCCCCGGCGGTCGCCCGCCGGGGACTGGCCTGAGGCCCGGTGCGGCTCCCGCGTCGGGTCAGCCGGACTCCTTGGTCACCAGGTCGACCACCTCGTCGATGTCGTCGGTGAGGTGGAACAGCTCCAGGTCCTGCTGGGACGCCTTGCCCTGGGCGATCAGCGTGTTCTCCAGCCAGTCGACCAGACCGCCCCAGTAGGAGCTGCCGAAGAGAACGATCGGGAACTGGGTCACCTTCTTCGTCTGCACGAGGGTCAGGGCCTCGAAGCACTCGTCGAGGGTGCCCAGCCCGCCGGGCAGCACCACGAACCCTTGAGCGTACTTCACAAACATTGTTTTTCTTACGAAGAAGTAGCGGAAGTTCACGCCGATGTCGACGTACGGGTTCAGGCCCTGCTCGTACGGCAGCTCGATGCCGAGGCCGACGGAGACGCCGCCCGCCTCGACCGCACCGCGGTTGGCGGCCTCCATCGCGCCGGGGCCGCCACCGGTGATCACCCCGAACCCGGCCTCGGCCAGGGCCCGTCCGATCTTCACTCCCGCCTCGTACTCCGGTGACCCCTCGGGCGTACGGGCGGAGCCGAACACGCTGACCGCCCGTCCCAGCTCGGCCAGCGTGCCGAAGCCCTCGACGAACTCCGACTGGATGCGCATCACGCGGAACGGGTCCTCGTGCACCCAGTTGGTGCTCGGCTGGCTGTCCAGCAGGCGCTGGTCCGTCGTACCGGGCCGCATCTGGTGGCGACGGCGCACGACCGGGCCCAGACGCTGCTCGTGCAGCGCTCGCTCTTCCTCGGCGTTGCCCATCGATGTGCTCCCTTCGCCAAGATCTGCCAAAGATCTGTCGTTCAGCGTAGGCCCACCGGGCGGCGAAAGTCCGAAATCCGCGCCACGCTCATCTGTTCTCTGATCTGCGAATAAGCGGACGACTGCGTTCGACCGGGCGACTCGGCCGCTCGGGACGGCTGAACGCGGCGGCTCAGCCGGTCAGCCAGACCCGCAGCCGCTCCTCGGCCTCCAGCACCAGCGCGGTGTCCACGTGCTCCTCGCGCGTATGGGCCAGCTTGGGGTCGCCGGGGCCGTAATTGACGGCGGGCACGCCGAGCGCCGAGAAGCGGGCGACGTCGGTCCAGCCGAACTTGGGGGCCGCCTCGCCGCCGATCGCCGCCACGAAGGCGGCGGCCGACGGGTGGGAAAGACCGGGGAGGGCGCCGGGCGCTGAGTCGGTGACGGTCACCTCGAAGCCGTCGAAGACCTCGCGGACGTGGGCGAGCGCCTCGGCCTCCGAACGGTCCGGCGCGAAGCGGTAGTTCACGGTCACGGCGCAGGCGTCGGGGATGACGTTGCCCGCGATCCCGCCCTCGATGCCCACCGCGTTCAGCCCCTCGCGGTAGACGAGCCCGTCGATGTCCACGTGCCGCGGCTGGTACGCGGCCAGCCGGTCCAGGATCGGGGCGGCCTTGTGGATGGCGTTCTCGCCGAGCCAGCTGCGCGCGGAGTGCGAGCGGTGCCCGCCCGTGGTCACCCGCACCCGGAGCGTGCCCTGGCAGCCGCCCTCGACCTTGCCCTCGGTGCCCTCCAGCAGCACGGCGAAGTCGGCGGCCAGCCACTCGGGGTGGTGCTCGGCCAGCCGCTTCAGGCCGTTCAGCTCGGCGGCGACCTCCTCGTGGTCGTAGAAGACGAAGGTGAGGTCGCGGTTGGGCTCGGGCACGGTCGCGGCGATGCGCAGCTGCACGGCGACGCCGGACTTCATGTCGGAGGTGCCGCAGCCCCACAGCGTGCCGTCCTCGTCCAGCCGGGAGGGCACGTTGTCGGCGATCGGCACGGTGTCGAGGTGACCGGCCAGCACGACCCGTTCGGCACGCCCCAGGTTCGTACGGGCGACGACGGCGTCCCCGTCCCGGTCGACGGTCAGGTGCGGCAGGGCGCGCAGGGCCTGCTCGACGGCGTCGGCGAGCGCCTTCTCGTCGCCGCTGACCGAGGGGAAGTCGACGAGCCGGGCGGTGAGCCGGGCCGCGTCCAGGGACAGATCGAGTGCTGGGTGTGCCATACCGGCGACCCTAGCTCTTGTCCGATGACGGCCCGCCGCCGGACTCGGGGCGTGGCCTTTCCCACCCCCCGGCCCCTGTGCGGCACCGGGCCCCGGGCCACCCAGTAACGTGTGCCGCGTGCCCCGGTCCGTCTTCTCCAGCCGTCCCCGCCTGCTCCGTGCCGCGGTCGCGTGTGCCGTCCTGCTGGGGCTCGTCGCGTACGTATCGGCGCACCTGCTGACGGGCGGCGGCGGGCCGCCGCGGTGCGTCGCGCGGGCGGAGGGCGGCGATGTGCCGCTCGACCCCGAACAGGCCGTGAACGCCGCCACGATCGAGGCCGTGGCCGCCTCCCGCGGCCTGCCGGAGCGGGCCGTCACGATCGCGCTCGCCACCGCCCTGCAGGAGTCGGGGCTGCGCAACATCACCCGCGGCGACCGGGATTCGCTCGGGCTGTTCCAGCAACGCCCCTCGCAGGGCTGGGGTACGGCGCGGCAGATCCAGGATCCGGTGTACGCGGCCGGGAAGTTCTACGACCACCTGGTGAAGGTGCCCGGCTACTCGCGGCTGCCGCTCACGGTGGCCGCACAGCGCGTGCAGTACAGCGGCTTCCCGCAGGCGTACGCGAAGCACGAGACGGAGGCCGTGGTGCTGACCGCCACCCTCACCGGGCGTTCGGCGGCCGCCTTCAGCTGCCCGGGGCCGCCGGACGACGGCAAGGCGGGCGATCCGGCGCGCGTGCGGGCGGCGCTGAAGCGGGAGTTCGGGGCGGACGCCCGGTCGCGGCTGAACGTGGCGGGCCAGGGCGGCGGCAAGCACGCCGCGGTCCCCCGGGAGGTGCTGGTCCCGGTGGCGGACACCTCGGCCCGGGGCGGCCCGGAGCAGCGCGGCTGGGAGCTGGCCTATTGGGCGGTGGCTCACTCGGACGAGTTGCGCATCGAACGGGTCTCTTACGGCAAGCACGTATGGAGCGCACGGAATTCAGGGGACGGCTGGCGCACGTCCGACAAGAGTTCCGGGTCGGATATACGCCTCACCCTCATGCGATAACGGGATAGGTCGCCGCAGCTCAGCGCCGTTGACGGGGCGTTGGGCCGCCGTTGTGGACGCATGTTTTGCGCGTAAACGGATAATGCGACGCATTATCAATTCTTTACCTTGGGGCACCGCAACCTTCGCGCCGCTCACGCGATATTCACTGCGTCCGATCGCTGGACGCTTCACCGCATTTGTCCCCCCGTCAAAGGAGAACCATGTCCCTCCCTCTCACGCGTCGGATCGCCCGGGCCGCGCTGCTGGTAGCGGCGAGCGCGACTCCCGTGGTCGGTGCCGCCGGCGCCGCGAGTGCGGCGGATCCGGCCCTGCCGCACACTCCCAAGCTGGGCGGGCTGAGCGCGCTGGACCCCTCCTCCGTCGGTGAGCTGGCCGACGTCGCCTCGCAGCAGGCCGGGCGGACCGTCAAGGAGATCCTCCCCGCCAAGGCCACCCCGGCGCAGAGCACCCCGGACAAGGGCGCGCCCGCCGAGGCCGCGCCCGCCAAGCCCGCCACGGCCAAGGGCTCCCAGGCCAAGGGCAAGGGCGCGGCCCACGCCGCCAAGCAGGGCCTGGGCAAGGGGAAGGGCGGCGCCCACGCCAAGGGCAAGGGTGGCCTGCACGCCAAGGGCAAGGGCAAGGCGGGCCTGAGCAAGGGTCTGGCCAAGGGCAAGGGCGTCCACGCCAAGGGCGCCCCGGTGCACCCCGCCCCGGCCCCGGCCCCGGTCCCCGCCCCGGCGCCCGCACCGGCCGCCGCCCCGGCTCCGCAGCAGGTCGCGCCCGGCGCCCCGCAGCAGGCCGACGAGCTCCCGGTCAAGGGCCTGCCGTCGGTGAAGGGACTCCCGCTGCTCGGCTGAGCCCCCTGACGTCAGGGGCCCCGGCCGCCACAGCGGCCGGGGCCCCCTCCGTTCGTCGCGTCAGGCGGTCAGGCGGCGCACCGCCGCCGCCACGCGCTCGTCCGTCGCGGTGAACGCGACGCGGACGTATGCCCCGCCCGCCGGGCCGTAGAACTCGCCGGGCGCCACCAGGATGCCCAGCTCCGCCAGCGCGCCGACGGTGTCCCAGCACGGCTCGTCGCGCGTCGCCCACAGGTACAGCGACGCCTCGCTGTGCTCGATGCGGAAGCCGTGCCCCTGCAGCGCGCCGCGCAGCGCGGCCCGCCGCGCCTCGTAGCGCTCGCGCTGCTCCGCGACGTGCTTGTCGTCGCCGAGCGCGGCGACCGTGGCGGCCTGCACCGGGGCGGGCACGATCATCCCGCCGTGCTTGCGGATCTTCAGCAGCTCACCGAGCACGCTCTCGTCACCGGCGAGGAACGCCGCGCGGTAGCCCGCCAGGTTGGACCGCTTGGACAGCGAGTGGACCGCGACCAGCCCGTCGAAGCTCCCGCCGGAGATGTCCGGGTGCAGGACGGACATCGGGTCCGCCTCCCAGCCCAGCTCCAGGTAGCACTCGTCGCTGACCAGCAGCGCCCCGTGCGCCCGCGCCCACTCCACCGCGGCCCGCAGCTCGTCCCGGGACAGCACCCGGCCGGTGGGGTTGGACGGGGAGTTCAGCCACAGCAGCTTCAGCCCCGCCGGGTCCAGATCCGTAGGCTCGTCGTACGGCACCGGCTCGGCGCCCGCGAGCCGCGCGCCCACCTCGTACGTCGGGTAGGCCAGCCGGGGGAAGGCGACCTTGTCGCCGGGGCCGAGGCCGAGCTGCGCGGGCAGCGAGGCCACCAGCTCCTTCGAGCCGATCACGGGCAGCACCTGGGTGTGGGTGACCCCTCGCGCGCCCAGCCGCCGCTCGACCCACCCGGTCAGCGCGTCCCGCAGCGCGGGGGTGCCCCAGACGGTCGGATAGCCGGGGCTGTCCGCAGCGCCGGCCAGCGCGGTGCGGATCAGCTCGGGGACCGGGTCGACGGGGGTGCCCACCGAGAGGTCGACGATGCCGTCCGGATGGGCGGCGGCGGTCGCCTTGTACGGTTCGAGCCGGTCCCAGGGGAAGACCGGCAGGCGGGCGGAGACGGGTGGCACGGGGTGGCTCGCTTTCTTCGAAACAGCCCGGGGCGCACGGCGTGTCCGGCATCCTGGAGAGGTGTCCGGCACCCGCCGGGCCCCGGGAATCCCGGGTGGATTCCCGGGAACAGCCCGGTCCCGCAGGCCACAGCCATGCGGGACCGAAGGCCGCGCCGGGTCTCAGTTCCCGGGCAGGGTCACTCGTCGTGCTCCTGCGGCGGAAGCGCGGCGATGAAGGGGTGGTCGCGCTCGATCAGGCCGAGCTTGCTCGCACCGCCGGGCGAACCGAGCTCGTCGAAGAACTCGACGTTCGCCTTGTAGTAGTCCTTCCACTCTTCCGGAGTGTCGTCCTCGTAGAAGATCGCCTCGACCGGGCAGACCGGCTCACAAGCCCCGCAGTCGACGCATTCGTCCGGGTGGATGTACAAGGACCGCTGGCCCTCGTAGATACAGTCGACGGGGCACTCCTCGATGCACGCCTTGTCCTTCAGGTCGACACAAGGCTGCGCGATGACGTAGGTCACGCTGTCGTTCCTCCTCTTAGGGCTGTATCGCGCGGGAGCGCGGCGTCGTCGATGCCCGCACCTAGTATCTCCGTTCCGGGGCACCGGACGCACATGAGGGGTTGGCAGAGCAGTGGATTTCACCACCGGCGGACGGCTAGAGGTCCGGATCACCCCCGATGACGTGCGGAAACGAGTGTCGGTCAGACTACTCACCGGCGACCGGAGCGGCCCGGAGAGGTTCACGGACGTGGTCGGCGTTCTCACATCGTGGACCGAAGGTGTGCTGCACATCACCCGCCGCACCGGAGAGTCCGTCCGGATAGAGGAGTCCTCGCTGGTCGCGGGCAAGGTGGTGCCCGCCGCGCCGGCCCGCCGCCGGGGTCCGGCGGCGAGCGCGCGCGAGCTGGACCGGGTCGCCGCCCGCGGCTGGCCGCCGACGACCAGCGAGCGGCTGGGCGAGTGGGAACTGCGCGCGTCCGGCGGGTTCACCCGCCGCGCCAACTCCGTCCTGCCGCTCGGCGACCCCGGCCACGGTCTCGACGAGGCGCTGCGCCGGGTGACCGGCTGGTACGCCGAGCGCGGGCTGCCCGCGTACATCCAGGTCAGCACGGGCGCCGAGGGCACCCAGGAGCCGCTGGCCGCGGAGCTGGAGAAGCGCGGCTGGACCCGGGAGGTCTCCGCGCAGCTGCGCATCGCGGCCCTGGCCCCGATCGCCGACCAGGACGCCGACGTCTCGGCGGTGACGCTCTCCCGGCGGATCGACGACGCCTGGCTGGCCCGCTACCAGCGCTCTTCCCGGCCCACTCCCGAGGCGTCGGCGGTGCTCTCCGGCGGCCCGTCGGTGTGGTTCGCGACGATACGCGGAGAGCCAGGGGAGGCTGCCGAAGAGGCCCCGGCCGCGATCGGGCGCTGTGTCGTGGACGGCCGCTGGGCCGGGTTCGCGGCGGTGGAGACCGCCCCGGAGCGGCGCCGGCAGGGGCTGGCCCGGGCCGTGATGACCGCGCTGGCCCGCCAGGCGCTGGACGAGGGTGCCTCGGCCGCGTACCTCCAGGTCGAGACGGACAACAGCGGCGCCCACGCCCTCTACGACGGCCTGGGGTTCACCCTCCACCACAGCTACCACCACTGGCGCGCGCCCAGCGCCGATAGCGCATGAACGAGACGTCACCACGCCGGAGGTTCGCCGACGAGGCCCGCGAGGAGCGCCCCGACCTAGCGCTGCTGTGCCTGCTGATGGGCATGGAGGCCGACGACGGGTTCGACGAGGCCGGGATCGACGAGGCGCAGATCGAACTGGACCGGCTGGCCGGGGAGGTTCCGTTCTCCCCCGGCGGGCCCGCCGCCTGGGCCGACGCGCTCGCCCGGGTGCTCGGCGAGCGGTACGGCTTCCGGGGCGCCGCCGCCGACTACCGGCGGCTGGAGTCCTCGCTGCTGCACCAGGTGCTGCGGCGCCGCCGGGGGCTGCCGATCCTGCTGTCGCTGGTGTGGATGGAGGTCGCGCGGCGGGCGGGCGCGCCGGTGTACGGGGTCGCGCTGCCGGGCCACTTCGTGGTCGGCTTCGGAGATCCGTACGGGGACCATGTGCTGGCCGACCCGTTCGACGGCGGCCGGCGGCTGTCCGGCCAGGACGCGGCGCTGCTGGTGTCGGGGGTCACCGGCGCGCCGCCGGAGCCGTCGGTGCTGGGCCCGGCCGATCCGCTGGACATCATGCTGCGCATCCTCAACAACATCCGCGCCTGGGCCGCCGCCCGGCCCGAGCGCACCGATGTCCAGCTGTGGGCGGTCGAGCTGGCGCTGCTGCTGCCCAGCCACCCCGCCCGGCTGCGCTACGAGCGGGCGCGGCTGCTGGTCGAGCGCGGCGACTTCCTCACCGGGGCGCGGGAGCTGGAGGAGTACGCGGAGGTGGTGGCCGTGATGGAGCCGGAGGCGGCGGAGGCGGTACGGCGCCAGGCGCGCGCGGCCCGGGCACGGCTCAACTGACCGCGCGTTTCCGTCAAAGCCAGCCCTTGTCGCGGGCGATGCGGACCGCGTCGGCCCGGTTGCGGGCGGCGGTCTTCTGGATGGCCGTGGAGAGGTAGTTGCGGACCGTGCCCTGCGACAGGCCCAGCGCCCGGGCCAGCTCGGCGTTGGTCGACCCGTCCGCCGAGGCGCCCAGCACCTCGCGCTCCCGCGCGGTCAGCGGGCTGGCCCCGTCCACCAGGGCCGCCGCGGCCAGGGTCGGGTCGATGACCCGCTCGCCGCGCAGCACCCGCCGTATGGCGTCCGCGAGCTGGGCGGCGGGGGCGTCCTTGACCAGGAAGGCGTCGGCGCCGGACTCCATGGCGCGGCGCAGATAGCCGGGGCGGCCGAAGGTCGTGAGGATCACGATCCGTACGCCGGGCAGCGCCTGGTGCAGCGCGGCGGCGGCCTCGATGCCGCTCAGCCCCGGCATCTCGATGTCCAGCAGCGCGACATCGGGCCGGTGGTCCCGGGCCGCGTCCACGACCTCGTCGCCGCGGGCCACCTGGGCGACGACCTCGATCTCGTCCTCAAGACCGAGCAGCGCGGCCAGCGCCTCCCGCACCATGGACTGGTCCTCGGCCAGCAGTACCCGGATCATCCGGGCAGCGTAACGGGCGACGGCCGGTCATGGGCCAGGGCGGCGGTTACGGGCCGGGGGCCGGCTCGGCGGGGAGATCCGCGCTCCGGGAGAGCGGGGCGAGGGCGCGCAGGGTGAAGCCGCCGTGGGCGCCCGGGCCGGTCTCCAGGCGGCCGTCGGCCAGCTGGAGCCGCTCGGCCAGGCCGGTCAGCCCGTTGCCGTGCGGCCCGGCCGCGCCGCGGCCGTCGTCGGTGACGGTCAGGCACAGGTCGTCGCCCACCTCGCTGAGAGTCACGGCGCAGCGGCGCGCCCCGCTGTGCCGGACCACGTTGGTGACCGCCTCGCGCAGCGCCCAGGCCAGCGCGCCCTCCTGGTCGGGCGGCAGGTCCGGGTGGTGGACACCGGCCCGGTGCAGATCGGCGGTGATGCCCGCGGCGGCGAGCGCGGTGCGGGCCCCGGCCAGCTCGGCCTCCAGGGTGGGGCGGCGGAAGCCGCTCACCGCCTCCCGCACGTCGACCAGGGCCTGTCGGCTGACCCGTTCGATGTCGGCGACCTGCTGCGCCGCCTGTTCGGGCTTGCCGGGCAGCATCCGCCCGGCCAGTTCGCTCTTGAGCGTGATCAGCGAGAGCGAGTGGCCCAGCAGGTCGTGCAGATCGCGGGCGAGCCGCAGCCGCTCCTCGTTGGCGGCGAGCTGGGCGACGGTGGCGCGGGCCTCGCGCAGCGCCCGGGTCGTACGGACCATCTGCCCCACCGCGCTCATCGCGAAGCCGCCGAGCAGGGAGGGGACGACCAGGGCCGACATCAGGTCGTCCGAGCCACGGACCAGCAGCCCGGCGCCCACCATGGCGACGGTGTTCAGCGGGATCGCCCACCGGGCGATCCGCGGCGGCAGCACCGCGCCGAAGGCGACGGAGACATAGACGGCCAGCACCAGCCAGGCGTCGCCCAGGGTGACCGTGAGGACGGCGGCGAGCACACAGATCGTGACCAGCCCCCGGTGGACGGAGGCGCGGGACATGACCCGGCCGGTGTACCGGAAGACCAGCAGCAGATAGATGGCGACGAAGACCAGCAGGCCGAGCGCGCCGAACACGGTGGCGGGCACGGTGTGGTGGCCCTCCGCGAGGTCGCTCAGCGGCGCGCCCAGGTAGGCCATCCAGATCCCGATCCACAACAGCTTGATCAGGGCCTGCCGGCGGTTCTCGGGGCTCTGGCCGACGGCCGGGGCGTCCGTCTCCTCGTCGTGGGCCGCCGTTTGGCGCCACCAGGTCCGCCGGGTCATGTCGTGCGGGTGTCCTTGCGGTACAGCCAGGCCGCCGCGCCCGCGAACAGGACCAGATAGCCGGCGAGCAGGGCCACGTCCTTGAGGTGCGGGGCGTTGCCCACCTCGATGGCCTGGCCGAGCGCGGCGTAGGCGTGGGTGGGCAGCCAGTCGCCGATGTTCCGGAGCCACTGGGGATAGGCGGCGGTCGGCATCCACAGGCCGCCGAGGATCGACAGACCGAAGTAGATGATCATCGTCAGGGGCCGCACCGCGTCGCCGGTGGCGAGATAGCCGATGGCCACGCCCAGGGCGGCGAAGACGAGCGAGCCCGCCCAGATCGCGCCGGTCAGCGCGAGCCACTCCCAGGCGGCGTCCAGCCGCACGCCCTTGGCGGTGGCGGCCACGATGAAGACGACCACGATCGACGGGAGGGTGGTGACCGCGGCCGAGGCGATCTTGGCCGTCACATAGCCGCGTCCGGGCAGCGAGGTGAGCCGCAGCTGCCGCACCCAGCCGCCCTCGCGCTCCTTGGCGATCTGCTCGCTGTAGCCCATCAGAACGGCGGTCAGCGCGCCGAAGGAGGCCATCGCGACCATGTAGTAGAGCGGCATCGACAGAGGGGTGCCGGGGACGATGTCGGTCTTCTTCGAGCTGCCCGCGATCATCAGGAAGAGCGCCGACGGGTAGATGACCGTGAAGAACATGAACTTCTTGTTGCGCAGAGCGCGGACGATCTCCAGCTTGACCAGGGTCGTCATCGTCACGCCCCCTCGGGCGTCGTGGCGGCGTCGGTGATGGCGAGGAACGCCTGCTCCAGACCGAGTCCGGCGACCTCCAGACCGTGCGGGTAGAGCCCGAGCCCATAGATCGCGTGCACGGTCGCGTCCGCGTCGGTGGACCGCATCCGTACGGTACGCCCCGATATCTCGGTGCCGGTCAGGGCGGGCAGGGCACGCAGCGCCGCCTCGTCGGGCGGGCCGTCGAGAGTGAAGGAGATCCGGCGGGCCCCGGCCATCTCCTTGATCTCGGCGGACGAGCCGTCCGCCAGCACCCGGCCGCGGTGCAGCACGATCACCCGGTCGGCGATCGCGTCGGCCTCTTCGAGGTAGTGGGTGGCGAACAGGATGGTGCGGCCCTGCCGGGCCTGGTCGCGCATCGTGCCCCAGAAGGTCTGCCGGGACGCCACGTCCATCCCGGTCGTCGGCTCGTCCAGCACGATCAGGTCGGAGGCGCCCGCGGTGGCGAACGCGAAGCGCACCCGCTGTTCCTGGCCGCCGGAGAGCTTGTTGACCTTGCGGCCGGCGATGTCGGTGATGCCCGCCCGCTCCAGGACCTCGTCGACCGGGTAGCCCCGGGGGTGCAGATCGCAGGCGAGCCGCACCAGCTCGCGGACGGTGACCTCCGCCATGAGGCAGCCGCTCTGCAGCATCGCGCCGACCCGGCCGCGGGCGATGGCCTGCCGCGGGGAGGTGCCGAAGACCTCTACGCGGCCGCTGTCGGGGGTGCGCAGGCCGAGCAGCAGGTCGAGGGTGGAGGACTTGCCCGCGCCGTTGGGTCCCAGCAGGGCGATGGTCTCGCCCGGATGGAGGTGGAGGTCGAGACCGGCCACGGCGCGCACGCTGCCGTAGCTCTTGCTGACGCCGGTGAAGCTGACCACCGGCGGGGAGGCCGGGGTGCGGGCCCGCTCACCGGTGGCGGAGGGTGCGGTGGTCGCTGTCATGGACCCCAGCTTCGCGGAGCGGGCCGGTCGGCGGCAGTGTCTGTGGTCGTGACCCTGGGATGACAGATGTCATGGGTGCCATGCGAACGGCCCCGCCCGGGGGTGCCATGCGAACGGCCCCCGCCCGGCGCGGTGCCGGGCGGGGGCCGTTCGGGACGTACGCCTCTAGTTCGGCGAGGTGTCGATGACCGCGGTCCGGTCGGCGGTCGACTTGCCCAGCAGCGCGGTCCGCATGGCGATGGCCACTTCCTGCGGGGTGACCGGCTTCTTGGAGCCGTCGGCGCGCTCGATCAGCACCCCGTCGAAGGTCTGGCCGTAGAGCCTCTTGATCGCGGCGAGGTCGAAGTGCGGCTGGAGCTTGCCGTCGATCGGCCGCATGGAGAGGATCTGCGGCAGCGAGCGGTCCGGGCCGAACTGGATGGCATGCGCGGCATCGGTCTTGATCGTGATCAGACCGGACATCGCGGGCTTGGCGAAGGACTGCATCTTCGCGTCCACCTCGGCCTTGCTGATCGTCGGCCGCTTGGCGACGATCGGCAGGTCGACCGGCTTGTCCTTGCCGGTCTCGGCCCGCTCGCGGTAGGCCTCGGACACGGCGGTGACCGCCTTGTCGATGTCCAGGCCCTGGCCCTCCCTGCCGTAGACGGGGACGGCCTTGCCCGGCTTGAAGGTGATCGTGCCCTCGCGCGCCGTGCCCGAGTGGCCCGCGAGCCGCCCGAGCGCGTCCCGGAGCTTCTCCTCGTCGACGGTGACGGCGGGCTCGGCCTCGTGGGTGCCGCCGAAGAGCGAGCCGATGACCGTCATCGGGTTGTAGTCGCGACCCGCGACGTTTCGCACGGTGGCCTCGGTGTCCAGCGTCAGGCCCGCGACGGACGGCTTGATCTCCTTCTGCTCGCCGTCGACGGTCACCTTCAGCGGGGCGCCGGTACGGCCGCCCAGCTCGGTGTCCAGCTTGTCGATGGCCACCTGCTTGGAGGAGCCGCCGATGTCGACGCCGAGGACGGTGGTGCCGTTGGGCACGTCCGCGTGGTTCATCACCAGGCCCGCGGTGTACGCGACCCCGGCCGCGGCCACCAGCAGAGCGCCCAGCATGACGAGCTTGGAGCGGCCCTTCTTCTTGGGCTTGCCCGCCGCGGGCGCCTTGGGCGCCGGGCTGCTCGGCGGGGCGCTGTCCCCGGTGGACAGCGGCGGCCCGGCCGGGCCCTGCCCGGTCGGCGGACCGGACTTCGCGTCGGCCGGCGGGACCACGGGCACTCCGCTGACCAGGGTGTCGCTGGAGACCTGGTCCGGCCCGCTGGGCGCGGTGAACTCGGGGTCGCGGAAGAGCGACGGCGAGGGGCCGGCGTCCGCGCCGAAGCCACCCGGACCGGGCTGCACGGCCGGGCTCGCGCCCGTGGTGGCGCCGAGGCTGCCGGACAGCGGCGAGCCGCCGGGCGGGGTCGGGGGCTGCCCGGCCGCGCCGTTCAGCGGGCCGACGCCCGAGCTGTCGGGCAGGCCCGGGCCGGTCGGCGTCCCCGGACCGGGCGGCGCCAGCAGGTCCTCGTCCCGCGCCGGGGCGCCGGGCATCCGCATCTCGCCGGTGACCGGGCCGGTCGTCGGGCCGCTGGGCTCCGGCGCTCCGGGGTGGCCGCCGGTGTCCGTGAAGTACGGCAGGTCGGCCTGCGTTCCGCCGCCCAGGGCCGGCGCGGGGAACTGCTGGGTGGTCTCCGGCGCCGGGGGCAGCGGGGTGCTCTGGGTGGTCGAGGAGCCCTTGGGGCGGCGCGGCGGCGCGAACCAGTCGCTGGTCTTCTCGCCGTCGCCCTTGCCGCCCTTGCCGCTCTTCTCGCGACCCTCGCGGTCCTTGGCGCCGTCCGCGCGCCCCTCGGCGGCCGCCGCGCCCAGCTCCGGGGCGCGGATGCCCTCGGGCCGGGGCGTGGCGCCGGTGTGCTCGGCGCCGTCCCCGTCGTCCTCGCCGGAGCGGGGCGCGGGCACGCCGTCCTCGGCGACGGGCTTGCGCATGACGACCGGCGGAATGGGCCGCGAACCCGGGATGTTGATCCGGATGCGGGTCGTCAGGGTGGTTTCGGTCTTCGGATCCTCCGGCTTGGCCGCGGCATGCGCCTCACCGTCACCGACGCCACCCTGAAGGGTCTCCGGCGACGGGGACAGGCGGGATCCGTACGGCGGGGTGCCCGACGGATAGGCGGCACCGCCGCCACCCCCCTGGGCCCCGGAGGACGAACTGTCAGATTCACGGCTCAAAGCAGGTTCTCCCAGTTAGCTCCGCCGCCCGTCAGACCTCGCGCGGGCGGCTCGGCGGCGCGCACCACCATACTGGGCGCCGCGGTCGCGTACTTGACGGCCGCCCTGTGGCCGCACCGTGTGGATCCGTTGTGCGCCGGTGGAGGAGCGTTTGGTGTCCCGGGAACATCGCGCGGGGTCCCGGGGACGTCACACCGTAAAGGTCACGTCACTTACCAAGTCGGGCGGCCGGCGCGCCCGGTTGCGACACCACCGGCAGGGTGGCACACATCACACCGATGAACATGCCTCCCAGCAGGAAGACATACGACCCCAGGCCCGCGCTGAAGAGGAAGTCCCCTTCCGGGCGGGTGCTGGTGAGCAGCAGGACCACCAGCGTCCACGCACCGGCGGGCAGACCACCGCCCAGCCGCCGGTCGGTCGCCTTCACGCCGCCGTAGCACACGGCCCCGACGCCGAGCAGCGCGAGCAGCAACCCGCCGGGGAACCAGAGCCCTTGCACGAGCGCGCCCGCGACGGCGACCAGGGCGCCGAGGACGGCGAGCAGCGCGTACCCCCCGAGACGTGCGGCGGTCATGCCGTCACCCCCGCGAACAGGTCGTCCTCGCGCTCCGCCCCCGGCTCGCCCTTGACGAGCCGGTAGTGCTCGCGGACGAACAGCGGCTGGCCCAGGTCGTTGGAGAGCGCGAAGAAGGGCCCGTCGACCGCGATCTGGGTGGCGTGCGCGCGCATCGCGGCGATCTTGGCGTCGGCGTACGCGGAGCCGTCGATCACCGCCGAGACCTCCGCGTCGTCCACCACTCCGGGGACGTCGTCGGCGGTGGCGACGCCGGGGAAGGGGGCCCCCCGGCCCGCCGCCCGCAGCCGCGCGAAGCCCTCCTCGAGGGCCGAGCGCGGCACACAGTTCCAGTAGACCTTGGCGACATCGTGCGGCTCGCCCAGGTCACGGCGGTAGACCGGCTCCGCGGCCAGCTCCACCGCGTGCATGGCGACGCGATGCGCCTGGATGTGGTCGGGGTGCCCGTAGCCCCCGTCGGTGTCGTACGCCACCACGACCTGTGGCCGGATCTCGCGGATCACGGCCACCAGGTGGGAGGCGGCCTCGTCGAGGTCGGCCTGCCAGAAGCAGTCGGACCGGCCGTTCTGCGGGGCGCCCATCATGCCCGAATCGCGGTATCTGCCCGGACCGCCCAGGAAGCGGTGGTCCTGGACGCCCAACGCCTCCATGGCCGCGGCGAGTTCACCGATCCGGTGGGTGCCGAGGCTGTCGTCGCGATCGGCGGCGAGGTGTGCCAGGTCAGCCGGGATGACCTCGCCTTCTTCACCGAGGGTGCAGGTCACCAGGGTGACGTGGACACCCTCGGCCGCGTACTTGGCCATGGTCACGCCGTTGTTGATCGACTCGTCATCCGGATGCGCGTGCACCAGGAGCAGACGACGGGCGGGAAGAACGGTCATGACCACAGCCTACGATTCGCCCGGCGGTACCCGCGGACCGCGGGCCGGGCTCCCCGTGGGTCAGAGCTTCACATCGCCGATCATGTTCGCCACGTTGGTGGTGAGGTCGTCGATGGTCGGGGCGACCGACGAACTGGCGAGGTAGAAGCCGAGCAGCACACAGATGAGCGCGTGCGCGGTTTTCAGCCCGGCTTTGTTGACGAGCATGAATACGATGATCAGCAGCAGCACAGACAACGAGATCGAGAGCGCCACAGCGACTCACCTCCAGGAACACGCGCTCGGACAGACAACATATTGATGCCACACGGGGCCTACCCACTATGCGCAATCGATCATAACTATCGGCGCGTGCGCACGAGTCGGTGCACGGGAGCATGACAGGGGCGCATGCCTGATCGCACGAACTGGCGCTTGATCAGGGTGACTTCTCGCTGGTTATCCGCCATCTCACCCACTGAGAAGCTGGCTTGTTCCGGCCGCCGGACGGCCGGACAGTGCCCCTGGCAACGGCACCGGCGCGTGGTACCGGCCAGTACGCCCCTGGTGATCTTCAGGACCCGTACGCTCGCCCCATGACCGGACAGCTCTCCTTCCCTCGGCAGCACGCGCGCACCCAGCGCTTCACGCTCGGAGCGCCCCGGGCCTTCCGCGTGGCCCCCGACGACTCCCGCGTGGTCTTCCTGCGGTCCCGCGGCGGCACCGACCGGGCGGGCCTGCTGTGGGTGTACGACGTCGCCGGGCAGCGGGAGTACCCGGCCGCCGACCCGGTGGCCCTGCTCGGCGGCGCGGACGAGCAGCTGTCCCCCGAGGAGCGGGCGCGCCGCGAGCGCAGCCGCGAGGGGTCGGCCGGGGTGGTCGGGTACGCGGTGGACGACGCCGTCGAAACGGCGGCCTTCGCCCTCTCCGGGCGGCTGTTCGTCTCCGATCTGACCGGCGGCGAGTCCCGTGAGCTGCGCGTCCCGGGCCCGGTCGTGGACCCGCGCCCCTCCCCCGACGGCCGCCATGTCGCCTATGTGGCGGGCGGCGCGCTGCGCGTCACCGGCACCGGCGGCGAGGGCGACCGGGCGCTCGCCGAACCGGAGGCCGACACCGTCACCTACGGTCTCGCGGAGTTCATCGCGGCCGAGGAGATGGACCGCACGCGCGGCTTCTGGTGGTCCCCGGACGGCGACGCCGTGCTGGCCGCCCGGGCCGACGACGCGCCCGTGCGCCGCTGGTGGATCGCCGACCCCGCCCACCCCGGCCAGGCGCCCACCGAGGTCGCCTACCCGGCCGCCGGGACCGCCGACGCCGAGGTGCGGCTGGTCCTGCTGGGCCTGGACGGCTCCCGTACGGAGGTCGAGTGGGACCGGCAGCAGTACCCCTACCTCGCCCGGGTGCACTGGTCGGCCTACGGTCCGCCGCTGCTCCTCGTCCAGGCCCGGGACCAGCGCGGCCAGCGGTATCTGGCCGTGGACACCGCGACCGGACGGACCAGCACCGTGCACGCCGACGAGGACGCGGTATGGCTGGATCTTTTCCCCGGCGTGCCCGCCTGGACGCCCGACGGGCGGCTCGTGCGGATCGCGGACGAGGGCGGCGCCCGGGCCCTGATGGTCGGCGACCGCAAGCTCACCTCGGGCGCCCTCCAGGTGCGCGCGGTCCTCTCCGTCGGCGAGGACGACGTGCTGTTCTCCGCCTCACCCGGCGCCGAGGCCGCGCTGCCCGAGGGGCCCGGCGAGATCGACGTGTACCGCGTCTGGTTCCGCGGCAGCGGCGACCAGGGCGGCTGGGAGCCGGTCGGCAAGCGGCCCTTCCCCGCCGTGCACTCCGCCACCCGCGGCGACCGGCTCATCGCGCTCACCCATGCCGGGCCGGACCGGCCCGGCGCCCGGACGGAGCTGCTGCGGGCCGCGGACCACGGGGCCGCGGAGGCGGTCGCCGAGATCGCCTCGTACGCCGAGACCCCGGTCATCACCGCGCGGCCGCGGCTCACCTTCGCGGGCAAGCACGACATCCCCTGCGCGGTGCTGCTGCCGACCGGGTACGCCGAGGGCGACGGGCCGCTGCCGGTCCTGATGGACCCGTACGGCGGACCGCACGGCCAGCGCGTGGTCGCCGCCCACAACGCGTACGTCACCTCGCAGTGGTTCGCCGACCAGGGCTTCGCCGTGATCGTCGCCGACGGGCGCGGCACCCCCGGGCGCTCCCCCGGCTGGGAGAAGGCCGTCCGCGACGACCTCGCGGCCGTCACCCTGGAGGACCAGGTCGAGGCGCTCACCGCGCTCGCCGGGCGCTATCCGCTGGACCTCGGCCGGGTCGCCATCCGCGGCTGGTCCTACGGCGGCTACCTCGCCGGGCTCGCCGCGCTGCGCCGGCCCGACGTCTTCCACGCGGCGGTGGTGGGCGCGCCGGTCACCGACTGGCGGCTGTACGACACCCACTACACGGAGCGCTATCTGGGCCACCCCGACGAGCAGCCGGAGGTGTACGCGGCGAACTCGCTGGTGACGGACGAGGGGCTGTCCGGCACGGCGGAGGGCCCGGCATGCCCGATGATGATCATCCATGGGCTGGCGGACGACAACGTGGTCGTCGCCCACTCGCTGCGGCTCTCCTCGGCCCTGCTGGCCGCGGGCCGCCCGCATGAGGTGCTGCCGCTGTCCGGGGTGACGCATATGACCCCGCAGGAGCAGGTGGCCGAGAACCTGCTCCTGCTCCAGGTCGACTTCCTCAAGCGGTCGCTCGGGCTGAGCTGACTCACCAGCCCGGCGGCGGGGACGGCGGAGGCGGCGGGGCCGTGGGCGGCGCGGCGGGCGGGGGCGGGGCGTAGCCCGGCGGGGCGGCGGGCGGCGGGGCGAATCCGGCGCCGCCGTAGCCGCCGTACGCCCCCGTCCCGTACGCCCCCGTCCCGTACGCCGGGGCCGGGGTGTCCGTCCCGCCCCGCCGGGCCAGCGCGATCAGCGCGACCAGCCCCGCGAGCAGTTCGAAGAACGCGGTGAGCACCGACAGCACCCCGACCGTCGGCAGGTCGCCGAAGTGCTCGAGGTACTTCAGCTTGGCGTAGAGCGAGATCTCGCTCACCCC
Organism: Streptomyces sp. NPDC007983; assembly: GCF_042958345.1. Classification (NCBI taxonomy): domain Bacteria; kingdom Bacillati; phylum Actinomycetota; class Actinomycetes; order Kitasatosporales; family Streptomycetaceae; genus Streptomyces; species Streptomyces sp. NPDC007983. The sequence goes on from NZ_JBIBJI010000003.1 coordinate 207,178, forward strand.
GGACGCCAGCACCAGCACCGCGGCCACCATCCCCAGCGGCCGGGACAGCGGCGCCCGGGCCAGCGCGGCCGCGGCGGCCGCCAGGCAGAACGCGACGAGGGCCCAGCTCTCCCAGGCGGCGGGCGGCGAGAGCAGCGTGACCAGGGTGTGCTTGCCGGTCAGCTGGTACTTGTAGATGTCCCAGTCCGCCTTCTGCGCCCAGTAGATCTGCCAGGCCCCGAGGACCGCGCCCGCCGCACCGAGCAGTAGCGCCCCCGTCACCGCGGCCCCCGGGCCCGGTCGCCCGGGCGGCCGGCCGGCGGGCAGGGCGCCCGGCGCGGCGTACCCGTCGGCTGGGCGCCGGGCCGCGGCGACGGTGGCCAGCAGCAGTCCCCCGAGCACCACCCCGGCCCAGGCGCTCAGATTGGCCCGCGTCTTGAGGTCGTCGGGGATGCCCTGCATCCAGTCCGCGTTCAGGTTCCACAGGCTCGGCAGCCGCAGGACGAGGGTCACGGCCGCGACCGCGCCGAGCGCCCCCGCGGCGGCCGGTGAGCGCAGCGCGGAGATCCCGACCACGACGCACAGGACGAGCAGGACCAGATCGAAGAGGGACGAGCCGAAGAGGCTCCCCGAGGCCCGGAACGGCAGTCCGGACCAGGTCCACCACAGATGACTTGCCTTGTCCGCCTCGTCCAGGTCCCGGACGATCCACGCCAGTGAGATCATCCCGAGCACCGCGCAGACGAGTACGCCGAAAACACGCGCTCCGCGTGTGAGTATCCGTCCCTGCCCCATAGCCGTAGGTTCCCCCACCGCGCACCCCGGGCAACCGTCGCGAGGCGAAGAAACACAAAGAAGCCTGAAGAAGTACGCGGATCGTGACCAACCGGGTACCGGCCGGGCGGCGGCGATCACTGTCAAGCACGTCCTGACCTCGATCTGCCAAATGTTCGCTCAAGACTCCGAGGCCGGGCACATCCTCGCCCGCCCGCCCCTTGACCCGGCTGTGAATCCGTTGCGAAAGTCCGCTCAACCCGCCACAACGCGGGTAGATAAACGGAGTTGGCGGCGTGTGTGCCGGGGCGGATCACCATGGGGGGCGCTACGCGATGACCAGTCCATCCCAGCTCACCGTGGCCGGGAAGGCCGCGCAGGCCGACGTGGGCGGACCGGGCGGCCAGCCGGCCGGCTTAAGCCCCCGTCAGCTGATGTGGCGGCGCTTCAAGCGCGACCGTACAGGCGTGGTCTCCGCCTGCGTCGTGCTGTTCTTCTTCGCCGTCGCCGTGCTGGCCCCGGTGATCTCCTCGCTGTACGGCAAGGATCCGTACACGACGTACGGCCTCGACCGGCCCGAGCTGCTGGATCCGCTCACCGGCTATCCGATGAAGCCCAACGGCGGCATCGACGGCGAGTTCTGGTTCGGCATCGAGCCCAAGCTCGGCCGGGACGTGCTGACGCAGCTGGTGTACGGCATCCGTACCTCGCTGCTGATCGGGCTGGCCGCGACGCTGCTGTCCACGCTCACCGGCATCGTCGTCGGCGTCGTCGCGGGCTATCTGGGCGGGCGCACGGACTACTTCCTGGGGCGGCTGATCGATCTGCTGCTGTCCTTCCCACAGCAGCTGTTCTTCGTCGCCTTCATGCCGGTGGTCACCGCGCTGTTCGTCAGCCCGCAGAAGGAGACCCCGACCTATTTCCGGGTGACGGCCCTGGTCACGGTGTTGTGGCTGCTGGGCTGGATGCAGCTGGCCCGGCTGCTGCGCGGTCAGGTGCTGTCGCTGCGGGAGCGCGAGTTCGTCGAGGCCGCGAAGGTGACGGGGGCCTCGCCGTGGCGGATCGTCCGCAAGGAGCTGCTGCCCAATCTGGGCACGCCGATCCTGGTGCAGTCCACGCTGATGCTGCCGAACTTCGTGACGACGGAGGCGGCCCTGTCGTTCCTCGGCGTCGGGGTGGTCGAACCGACCCCCGACTGGGGCCGGATGTTCGCCAAGGGCGCCAACTTCTACGAGGGCGACATCACCTACATGTTCTTCCCCGGCATCGCCATGGTGATCTTCGTCGTCGCCTTCAACCTGCTCGGGGACTCGGTCCGGGACGCCATGGACCCGAAGACCAGGCGCTGACCGGCGCCACACGGCAGACGCAGAGAACGGCAAGTGTTCCGTCCGACGAGGTCCAGCGAGGCAGGTGCATTCACCACCATGACGTTGAACAGCAGGCGCAGAGCACGTACCTATGCCGTCGCCCTGGCCGCGGGCGCGCTGGCGCTCTCGGCGTGCAGCAGCGGGGGCGGCTCGGGGACCGATGACTCCAGGGAACCGAAGATGAACGCCCAGGGGATCGCCCTGGGCAGCGCCGCCGACTCCACCGGGCCGGCCAAGGAGCTGCCGGGCGCGAAGAAGGGCGGCACGGTGTCGGTGCTCCAGCGCGATGCGTTCGAGCATCTGGATCCCGGCCAGATCTATGTCAGCGATGAGCTGATCATGCAGACCCTCTACAACCGGACCCTGACGAACTACCGGATCGACGACAAGACCGGGAAGGTCGAGGTGGTCGGCGACCTGGCGACCGACACCGGCAAGTCCTCCGACGGCGGCCGGACGTGGACGTACACGCTCAAGGACGGGCTGAAGTTCGAGGACGGCTCGCCGATCACCTCCAAGGACGTCCGACACGCCGTCGAGCGGCTCTACGCGCCGTATCAGACCAACGGCCCGACGTATCTGCAGCAATGGCTCTCGGGCGAGGGCCAGAAGTACCGCAAGGCGCTGCCGGACGGCCCGTACAAGGGCAAGCACCTGCCGAAGTCGGTGCTGGACACCCCGGACGCGAAGACGATCGTCTTCCACTTCGACCAGCCGCGGGCCGAGGTGCCGTTCGCCGTGGCCATGCCCAACATCGGCGCGGTGCCGCCGGGCAAGGACACCAAGGAGAAGTACGACAAGGCGCCGGTGGCCAGCGGCCCGTACAAAATCAAGAACTTCAAGCCGGGCAAGGGCATCCAGTTCGTCAAGAACGACCAGTGGGACCCCAAGACCGATCCGATACGCCATCAGTACGTGAACACCTTCGATGTCTCCTTCGGCCATCAGTGGGTGGACTCCACCCGCCGTCTCGTGGCCGACAAGGGCGCCGACAAGAACGGCATGACCTGGACCAACGCGGTCGATCCCTCGCAGATCTCGGCGGTCCTCAAGAACAAGGACGCGATGGCCCGGTCGATGACCGAGACCCAGCCGTTCGTGGACGTCGTCTCGATCAATACGGACCGGGTCAAGAACAAGAAGGTGCGCGAGGCGATCGCCTGGGCCTTCCCCAGCGGTCAGTACCTCCAGCAGTTCGGCGGTCCCAAAGCCGGTGAGATCGCGGGCGGTCTGGTCGGCCCGACGCTCAAGGGCTACGACCCCGGCTTCGACCCGTTCCAGAAGAAGAAGTACCCCGGCGGCAACGCCAAGAAGGCCAAGGAGCTGCTGAAGGAGGCCGGCAAGGAGGGCTACGAGCTGGTCTACGCCTACGGCAACGGCGACACCCACCAGGACGCCTCGGTCGTCGTCCAGCAGGCCCTGGAACGGGCCGGATTCAGGGTCCAGAAGAAGGAGATCGACCAGACCACCTACTACACCCAGGTCGGGAAGGTGGACAACAAGTACGACCTCTACCGGTCCTCCTGGTCCGCCGATTGGCCCTCCGCCTCGACCGTCGTCCCTCCGAGCTACGGCGGAGAGAACGTCTACAACGGCTCGGCGAACTACAGCCATCTGAACGTCCCGGCGGTCAACAAGGAGATCGACCGGATCGCGAAGGTCAGTGACCTGAACAAGGCCACCACGGAGTGGATCAAGCTCAGCGAGAAGGTCCTCACCGACCAGGTGCCCGCGGTCCCGACCTTCTACAACCGGCTGTTCACCCTCTGGGGCTCCGGCATCGGCGGGACGAAGTGGAACCCGATCTACGGGGCCGTGGACCCGACCGCCGTCTTCATCAAGTAGCGGCCGCCCCCGCCGAACCGAGCCGGTACCGTCCGGCCGCGCCGCCACCGCCGTAACGTCCGGCGCAGCGGCGCGGCCGGGGACCGCCCCGACCGGAAGATCCATGACGCCATGTTGAGATTCCTCGCCCGCCGGTCCCTCGGCGCGATCGTGATCCTCCTGCTGATCAGCGCGATCACCTTCTTCCTCTTCTTCGCCCTGCCCGCCGAGCCCGCCCGGCTGGCCTGCGGCAAGAGCTGCGACCCCGCCTCGCTCGCGATCATCAACAAGAACCTCGGCCTGGACCAGCCGGTCCCGGTGCAGTACGCGAAGTTCATGGTCGGGATCGTCGCCGGGCGCGACTTCGCGGTCGGGCACTGCTCCGCGCCCTGCTTCGGCTACTCCTTCGTCAGCCAGGAGCCGGTGTGGGGCACCATCGTCGACCGCTTCCCCACCACTCTCTCGCTCGCCATCGGCGGCGCCGCGGTGTTCCTGGTCTGCGGCATCGGCATCGGGATGGTCGCGGCCTGGCGGCGCGGCACCTGGATCGACAAGTTCTTCAGCTCGCTGTCGCTGCTGGGCGCGTCCCTGCAGATCTACTTCGTCGGCGTACTGTGCCTGGCCTGGTTCGTCAGCGGACTGGGAATCATGGAGCAGCCCGCCTACCACCCCTTCACCGACAATCCGGCGAAGTGGTTCAGCGGGATGCTGCTGCCCTGGCTGGTGCTCTCGCTGATCTTCATGGCCAACTACAGCCGGATGACCCGCTCCCAGATGGTCGAGCAGCTCCAGGAGGACCACGTCCGTACGGCCAGGGCCAAGGGGCTGTCCAGCCGTACGGTCTTCTTCCGCTACGCCTGGCGCGGCGCCATCGCCCCGATCATCACCATCTTCGGCATCGACCTCGGCTCGCTCTTCGGCGGGGCGATGGTCACCGAGTACACCTTCACCCTGCACGGCATCGGGCGGCTCGCCGTGGAATCCGTCCAGCTGACCGATCTGCCGATGCTGATGGGCGTGATGCTGGTCAGCGCCGCGGCCATCGTGGTGTTCAACATCCTGGTCGACGCCGCCTACGCCGTCATCGACCCGCGTGTACGCCTCGCCTAGAAGGACGCCGACGTGACCCCAGCCACCCCGACCGACAGCGCCTTTCTTTCCGTGACCGATCTGCACGTCCGCTTCGCCACCGAGGACGGCGTCGTCAAGGCCGTGGACGGCCTCTCCTTCGGCCTCGAACGCGGCCGGACGCTCGGCATCGTCGGCGAGTCAGGCTCCGGCAAGTCCGTCACCAACCTCACCGTGCTCGGCCTCCACGACCCGCGCACCACCACGGTCACCGGCACGATCCACCTCGACGGGCAGGAGCTGACCGGCGCGCCCGAGCGCACCCTGGAGAAGCTGCGCGGCAACACGATGGCGATGATCTTCCAGGATCCGCTGACCGCCCTCTCGCCGTACTACACGGTCGGCCGCCAGATCGCCGAGCCGTACCGCAAGCACACCGGCGCATCCAAGCGGGACGCCCGGCTGCGCGCCATCGAGATGCTGGCCAAGGTCGGCATCCCCAACCCGCGGCTGCGGGTGGACGACTATCCGCACCAGTTCTCCGGCGGGATGCGGCAGCGCGCCATGATCGCCATGGCGCTGGTCTGCGACCCCGACCTGCTGATCGCCGACGAGCCGACCACCGCCCTCGACGTCACCGTCCAGGCCCAGATCCTGGACCTTCTCAAGGAGCTCCAGCAGGAGTTCGGCTCCGCGATCATCCTCATCACCCACGACCTGGGCGTGGTCGCCAACACCGCCGACGACCTGCTGGTGATGTACGCGGGCCGGGCCGTCGAGCGCGGTACGGTCCGCGAGGTGCTGCGGGCGCCCCGGCACCCGTACACCTGGGGGCTGCTGAGCTCCATGCCCCGGCTGTCCTCCGCCGTCGACGAACCGCTCAGCCCCATCCCCGGCACCCCGCCGAGCCTCCTCGCCCCACCGCCCGGCTGCCCCTTCCACCCGCGGTGCGGCTACACGGCGGAGGTGGACGGCGAGCGGTGCCACGGGGTGCGGCCCGCGCTCCCGGACGGCCGGGGCGCCGCCTGTCACCTCGCCGCTGAGCGGAAGAGGACCCTCTTCATCGAGCAGATCAAGCCCCGGCTGGGCTAAGGAGCGCCGTACAGATGAGCATCGAGTCGGGCACCCCCGAACCCCTCCTGGTCGCGGAGAAGCTGACCAAGCACTTCCCGATCATGGGCGGCTTCCCCTTCCGGCGGAAGGTGGGCGCCGTCCAGGCCGTCGACGGCATCGACCTGACCGTGCACGCGGGCGAGAGCTTCGGGCTGGTCGGCGAGTCCGGCTGCGGCAAGTCCACCACCGGACGGCTGCTGACCCGGCTGCTGGAGCCCACCGCCGGGCGGATCACCTACCGGGGGCGGGACATCACCCACGCGGACCGCAAACAGCTCGCACCGGTCCGCTCCGAGATCCAGATGATCTTCCAGGATCCGTACTCCTCGCTGAACCCCCGGCAGACCGTCGGCACCATCATCTCCGGCCCGATGGAGATCAACGGCATCCGCCCGCCCGGCGGCCACGAGGCCCGGGTGCGGGAACTGCTGGAGACCGTCGGCCTCAACCCCGAGCACTACAACCGCTTCCCGCACGAGTTCTCCGGCGGCCAGCGCCAGCGCATCGGGGTCGCCCGCGCGCTCGCCCTCGAACCCCGGCTGATCGTCGCCGACGAGCCGGTCTCGGCGCTCGACGTCTCGATCCAGGCCCAGGTCGTCAACCTGCTCCAGCAACTCCAGCGCGAGCTGGGCATCGCCTTCCTCTTCATCGCCCACGACCTCGCCGTCGTACGGCACTTCTCGCAGCGCGTCGCGGTCATGTACCTCGGGAAGATCGTCGAGGTCGGCGACCGCGACTCCATCTACCGCCGCCCCCGCCACCCGTACACCCACGCCCTGCTGTCCGCCGTCCCGGACGCGGCCGTGGTGATGGCCGACGACGACGCGTCCGCCGGCACGGGCCGCGAACGCATCCGCCTCGCCGGCGACGTCCCCTCCCCCATCGCCCCGCCCTCCGGCTGCCGCTTCCGCACCCGCTGCTGGAAGGCCCAGGACCTCTGCGCGCGGCAGGAGCCGCCGCTGCTGCGCATCGAGGGCAACCGCGAGGGCCACCTGTCCGCCTGCCACTTCCCCGAGGCTCCCACCACCGAGGCCCGCGACCGGGACATCGTCCTGGACCCGGCGCTGTCCTAGGGGAGCCCGAAGCCGGATTTCCCTACAACTGCCCCAGGTTGCACATGAGTTGCTTGACCTGAACGCGGGGCGGCGCTTCTAATGAGCAGCCCGCTGCGAGACGCATGCGGGGCGGCTCTCAGGAATGCGGTGGGAAGTTGACTGTCCGCAAGCAAGACGCGTCGGGCGCGGCGTTCGGCGCGGGAGACGCGGCCGCGGCGGCGGAACCCGCCGAGCGGGAGGCCCCGGCCGCCCCCGACTCCTCCGGTCCGGCCACCCCCGCGCCGCGGGAGGCCGAGGCCGAGTCCGCGGCTGACAAGGGTGCCGATCCCGCCCCGGCTCCGGCATCGACATCCACTCCGGCTCCGGCTTCCGCATCGGCCTCGGCCGCGGCGGCTTCCCGCGTCTCACGCACCGAGGAGCACGAGGGCGGCAGCATCGCGGAAACCGCCACCGCGGGCGGCCCGGGTCCGTCCGCCGGGGCACCGGGGCCGGCGCAGCCGCCGGGCGGTCCGCGGCGGCCGGTGCTCGCGGGGGCCGCGATAGTCGGAGCGCTCTTGCTGGCCGTGCCGCTGCTCGTGGTGGCGGGGAAGCTCGGCTCCTCGGAGAAGGACGGCCGGGACGACTCGAAGGCGGCGACGAAGGTCCTCGAACGCGAAGGCGCGCGTGCCGGGGTGTACGAGGCGGCCTCCCCGGAACCCAGCCGGAGCCCTCAGAAGAAGCCGAAGTCCAAGGGGCCCAAGGCGCCGCCCCCCGCGGCCCGCTCCCCGCTCCCGTCCAAGGGCCCGAAGTCCGCCACGCCGACCAACGCCGCACACAAACCGTCCCCCAAGCGGACGTCCGCGAAGCCCGAGGACAAGAAGAGCGTCGCGGGGAGCGCGGGAGACGCTGCCTGGGGACCGAACAGCGAACTCTGCATGGGTGCGAGCTGGCCCTCGCGCGACGGGCGTACCGAGCTGCGGATGCAACAGGACGGCAACCTGGTCCTGTACCGGGACGGGCAGCCCGTCTGGGCCGCTCCGGACGCCCTGGGCCGCGGCAACTGCGCCACCTTGCAGACCGACGGAAACTTCGTGCTCTACGACCGCGACCACAACGCGGTCTGGGCGACGGGGATGGACCTGCACGCCACAAGCGCAAAAATCCAGAACGACGGCAACTTCTGCCTGTACAACGACGCGGGCGCCCCGGTGTGGGCGAGCCGCACGCAGCGCTGATCCCCCCGTCCACGTAGCCTGTTCCCGTGCCGGCCTCCCGTCTGCGTCGCGTCGCCGTCCTCGTGCTCGACGGCGCCAAACCGCTCGACGTCGGCATTCCCGCGCAGGTGTTCACGACCCGGGCGAGCATGCCGTACGAGGTGCGGGTGTGCGGCGCGGCGCCCGGGCTCGTGACGGGGGGCGACGGCTTGTCGTACCACGTCGCCCAGGGTCTCGACGCGCTCGCGTGGGCCGACATCGTGTTCATCCCCGGCTACCGGTTTCCGGACCGCGACGATCCGCCGGAGGCCGTCCGCGACGCGCTGATCGACGCCCACGACCGGGGCGCGCGGCTCGCCGCCATCTCGACGGGGGCCTTCGCGCTCGCCGCCACGGGCCTGCTCGACGGCAAGCGCGCCACGACGCACTGGCACTACACCCGGGCGCTCGCGGCGAAGCATCCCCTCGTCCAGGTCGACGAGAACGTTCTGTTCGTCGACGAGGGCAGCGTGCTGACGTCGGCCGGTGCGGCCTCGGGGATCGACCTGTGTCTGCACATTCTGCGCGGCGACCTCGGGGTGGCCGCGTCGAATCACGCGGCCCGGCGCCTGGTCGCGGCCCCGTACCGCAGCGGCGGTCAGGCGCAGTACGTGCCGCGCGGCGTGCCCGAGCCGCTGGGCGAGCGGTTCGCGGCGACCCGTGAGTGGGCGCTGAGCCGGCTCGGCGAGCCCCTCACGCTCGACGTGCTCGCCCGGCACGCGGCGGTGTCCGCGCGCACGTTCTCGCGGCGCTTCGCCGAGGACACCGGGTACACCCCGATGCAGTGGGTCATGCGCGCCCGCGTCGACGTCGCCCGTGAGCTGCTGGAACGTTCGGAGCGAAGCGTCGAGCAGATCGCCACCGACGTCGGTCTCGGCACCGGCGCCAATCTGCGGCTCCACTTCCAGCGCATCCTCGGCACCACGCCGACCGAGTACCGGCGCACGTTCACCCAAGGCGAGTAGCGGCCCACCCGCGTGGCGCGATCCTTGTGAACCGTGGCGCTCACGCCACTGCCACCACCGGATTCCGCCCGCGAGGCTGGTGACGAACCCAGACGAGCCGCAGAGACAGCAAGGGGCATTCATGACTCGCGTCGCCATCAACGGATTCGGCCGCATCGGGCGCAACGTGCTGCGCGCCCTGCTCGAACGCGACACCGACCTCGAGATCGTCGCCGTCAACGACCTCACCGAGCCCGCCACCCTCGCCCGGCTCCTCGCCTACGACTCCACGGCCGGCCGGCTCGGCCGCCCGGTGACCGTCGACGGCGACACCCTCGTCGTCGACGGCCGGCGCATCAAGGTGCTCGCCGAACGCGATCCGGCGCGGCTGCCGTGGTCCGAACTCGGCGTCGATGTCGCGCTGGAGTCCACCGGCCGCTTCACCTCGGCCAAGGCCGCCCGCGCCCACCTCGACGCGGGTGCGAAGAAGGTCCTGGTCAGCGCCCCGTCGGACGGCGCCGACGTCACGCTCGCCTACGGGGTGAACACCGACGCGTACGATTCGGAGCTGCACACGATCGTCTCGAACGCCTCCTGCACCACCAACGCGCTCGCGCCGCTGGCCGCCGTGCTCGACGAGCTGGCCGGTATCGAGCACGGCTTCATGACGACGGTGCACGCCTATACGCAGGAGCAGAACCTCCAGGACGGCCCGCACCGCGACGCCCGCCGCGCCCGCGCCGCCGGTGTCAACATCGTGCCGACCACGACGGGCGCCGCCAAGGCGATCGGCCTCGTGCTGCCGAACCTCGACGGCAAGCTGTCGGGTGACTCGATCCGCGTACCGGTTCCGGTGGGCTCGATCGTCGAGCTCAACACGACCGTCGCCCGCGATGTGACGCGCGACGACGTGCTGGCGGCGTACCGTGCAGCGGCGGAGGGGCCGCTGGCCGGCGTCCTCGAGTACTCGGACGACCCGCTCGTGTCGTCCGACATCACCGGCAACCCGGCCTCGGCCATCTTCGACTCGGCCCTCACCCGCGTCGACGGCCGCCACATCAAGGTGGTCGCCTGGTACGACAACGAGTGGGGCTTCTCGAACCGCGTGATCGACACGCTCGAACTCCTCGCCGGCCGCTGACGGGCGGCGCCGGCCGTCAGCGGAAGCGCGAGAAGACGTGGGCGCGGCCGACGGGGACGAAGCCGCGGCGGGCGTACCAGAGCCGCGGCCAGTCCTCGCCGTCGGCCACGAGGAAGCGCAGGGCGCATCCGGCGGCCGACGCGCGCTGGAGGGCGCCGGACAGCACGGCGTTCGCGTGGCCGCGGCGGCGGAAGGGTTCGGCGGCGGCCACCTCCTCGATCTGGGCGATGCCGTCGGCGGGTTCCATGTAGAGGTCGGCCCAGGCGACGACGTCGCCGTTCTCCTCGTGGGCGGCCAGGAAGGACACCACCTCGGCCCCGTCCCGCCGGGCCTCGCGCCGCCCCACGAGCTGGCGCACCGTCTCCTCGTCCGCGTCCGGCATCCACCGGCGCTGCTGCGCCGCCAGGGCCCGCCACAGCGGGCCGTACGGAGCGGGCCCCAGGTCAAGCTCCATGACGTCTTGCCGCTCCGGCTCCGGCACGGGCCCGGTGTGGGTCATGACCACCTCGACCGCGTGCTCGTACCCCGCCAGGGTCATCGTGGGCGCGGCGGCGAGCCCGAGCCGGTCGTCGTGAACGGTGATCCGGCGATGCGGCATCCCCGCCATGGCCGCGTCGGCGACGGCGGGAAGCTCCGTCGGCTCGACGGGCCCGTCGATGTGGATCTGGTTGTGCTCGTGCGAGCGCGCGTACCGGTCGTGCCGGACCAGGAACCCGCCCGGCACCGGCCTGACCTCGGCGGACTGGCGGCGGGCGAAGAGCAGCCGGAAGTCGACGGCGCGCTGAAGGTCGTTCTGCGGCATGGTCCGGATCGTAGGCGTCCGGCCACGGTCTAGCCGACCGGGGCGCGCTCCTCCGCGAAGTGGCAGGCCGACGGGTGGGCGGCGGCACCCGTCAGGTCCGGCGGCACCGCCAGCCCCGGCGCCTCCGCCGCGCAGCGGGGACGCGCCTTCCAGCAGCGGGTGCGGAAGCGGCAGCCGGTGGGCGGGTCGGCCGGGGAGGGGACGTCGCCGGTGAGCAGGATGCGCTGGTGGCGGGCGCGGGCCTCGGGGTCGGGGACGGGGACGGCGGACAGCAGGGCCTGGGTGTACGGATGGGTCGGGTGGTCGTAGATCTCGGTGCCGGTGCCGGTCTCCGCGAAGCGGCCCAGGTACATCACGGCGACCCGGTCGGAGATGTGCCGGACCACGGACAGGTCGTGGGCGATGAAGACGTAGGCGAGGCCGAATTCGTCCTGGAGGCGTTCGAGCAGGTTGACCACCTGTGCCTGTACCGAGACGTCCAGCGCCGACACCGGCTCGTCCGCGACGATGATCTCGGGGCGCAGGGCGAGGCCGCGGGCGATGCCGATGCGCTGGCGCTGACCGCCGGAGAACTGGTGCGGATAGCGGTTGATGTGCCCGGGGTCGAGGCCGACGACGTCCAGCAGGTCCTGGATCGCGCGGCGGCGGTCGCCCCTGGGGGCGGCCTCGGGGTGGATCTCGTACGGTTCGCCGACGATGTCCCCCACCGTCATGCGGGGGTTGAGCGAGGTGTACGGGTCCTGGAAGACCATCTGGATGTTGCGGTGAACGGCCCGCAGTGCGCGCCCGGACAGCCGCGCGATGTCCTCGCCCCGGTAGCGGATCGAACCGGCGGTCGGCCGCTCCAGGCCGACCAGCAGCCGGGCGAGGGTGGACTTGCCGCACCCGGACTCGCCGACGATGCCGAGGGTCTCGCCGCGCCGCAGGTCGAAGGAGACCGTGTCGACCGCCCGGACCGCGCCGGTCCGCCGCTTGACCAGGACGCCGCGGGTGAGCGGATAGAGCTTGGCGAGCCCGCGTACTTCGAGGACGGCCGGGGCGGGGTCAGCCCCCGAGGGGACCGACGGTACCGGCGGTGCCGAGGGGGTCGAGGGGGTCGAGGCCATGCAGCTCCTCCTTCCAGAAGTGGCAGGCGCTGGCCCGCCCGTTGGCCTTCGCATCCGTCGCCCCGGTGTCCGTCACCTCGTACAGCGGCGGCCGGTCGGTGCGGCAGAGGTCGCGGGCGCGCGGGCAGCGGGGGTTGAACGGGCACCCCGGGGGGACCGCGAGCGGGCTGGGCGGCAGCCCCTTGATCGCGTACAGCTCGCCGCCCCGCTGGTCCACGCGCGGGATGGAGTCGAGGAGTCCGCGGGTGTACGGGTGGGCGGGGCGCCGGTACAGGTCGCGCACCGGCGCGGTCTCCACGATCCGGCCCGCGTACATCACGGCGATGGTGTCGGCGACGTCGGCGACCACGCCCAGCTCGTGGGTGATGAGGATGAGCCCCATGGCGTACTCACGGCGCAGCTCCGCCAGCAGGTCCATGACCTGGGCCTGGACGGTGACGTCGAGCGCGGTGGTCGGCTCGTCGGCGATGATCAGCTCCGGCTCCAGCGCGATCGCCATGGCGATCATGATGCGCTGGCGCATCCCGCCGGAGAACTGATGCGGATAGTCCCCGGCCCGCGCCGCCGCTGCCGGGATGCGGACCCGGTCCATCAGCTCGACGGCCCGCGCCCGGGCGTCCTTGCGCGACATGCCGCGGTGCACCTGGTACATCTCGGCGAGCTGGGCGCCCACCGGGAGCACCGGGTTGAGGGCGGACAGCGCGTCCTGGAAGATCATCGCCATCTTGGCGCCGCGGATCCGGCGGCGCTCCTCGCGGCTGAGGGTCAGCAGATCGCGCCCCTGGAAGAACACCTTGCCGCCGGTGACGAAGGCGGGCGGGGAGTCGAGGATGCCCATGATGGCCTGGGCGGTGACGGACTTCCCCGACCCCGACTCGCCCAGCACGGCCAGCGTCCGCCCGGCGTCGACGGCGTAGCTCACCCCGCCGACGGCCTCGGCGACGCCGTCGCGGGTGCGGAAGGCGACGCGCAGGTCCCGTACGTCCAGCAGGCGGGCCACGGCTAGCGCAGCTTCGGGTCGAGGGCGTCGCGCACCGCGTCGCCGAGCATGATGAAGGCGAGCACGGTGATGCTGAGCGCCGCCGCGGGCCACAGCAGCATGTGCGGGGCGTTGCGGATCTGGGTGGACGCGGACGAGATGTCGATGCCCCAGGAGACGGTGGGCGGTTTCAGCCCCACGCCGAGGAAGGACAAGGTGGCCTCCAGCGCGATGTACGTGCCGAGCGCGATGGTCGCGACGACGATCACGGGGGCGACGGCGTTGGGCGCGATGTGCCGCAGCAGCATCCGGCCGTTGCTCGCCCCGAGGGTGCGCGCCGCGAGCACGTAGTCCTGGTGTTTGACGGTGACGACCGAGCCGCGGGCGATACGGGAGATCTGCGGCCAGCCCAGCAGCACGATGAAGCCCACCACCGGCCACACCGAACCACTGGTGACCACCGACAGGAAGACCAGCCCGCCGAGCAGGATCGGGATGCCGAAGAAGACGTCGGCGATCCGCGAGAGCAGCGCGTCCCACCAGCCGCCGAAGAATCCGGCGAGGCCACCGAGCACGCTGCCGAGCAGCGCGGCGCCCGCGGTGGCGCAGATGCCGACGGTGATGGAGGCGCGGGCGCCGTAGACGGTGCGGGTGTAGACGTCCCGGCCCTGGAGGTCGAAGCCGAAGGGGTGGCCGGAGGCCGGGCCGTCCTGCGCCTTGGCCAGGTTGCCCTGGTACGGATTGCCGTCCGCGATCAGCTGCGGCCAGACCGCGATGGTGACGAGGAAGAGGATGACCAGCGCGGAGAGGACGAAGACGGGGTTGCGGCGCAGATCGTGCCAGGCGTCGGACCACAGCCCGCGGGAGCCCTGCCCCGGGCCCGCGGCGGCCGGGCGGCGCGCGGCGCGGCTGAGGCGCGGGCGGAGGCGCATGCGCAGGCGCGGGAGGGTGCGGCGGCGCCACGGTCGGCTCCGTGGGCCGCCCTCCAGGGTCGCGGTGCCGGTGGCGGCGAGGTCGACCGGCTGGTCCGAGGGCGTATCGGAGCACGTTTCAAAAGACTCAAGGGGTTCAAAGGGCTCAGGCATACCGGATCCTCGGGTCGAGCATGGCGTAGAGGAGGTCGACGAGCAGATTGGCGAGCAAGAAGACGATCACCAGGATGGTGACGAAGCCGACCACGGTCGGCGAGTTCTGGCGCAGGATGCCCTGGTAGAGCTGGTAGCCCACGCCATGGATGTTGAAGATCCGCTCGGTGACGATGGCCCCGCCCATGAGCGCGCCGACATCGGTGCCGATGAAGGTCACCACCGGGATCAGCGAGGTGCGCAGCAGATGCCGGACGACGATCCGGCGGCGCGGCAGCCCCTTGGCGACGGCGGTGCGGACGTAGTCGGCGCGGGCGTTCTCCACGAGCGAGGTACGGGTGAGGCGGGTGGTGTACGCGAGGGACACCAGCCCCAGCACCACGCCGGGCAGCAGCAGTTCGGTGAACGGCGCCTCGGGCGCGACGGACGGCCGGGCCCAGCCCCACCGCACGCCGAACACGTACTGCAGCACGGTGCCGCTGACGAACGTCGGGATGGACACCACGACCAGGGTGAGCAGCAGCACCGAGGTGTCCAGGCCCCGGCCGCGGCGCAGTCCGCCGAGCACGCCGAGGGTGATGCCGAGCGCCATCTCGAAGACGACGGCGACGACGGTGAGCCGCAGGGTGACGGGGAAGGCCCCGGCCATCAGCTCGGTGACGGGCTGTCCGTTGAAGGCCGTGCCGAAGTGGCCGCCGAAGACCTGCCCCATGTAGTGGACGTACTGGCTCCACAGCGGTTCGTCGAGGTAGAGGTCCTTGCGGATGCGGGCCGCTGTGGCGGGGTCGGGGGCCTTGTCGCCGAACAGGGCGGCGACCGGGTCGCCGAGCGCGTAGACCATGAAGAAGATCAGGAAGGTGGCGCCGAGGAAGACCGGGATCATCTGCAGCAGCCGCCGCAGCACATAGCGGCTCATGGCTCAGCCGACCCTGATCTGGTGGTAGACGGGCACGCTGAACTGGTTCAGCGTCACATCGTGGAGCCGGGAGGCGTAGCCCGCGCTGCCGTTCTGGTACCACAGCGGGATCGCGGGCATCTGCCGGGCGAGGATCTTCTCGGCGTCCTGGAAGGCGGTGATGGCCGTCGTGTCGGCGGGGGCGGCGTTGGCCCGGTTCACCAGCCGGTCGAAGCCGGCGCTGCTCCAGTGGCCGTCGTTGGAGGAGGCGTCCGTGTAGTACAGCGGCTGGAGGAAGTTCTGGATCAGCGGATAGTCCATCTGCCAGCCCGCCCGGAAGGGGCCGGTCATCCGCTTCCCGGCCATCTTGTTGCGGTAGTCGGCGAAGGTGCCGACCGGTTTGCCGACGCACGCCCGGTCGCTGCGCAGCACGGTGTTGACGCTGTTGCAGACGGCGTCGACCCAGTCCTTGTGGGAGCCGGTGTCGGCGTTGTACGTGATCGTCATCCGGCCGCCGGGCAGCCCGCCGCCCTCCCGGATGAGCTTGCGCGCCCGGTCCGGGTCGTAGGTGCAGGCGTCCCCGCACAGCCCGGGCTGGTAGCCGCCCTGCCGTCGCAGCACCGGGGAGGTCCAGTCGGTGGCGGGGGTGCGGGTGCCGCGGAAGATCCGGTCGGTGATCTGCGCGCGGTTGATCGCCATGGAGATGCCGCGGCGCAGCTTCGCCCGCGCGGGCCCGCTCCACGCCCGGTCGTACATGGGGAAGGTGAGGGTCTGGATGATCCCGGCGGGCTGGTTGATGTAGCGGTTGCCGAGGTCTGAGCGGACGAACTTCAGCTGCTGGGCCGGGACGTCGTCCACCAGATCGAGATTGCCCGCCTGGAGGTCGGTGTAGGCGGTGTTGCTGTCGGTGTAGACGCGGAGGTCGACGCCTTTGTTACGGGCCTTGTCGGGGCCCTGATAACCGCCCCAGGCCCGCAGCTTCATGACCGAGCCCTTGTCGTACGACCGCACCTGGTAGGGGCCGTTGCCGACGGGCTTCCTCAGCCAGGCCCCGTGGTCGGTGAAGAAGGCGCGGGGCAGCGGCGCGTAGGCGTTGTAGCCGAGCGTCTTGGGCCAGGAGGAGAACTTCTGGGTGAGCCGGACGGTGAAGGTCCGCTCCCCCGTCACCCGCAGCCCGGAGAGCGTCCGGGCGGTGGGGCGGCCGGTGGCGGGGTGGACCTTGTCGTACCCCTCGATGTACTCGAAGAAGTAGGCGTTGCGCTGCTTGTTGTCGAGCAGGGCCCCGTAATTCCAGGCGTCCACGAAGGACTTCGCGGTGACCTTCTCCCCGTTGCCGAAGCGCCGCCCCTTCTTGATGGTGACGGCGTACGTGCGCTGGTCGTCGGTGGTGATACGGTCCGCGAGCGCGTCCTTGGCCTCACCGGTGGCCGGGTCGTACCGCTTGAGCCCCCGGAAGATCATGTCGAGGACCTTGCCGCCCTGGACGTCGTTGGTGTTGGCGGGCTCCAGCGGGTTCGGCGGATCGCCCCAGGAGGAGCGGACGATTCCCTCGGCCGAACCGGAGTCGCCACCGCAGCCCGCCACGGCCGGGACGGCGGTCACGCAGAGGGCGCACAGGACGCACCGCACACGCATGGCGCGCCTGATACGCATGACGCGCTGGGCTCCGCGCATGGCGCCTCCCGAGGACCCGGTCCAAGATCCGCCTTAGGCCCTCATCACACACCGGGGCAGGGCGGCGCGCACGCCGGTGACCGCTGTCCGTGGCAGCGGCCCGGTGGCACCAGGAAACGCCATTGGTAAAGCGCGAGCCGAGCGGTACGTCCCGCGCTCGGCAAGCGCTTTCTATGCCACTGTGGCCCATGATTCCCGGCGATTCAAGCTCCTGTTCGAAAATTTTAATCGATTCAAGTCCACCGCTTGCTGTCCGGAACGCCGATGGAACGCCGAAGGGCGGCGTCCTCCGACGTGGTGTCGGTGGACGCCGCCCCGGGTGGGACGAGGTGCGGGAGGCCGCCCGCGTGTTCATGCCGGGTTATTTCGGTTCGCGCTTGAACGAGGCGGTCGACCAGCGGTAGCCGAGCACTGCCAGGCCGATGGACCAGGCGACCGCGAGCGACCCGTTGTGTCCGATTTCGGTGCCGAGGAGCAGGCCGCGCAGGGTTTCGATGGCGGGTGTGAAGGGCTGGTACTCGGCGATGGGCTGGAACCAGCCGGGCATCGCGTCGATCGGGGTGAAGGCGCTGGAGATGAGCGGCAGGATGATCAGCGGCATCGCGCTGTTGCTGGCCGCCTCGGCGTTCGGACTGACCATGCCCATCCCGACCGCGATCCAGGTGAGCGCCAGGGCGAAGAGCGCGAGCAGCCCGAACGCCGCCAGCCACTCCAGGGGCGAGGCGTCCGTGGAACGGAAGCCGATGGCCACGGCGACGATGCCGACGAGGACCACGCTGGCGATCGACTGCAGGACGCTGCCGACGACGTGCCCGATGAGGACGGACCCGCGGTGGATGGCCATGGTGCGGAAGCGGGCGATGATGCCCTCGGACATGTCGATGGAGACGGACACCGCGGCCCCGATGACGGTGCTGCCGATGGTCATCAGCAGGATGCCGGGGACGACGTAGGCGATGTAGCCGGAGCGGCCGGCGCCGCCGCCGGCGATGCCGGCGCTCATCGTGTCGCCGAAGATGTAGACGAAGAGCAGGAGCAGCATGACGGGTGTGAGCAGCAGGTTCAGGGTCAGCGACGGGTAGCGCCGGGCGTGCAGGAGGTTGCGGCGGAGCATCGTGGCCGCGTCGCGTACGGCGAGGGAGATCCGGGACGGGCGGGTGGGGGCCAGGGGGCCCGGGCGGGTGGGAGCAAGGGAGGTGCTCATCGGACAGTCTCCTTGGGCTGGTTCTTCTGGGCGGGCACGCTGGAGCCGGTGAGGGCGAAGAACACGTCGTCGAGGTCGGGGGTGTGCACGGTCAGCTCGTCGGCCTCGATGCCGGCGGTCTCCAGCCGGTCGAGGATGGAGCGCAGCTCGTGCTGGCTGCCGTCGCTGGGGAGCTGCAGGGCCAGCGCCTGGTCGTCGGGAGTGGCGTCGCGCAGGGCGACGGCGGCGGACTGGTAGGCGGCCGGGTCGGTGAAGCGCAGCCGTACGTATCCGCCGGGAATGAGCCGCTTCAGCTCATCGGCGCTCCCCTCGGCGGCGATCCGGCCGTTGCTCAGGACCGCGATGCGGTCGGCCAGTTCGTCGGCCTCCTCCAGGTACTGGGTGGTGAGGAAGACGGTGACGCCGCCGGAGACCAGCTCGCGGATGATCTCCCACATGCTGCGGCGGGAGCGCGGGTCCAGGCCGGTGGTCGGCTCGTCGAGGAAGATGATCCGCGGGCTGCCGACCAGCGTCATGGCGATGTCCAGGCGGCGCTTCATGCCGCCGGAGTAGCCGGCGGCGGGCTCCTTCGCCGCCTCCACCAGGTCGAACCGCTCCAGCAGTTCGGCGGTGACCCACCGCCCCTCGCGCCTGGACAGGTGGTGCAGGTCCGCCATGAGGAGCATGTTCTCCTCGCCGGTGATCAGCCCGTCGACGGCGGAGAACTGCCCGGTGACGCCGATCGCGGCGCGCACCGCCTGCGGGTCGGCGGCCAGGTCGTGGCCGCCGACGTGCACGGACCCGGCGTCGGCGCCGATGAGGGTGGAGAGGATCTTGACGGCGGTGGTCTTGCCGGCGCCGTTCGGGCCGAGCAGGGAGAAGACCGTTCCGGCCGGCACCGCGAGGTCGATGCCGTCGAGCACGAGCTTGTCGCCGTAGGACTTGCGCAGCCCGTTCGCCGCGATGGCCAAGCTGGTCATGGGAGGGGGCTCCTTCTAGAGGCTGCGGGCGGTGATGTCGCCCTTGGAGACGGTGGCGTGGATGTCGAGCTCGTCGGTGCCGTCGTTCTTGAGCTGGTTGATGACGCGGCCGTAGTAGGTGCGGGCGTCCAGGGAGGCCGAGACGCCGGGGGCGGCGACCACCGAGATGTCGCCGGACTGGGTGCGGAGCACGACCGAGCCGCGCCCGGCCTCGCCGATCCGGATGTCACCTCTCTGGGTGCTGATCTCCGCGGAGCCGCCCAGCCTGCCGACCTCGACGTCGCCGTCGGTCGCGGTGAGGCGGACGCTCGCGGCCTCGTCGATCTTGATCTGGCGGTACGCGCCGTCGAAGGCGACGTCGCCGAGGCGTCCGACGGCCCGGAATTCGGTGGCGGCCGCCTTCGCCTCGACGCGGGAACCGGCGGGCAGCTGGACCGTCACCTCGATGGATCCGGAGGGGCCCAGGCGCTGGCTCTTCGCCGGGACCCCGATCCGCAGGATTCCGTCGGCATAGGCGATCTCGGTCTGCTCCGCCGCCTTCACATCGCGGCCCTTCGAGGCCTTCGCGGGCCGGACCTCGACCGCGGTGTCGGCCCGGTCGGCGGCGATGATCTGGACGCGCCCCGCGGGAATGTCCAGGACTGCGGAGATCGGGGTGGGGGTGTCGAACTTCTGCATCGTTCTCTCCCTGCGTCTCATCGTTTCTGACATGAGAAACGCTACGTTGCATTCACAATCTCGGCAATGCACTCGTTGCAGCGAAGTGGCATCTACGCAGCTCAAGACCATAAAATCGTTGCAGTAACCCTGAAGCGCAATGCAACAACAGCCCACCGCGCGTTGCAATGAATTGGACGTGAACGCTATGCTGGCCACCTCACGGAACACCAAGGAGGTAGCGATGCCGGGAGGCAGGCTCACCCAGCAGGACCGCCAGCAGATCGCGCTGGGGCTGGCCGACGGCCTCGCGTACGCGGAGATCGCCAGAGGTCTCGAGCGTCCGACCTCGACGATCACGCGTGAGGTGATGCGCAACGGCGGCCCCACCGGATACCGCGCGGACCTGGCCCACCGCGCCACCGAACGGCGCGCCCACCGGCGCAGGCCCGCCTCGTCCCGAGGGCCGGACCCGGCTCCCCAGCCCCACGGGCGCGACGCCGAGGCCGTCCGTGAGTACGAGGAGCTGTTCACGACCGTCATGATTCAATCGGGCCTGCCCAAGATGATGGCGCGGGTGATGGTCTGTCTCCTCACCACCGATTCCGGCAGCCTGACGGCATCCGAACTCGCCCAGCGCCTTCAGGTCAGCCCGGCGACCATCTCCAAATCGATCACCTTCCTGGAGAGCCAGACCCTCGTCCGCAGGGAACGCGACGAACGGCGCCGCGAGCGCTACGTCGTCGACGACGACATCTGGTACCAGTCGATGGTCGCCAGCGTCCGGTCCCTCACCCAGCAGGTCGAGATCGCACGGCAGGGCGTCGGCGTCCTCGGCCCCGGCACCCCGGCCGCCGTCCGCCTGGAGAACGTCGCCCGCTTCCTCGACTTCGTCGGCGAGAGCCTCGCCCGCGCCGCGGAGCAGGCCCGCGACATCCTCTCCACGAAAGCGGCCGGCGACGACGAGGGCCCGCCCGGACCGTAGAGCTACGGTCCGGGCGGGCCCTTGTCGTGTACTGCGCCCCGCGGGGGCGTTAGGCGTGCACCACGTCCTTCTCCTCGGCGAAGTGGCACGCCGACTCGTGCGCCGCGAGGGAGTCCGTGCCGGCGAAGCGCTCGGGGATGGCGAGCAGCGGCACCTCCTTGGCGCACTTGTCCTCGGCCTTCCAGCAGCGGGTGCGGAAGCGGCAGCCGGAGGGCGGGTTGGCCGGGGAGGGCACGTCGCCGGTGAGGATGATGCGCTCCCGGCCCTCCCGCGACTCCGGGTCGGGGACCGGGACGGCGGACAGCAGGGCCTGGGTGTACGGGTGGGTCGGGTGGTCGTAGATCTCGGCGTCGGTGCCGATCTCGGCCATCTTCCCCAGGTACATCACGCCGACCCGGTCGGAGATGTGGCGGACGATGGACAGGTCGTGGGCGATGAAGATGTAGGACAGGTTGAACTCGTCCTGCAGCTTCTCCATCAGGTTGATGACCTGCGCCTGCACGGACACGTCCAGCGCCGAGACCGGCTCGTCGCAGATGATGATCTCCGGGTTGAGCGCGAGGCCGCGGGCGATGCCGATGCGCTGGCGCTGACCGCCGGAGAACTGGTGCGGATAGCGGTTGATGTACTCGGGGTTGAGGCCGACGACGTCCAGCAGGTCCTGGACCTTGCGCCGGCGGTCGCCCTTGGGCGCGGCCTCGGGGTGGATCTCGTACGGCTCGCCGATGATGTCGCCCACCGTCATGCGGGGGTTGAGCGAGGTGTACGGGTCCTGGAAGACCATCTGGATGTTGCGGCGGACGGCCCGCAGGGCGCGCCCGGACAGCTTGGTGATGTCCTGGCCCTTGTAGAACACCTCGCCCGCGGTGGCGGTCTCCAGGGTCATCAGCAGCTTGGCGACGGTGGACTTGCCGCAGCCGGACTCGCCGACGATGCCGAGCGTCTCGCCCTGGTAGAGGTCGAAGGAGACGCCGTCGACCGCCTTGACCGCGCCGACCTGCTTCTTGAAGAGGATGCCCTGGGTCAGCGGGAAGTGCTTGACCAGGTTGCGCACCTGGAGGATCGGCTCTCCGCGGTCGACATGTGCGTCGAGGGCGGCCACGGCCTCGTCCTCGGTGGCGGCGTCGACCGTCGTCACCTCGGTGACGTTGGGGGTGGCGTCGGCGGGGGCCGCGTCAGCCGGTTCCACGGCCTTGTCGTTCTTCTCCGTCTCAGCCATGGATGGTCTCCTTCCAGAAGTGGCACGCGCTGCCACGGCCCGGCAGCTCGGTGCCGTCCTGCTCGGTGACCGACGCCAGCGGCGGGACCTCGGTGCGGCAGATGTCCTGGGCCTTGGGGCAGCGCGGGTTGAAGGCGCAGCCCGTGGGGATCTTGAGCAGGTTGGGCGGCAGGCCCTTGATCGCGTACAGCTCCTGGCCCTTGTGGTCCAGCCGCGGGATCGAGTCGAGCAGTCCCTTGGTGTACGGGTGGGCGGGGCGCTTGTACAGCTCGTGCACGGGCGCGGTCTCGACGATCCGGCCCGCGTACATCACCGCGATCTTGTCGGCGACGTCCGCGACCACGCCCAGGTCATGGGTGATCAGGATCAGGCCCATGTTGTACTCGCGCTGCAACTCCGCGAGCAGGTCCATCACCTGGGCCTGAACGGTCACGTCGAGCGCGGTGGTCGGCTCGTCGGCGATGATCAGGTCCGGCTCCAGGGCCAGCGCCATGGCGATCATGATGCGCTGGCGCATACCGCCGGAGAACTGGTGCGGGTAGTCGTTCACCCGCTCCTTGGCGGCCGGGATGCGGACCCGGTCCATCAGCTCGATGGCCTTGGCCTTGGCTTCCTTCTTGGACAGCCCCTGGTGGACCCGGAACATCTCGCCGAGCTGATAGCCGACGGAGAGCACCGGGTTCAGCGCGGAGAGCGCGTCCTGGAAGATCATGGCGATCCGGCGGCCGCGGATCTTCCGGCGGTCCTCGGGGGCCATGGTGAGCATGTCCTCGCCACGGAAGAGGATCTGGCCCTGCGGGATCTTGCCGGGCGGCATGTCCAGGATGCCCATGATGGCCTGCGCCGTCACGGACTTGCCGGAGCCGGACTCGCCGAGCACGGCGAGGGTCTCGCCCGCGCTGACGGAGTAGTTGACGCCGTTGACGGCCTTGGCGACGCCGTCCCGGGTGTGGAACTCCACGTGCAGGTCGCGGACTTCCAGCAGCGGGCCGCCGTTGTCCTCGACGCGCGCGGAGGGTTCCGCGCCGGTCTTCTCGATGGTGGTCACGTACGCCTCCCTCAGCGCAGCTTGGGGTCGAAGGCGTCGCGCACCGCGTCGCCGAGCAGGATGAACGACAGCACGGTCAGGCTCAGGAAGGTGGCCGGGACGAGCAGGACGTGCGGGGCGTCCCGCAGCACGTTCTGCGCGTCCGAGATGTCCACGCCCCACGAGACCGTGGACTGCAGGCCGATGCCCAGGTAGGACAGGGTGGCCTCGGCGGAGACGAAGCCGCCGAGCGCGATGGTGGCCACGACGATCACCGGGGCGAGGGCGTTGGGCAGGATGTGCCGGAGCAGGATGCGGCCGGTCCCGGCGCCCAGCGCCCGGGCCGCCGTCACGAAGTCGGCCTGCTTCTGGGTGATGACCGCGCCGCGCATCACGCGGGCGAGCGGCATCCAGCCGAAGGTGGCGAGGGCGAGCACCACGGTCCAGATCGTGCGGTGGGTGAACGCCTGCAGCAGCACCATGCCGCCGAGCAGCAGCGGGATGCCGAAGAAGATGTCGGTGAGCCGGGAGAGCAGGGTGTCGATCCAGCCGCCGAAGTATCCCGCGAACATGCCGATCAGACCGCCGACGAGGGTGACCCCGAGGGTCACGCAGACGCCGATGATGACCGAGGCGCGGGCGCCGTAGATGGTCCGGGCGTAGACGCTCTGGCCCTGGCCGTTGTAGCCGAACCAGTCCGGCTGGAAGAAGTGCCCCCACGCCGGCTTGCCGAGGTAGTGGTTGCGCAGATCGGCGTAGCCCGGGTCGGTGCTGGTGAACAGGCTGGGCAGGGCCGCCATCACCAGGAAGAGCACCAGCAGCACGGCGGAGACCCAGAAGATGGGATTGCTGCGCAGTTCTCGCCAGGCGTCCTGGCCCAGGCTGCGTGCCTTGGTGATCTCGCTGCCGCCCGGCAGGGGCGCTTCGGCTGCCGCCGATACGGGGCCGGCCTCGGGGGCCTGAGTTGGGTTAAGCATAGCGAATCCTCGGGTCCAGGACTGCGTACAAGAGATCGACGACCAGACTGCTCAGCAGGTAGACGAGCACGAGCACGGTCACGATGCCGACGACGGTGGGACCCTCACTGGTCTGGATGGCCCGGAAGAGGGTGTTGCCCACGCCCTGGATGTTGAAGATGCCCTCGGTGACGATCGCGCCGCCCATGAGGGTGCCGAGGTCGGTGCCGAGGAACGTGACGACAGGGATGAGCGAGTTGCGCATCAGATGGACGCCGATGATCCGGCGCCGCGGCAGCCCCTTGGCGAGGGCGGTGCGCATGTAGTCGGCGCGCAGGTTCTCCACCACGGTGGTCCGGGTGAGCCGGGACACGTAGGCCAGCGAGAGGGCGCCCAGCACCAGGGCCGGTGCGAAGAGCTGCCCGATGTCCATGGAGTCCTGGACGGTCGGGGTGATGACCTTCCATTTGAGCCCGAACAGGAACACGGTGACGAAGCCGATCACGAACACCGGGATCGAGGTCACGATCAGGGTGAACACCAGCACGAACCGGTCCAGGAACTTGCCGCGCATCAGGCCGGTCACCACACCGAGGGTGACGCCGATGACGATCTCGATGCCGAAGGCGAGAAGCGCGAGCCGGATGGTGACCGGGAAGGCGTCGGCCATCAGGTCGGCGACCGGGCGGCCGGTGAAGCTCTGCCCGAAGTCACCCCGGAACAGCCCGGTGATGTAGTCCCAGTACTGGGTCAGCAGGGGCTTGTCCAGACCGAATTGATGGCGCAGTCTCTCGACCGTGGCGGGGTCGGATGCCCGCGGGCCGAAGAGCGCTTTGACGGGATCGCCGGGCAGCGAATACACCATCAGAAAGATGAGCAGTGTGGTCCCGATGAAGACCGGGATCATCTGGAGCAGTCGCCTCGCGACGTATCGCCCCATGGGTGTCCTCCTGTCGCCGACGCGCCCGGCGACCGCCCGTCGGGGGGACGGACGGTCACCGGGGCTACGTCACTGCAAGCCTCTCGACTACTTCTTGACCTCGACGTCGGTCCAGATCGCCTGGCGGAACGTGTCGAACTTGACGTTCTGGACGTTCTTGGAGTGACCGCCGTTGGTGTGGTCGAAGAAGAGCGGGATGGAGGGCATCGTGTCCTTGAGCTTCGCCTCGGCCTGGGCGTAGAGCTTGTTGGACTCCTCGATGGTCTTGGCCGAGTCGGCCTGCTCCATCAGCTTGTCGAGCTTCTTGTCGCTGAAGCCGGAGTCATTGGCGCCGGCGCCGGTGCGGTACTGCTCGGAGATGAAGTTGGAGATGTTCGGGAAGTCCTGGACCCAGGCCATCCGGAACGCGCTGGTCATCTTCTTGTCGGTGATCTCGGTGCGCAGCTGCTGGAAGGTCGCGCGCGGGTCGGCCTCACAGGGGACACCGGCGTTCTGCTTGATGTCGTTGCAGACCGCCTCGGCCCATTCCTTGTTGCCGCCGTCGGCGTTGTAGGCGATGGTCATCTTGCCGCCGGGGACGCCGCCGCCCTCCTTGATGAGCTGCTTCGCCTTCTTCGGGTCGAACTTGCAGTACTCACCGCAGGCGTTGGGCTGGTAGCCCTCGACGACCTTCGGGGTCCAGCCGTCGGCCGGGTCCTTCGAGCCCTTCAGCGCGGTCTTGGTGATGGTCTCGCGGTCGATCGCCATGGACAGGCCCTGGCGGACCTTGGCCTTCTCCGGCTTGCTCCACGCCTTGTCGTACATCGGGAAGGCGATGGTGGTGTTGCCGCCGAACATCTGGTCGGCCGAGCGGTCGCCCAGGTCGGTCTTGTAGACGTTGATCGACGACGGCGGGACCTGGTACATGATGTCCAGCTTGTCGGAGACCAGGTCGTTGTAGGCGCTTTCGTCCTTGTTGTAGAACTTGAAGACGATGCCGCCGTTCTTGGGCTTGTCCACCCCCTGGTACCCGGCGTACTTCTTCACCTTGAACTGGACCTTGTGCTCCCACTTGCCGTCGACCTCGTAGGGGCCGTTGCCGATGGGGGCCTCGCCGAACTTCTTCGGGTCCTTGTAGAAGGCCTTGGGAAGCGGGAAGAAGGCGTCGTAGAAGAGCCGGTCCTTGAAGGTGGAGACCGGGTGCGACAGCTCGATGGTGAACTCGTTGTCGTTCACCACCTTCAGCCCGGACATCTTGTCGGCCTTCGGGTCACCCTTTTCCGGGTGAACCTCGTCGAAGCCCTTGATGTCGGCGAACCACGAGGCGTTCAGCTGGGCGTTCTTGGCGTTCGCGCCGTAGTTCCAGGCGTCCACGAAGGAGCTGGCCGTCACCGGCTCGCCGTTGTGGAACTTCCAGCCCTTCTTCAGCTTCACCGTGAAGTGCTGGTTGTCCGGCGAGTCGACGCTCTGGGCGACCTGATTGCGCAGCTTGCCCTTGACGTCGTAGTCGACCAGGCCGCGGAAGAGGTTCTTCAGGATGTACCCGCCGCCGACCTCGTTGGTGTTGGTCGGGATCAGCGGGTTCTGTGGCTCGACGTCCTGATAGGTGTACACACCGTTCGGGTCGACGGCAGCCTTGCTGTCGTCCTTGTTGTCGCCGCCACCACAAGCGGTCGCGGCCATTGCCACGACCGCGGCCATCGCGACCCACTTGGCGCTCTGGGCACCACGCATGGGTTTGCCTCCTCCGGAGTCCTCTGCTGCTTCGAGAGGGGTGTCCGGAGATGCGCTGACACCCCTGACAGCGAAAGGGACCGGACCCCCCAGATGTGCTCGCAGGTCCCCGCTCCCCACAGCGTTCGACCCGTTGACCCGAGCTCAATGGACCCCATGATTGAGCACGCCAGCCACGTAAACCACACTTTATGGGTCTCGCTTTGGTCACATCATCTACGCGCGGAGCCTCGAAATCCGGACAAAACTGCCGCAGACAGACACACGCGAAACGGACTGTTAACACATCATGCGGAGCCTGATCCCCGATATCCGGACGCCCCTCGCCGGATAACCGTTTGACTGGCCCGTTCCTGATACGACGGCAGCCCGGGCCCCGCGAGAAGCGGAAGCCCGGGCTGCCGGGGGCGTACGGAGGCGGACCTCAGCGCTTGGCGCGCGACGCGGCGCGGCCGCGCTCCTTCTGGTCCAGTACGACCTTGCGGATGCGGACCGTCTCCGGGGTCACCTCGACGCACTCGTCGTCGCGGCAGAACTCCAGGGACTGCTCGAGCGAGAGCAGCCGCGGCGGCACCAGGGACTCGGTCACGTCCGCGGTCGAGGACCGCATGTTGGTGAGCTTCTTCTCCTTGGTGATGTTCACGTCCATGTCGTCGGCGCGCGAGTTCTCGCCGACGATCATGCCCTCGTACACCTCGGTGCCGGGCGAGGTGAACAGCACACCGCGCTCCTGGAGATTGGTCATCGCGAACGCGGTCACCGAGCCCGAGCGGTCGGCCACCAGGGAGCCGCTGTTACGGGTGCGCAGCTCGCCGAACCACGGCTCGTGGCCCTCGAAGATGGAGTGCGCGATGCCGGTGCCGCGGGTCTGGGTCAGGAACTCGGTGCGGAAGCCGATGAGGCCGCGGGACGGCACGATCCACTCCATGCGGATCCAGCCGGAACCGTGGTTGGTCATGGTCTCCATCCGGCCCTTGCGGGTCGCCATCAGCTGGGTGATGGCGCCCAGGTGCTCCTCCGGCGCGTCGATGGTCAGGCGCTCGATCGGCTCGTGGACCTTGCCGTCGACCTCCTTGGTGACGACCTCGGGCTTGCCGACGGTCAGCTCGAAGCCCTCCCGGCGCATCGTCTCGACCAGGATCGCCAGCGCCAGCTCACCGCGGCCCTGCACCTCCCAGGCGTCGGGGCGCTCGGTCGGCAGCACGCGCAGCGAGACGTTACCGATCAGCTCCTTCTCCAGCCGGTCCTTCACCAGCCGGGCGGTGACCTTGTGGCCCTTGCCGCCCTTGCCGACCAGCGGCGAGGTGTTGGTGCCGATGGTCATCGAGATGGCCGGCTCGTCGACGGTGATCAGCGGGAGCGCGATCGGGTTCTCGGGGTCGGCCAGGGTCTCACCGATCATGATGTCGGGGATACCGGCGACCGCGCAGATGTCCCCGGGCCCGGCCACCTCGGCGGGCTTGCGGGTGAGCGCCTCGGTCATCATCAGCTCGGTGATGCGGACGTTGGAGATGGTGCCGTCGCGCTTGATCCACGCGACGGTCTGGCCCTTCTTCAGCTCGCCCTGCTCGACGCGGAGCAGCGCGATCCGGCCGAGGAAGTTGTCCGCGTCCAGGTTGGTGACGTGGGCCTGGAGCGGGGCGGCCGCGTCGTACTCCGGCGCCGGGACGGTCTCCAGCAGGGTGACGAAGAACGGCCAGAGGCTGTCGCTGTCGGCCGGGACGGTGCCGTCCTCCGGCTTGGTCAGCGAGGCGATGCCGTCCCGGGCGCAGGCGTAGACGATCGGGA
Organism: Streptomyces sp. NPDC007983; assembly: GCF_042958345.1. Classification (NCBI taxonomy): domain Bacteria; kingdom Bacillati; phylum Actinomycetota; class Actinomycetes; order Kitasatosporales; family Streptomycetaceae; genus Streptomyces; species Streptomyces sp. NPDC007983. Next base: position 235,667 of record NZ_JBIBJI010000003.1, read on the forward strand.
ACTCGATCTGCTCCTCGGTCGCGTCCAGGTCCAGGAACAGGTCGTACGTCTCGTTGACGACGTCGTCGATCCGGGAGTCCGGGCGGTCCGTCTTGTTGATGCACAGGATGACCGGCAGCTTGGCCTGCAGCGCCTTGCGCAGCACGAAGCGGGTCTGCGGCAGCGGGCCCTCGGAGGCGTCCACCAGCAGCACCACGGCGTCGACCATGGACAGACCGCGCTCGACCTCGCCGCCGAAGTCGGCGTGGCCGGGGGTGTCGATGATGTTGATGGTGACGGGGTCACTGCCGTCCGCCGGGTGGTACTTCACGGCGGTGTTCTTCGCGAGAATGGTGATGCCCTTCTCGCGCTCCAGGTCGTTGGAGTCCATCACCCGGTCGTCCACATGCTGATGCGCGGCAAACGCACCGGCCTGCTTGAGCATGGCGTCGACGAGGGTCGTCTTACCGTGGTCGACGTGGGCGACGATGGCGACGTTACGAATATCGTGGCGCGTGGGCATACGAGCGCGCTTCTCCCGGTTTCGTGGGTGGCAGCGCGCTCCTTTGTCCGGCGCGCCTTTCCGCCGGGCTGCTTACGCCACGGCTCCACCCCATGGTAAGGGGACGGCGCGGGGACGGGTGCCGCCACCCGTCCCCGCGCCGTCCCGCACGCTCTCGCGCCCGCTCCCCGCGCCTACTTACGGAAGCCGATGTCCTGGTAACGGGGGGTGGCGAAGCCGAACGCTCCGGCGTTGCCCACCGTCTTGCGGACCGCGACCAGCTGCGGGGGCTGGTAGAGCGGAATCGATCCGGCGGCCGCCCAGATCCGGGCGTCCGCCCGCCCGACCAGGGCGCGCGAGGCGCCGCCGTCCAGCTCGGAGAGCGCCTCGTCGAAGAGCTGGTCGATCTGGTCCGTACCGACCCGGGTGTAGTTCTGCTCCACCACCAGCGAGCCGTCCGCGGCGGGCTGGGGCTTGGCGTAGATCGGGCGGCCGTCGGTCGCCGGGTAGGCGGAGGCGGGCCAGGAGTAGAGGGCCAGGTCGTACTTGCCGGTGGCGATGTGGTCCTTGAAGAAGGAGTCGCTCTTCACCCGGGTGATCTCGGTGCGGACGCCGATCTCCTCCAGCATCCGGCCGATGCGCGTCCCGACGGCGCGCAGCGAGGCGCCGCCGGAGTCGGACGGGACGACGAAGCGCAGCACGAGCGGCCGCCCCTTCTTCTGTACGACGGCCGGGTGGGAGCGCCCGGACCGGCCCGCGTCGCCCGCGGCAGGGGCGGGATCGCCCGCCTTGCCGGTCTTGTCCGCGGTGGGGCTCGACTGCCGTCCCCGGTCGTCCGTCTTGCCGTCGACCGACTTCTGCCGGGCGGACGAGCCGCCGGGGCGCCAGCCCGCGTCGGCCAGCAGGGACTGCGCGGCCTGGGTGTCGGGGCCGCCGAGGGCACCGCTGTGGTCCTTGTACCCCTTCTGGTCGGCCATCAGCAGATGGTTGCCGAGCGGCTCGGTGGGCAGCCCGAACGGCTTCAGCACCGCCTTGGCGAGCGCCTGCCGGTCGATCGCGCGGGCCACCGCGCGGCGCACCCGCTCATCCGCGAGCGGGCCCTTGGCGCCGTTGATGGCGAGCTGGGTGTACGCGGGGCCCAGCGCCGTGCGCAGGGTGTACCGGCGCAGGGCCACGGTCTGCGAGCGCCGCGATCCCGGCGGCGCCTTCTCGGCCTCCGCCCGGTCGCGCGTGGCGTCCGCGGCCTCCTGTGCGTCGGTCTCCAGCCTGGGCGCGCCCGCCTTGCCCGAGGGGTGGAGCTTCTTGGCCCCGGCGGCCCCCTTCCCGGCGGGCGCCGCGGCCTGGACGCGGCGCGCCGTGGACCGGTCGACCTCGGCCATGTCGACGGTCCCGTCGATCAGGGCGGCGGCCCGCTTGCCCGCCGGGACGGCCTCGAAGACCAGCCGGTTCAGCCGGGCCCGGTCGCCCCACCACCGGGGGTTCCGTACGAGGGTGACGGAGGTGTCCTTTACCTCACGGACCGTGAAGGGGCCGGAGCTGACGGCGAGCCCCTTGCGTGCCCCGGCGTTGAAGACGGCCGGGTCGCTCATCACGCTCTTCGGGTACAGCGGCGTGAACAGCGACCGCCAGTCGGTGTAGGGCTTGGCGAAGGTGACCTTGACCTCGTGCTCCTTCTCGCCCGGCTGGATCCTGGCGATGCGGTCGTACCCGGCGTTGCGCGCGGTCCAGTAGACGTTCTCCGTGCCGCGCAGGGCCTTCCACTGGGCGGAGAAGTCCTCCGCGCCGAGCGGGCGGCCGTCGCTCCACACCGCCTTGGGGTTGAGCTTGTAGACCACGACCTGCTTGGGCTCGCGCGAGACCACCTCGGCGGACTCCAGGTAGTCGCCGTTGAGCTGCGGACGGCCGCGGGCGTCGAGGGTGTGGAGCGCGGGCAGCACCGCTCCGGCGATCCGCTCGGTGCCGGCGTCGGAGGAGGTCTGGAAGGCGTTGAAGGTCGCGGGCCGGGCGTCGAGCGCCCAGCGCAGCGTGCCGCCGGGGGCGGTCTGCGCGCGGGAGGCCGGGGCGATGTCCCGGGCCGCGGGTGACGGCGGGGCGTCGTCGTCGCCGGAGCTGCACCCGGTGAGGACGGGCAGTGGCAGCAGCACTCCCGCGGCGAGCAGCACGGCGCAGCGTCGCTTGTCGATGGACATGGCTCGTGACCTCCGGGTGTGCCGATATTGAGTGCATTTCGCACATTTTGACGCTTGTCGCATATACTCCTTACTCAAAGCGACGGATCATGAGACAGCACCCTCGGGACGGCCATGGAGGGGACAGGATCACCCGACCGGCTCCATCCGACCGGCGCGCACCCCGGCGCACGGCGGCGTGATCACGCCGGTGACTCCGCGAATCGCGGCAGATCCCTTCCCAACCAGGACTGTGACGCGTAACACTCGCTGTCGCATGAGCGCCGCCAACCGCAACCGCGGAAGTGAGGGCAAGTCATGTCCTTGAACGACGACTTGACGGCCGTCCAACGCTGTCTCGACGATCTGGTCCGCTCCGTCACCCGGCTGGAAGACCGGGTCGGCGCCGGCGGACTGGAGATACGACGGGTCCGCACCGACGCGGACCATCTGCGCGAGAGTCTCGCCCTGCTGCGCGATACGGCCCCCGGCACGGAGCGGCCGCGCCCCGAAATGGTTCCGGTCCCCGACGCGCCCTACAACAGCGCGCTGTGGTCGGACGTCGACGACGAGGGTCTCGGCGCGCGCGACCGCCACGCTCCTTAGCAGGGGTCGCTTGGCGCCCACCCGGCCCGACGGGTCCGCGCCCGACCGTCCCCCACACCACTCCACCGCGGAGTTTCCTTTGGCCACTGGCACCGACCCCCAAGCCGCCACGCCGTCCGAACGGGAAGCGGCCACGAGCGGCGTGCACAGCCCGTCGCGCGCCGCCATCCCCGCCCGCCATCTGCGGACCGACCGCTGGTGGCTGGCGCCCGCGGTCACCGCCGCCGGGCTGTTCGCGTTCGTCGTCTATTCGACGTGGCGGGCCTTCGCAGGCGACAACTACTACGCCGAGCCGTATGTCTCCCCGTTCTACTCGCCGTGCGTCGCGCAGAACTGCGTCCCGATGAAGGGCGGCGCGAACTGGGAGATCTTCGGTGCGTGGTGGGGCCTGTCCCCCGCCCTGCTGATCCTGATCTTCCCGCTCGGCTTCCGGCTGACCTGCTACTACTACCGCAAGGCGTACTACCGGGGCTTCTGGGCCTCACCACCGGCCTGCGCGGTCGCCGAGCCGCGCGCCAACTACACCGGCGAGACCCGCTTCCCGCTCATCCTGCAGAACATCCACCGCTACTTCTTCTACTTCGCGGTGATCGTCGCGGGAATCCTCACCTATGACACCGTGCTCGCCTTCCGGGACGAGCACGGACGGTGGGGCCACATGGGCCTGGGCACCCTGGTGCTGCTCGCCAACATCGCGCTGATCTGGGCGTACACCCTCTCCTGCCACTCCTGCCGGCACATCGTCGGCGGCCGGCTCAAGCACTTCTCCCGGCATCCGGTGCGCTACCGGCTCTGGGGCTGGGTCAGCTCGCTCAATATGCGCCATATGCAGCTGGCCTGGGCGTCGCTGATCAGTGTCGCCGTCGCCGACTTCTATGTGTATCTGCTGGCGAGCGGCGCGTTCGACGACCCCCGGTTCTTCTAGGAGAGGTGCCTTCAACGATGACGCAAGTCGAACGGCAGGCCTGGGACGTGGTCGTGATCGGCGCGGGCGGCGCCGGGCTGCGGGCCGCGATCGAGGCACGCGAACAGGGCATGCGCTGCGCCGTCATCTGCAAGTCGCTGTTCGGCAAGGCCCATACGGTGATGGCCGAGGGCGGCATCGCCGCCAGCATGGGCAATGTCAACGCGGGCGACAACTGGCAGGTGCACTTCCGCGACACCATGCGCGGCGGCAAGTTCCTCAACCACTGGCGGATGGCCGAGCTGCACGCCCAGGAGGCCCCGGACCGGGTCTGGGAGCTGGAGACCTGGGGCGCGCTCTTCGACCGCACCCCGGACGGCAAGATCTCCCAGCGGAACTTCGGCGGCCATGAGTACCCGCGGCTCGCCCATGTCGGGGACCGCACAGGGCTGGAGCTGATCCGCACCCTCCAGCAGAAGATCGTCTCCCTCCAGCAGGAGGACAAGGCCGCCACCGGCGACTACGAGGCGCGGCTGAAGGTCTTCCAGGAGTGCACGGTCACCCGCATCGTCAAGGACGCGGCGGGCGAGCGGGTCGCCGGGGTCTTCGGCTACGAGCGCGAATCCGGCCGCTTCTTCGCGATCGAGGCCCCCGCCGTGGTGCTGGCCACCGGCGGCATCGGCAAGTCCTTCAAGGTGACGTCCAACTCCTGGGAGTACACCGGCGACGGCCACGCGCTGGCCCTGCTCGCCGGGGCCCCGCTGGTCAACATGGAGTTCGTGCAGTTCCACCCGACCGGCATGGTCTGGCCGCCCTCGGTCAAGGGGATCCTCGTCACCGAGTCGGTGCGCGGGGACGGCGGGGTGCTGCGCAACAGCGAGGGCAAGCGGTTCATGTTCGACTACATTCCGGACGTCTTCAAGGAGAAGTACGCCCAGTCCGAGGACGAGGGCGACCGCTGGTACGAGGACCCGGACCACAACCGGCGCCCGCCCGAGCTGCTCCCCCGCGACGAGGTGGCCCGCGCGATCAACTCCGAGGTCAAGGCGGGTCGCGGCTCCCCGCACGGCGGTGTCTTCCTCGACGTCTCCACCCGGATGTCCGCCGAGGTGATCAAGCGGCGGCTGCCGTCCATGCACCACCAGTTCAAGGAGCTGGCCGACGTCGACATCACGGCCGAGCCCATGGAGGTCGGCCCGACCTGCCACTACGTGATGGGCGGGGTGGACGTCGACCCGGACACCGCCGCCGCGAACGGCGTCCCCGGCCTCTTCGCCGCGGGCGAGGTCGCCGGCGGTATGCACGGCTCCAACCGGCTCGGCGGCAACTCCCTCTCCGACCTGCTGGTCTTCGGCCGCCGCGCCGGGCTCCACGCGGCCCGGTACGCGCGGGAGACCGCCGAGGCGGGCGGCCGCCCGGTGCCCGACGACGCCCAGCTGGACCTGGCGGCGGCCGAGGCGCTGCGGCCGTTCAGCGCCGAGGACGGCGACGTACCGTCCCCCGGCGAGGAGCCGTCCGGCGGCCCGGCCGGTCCCGCCGAGAACCCGTACACGCTGCACCAGGAGCTGCAGCAGACCATGAACGACCTGGTGGGCATCATCAGGCGGGCCGGGGAGATGGAGGACGCGCTGCACCGGCTGGCGGCCCTGCGGGTACGGGCGCGGCGCGCCGGGGTCGAGGGCCACCGGCAGTTCAACCCCGGCTGGCACCTGGCCATCGACCTGCGCAACATGCTGCTGGTCAGCGAGTGCGTGGCGCGCGCCGCCCTGGAGCGCACCGAGAGCCGCGGCGGGCACACCCGCGACGACTGTCCCGCGATGGACCGCGAATGGCGCCGGATCAACCTGATCTGCCGCCTCGCCGACCCCGCCGCCGGTCTCGCCGCGCCGCCCGATCCCGGGCGCGGGCAGATCCGGCTGGAGCGGCGCGAGACGCCGCCCATCCGGCCCGACCTGCTGAACCTGTTCGAAAAGGACGAGCTGGTGAAGTACCTGACGGACGAGGAGCTGACCCAGTGAGCGCGTACGAGGCCCACTTCCGGGTGTGGCGGGGCGATGTGGACGGCGGCGGTCTGCGGGACTTCCGCGTCGAGGTCAATGAGGGCGAAGTCGTTTTGGACATCGTCCACCGCCTCCAGGCGACCCAGGCACCGGACCTGGCGGTCCGCTGGAACTGCAAAGCGGGCAAATGCGGCTCGTGCAGCGCCGAGATCAACGGACGGCCGCGGCTGCTGTGCATGACCCGCATGTCGGTTTTCGGCCGCGACGAGACCATCACCCTGACCCCGCTGCGGGCCTTCCCGGTCGTCCGTGACCTGGTCACGGACGTCTCCTACAACTACGCCAAGGCCCGGGAGGTGCCGTCCTTCGTCCCGCCCGAGGGCCTGGGCCCGGGCGAGTACCGGATGCGGCAGGAGGACGTGGGGCGCTCCCAGGAGTTCCGCAAGTGCATCGAGTGCTTCCTGTGCCAGGACACCTGCCATGTGCTGCGCGACTTCGAGCAGAACAAGGAGGCCTTCGCGGGCCCGCGCTTCCTGATGCGGGTCGCGGAGCTGGACATGCATCCGCTGGACGCGGCGGGCGAGGCCGGGATCGACCGCAAGCGGACGGCCCAGGACGAGCACGGGCTCGGGTACTGCAACATCACCAAGTGCTGCACGGAGGTCTGCCCCGAGCAGATCAAGATCACCGACAATGCGCTGATCCCGCTCAAGGAGCGGGCCGCGGACCGCAAGTACGACCCGCTGGTCTGGCTGGGCAACAAGATCCGCCGCCGGGAGGGTTAGCCCTCCCGCTGCGGGCCCGTGGTGACGCGGGCCCGCAGCCGCTCCTCACCAGAGGCTGAGCAGCGCTTCCACCGAGTCCGGGCCCGAGGACTCGCCGTCCGGGAGGGCCAGCTCGAACCAGACCGTCTTGCCGTGCGGGGTGCGGCGGCTGCCCCAGCCCGCGCTGAGGAGGCCGACCAGCTGCAGCCCGCGGCCGCCCTCGTCGGTGTCGCGGGCGCGCCGCCGCCGCGGCTGGACCAGGTTGCCGTCCCAGACCTCGCACACCAGCGTCCGGTCCAGCAGCAGCCGTAGCCGTATCTCGCCCTCGCCGTACCGCAGCGCGTTGGTCACCAGCTCGCTGACCAGCAGCTCGGTCGTGTCGGCCAGGCCGTCCAGGCCCCAGGATTCCAGCTGCTCACGGGCGAGTTCGCGGGCCCGCCCGACCGACTGCGGGTCGCTGGGCAGCTTCCAGTCGCCGACCGAGTCGGCCGGCAGGCCCTGCACCCGGGCCATGAGCAGGGCGATGTCGTCCTCGCCGTGGTGGGTGTCGAGGCTGCTCAGGACGTGGTCGCAGATGTCCTCCAGCGAGCTGTCCGGGCTGCCCGCGCCCTCGTGCGTGGACAGGGCGGTACGGAGATCCTGCAGCCCCTCGTCCAGGGCGTGGTCGCGGGATTCGACGAGGCCGTCGGTGTAGAGGGCGAGCAGCGCCCCGTCCGGCAGCTCGACCTCGATCTCCTCGAAGGGCTCGCCGCCGACGCCGAGCGGCATCCCCGGCGGCACCTCCATCAGCAGGGCGCCCTCCCCCGGTTCGACCAGGGCGGGCGGCAGATGGCCCGCGTTGGCGAAGGTGCAGCGCCGGGTGACCGGGTCGTAGACGGCGTACACGCAGGTGGCGAGGTAGACCTCGGACAGATCGGAGGAGCCGTCGAAGGACCGCCCCGCGGCCCGCGCCCCGGCGTTCGAGCCGCCGGGCGCGCCCAGCCCCCGGGCGATCTCGTCCAGCGCGGACAGCACCTCGGCGGGCTCCAGGTCCAGCAGGGCGAGGGTGCGGACGGCGGTGCGCAGCTCGCCCATCGCGACGGCGGCCCGCAGGCCGCGCCCCATCACGTCGCCGACCACCAGCGCGGTGCGGTGCCCGGGCAGTTCGATGACGTCGAACCAGTCGCCGCCCACTTCGGTGGCCGCGTTGCCCGGCAGGTAGCGGCAGGCGATGTCGAGCCCGGCGGCCTCCGGGTCGCCGGGCGGGAGCAGGCTGCGCTGCAGGATCAGCGCGCGCTCGTGTTCTCTGCGGTAGAGCCGGGCGTTGTCGATGGAGACGGCGGCGCGGGCGGCCAGTTCGACGGCGAGTGCCCGGTCCCGCTCGCCGAAGGGTTCGCTGCCCTTCGTACGGGAGAATTGGGCGAGGCCGACGACGGTGTCGCGGGCGACCATCGGCACCAGGAGGGTGGACTGCAGTATGGCGCCGAGTTCCTGGCTCTCGCCGCTGTCGCGGCCGGTGACGACCCGGACCTGGGCGGTGCGCAGGGCGTGGGCGCACAGCGAGTGGAAGGGGTAGCGGTGCACCTCGCCGACCTCGATGGGCTTGGGCAGTTCGCCCTGGCCGCTGTCGTCGGTGCGGTAGACGTCGCCGAAGGCGACGGGGCCGTCGGAGACGGCGCTGGCGAAGGCGACGCGGCGCAGTTCGGCGCTGCCGTCGGCGAGCCCGGGCGGGGTCTCGTCACCGGACAGCAGCCCCTGGTAGAGGTCGACGGAGGCCAGATCGCAGAACTGCGGGACGGCCACGTCGAGGAGTTCGCGGGCGGTGGTCTCCAGGTCGAGCGAGGTGCCTATTCGGGCCCCGGCCTCGTTCAGCAGCGCCAGGTTGCGGCGTACGCCCGCGGCCTCCTGCTCGGCGCGGCGGCGGCCGGTGACGTCGGTGGCGAGCCCGGCGACGCCGATGGGGCGGCCCGATCCGCTGTGCAGCCGGTACAGCGACACCGACCAGCGGCGGCGGTCGTGGCTGCCGGGGACGGCGCCCATGATCGGCATGTCGGTCAGCGAGCTTCCGCTGTCCAGGACCTGGCGCAGGGCGGCGGCGAGCCGGTCGGCCTCGCCCCGGGGCAGCAGATCGTGCGCGGTCGCGCCGCGGTACTCCTCGACCGGGCGGCCGAAAACCTTCGCAAAGCGGTCGTTGACCCGGAGCATGCGCAAGTCTGTACCGAAGAGAAAGAAACCAAGCGGAGATTGACCGAAAACGGCCTGTGAGGCGGCAAGATCGGTTTCCAGTCCGCGCAGGGCGCCCACATCGACGGCGAGACAGAGCGCGGTGCGCTCCCCGTCCTCGTCCTGGCTCGGCATCACATACACCTCGGCGATGCCGACTCCGCCGGGCGCCTGCGGGCTGCGGAAGGGGACAAGGCCGGTCCACTCCCGGCCGTCCAGGATGTCGGCGACCTTGCGGCGGCCGGTCTCCCGCAGCTCAGCCGGCACGAAGGCCTCCACCGGATCCTTGCCGACGGCCTGGGCCGCCGTCAGCCCCAGCAGCTCGGCCGCGCGTTCGCTCCACTGCGTGATGCGGGCGTCGGATCCCAGCGAGAAGGAGGCGACGCGGATGTAGTCATAAATCGATCCGGGCGGACTGCTCTGCCATACATCGGACATCGGTCCCGACAACGCCCCAGACACCGACCCCGACATCGACGACATTTGCGACACTGGCGGCACCTGCGAACCAACCGTCCCCTCGGGGATATCCGCCCCCGCTGGCTTCTCGCTCATGCGCCCGTCCCCTCCGGCTCAGGTGCTCCGACCGGCTACAGATAGCCGAGTATCCAGCACCACGGCCATCCGGAGTACGGTCTTCACGATCACAGCACTATCTCAGCCCGCAATCCGTTTCCGTCCCGGCTTTTGATGAAGCGCTCAAGATCAGCGCTCCCCCACACTCCTAACCGGGGAGAGGCAGCTCGAACCACACGGTTTTTCCGGCCGGGCCCCGCCGGGTCCGACATCTCGGCCCCTCAGCACGGAACGCGGCGCGCCGGTTTCGCGACGGGCGTACACACGCAGCCCGATCGGGCCACCCATACCCGGATTCCTGCCCCGAGTACCGCCCCGGGCCGTCCCCGTGGGACCGAAAGAGCTCAAAGGGGTTCAGTGGGCGCGCGGATGGAGGTGTTCCGCGGCGCGCAGCCGCCGGACCGCCTCCGCGACCGCGGGCCGGTCCTCATCCAGCCAGTCGACCTCGTCCACCCGGTCGGGGGTGAGCCAGCGCAGCTCGTCGTGGTCCTCCAGCGGACGCGGCTCGCCGGAGCGCAGCGCGGCGGTCCACACCCGCAGCACATAGCCGGGCTTCAGCGGCCATTCGCCGGGCAGCGGCTCCAGCGGCTCGACCTCGACGCCCAGTTCCTCGCGCAGCTCCCGCACCAGGGCCTGCGGCGGGGTCTCACCGGGCTCGGCCTTGCCGCCGGGCAGCTCCCAGCGCCCGGCCAGCTCGGGCGGGGCGCTGCGCCGCGCGGCCAGCAGCCGCCCCCGGTCGAACACCGCTCCGCCCACCACCACGCGCACCGTCATGCCCGCACTCTAGGGGGTGCCGCGCAGAGCCCGGCGTGGCCTGGCGCGCAGAGCCCGGCGGGCCGGATTCTCCCGCCCGGACGAACGGGAGACTCCGGCCCACCGGCGGCAAGGCCATGTGCGTGGTGTACGGGCGGCTTACCTGTATACGGGCGGCGTCAGCCCGCGTGCCCGGTCGCGGCGGTCCGCTCGACGACGTAGAGCTGTTCCTGCCCTTGGGTCTCGAGCCGGTCGGCGACCTCCTGGGCCTCCGTACGCGTGGCGTAGCGGCCGACGCGATAGCGGTTGCCGTTGCCGTCCTGGCGGATGACGAGCCATGGCAGCACAGTGTTGCCGTCACTCATCTCTCCGCCCCCTCCGTTGTGGCGCACCCGGGCACGCGTCTGGGCGACACCGTTAAGGAAATCCCGTTCCGCATATGCCCGAGCCTACGCCCTACCTTCACGCAGCGGATACGTGTTCTTACAACGAGGCACGCATCCGGCCACGTCCTCAACCGCGCGCGGAAACCTTCTCCGGGTCCGCCTCGCCGGTCAGCTCCTCGATTGTGGTGTCGGCCAGCTCGCGCTCGGCCTGCACCAGCGTGGGATTGCGCCATGCGCTGCGCACGCCCCAGACGTAGAAACCGAGTGCGAGCAGGATGACGACCAGGATGTCCCAGCCCTCGGGCAGATAGCCGCGGCCGCCGAACTCGGTGCCACCGGCCCACGACACCGCGGCCATGACCAGCAGGTACGCCACCATCCAGGCACCGGCCGCCAGATGCGGCTTCAGCTCGGCCCACGGCTTGCGCAGCTCGTACCAGGCCCAGATCGGCAGGCCGATCGCCATGATGAAGATGACCTTGCCGGTGAGCGGCCAGCGGGCCCAGTAGAGGACGAGCGAGCCGAAGACCATCGCGATCGGCGCGATGACCGGCATCGCGCGCAGCTGCACCGGGCGCGGCAGGTCCGGGGAGAGCTTGCGCAGCGACATCACGGCGACGGGCCCGGTGATGTACGAGATGACGGTCGCCACGGAGACGATCTCGGCCAGCGAGCCCCAGCCGCGGAAGACCGCGAGGAAGGCGAAGGCGATCACCAGGTTGAGCACCAGCGCCGGGCGCGGAATGCCGGTCTTCGGGTCGACCTTGCCGAAGACGCCGGGCAGGTGACCGTTCTCCTGGACGCCCTGGACCATGCGGGAGGTGGTGGCCGCGTAGATCATGCCGGTGCCGGACGGGGAGACGAAGGCGTCCGCGTACAGCAGCAGCGCCAGCCAGTTCAGCCCCCAGGCGAGGGAGAGGTCGGCGAGCGGGGAGTTGTACGAGAGCTTGGCCCAGCCGCCGTGCGCGAGGTCGGCCGCCGGGACGGCGGTCAGGAACGCGATCTGCAGGGCTACGTAGATCACCAGCGCGATGAGGATGGAGCTGATGACGGCCTTGGGCAGCGACTTGCCCGGGTTGCGGGCCTCGCCCGCCATGTTGAGCGGCGACTGGAAGCCGTTGTACGCCCAGACGATGCCGGAGACGGCGACGGCGGTGAACACCGAGTTCCAGCCGTTCGGCGTGAAGCCGCCGTTGCCGGTGACATTGCCGGTGTCGAAGTGCGACATCAGCAGGGCACCCGCGGTCAGCGTGGGCACGACGACCTTGAAGACCGTGATCGCGGTGTTGGTCTTCGCGAAGAGGGTGATCGCGAACCAGTTGAGGAAGAAGTAGAAGACCAGCAGCACGGACGCGAGCGCGACACCGCTTCCGGTCAGCTCCTTCCCGTCGTACAGCGCCTTGGCCCAGCCGAAGTCCCAGGAGCTCATGTACTGGACGGACGCGGTCGCCTCACCGGGGATGACGGAGACGATCGCGATCCAGTTGGCCCAGGCCGCCAGGTATCCGGCCAGCGAGCCGTGCGAGTACTGGCCGTACCGCACCATGCCGCCGGCCTTGGGGAACATCGAACCGAGTTCGGAGTACGTCAGGGCGATGGTCAGGGCGACCGCCGCACCGATCACCCAGGCGAAGATGGCGGCCGGACCCGCCAGCGCCGCGGCCCGCGCGGCCCCGAAGAGCCAGCCGGATCCGATGATCGAACCGAGGCCCACCGCGGTGAGAGCCACCGTGCCGAGTGACCGTTTGTAATGCGAATGGGAACCCTGCTCTGTGCTCAACGCCCCTCACGCTCCTTTCGCCCCCCTGACCTGATGTAAACGCGCGCCATCGTACAAGCGAAATAAGGGTGCGCTTTACGGGTTTGAGGTCGATCTGAGCTACCGGCGGAAGCATGTGATCTACGCAACACAGCTATCCGTCGAGCGTCTCGCGGAGCGCATGCGGCCCGCCACCGGGAGGGCCTTCGCAAAACCTCTACGGACCCGCCACGGCATTCGGCGCCGGGCGAAGCCTCGCTGGCCAGGCGGCACGGACCGGTCGGCGGCGACGGACCTCACCGGGGCCGCCATTCCGCTGTGATATCGCCGAATGCGCCCGTTTCGGCATAGCCGCGAGTAGTGATTCCGATGCATGGGTTTTGAATAGCGGAGTTCGGGGAACAAGGCACCGCCCACAGACCAACAAGCTCAAATCCAGCTCAAGTTGGCCGCACCCCAAAGAAAGACCAGCCGAATAAATTACCGGCCCTTTACTCGGCTCGGCTCTCTAACGGTCCGGTGCCGTCACTTCACCGGCAGGTGGTACGCGACCCGATAGCGCTCGGCCAGCGTCACCACGTCCGCCGTCTCCACCGGCCGACCGCCCGCGAAGTACGTACGGGAGATCACGAGCACCACATGACCCGGCACCCCGCCGAGCGCCAGCACCTCCTCGGCGAGGCCCGGACGGGCCCCGACCTCCTCCGCCACGTTGTCCACCACGACGTCGACGGCCGCCATCCGCTCGACCACCCCGCGCCCGGCGAGCGGCCCCTCCTCGGGCAGCATCACGGGGGTGCGCCCGGTGACGGCCAGCGGCTCCCAGGACGTGGAGAGCATCACCGGCTCATTCGCCGCCCGGAAGAGATACCGGGTGCGCATGACGCGCTCGCCCGGCTCGATCCGCAGCCGCTCGGCGATCTCCGGGCTCGCCTCCTCCTGCTCGCTGCCGGACTCCCAGCTGCCGCTGACCCGGTCGTCCCCCTGCTCCTGCCGGAACGGGCTGGACTCGCCCCGGGCGCGATAGCCGGTGCGCATCAGACGGCGCGGAACGGGCTGCGCGCGGACATACGTGCCCGACCCGGAGCGACCCTCGACCAGGCCCTCGGCCATCAGCACCTTGCGGGCTTCGAGGGCGACGGTGTCGGAGACCCCGTACTCCTCGCGTATCCGCGCCTGGGAGGGGAGGCGGGCATGCGGTGGCAGATCGCCCGCGACGATCTTCTTCCGGAGGTCGTCGGCGACACGGAGGTATGCGGGCTGGTCACCAAAGGCCACGTGCACTCCCAGGGTTGACAGTCAGCAACAGCTTGACAACCGACGGTTGTCGATAGCAACTGACGGCCAGAGCTTCACTAGAAGTGGTGAACTGCAGTTCGGAGACGTTTATCTCGACAGGGATCCGGTTCACCCACTTTCATGACGATCATCAGCCCGCGCCCGGCCCGCGGGCCGCCCACCGAGGAGACCCGTGCCCCGACGACCCGCCCACCTCTTCCTGGGCGCCCTGCTCATCCTGTCCACGGCCTGCAGCGGCCCCCAGAAGGCAGCGTCCCCGGGCGCGGCGGGCGCGGCCGACCCCCTCTTCCCGAAGCTCGGCAACGGCGGCTACGACGTGACCCACTACCGCCTCGCCCTCGACTACACCCCCGGCACCCACCGGCTGCGCGGCACCGCCCGGATCACCGCCCGCGCCACCCGGGCCCTCAGCTCCTTCCACCTCGACCTCGCCGGACTGCGCGTCCGCGACACCACCGTCAACGGCCGCCCCGCCCGCGCCACCCGCGACGGCACCGAGCTGATCCTCACCCCCGCCACCGCCCTCCCCGAGAACCGCACCTTCACGACCACCGTCGTCTACGACGGCGAGCCGAAGACCATCACCGACCCGGACGGCTCCCGGGAGGGCTGGCTCCGGACCACCGACGGCGCCGTCGGGCTCGGCGAACCGACGGGCTCCATGGCCTGGTTCCCCGGCAACAACCACCCCTCCGACAAGGCCGCGTACGACATCTCCGTCACCGTCCCGCGCGGCTACACGGCCGTCTCCAACGGCGAACTCACCCGCCACGACACCCGCGACGGCCGCACCACCCACCGCTGGCGCACCCGCGAACCCATGGCCACCTACCTGGCCACCGTCGCCATCGGCCGCTTCGAGATCCACACCACCACCGCCGGCGGCCTCCCCCAGTACGTCGCCGTGGATCCCGCCGAGGCCGACGCCTCCCGCGACGTCCCCGGCCGGATCACCAAGATCACTGCCTGGGAGCGCCGCACCTTCGGCCCCTACCCCTTCACCTCCACCGGCGCCATCGTCGGCCACCTCCCCGACCTCGGCTACGCCCTGGAAACCCAGACCAAGCCCTTCTTCGCCGCCGCCCCCGACCAGCGCCTGATCGTCCACGAACTCGCCCACCAGTGGTTCGGCAACTCGGTCACCCCGCGCGCGTGGAAGGACATGTGGCTCAACGAGGGCTTCGCCACCTACGCCGAATGGCTCTGGACCGAACAGCACCACGGCCGCACCGCCCAGCAGACCTTCGACGACTTCTACGACGGCACGGACGACGAGAGCGACGGCATCTGGTCCTTCCCGCCCGCCGCCCCGCCCTCCCCCGGCCGCGTCTCCGACCCACCCGTCTACGGCCGCGGCGCCATGGCCCTCCACCAACTCCGCCGCTCCGTCGGCGACCGCACCTTCTTCCGCACCTTGCGCACCTGGCTGCGCGACCACCGCCACGGCAACGCCGACACGAAGGCGTTCATCGCCCTGTCCGAGCGCCTCTCCGGCAAGGACCTGAGCGAGCTCTTCACCACCTGGCTCTACGCCAAGGGCAAGCCCCCGAGGCCGTAACGCCCCTCAGCCGATCCCGCTTGTCTTCTTGGCGTCGCCGCAGAGGTGGTGGCACGGCCACCTCGTCACCATGCTCACAGTCGCCCTCATGGAGCGGACACCCGCCGATGTCCGGGTCGGCCGAGAGATGACGATCAAGCTCGATCAACGCAACCGGCCCGAGCCGGATCTCTTGGTGACGACCGCCGACTACGACGGCGACCGCACCTGGCTCACCCCGGGCGAAGTGCGATTGGTCGTCGAGGTCGTCTCCCCCGAATCCGCACAACGCGACCGCACGGTCAAGCTCCGCAAGTACGCGGAGGCCGGAATCCCGCACTACTGGCGCATCGAGGACGAGGACGGTGCTCTCGTCGTCCACGTCTACGAACTGGACGAAGCGACCGGCCCTACGCGCCCGCCGGCATCTTCCGGAACACCCTGAAGCGCCCTGCGCCTTTCGAGATCAGCCTGGATCTCGACCAGCTCACCCCGCCGCGGAGGAACCAGGGGTCAGCACCACGTCAGCACACGGGAACACAGAAGGGTCCGGGCTCACCTGAGCCCGAACCCTTCTGACCCGCGTCTCGCCGCTACACGTTGAAGCGGAACTCCACCACGTCGCCGTCGCGCATCACGTAGTCCTTGCCCTCCATGCGCGCCTTGCCCGCCGCGCGGGCCTCGGCGACGGAGCCCGTCTCGACCAGGTCGTCGAAGGAGATGACCTCGGCCTTGATGAAGCCCTTCTGGAAGTCGGTGTGGATGACACCGGCCGCCTCGGGGGCCGTGGCGCCCTTCTTGATGGTCCAGGCGCGGGACTCCTTGGGGCCTGCCGTGAGGTAGGTCTGGAGGCCGAGGGTGTTGAAGCCGACGTGGGCGAGGGTGGCGAGGCCGGGTTCGGTCTGGCCCACGGACTGGAGGAGTTCGAGGGCTTCCTCGTCGTCGAGTTCGGCGAGGTCGGCTTCGAGCTTGGCGTTGAGGAAGATCGCCTCGGCGGGGGCGACGAGGGAGCGCTGCTCGGCCTTGAAGGACTCGTCGGTCAGCTCGTCCTCGTCGACGTTGAAGACGTAGAGGAACGGCTTGGTGGTGAGCAGGTGCAGGTCGTGGAGGAGGGCGGCGCGCTCGCTGCCCTGGACGATGCCGGCGGAGAAGAGGGTGCGGCCCTCGTCGAGGATGGCCTTGGCCTCTTCGACGGCCTTGACCTGGGCCTGCTTGTCCTTCTGGATCCGGGACTCCTTGACCAGGCGGGGCAGCACCTTCTCGATGGTCTGGAGGTCGGCGAGGATCAGCTCGGTGTTGATCGTCTCGATGTCGCTCTTGGGCGAGATCTTGCCGTCGACGTGGACGACGTTCTCGTCCTTGAAGGCGCGGATGACCTGGCAGATGGCGTCGGACTCGCGGATGTTCGCCAGGAACTTGTTGCCCAGCCCCTCGCCCTCCGAGGCGCCCTTGACGATCCCGGCGATGTCGACGAAGTCGACGGTGGCGGGGAGCTTGCGGGCCGAGCCGAACAGCTCGGCGAGCTTGTCGAGGCGGGGGTCGGGGACGCCCACGACGCCGACGTTGGGCTCGATGGTGGCGAACGGGTAGTTGGCCGCCAGCACGTCGTTCTTGGTCAGGGCGTTGAACAGGGTCGACTTGCCGACATTCGGCAGACCGACGATTCCGATCGTGAGCGACACGTTGGCGACTTCCCGTAGCTTCCCGGAGCGGGATCGAATGCGAGGACAGGACACGGCCCCCATGGGGGCCGGTCCACCAGTCTACGGGGCCGCCTCCGGTCACCCGTCCGGGCGGACCGTCACCCTCCCGGACTGACAATCAGTCGAACAGACTGCCAAGGTCCCGCGAAGGGCGTGTCCCAGTCCGGATTCCAGCCCTCCGCCCACCTACGTTGGTCTGGTGGAGTACTACAGGACACGTACGCCTCGCCGGGCGGCCGCCCCCTCGCCCCGCCCGGCGGCGGACGACACGTACCCGGGCCGGGGCGGGGGCAGGAGCGGCGGCCAGGGCGCGGGCGGCGCGGGGCGCGGCGCCCGCCCGGCGGCACGTGGCGGCGCACGGGGCGCCGGACGACGGGGCGCCGGACGGGGCGGGCTGCTGGGCGCGGCCGCCGCGCTGCGCGACCGGCCGGTCACCCTGCCCAGCGCCCGGCTCACCGCCCTGGGCGCGGGACTGCTGACCGCGCTCGCGATGCTCGCCTTCGGCTGTCTGGACGCACTGCTGCTGTCCGGGTCGTACACCGCCTACGGGGTGTTCTTCTTACTGGCGTGCGCGGGCTGCGGGATGTGGGTGCGGCCCGCCGACCTGTTCCCGGGGGCGATCGGCGTGCCGATCGCCTTCACGGCCGGGCTGCTGCCGATCAACGACGGCAGCGAGGGGTTCGCGGGTCAGGCGCTGGGCGTCTTCACCGCGCTGTCGCTGAACGCGGGCTGGCTCTACGCCGGGACGCTGCTGACCGCCGTGATCGTCCTCGTCCGCCGGATCGCCCTCATGGGGCGGCAGCGGCGGCGCCGTCAGCAGCGGCAGCCGCGGCCATCGCGGCACCCACGATCCCCGCGTTGTTCTGCAGCTGCGCCGGGACGATCTCGGCCCTGATGTCCTCGATCAGCGGCAGGAACTTGTGCGCCTTGCGGCTCACCCCGCCGCCGATCACGAACAGCTCCGGCGAGAACAGCATCTCCAGGTGCGCCAGGTACTTCTGCACCCGGTGCGCCCAGTGCGGCCAGCTCAGGTCGTGATCCTCGCGGACCTTGGTGGAGGCGCGCTTCTCCGCCTCGTGGCCGTCCAGCTCCAGATGGCCCAGCTCGGTGTTGGGCACCAGCCGCCCGCCGGTGAAGACCGCGCTGCCGATGCCGGTGCCGAGGGTGAGCACGATCACGGTGCCCTGACGGCCGCGGCCCGCGCCGAAGGTCATCTCGGCGACCCCGGCCGCGTCCGCGTCGTTGAGCACGGTGACCGGTGCGCCCAGCCGCTCGCCGAGCACACCGGCCAGATCGGTGCCGATCCAGCTCTTGTCGACGTTCGCGGCGGTCCGGGTCACCCCGTCCGTCACCACGCCCGGGAAGGTCACCCCGACCGGGCGCCCGGCCCAGCCGAAGTGCCCGGCGACCTCCACCACCCCGGCCACGACCGCCCCGGGCGTGGCCGGATGGGGGGTGAGCACCTTGTGGCGCTCCTCGGCCAGGTCGCCGCGGTCCAGGTCCACCGGCGCGCCCTTGATCCCGGACCCGCCGATGTCCACGCCGAACACGCGCGCGGCCGGGCCGCTGCCGTTTCCGTCGGTCACCGCTCCGCGCCGTCCGTCCCGGCGGCGGTCGTGCCGGCGGTGGTCGCGGCGACCTCGGACCGCAGGTCCCGGCGCAGCTCCTTGGGCAGCGAGAAGGTCAGGCTCTCCTGCATGGGCTGTACGACCTCCACGTCCCCGTAGCCGCGCTCGGCCAGCCAGTCCAGGACGCCCTCGACCAGCACGTCCGGTACGGAGGCGCCCGAGGTCACGCCGACCGTCGTCACGCCCTCCAGCCAGGCCTCGTCGATCTCGCTGGCGTAGTCGACCAGATGGCCGTCCTTGGCACCGGCGCCGATCGCGACCTCGACCAGCCGCACCGAGTTGGAGGAGTTCTTGGAGCCGACGACGATGACGAGGTCGGATTCGGCGGCGACCTGCTTGATCGCGGTCTGACGGTTCTGGGTGGCGTAGCAGATGTCGTCGCTGGGCGGGCTGATGAGCTGCGGGAAGCGATCCTTGAGCGCGTCCACGGTCTCCATCGTCTCGTCGACCGAGAGGGTGGTCTGGGACAGCCAGACGACCTTGGACTCGTCGCGGACCTCGACGTTCTTCACATCGTCCGGGCCGTCGACCAGGGTGATGTGGTCCGGCGCCTCGCCGCTGGTGCCGATGACCTCCTCATGGCCCTCGTGACCGATCAGGAGGATGTCGTAGTCCTCCTTGGCGAACCGGACGGCCTCCTTGTGGACCTTGGTGACCAGCGGGCAGGTCGCGTCGATGGTGGCCAGCTGGCGCTGCGCGGCCTCCTCGTGGACGACCGGGGCGACGCCGTGCGCCGAGAAGATCACGATGGAGCCCTCGGGCACCTCCTCCGTCTCGTCGACGAAGATCGCGCCCTTCTTCTCCAGGGTCTGGACGACGTACTTGTTGTGGACGATCTCCTTGCGCACGTAAATCGGCGCGCCGTACTGCTCCAGGGCCTTTTCGACGGCGATCACGGCACGGTCGACGCCCGCGCAGTAGCCACGCGGGGCAGCGAGCAGGACCCGGCGGGCGGAGGTTGCAGTCATGTCCCCATCGTAGGGGCGATGACGGCGGGCTCTGTCGGTGGTGGCCGATACGCTCGCGGGCATGGCTGTCAACACGTCCGCGGAAGCGCCGATCCCGGTCGGCGAGGTGTCCCGGCTGATCGGGGGGTGGATCGACCGGCTCGGGGCGGTGTGGGTCGAGGGGCAGATCACCCAGCTGTCCCGGCGGCCGGGCGCCGGGGTGGTCTTCCTGACACTGCGCGACCCCAGCTACGACATCTCGCTGACCGTCACCTGCTTCCGCGCCGTCTTCGACAAGATCGCGGACACGGTCTCGGAGGGCGCCCGGGTCGTCGTGCACGCCAAGCCGGAGTGGTACGCGCCACGTGGGCAGCTGTCCCTGCGGGCCGCCGAGATCCGGCCGGTGGGCGTCGGGGAACTGCTGGCGCGGCTGGAGCAGTTGAAGAAGGCGCTGGCGGCCGAGGGGCTGTTCGCCGCCGAGCGCAAGAAGCCGCTGCCGTTCCTGCCGCAGCTGATAGGGCTGGTCTGCGGCCGCGCCTCGGCCGCCGAGCGCGACGTCCTGGAGAACGCCCGGCTGCGCTGGCCCGCCGTCCGCTTCGAGGTGCGCAACGTCGCAGTGCAGGGCACGCATGCGGTGCCGCAGGTGATCGAGGCGGTCAAGGAGCTGGACGCGCTGCCCGAGGTGGACGTGATCGTGGTCGCGCGCGGCGGCGGCAGCGTGGAGGACCTGCTGCCGTTCTCGGACGAGCAGCTGGTACGGACGGTCGCGGCGTGCGTCACGCCGGTGGTGTCCGCCATCGGCCACGAGCCGGACTCCCCGCTGCTCGACCTGGTCGCCGATCTGCGCGCCTCCACGCCCACCGACGCGGCGAAGAAGACCGTGCCGGACGTGGGCGAGGAGCTGGTGCGCATCCAGCATCTGCGCGAGCGCGCGCTGCGCAGTGTGAACGGGCTGCTGGATCGCGAGGAGCGGGGGCTGGAGGCCGCGCTCGCCCGGCCGTGCCTGCGGCAGCCGCGGCGGATGGTGGAGGAGCGCGAGGAACAGATCGCGTCGGTGCTCGACCGGGCCCGCCGCTGCCTGGGGCATCTGCTCGACCGGGCGGACTCGGAGCTGGCGCACACCCAGGCCCGGGTGGTGGCCCTCTCCCCCGCCGCGACACTGCGGCGCGGCTATGCGGTGCTGCAGCACGCCGACGGGTCGGTGGTGCGGGCGGCGGCCGAGGTGTCGGCGGACGAGGAGCTGCGGGCGCGGGTCGCGGAGGGCGAGTTCACGGTGCGGGCCGCTGTCGGACCGGCTGAATAGGGTGAGGGGCATGGCGAAGACGGACGGGACGGCCGGGGCCGGCGAGACGGCCGGGGTCGAGGAGAAGACCGGGGCCGGCGAGACCGCCGGGGTCGGCGAGAAGACCGGGGCGGCGGAGACGACGCTCGGCTACGAGCAGGCGCGGGACGAGCTGGTCGAGGTCGTGCGGCGGCTCGAGGCGGGCGGCACCAGCCTGGAGGAGTCGCTGGCCCTGTGGGAGCGGGGCGAGGAGCTGGCCACGGTGTGCCGCCGCTGGCTGGAGGGTGCGCGGGCGCGGCTGGACGCGGCGCTGGCGCACTCGGGGGATGGCGACGGTGGCGGGGAGGACTGATCTTTCCCCACCCCGCCCCTTCCCGACCCGGGGCTCCGCCCCGGCCCCGGGTGGGGGCTCCGCCCCCACACCCCCGCCGGGGCTCCGCCCCCGGACCCCGCTCCTCAAACGCCGGAGGGGCTGAGGGTGAGGCATCTCCGCCTCCGGACCCGCCTCCCGGACGCCGGGAGGGCTGAGGGCGGGCGTCTCCGCCTCCGGACCCGCATTCCGGACGCCGGAAGGGGCCAGGGGGGCACTTCCGCCCCTGAAACCGGGCCCCGAACGCCGGGAGGACTGAGGGTGAGGCATTTCCGCCCCCGGAACCGGGCCCCGAACGCCGGGAAGACTGGGAGTGGGGCATCTCCGGCCCCCGGACCCGCGTCCCGGACGCCGGAAGGGGCCAGGGGGGGGGAGGCACTTCCGCCCCTGAAACCGGGCCCCGGGCACCGGAGGGGCTGGGAGTGGGGCAGAGCCTGCGCCGCGAAGCTCGGACGGTCCTCAGCCGGGGGCCGGGGCTGAGCCGGGCGGGCTGGGGTGGGGCGTCTCCACCTCCGTGACCCGCTCCCCAAGCGCTCCCAGGTGCCGGTGGGGCGTGCCCCGGGGTCGGGGCGGAGATCCGGGCCGGTCGGCGGGGGCCGTCGGCTGTGATTCGGAGCACCCTGCCCGGGCTTTAGTTGAACATTAACCTAAATCTCGTACAGTGGAGGCAGCGCACATCGATATCACCACCGTGACCAGGAGGTTTACCATGACGCTCGCACTCGACCCGGCCGCCCAGGACCTGCTTTTCCGTGAGGCCCACACCGCCAACACCTTCACCGACGAGCCGGTCTCCGAGGAGCAGGTGCAGGCCATCTACGACCTGGTGAAGTACGCCCCCACGGCCTTCAACCAGTCGCCGCTGCGCATCGTCCTGGTCCGCTCCGCCGAGGCGCGTGAGCGTCTGGTTCCTCACATGGCCGAGGGCAACCAGCCCAAGACGGCGTCCGCGCCGCTGGTCGCGATCCTCGCCGCGGACAACGAGTTCCACGAGGAGCTGCCCGCGCTCTTCCCGCACGCCCCGCAGATCAAGGACATCTTCTTCGGCGAGCGTGACAACCGTGAGCAGGCCGCGGCCCTCAACGCCTCGCTGCAGGCCGGTTACTTCATCGTGGGCGTCCGCGCCGCCGGTCTGGCGGCCGGTCCGATGACCGGTTTCGACCCGGCCGGGGTGCAGAAGGAGTTCCTGGACGACGACCACACCCCGCTGATGGTCGTCAACATCGGCAAGCCGGGCGAGGACGCCTGGAAGCCGCGCCTCCCGCGCCTGGACTACGGGCAGGTCGTCACCACCGTCTGAGGTGATGCGAGACCCGCACCGCGCCCCTTCGGCGAACCCGGCCGAAGGGGCGCGGTGCTGTCCGGTCAGCCCTTTTCGGTCTTCTCGGCCTTCTCGGCCTTCTCCGCCTTGAGCGCGGCGGCCATCTTCGCGAGTTGCCCGTACGACGCGGTGCCGGTGACGACCGTGGTCACGCCCGGTTCGCGGCGCACCAGGGCGTCGTACTTGTCGCCCTCGTAGCGGACCCACTCGTGGCCGCCGATCTCCTGCTTGGCCTTGGTCTCCCGCGCCTGCTGGGTGACGTCCTCGATGAAGGGGACCGGCCTGCCGTCGCTCTGCTCGATCGCGATGTACTCCTGGTCCTGGTCCAGGAAGCCCAGGTGCCAGGCCGCGCCCTTGTCCTCGGTGGTACCGGGCTGGTACGTCACCGAGGTCGCGCGCCACCCCTTGGGCAGGCTGCCCTTCTCCGGGGCGGCGACCGGGTACGGCGCCGCGCGCCGGGCGGTGTCCACCTCCACCCGGTAGTCGACCGTCTTGACGCCCTTGCCCTTGTCACCGTCGTCGTGCGGAATGCCGAAGACGTAGATGGCCGCCGCGACGACACCAATCACCGTCAGCGACAGGACCATGTCCCGCACCGTCTCTTTGCCACGCATACCTGCCACGCCCCCTATCGTCCCTCATCGCCCCTCGGCACCCGGCAACAGGGCCGTGCTCATGCGTGGGGTCCTCTGCTCACTTTCGCAATGAACGGATAAGGTCATGAGCACCCTCACTTTCCGGTTCGTCGCCGTACAGAAAGGTGCGCTCCGATGACCGAGCATCATCTGCCGTCCCAGCTCGAGGTCAGTCCCGCGGCTCCCGACCGCAACCTCGCCCTTGAGCTGGTCAGGGTCACCGAGGCGGGCGCCATGGCATCCGGCCGCTGGGTGGGCCGCGGCGACAAGAACGGCGCGGACGGCGCCGCCGTGAAGGCCATGCGCTCCCTCGTCCACACTGTGTCGATGAACGGTGTCGTGGTCATCGGCGAGGGCGAGAAGGACGAGGCGCCGATGCTCTTCAACGGGGAGCGCGTCGGCGACGGGACCGGCCCGGAGTGCGATGTGGCCGTGGACCCGGTGGACGGCACCACGCTGACCGCCAAGGGCATGGCCAACGCCGTCTCCGTGCTCGCCGTCGCCGAGCGGGGCACCATGTTCGACCCGTCGGCCGTCTTCTACATGGACAAGCTGGTCACCGGCCCCGAGGCCGCCGAGTTCGTGGACATCACCGCGCCGCCCGGGGTGAACATCCGGCGGATCGCGAAGGCGAAGAAGTCCAGCCCCGAGGACGTCACCGTGGTGGTCCTGGACCGTCCCCGCCACGAGGGCCTGGTCAAGGAGATCCGGGAGGCGGGCGCCCGGATCAAGTTCATCTCCGACGGCGACGTGGCCGGTGCGATCATGGCGGTGCGCGAGGGCACCGGCGCGGATCTGCTGCTGGGCGTCGGCGGCACGCCGGAGGGCATCATCGCGGCCTGCGCGATCAAGTGCCTCGGCGGCACGATCCAGGCCAAGCTGTGGCCGAAGGACGACGAGGAGCGGCAGCGGGCCGTCGACGCGGGCCACGACCTCGACCAGGTCCTCCAGACCGACGATCTGGTCAGCGGCGACAATGTGTTCTTCGTCGCCACCGGCATCACCGACGGTGATCTGCTGCGCGGGGTGCGGTACCGCGCGGAGACCGCCACCACCCAGTCACTGGTGATGCGGTCCAAGTCCGGGACGATCCGGCAGATCGACTCCACCCACCGGCTGTCCAAGCTGCGCGCCTACGCCTCGGTCGACTTCGAGCGCCCGCGCTGAGCGTCCACCAGGGCCGTACGTACGCCAACCGGGCCGGACTCCGCCGCACGGCGGGGCCCGGCCGGTGACCCGGAGAGTTCACCCGGCGGCGGCGACGCGCACGGCGCGCTGCAGCTCCGCCTCGCGGCGCCGGCGGCGGGCCAGCACCACCCGGCGCTCGGCCGCGGTCAGCCCGCCCCACACCCCGTACGGCTCGGGCTGGAGCAGCGCGTGCTCCCGGCACTCGACCATGACCGGGCAGCGCGCGCAGACGCGCTTGGCGGCCTCTTCCCGCGACAACCGGGCAGCCGTGGGCTCCTTGGACGGAGCGAAGAACAGCCCGGCCTCATCCCGGCGGCACACCGCCTCCGAGTGCCAGGGGCCGGCCTGTTCCCGAGCGGGGGTGCGCTGCGGGGGCACGGCGGCGTCCAGCAGGGGCTGATGCGGTTGCAGCACGGTCTACTCCTGACGACGGCTCCGGTGTTCACCCTTGCCCGTCTCCCGCCCCACGGCCCCCAGTGCACCCCCATCAGCCGCGCGAGAAGACGATGCACCAAGCCTTACCCGCTGTGCGCACGCTTATGCACACGGTTGTCCCGCCCGGAAATTCCGTATGCACAGCGGCTGTTCAGCCCTTATGACCTCAGGTTCTTCACACGTTTCCCGCGCTTCGGCTTGGCCTCGATCCCGCCGAAGAGCGCGAATCCGCTGACCCGGATCACCGGCGCGTCGGGGTCCGGAGCCTCGTGTTCCGCGATGTCCACGCCGCCGAATACGCCGGAGCCGGAACCGTGCAGCGAGACGTTCTCCGGGACCCTGATCTCCACCGCGCCGAACACGGCCCACGCCTGGATGGCGATCTCCCGCTGCTGGAAGACCGCCTCGGTGAGGTCGATCTCGACACCGCCGAAGACCGCGAAGGCGTGCGTACGGCGGCGGGGCCGCCAGCGGCCCTTGCGCACGGCGCCGCCGAAGACCGCGATCAGGTTCTCGGGGCCGGCGGCGGGGCCGGACGCCGCGCCGGAGGGCGGGCCCGCCGCGGCGCGGGACGTACCCGCGGGCACGTCCCGGACCAGGGGCTCCAGCTCGCCGAGGGTCTTGGCGCGGTAGACCGCGTCGATCCGCTCGGCGTGCTCCTCGGGATCGAGCCGCCCCTCGGCCAGGGCCTCCCGCAGGATGTCCGCGATCCGGTCACGATCCGCGTCGGACGCGCGGATCTCCGCCTCCGCGACGGGCGCCGGGGCGGGGGCGGATTTGGTCAGGGGGACCGGCTGCTGCGACTGCTGCTCATCCACGCCGCTCAGCGTACCCAGTCGCGATAGATCGCGACTAGGGGTCTGCGGCGGGGCGCGCGCGGCGGGACCGTGCGGACACTCTCTAGTGAGCCTTACCTCACAAGCCGCCGTTCCCCCACCCCGTTCTACGCTTGTCCACGCGCTGTCGACGAAGTCAGCCATAGCCCCCGTCGAGTAAGGAATGGCCGCGATGCCCGCCGCTTCCCACCCAGCCCACCCGGCGTTTGCCTATTCGGACCTGCTGCCCCTGGGAGAAGACCGGACGACCTACCGTCTGGTGACCTCCGAGGGCGTGAGCACCTTCGAGGCCGACGGGCGCACCTTCCTCAAGGTCGAGCCGGAGGCGCTGCGCAAGCTCGCGGCCGAGGCGATGCACGACATTTCGCACTATCTGCGCCCCGATCACCTCGCCCAGCTGCGCCGCATCCTCGACGACCCCGAGGCCAGCCCGAACGACCGCTTCGTGGCGCTGGACCTGCTGAAGAACGCCAACATCGCGGCGGCCGGGGTGCTGCCGATGTGCCAGGACACCGGCACCGCCATCGTCATGGGCAAGCGCGGCCAGAACGTGCTCACCGAAGGCGGTGACGAGGAGGCCCTGTCGCGCGGCGTGTACGACGCGTACACCAAGCTCAACCTGCGCTACTCCCAGATGGCCCCGCTGACCATGTGGGACGAGAAGAACACCGGCTCCAACCTGCCCGCGCAGATCGAGCTGTACGCGACCGACGGCGGCGCCTACAAGTTCCTCTTCATGGCCAAGGGCGGCGGCTCGGCGAACAAGTCCTTCCTCTACCAGGAGACGAAGGCGGTGCTGAACGAGGCATCGATGATGAAGTTCCTGGAGGAGAAGATCCGTTCGCTGGGCACGTCCGCGTGCCCGCCGTACCACCTGGCGATCGTGGTCGGCGGCACCAGCGCCGAGTACGCGCTGAAGACCGCGAAGTACGCCTCCGCGCACTACCTGGACGAGCTGCCCGCCGAAGGCTCCCCGACCGGTCACGGCTTCCGGGACAAGGAGCTGGAGGAGAAGGTCTTCGAGCTGACGCAGAAGATCGGGATCGGCGCGCAGTTCGGCGGCAAGTACTTCTGCCACGACGTACGGGTCGTCCGGCTGCCGCGGCACGGCGCGTCCTGCCCGGTCGCGATCGCCGTCTCCTGCTCGGCCGACCGCCAGGCGCTCGCGAAGATCACGCCCGAGGGCGTCTTCCTGGAGCAGCTGGAGACCGACCCGGCGCGCTTCCTGCCCGAGACGACGGACGAGAACCTGGACGAGAGCGACGTCGTACGGATCGACCTGAACCGGCCGATGGACGAGATCCGGGCCGAGCTGACCAAGCACCCGGTCAAGACGCGGCTCTCGCTCACCGGCCCGCTGGTCGTCGCCCGTGACATCGCGCACGCGAAGATCAAGGAGCGGCTGGACGCGGGCGAGGAGATGCCGCAGTACCTGCGCGACCACGCCGTCTACTACGCGGGCCCGGCCAAGACGCCCGAGGGCTACGCCTCGGGCTCGTTCGGCCCGACCACGGCGGGCCGGATGGACGCGTACGTGGAGCAGTTCCAGGCGGCGGGCGGCTCGTTCGTGATGCTGGCCAAGGGCAACCGCTCCAAGCAGGTCACCCAGGCGTGCGACGCGTACGGCGGCTTCTACCTGGGCTCGATCGGCGGCCCGGCGGCGCGGCTGGCGCAGGACTGCATCAAGAAGGTCGAGGTCCTGGAGTACGAGGAGCTGGGCATGGAGGCGGTCTGGAAGATCGAGGTGGAGGACTTCCCGGCGTTCATCGTGGTGGACGACAAGGGGAACGACTTCTTCACGGATCCGGGTCCCTCGCAGCCGTTCGTGAGCAGCATCCCGGTCCGCCCCGGCGCCTGACCGGCACCCACCACCTCTGACGGCCCCGGCTTCCGGCCGGGGCCGTCGGCCTGTCGGCCTGTCGGCCGTCAGCCGGACAGGGCCGCCTCGAAGGCGCCCAGGCGCTGGGGGACGCCGCTGCAGGAGGTGCTGGGGGCGGTGGCGGCGGGCTGTTCGGGGGCCGCGTCGCCGGTGTCGCCCGTATCGGCGTCCGTACCGGCATCCGTACCGTCGCCGGTGTCGTCGGCACCGGCGCCCTCGGGGGCGCACGGGCGGTCTCGTTCCGCCGACCACATCGACAGCCGCCCGATGCCCTTGCGGGCCGCGAAGCGGGCGAGTCCGGCCGCGTCCTCCAGCGTGAAGACCTCGCCGGTCACGTCGTTGACCCCGATCATCGGCGTCACGGCGAGGGTCTTCCACGCGGCGGCGTCGGACAGCCCGAGCACCCCGCGGACCTTCTCGTGGGCGGCGGTGGCCGCCTGGATGGCGTACTGGCCCATGTCGCCCGTGTGGTCGCCGCTGTAGTTCATGGCCATGACGTTGACCGACGAGACGGTGACGCCCTCCTGCCGCGCCGCGGTCAGCTGGGCGAGGGCCCCGGACGTCAGCCCGTCCGGCATGGCGGGCAGCGTGAAGGAGACGTTCAGCCCCTCGTGGGTGCGCTGGACGAGGGCGATGGCCTGGGCCCGGCGGGCGGTGGCGGCCGCGTCGGCGAGGGCGTCGCCCTCGATGTCGAAGTCGGCCCGGATGATCCCGTAACGCTCGATCACCTCGGTGTACGCGGCGGCGAGTTGCGAGGCGTCCTCGCAGGCCGTCGCCAGCTCCGTGCCGTCGGCGCCGCCGAAGGAGATCCGTACGTCGCCGCCGGCCCGCCGGGTGGCCTCGATACGGGCCGTCAGCGCCGGGTCGTCGAACGGGATGCCGCTGTCCCACGCCGGGGCGCAGCCGTCACCCGATACGACGAAGCCCAGGGTGAATTCCTTGATGCCGCGCGCCGCCGCGGCGGGCATGTCGTAGTGCGAGCCGGCCCAGGCGCTGACGTACGGCACGAAGTCGGCGGCGGGCGGCGCCGCCGGGCGGGGGGCGGCGGGCGAGGCCGCCCGCTGCGGCTCGGACGGCTTCTCGCTGCCCGCCCAGACGGCGACGGTGGCGCAGAGCACGGCTCCGGCCATGGCGATTCCGCTCATGCGGGGGCTGGCCTTCAATCGCACGCGCTCTTCCTTCCGCTCCGGTGTGACGGGGGTGGGGAGGTGAGGGCCGGGGCCAGAGGGCTCCCGGTCCGGCCTCTCCGCCAACCTCGCACATCCGATAGAAAGTGACTAACTATGACACACCGCATGTTTGACACATAGGTTGTATGTCGTATTTTCTGGACTAGCCTCTGACGCATGGATCCTCAGTCAGATGTGGCCGAGCGTGCGCCCTCGCGTCCCGTCCGCTCCGACGTGGCCGGGAAGGGGCCGGTGTTCGTGGACCTCTCCGGGCGCCGCGGCCGGCTGGTACGGCACGCGGGCGCGCTCGCGGGAGCCGTCTGCTTCGGCTATTCGGCGGTCCTCGGGGTGGGCTTCGCGGGCGGTACGGCCATCGCTCCCGAGACGCTGATCCCGGGTCACCCCGTCACCACCGAGGCGTTCGGCCGGGCTCCGAGGAGCGCCCCGGAGGGGCACTTCGGCGGGCGTTCCGGCGCGCATGAGCACCCGTCGGGAGACCGTTACGCCCCGGCGAGCGGCCCGGACCGCCCCCGGCCGCACTCCCCCGCGGACGTACGGCCCGCGAGCGCCCGGAAGCCCACCGCGCTCGCCCGCCCGGCGCCGCCCCAGCCGCACCGCGCGTCCTCGGTGCGCGACGCGCGGCCCCCGCGCGCGGCGCACCTCCCGCGTTCCGGCCACGGACCGGGCGCGCACCACGCCCCGCGGCATCGGCGGTCCGCGGCCCACCGGCCGGGCCATGCGCCGCATCACGCGCGGCACCACAAGCCCGCCTCGTCGCCCGCGCGCCCGGCGCCCCACAAGCCGCCCCGGAAGCCGGTGGGCCCGGCGCCCGACCCGGTGAAGAGGCCCCCGGCCGCCAAGCCAGTGAAGCCCGCCGGGCCGGGCCCCGACCGCCCCCAGAACCCCGGCAACGGCCAGGCCAAGCCCCCGGTGAACGAGCCCGGGACCCCGGCGTGGGGGCCGGGCATGCCCGCCGGGATCGACTGGCAGTCGCTCACGTCGTTCCGCGGCGGGGTGTCATGAGCGGTGGCAGACCGCCGAAGCTGCCACGGCCGCGCGGCCGCAGACTCCCGACAACCGGCAAGAAGACGTTCGGAAGGGCGCCCGGCGACAGACCATCCACGTCCCGCAAGTCCCGGGCGTTCCGCACCCGGATGGCCGTCGCGCCGGCCACGCTCCTCGCGCTGGTCTGCGCCCTGCTGCTGGACGGCTACCTGTACGCCGAGATCGGCAACGACGCCCGGGTGCACGCCGCGCATTCGTACCGCAGCGTCCCCGAACGGCTGCGCAGCGGCGGCCCGGTCATCACCTTCGACCGGCAGGGGAAGGCGACCGAGCACTCCATTCCCGCCAAGACCATCGCGCTGACCTTCGACGACGGACCGGACCCGCGCTGGACCCCGGAGATCCTGGCCGTGCTGCGCAAGCACCACGTGCCGGGGACGTTCTTCGTGCTGGGCCAGATGGTGGTGCGCCATCCGGGGCTGGTGCGCCGGATGGTGGCCGCCGGCCATGAGATCGGCGTGCACACCTTCTCCCATGTCGACCTGTCCTACCAGGACAAGCAGCGGATGAACCGCGAACTGGCCCAGTCCCAGCTGGCGCTGGCGGGCGCGGCGGGTGTCACCAGTTCGCTGTTCCGCGCGCCGTACGCCTCGGAGGTCTCCGCGCTCGACGACCGCACCTGGCCGGTCCAGCGGCATGTGGGCGCCAAGGGCTATGTCAGCGCGTTCGTGGACACCGACAGCGAGGACTGGCGGCGGCCCCCGGTCAAGGAGATCGTCCAGAACGCCACCCCGCGCGGCACGAAGGGCGCGTCCGTGCTCTTCCACGACGCGGGCGGCAACCGCTCGCGGACCGTGCAGGCCCTGGAGCGCTACATCCACCGGATGGCGGCGCGCGGCTACTCCTTCACCACCATCACCGGCGCGCTCGGCGCCAAGAGCGCCAACCACCCGGCCCCCGCCCTCCGGGTGTGGGAGGGCCGGACGCTGATCTGGGCCGCGCTGGCCACCCAGTACGCGCTGCCGGTGCTCATCGGGCTGCTGGGGGTCGTCGGCTTCTCGGTGTTCGGGCGGCTGCTGCTGATGCTGGGCCTGGCCTGGTGGCACCGCCGCACCCGGGACCGGCGCCGCTACACCCTGGTGCAGGAGGTGGGCGACCCGGTGAGCGTCATCGTGCCCGCGTACAACGAGAAGGAGTGCATCGCCCACACCCTGCACTCGCTGACCGCCTCCACCCATCCGGTCGAGATCCTGGTGGTGGACGACGGCTCGACCGACGGCACGGGGGACATCGTGGAGGCGATGGGGCTGCCCAACGTACGGGTGCTGCGGCAGCCGAACGCGGGCAAGCCCGCCGCGCTGAACAACGGCATCGCGAACGCCCGCCACGAGCTGATCGTGATGATGGACGGCGACACCGTCTTCGAGCCCACCACCGTCCGGGAGCTGGTCCGTCCCTTCGCCGACTCCCGGGTCGGCGCGGTCGCGGGCAACGCCAAGGTGGGCAACCGCAATCGGCTGATCGGCGCCTGGCAGCACATCGAGTACGTGATGGGCTTCAACCTCGACCGGCGGATGTACGACCTGCTGCGCTGCATGCCGACCATCCCCGGCGCGATCGGCGCCTTCCGCCGCCGCGCGCTGCTGGACGCCGGGGGCATGAGCGCCGACACCCTGGCCGAGGACACCGACATCACCATCGCGCTGCACCGGGCCGGCTGGCGGGTGGTGTACCAGGAGCACGCCCGCGCCTGGACCGAGGCGCCGGGCACCCTGGGCCAGCTGTGGAAGCAGCGCTACCGGTGGAGCTACGGCACCCTGCAGGCGCTGTGGAAGCACCGTCGCGCGCTGGTCGACCGGGGGCCCTCGGGGCGGTTCGGCCGGGTGGGGCTGCCGCTGGTGGTGCTCTTCCAGATCCTCACCCCGCTGTTCGCGCCGCTGATCGACCTGTTCACGCTGTACGGGGTGATCTTCGTGGACCCGGTGCGGTCGCTCGCGGCGTGGGGCGCGCTGCTGCTGGTGCAGCTGCTGGGCGCGGCGTACGCCTTCCGGCTGGACGGCGAACGGTACCGGGTGCTGGCCGTACTGCCGCTCCAGCAGATCGTCTACCGCCAGCTGATGTACCTGGTGCTGCTGCATTCGTGCGTGACGGCGGCCACCGGCGCCCTGCTGCCCTGGCAGAAGCTCAAGCGCACCGGCGAGGTGGAGGCCCCGCGCGCCGCGGAAGCCGTACGGTGACCCACCTCACCGGTCCGTCCCCGGCGGGGCGGGAAGACGGGGTAGCAGGACGACGCTGTCCTGGTGAGTGAGCCGAAGGGGCGCGCCGGTGTCGAAAGGGAGAGCGCGCGCAGGCCGCGAGGAACGAGTGGCCGAGCACGGTCGACCGTCGACACCGGCTGAGGCGCCCCGGAGGCGAACGAGCCCCAAAGAAGCGACGGAGGTGTCCTGATGACCGAAGAGAGCTACCGGACCGAGCACGACTCCATGGGTGAGGTGCGGGTGCCCGCGCACGCCAAGTGGCGGGCGCAGACGCAGCGCGCGGTGGAGAACTTCCCCGTCAGCGGGCAGCGCCTGGAGCGGGCGCACATCGAGGCGCTGGCCCGGATCAAGGCCGCGGCGGCCGCTGTCAACGCCGAGCTGGGCGTGGTGGAGAAGGACATGGCGGCGGCGATCGCGGAGGCGGCCGCGGAGGTCGCCGAGGGCCGCTGGGACGAGCACTTCCCGGTGGACGTGTTCCAGACCGGCTCCGGCACCTCGTCCAACATGAACACCAACGAGGTGCTGGCCACGCTCGCGAGCGAGCGGCTGGGCCGCCCGGTGCACCCCAACGACCATGTGAACGCGAGCCAGTCGTCCAACGACGTCTTCCCGTCCTCCATCCACGTCGCCGCCACCGCGGCCGTCACCGCCGACCTCATCCCGGCGCTGGAGCACCTGGCCGAGGCGCTGGAACGCAAGGAGACCGAGTTCGCCGAGGTGGTGAAGGCCGGGCGTACCCATCTGATGGACGCGACGCCGGTGACGCTGGGCCAGGAGTTCGGCGGCTACGCGGCGCAGGTGCGGTACGGGGTGGAGCGGCTGCGCGCCGCGCTTCCCCGGCTGGCGGAACTGCCGCTGGGCGGCACCGCCGTGGGCACCGGCATCAACACCCCGCCCGGCTTCCCGGCCGCGGTCATCGCCGAACTGGCCCGGGCCACCGGGCTGCCGCTGACGGAGGCCCGGAACCACTTCGAGGCGCAGGGAGCGCGGGACGGGCTGGTGGAGACGTCCGGTCAGCTGCGGACCATCGCGGTCGGCCTCACCAAGATCGCCAACGATCTGCGCTGGATGGCGTCCGGTCCGCGCACCGGTCTCGCCGAGATCGCGCTGCCCGATCTGCAGCCCGGTTCGTCGATCATGCCGGGGAAGGTCAACCCGGTGATCCCCGAGGCCGTCCTGATGGTCGCGGCCCAGGTCACCGGCAACGACGCGACCGTCGCCACGGCCGGGGCCGCCGGGAACTTCGAGCTGAACGTGATGCTCCCGGTGATCGCCAAGAATCTGCTGGAGTCGATCCGGCTGCTGACCAGCGCCTCCCGGCTGCTGGCGGACCGCACGATCGACGGGATCACGGCCAACGCGGAGCGGGCCCGGGAGTACGCCGAGTCCTCGCCGTCCGTCGTCACGCCGCTCAACCGCTACATCGGCTACGAGGAGGCGGCGAAGGTCGCCAAGAAGTCCCTGGCCGAGCGGAAGACCATCCGCGAGGTGGTGCTGGAGTCGGGCTATGTGGAGCGCGGGCTGCTGACCCGGGAGCAGTTGGACGAGGCGCTGGACGTGCTGCGCATGACGCATCCGTAAGCCCCTGTTGTACTGTGCGTGCGGCATAGGTCACGGCACGGCGGCCCCGTCGCACCTAAGATCTGCTCATGACAGCGGACATCGCGGAGACGAGGGGCATGGCGGGCGGCGCCCGATGGGCGCCAGGGGATCACATCCTCTGGCGTTATCGCGCCAACGCCTCCGACGCCATCCACATCTGCCGTCCGGTGACCGTCGTCCGGGACTCCCCGGAGCTGCTGGCCGTCTGGCTGGCGCCCGGCACGGCGTGTGTGAAACCACAGCTCGCGGACGGTACGCAGGTGCACCGCGAGCCGCTGTCCACGCGCTACACCAAGCCGCGCGTCACCGCGCTGTCCCAGTGGTTCGGCACCGGCGTGCTCAAGCTCGCCCGGCCCGGCGACCCCTGGTCGGTATGGCTGTTCTGGGAGCGCGACTGGCGCTTCAAGAACTGGTACGTGAACCTGGAGGAGCCGCTGGCCCGCTGGAGCGGCGGGGTGGACTCCGAGGACCACTTCCTGGACATCGCGGTCTACCCGGACCGGAGCTGGGAATGGAAGGACGAGGACGAGTTCGCGCAGGCGCAGCGGGCCGGTCTGATGCCCGGTGAGCAGGCCGAGCGGGTACGCGCGGCGGGCCGGGCAGCCGTGCGGCTCATCGACTCCTGGGACGCTCCGTTCCGGGAGGGGTGGGAGGAGTGGCGCCCGGACCCGTCGTGGACGGTCCCCGTCCTCCCGGCGGACTGGGACCGTATCGACAGGGGGCGTACGTCGGCGCACTCGAGGTCCTGAACCTCTTGCTGTGTCCCCGTGTTTCAAACGTAGGATCGTCGTCCGGAACACTGCACATGCGGGAAACAAGACATAGGCGCAACTCACGGACGAGGCGCATGATCTGACGCGATGTCACAGGAGGGGCGGGAGTCGTGAGCGGTGAGGACGACTACGGCGACGGCTATGCGGGCTATGAGGACTTCGACCGCCTGGCGCTCGACCGCAGCGGTCAGGCAGAGGCGTTCGACGCCATAGGCGACCGGTACGACGACGCCTTCCCCCATAAGGAAGGCCAGGTCGCGGCCGGTCAATGGCTGGCCGACGCGCTGCCGCCCGGGTCCCGCGTGCTCGACGTCGGCTGCGGTACGGGACTCCCCACGGCCCGTCAGCTGACGGAGGCCGGACACCGGGTGACGGGCATCGACATCTCACCGGGGATGCTGAAGCTGGCCCGGGACAACGTCCCGGACGCCGAATTCCACCAAGTGGACATCGTCGACCTGAGAGTCGGCGGCCGGTACGGTCCCGGGGGCTCCCGGGAACTCGGCCCCTTCGACGGCATCACCGCCTACTTCTCGCTGCTGCTGCTGCCCCGCCCGGAGATCCCGTACGCCCTGCGCGCCCTGCACGCCGTACTGAGACCCGGAGGACTGCTGGGACTCGGCATGGTCGAGGCGGACGTCGACGACTTCGCCATCCCGTTCCTCGGCAACTCGGTCCGGGTATCGGGTTATCTGCGGGAAGAACTTCGACAGGTCGTGACCGATGCGGGCTTCGAGATCGCCGGGGAGGACTCGCACGCGTACGCCCCGGCCAGCACGGACGTACCACCCGAGATCCAGCTCTATCTGAACTGCCGACGACGTGCCTGACACTCGGTGCGCCCCCGACGAGACGGGGGCGCACGGCCCCGGACGGATGGAAACCCACGCGTGACGGAGCACCCCACCTCCCACAACAGGCGACAGGCCGGCACCCCTGCCGCCGCCTCGGGCATGCCCGAGGACGCGCACGGCGCGGTCCCGGACCCGCGGACCGCCGTGCGGCAGACGGCCGCCCCCGGCCAGGAGCCGGGCGGCGGCCGGCCGCGTCCCGCCTTCCCCGCGGACGGCCCGGCGGCCGCCCCGGGCCCCGGCGACGCCCCGGACCCGGAGCCGGACGGCGCCGGGGGAGACGCCCGGCCACGGCCCGGGCGCCGCGCCCGCGGCAAGGCCGCGCCGCGCGCCGGCGGGGGCACGCCGCGCGGCGGAGGGGGCACGCCGCGCGGCGGAGGGACCAAGCGCGCCGGTGACGGTACGCAGCGCCGGAACTCGGCGCAGAGCGAGCAGCCGGAGCACGGCACACCGGAGGGCGAGCCTGTGTGGGACGCGGACCGCAATGCCGCCAGAGGCGCGGCGAGCCGACCCGGGGCCCGGGACGACGCCCCCAGCACCACGGCGGGCGAACACCCGGCCCCGGCGCAGCCGGACGGGGGCACGTCGGCGGCCGCGGCCGCCGGTGAGGTCGCGTACACCACCCCCGAGGGCGGGATGCCCGCCGTGCCGCCCTCGAACGCGCCCGGCGCCGACGGCACCGCCGCCGTGCG
This sequence comes from Streptomyces sp. NPDC007983, assembly GCF_042958345.1. Classification (NCBI taxonomy): domain Bacteria; kingdom Bacillati; phylum Actinomycetota; class Actinomycetes; order Kitasatosporales; family Streptomycetaceae; genus Streptomyces; species Streptomyces sp. NPDC007983. Next base: position 271,676 of record NZ_JBIBJI010000003.1, read on the forward strand.
GGACCGGAGCGGGGACCGGCTGCGGTTCGTCGGGGCGGCGACGCGGCGCATCGCGCGCGGCATCGACCTCGACGAGATCGTGCTCGGCCTGTGCCGGGCCACCGTGCCCACCTTCGCCGACGCGATCCTGGTCTATCTGCGCGATCCGCTGCCGGTCGGCGACGAGCGCCCGGTCGGCCCGGTGGTGCTGCGGCTGCGCCGTACCGACCGGATCCCGCTGGACCCGGACACCGAGAGCGGACGGCTGCCGCTGATGTCCTCGCAGCCCGATCTGGCGCCCGCCGTGGGCGGCGGACCCGCGGCCGAGCTGTGCGAGGTGGAGGCGGGCGGTCCGCTGGCCGAGGTGCTGCGCGGGGTGCGGCCGGTGTTCGGCGACTCGCAGGCCGCCCGCGCCGCGCTGCCCGAACTCCTCGGCGACGGGCCGTCGGTGGCGACCGGCCAGCGCACCGTGCTGGCCCCGCTGCGCGGCCGCCGCCGGGTGATCGGCGCGGCCGTCTTCGTACGCCGCCCGGACCGGCCGCCGTTCGAACCGGACGATCTGCTGGTCGCCGCCCAGCTGGCCACCCACACCGCGCTCGGCGTCGACAAGGCGGTGCTGTACGGGCGCGAGGTCTACATCGCGGACGAGCTGCAGCGCACCATGCTGCCCGACTCGCTGCCGCAGCCCACCGGCGTCCGGCTGGCCAGCCGCTATCTGCCCGCGGCCGAGACCGCGCGGGTCGGCGGCGACTGGTACGACGCGATCCCGCTGCCCGGCAACCGGGTGGCGCTGGTGGTCGGCGACGTCATGGGCCACTCCATGACCTCGGCCGCGATCATGGGCCAGCTGCGCACGACCGCGCAGACCCTGGCCGGGCTCGACCTGCCGCCGCAGGAGGTGCTGCACCACCTCGACGAGCAGGCCCAGCGGCTCGGCACCGACCGCATGGCCACCTGCCTGTACGCGGTCTACGACCCCGTCGCGCACCGCATCGTGGTCGCCAACGCGGGCCATCCGCCGCCCCTGCTGCTGCACCGCGGCGGCCGCGCCGAGGTGCTGCGGGTGCCGCCGGGGGCGCCGATCGGGGTCGGCGGCGTCGACTTCGAGGCGGTCGAGCTGGACGCGCCCGCCGGGGCCACCCTCATGCTCTACACCGACGGCCTGGTCGAGTCGCGGATGCGCGACGTGTGGACCGGGATCGAGCAGCTGCGCGAGCGGCTGACCGCCACCGCCCGGCTCACCGGCCCCAACCCGCCGCCGCTGGAGCCGCTGTGCGACGAGGTGCTGGACATGCTCGGGCCCGGCGACCGCGACGACGACGTGGCGCTGCTCGCGGCCCGCTTCGAGGGCATCGCGCCCAGCGACGTCGCGTACTGGTTCCTGGACCCCAAGGCCCAGACCGCCGGACAGGCCCGCCGCCTGGCCCGCCGGGCGCTGGCCCGCTGGGACCTGGAGGACCTGACGGACGCGGTGGAGCTGCTGGTCAGCGAGGTCGTCACCAACGCCGTACGGTACGCGGAGCGGCCCATCACCCTGCGCCTGCTGCGCACCGACGTGCTGCGCTGCGAGGTCGGCGACGACGTACCGCAGCTGCCCCGGCTGCGCCAGGCCCGGCCCTCCGACGAGGGCGGCCGCGGGCTGTACCTGGTCAACCGGATGGCCCGCCGGTGGGGCGCGACCCGGCTGTCCACGGGCAAGGTCGTCTGGTTCGAACTGGCCATGCCGAACTGAGCCGCCCGGCACCTTCCGTGCGGGAAGGTGCCGGGCGGCTCGGGGACGTCTCCATCGGGTGGGGCGGTCAGCCCAGACTCTGCCCCTGATCGCCACCGCCGTCCTCATTGCCCGGCGGGGTGACCGGCGTGGTGATGGTCGGCGCGCTCGGCGGCGTGGACGGCGGGGTCGACGGAGTCGGGGGCGTGGTCGGGGCGGTGGGGGTGTCGTCCGGGGTCGGGCTCTTGCTCGGGGTCGGGCTCTCGTCCTCCGTGGGCGGCGGGGACGTGGTCGGGTCCTCCTCGGACTCCGTCGCGGCCGGTGTGGTCGGCGCGACGTTGTTCAGCTCGGTGTCCAGGTCGAACTTCGTGGTCGAGGAGCCGTTCAGGGTGCTGCCCATGTACGCGGACCAGATCCTGGCCGGGAAGTCACCACCGTTGACCCGGCCGCCACCGGCCGTGCCCTTGAGCGAGACCTGCGTGCCCTTGCCCTTCAACTCGCCGAACATGCCGACCGAGGTGACCAGGTCGGGGGTGTAGCCGGTGAACCAGGCCGACTTGTTGTCGTCCGAGGTGCCGGTCTTGCCCGCCATCTCCTGGCCCTTGGTGCGCACGGCCTGGCCGGTGCCATCGTCGACCACGCCCGTCAGCACCTGGGTGACGGAGTCGGCCGCGCCACGGCTGATCGCCTGGCCGTTGGTCGGGTCCGGCAGGTCGGCCTGCTGGTCCTCGCCCTTCTGGGCCGACTTCACGAACGCCGGGGTGACCTTCTTGCCGTGGTTGTCGAGGGTCGCGTAGACCCCGGCCATCTCCTTGGGGCTGGCGCCCATCACGCCCAGCGACATCGCGGGGCGCACGTCGAAGCCGTTCTTCACGTCGCCGACCATGCCGAGGTCCATGGCGGTGTTCTTGACCTTGCTCAGTCCCACGTCCACCGCCATCTGCGCGAAGACGGAGTTGACGGACTTGTTCATCGCCTTCTGGACGTTGATCGGGCCGTAGGACTTGTTGTCCTCGTTCGGCGGGGCGAAGGCGGTGTCGCTGCCCTTGACCGGCCGCCTGCTGGTGCCGTCGTAGAGGGTCTTGGACGTGATCGGCGTGCCGTTCTGGGTCGTCGAGCCGTTCTCGTAGGCCGAGGCCAGGATGAGGGGCTTGAAGGTGGAGGCGGGCTGGTAGTCGGAGCGGGTCGCGTTGTTGAAGTAGTGCTCGGTGGCTCCCGCGCCGCCGTACATCGCCACGATGCCGCCGGTCTTGGGGTCCACTGAGACGGCGCCGACCTGGGCGTTCCCATCGACCTTGCGCTTCTTCGGGTCCAGCTTGTCCGTCAGCTCGGTGCGGACCGCCTTCTCCAGCGCCTTCTGCTTCTTCTTGTCGATGTTGAGGGTGACCGTCCAGCCGCCGGCCTCGACCTCGCTCTCGCTCACCCCCGCCTTGTACAACTCCTGCTTGGCGGCCAGGATCACGTAGCCGGCCTGGCCATCGAGGCCCGGGATGGGGCGGGGCGCGATGGGCTTGTCGAACTTCAGTCCGTCACGCTCGCTCTTGGACAGCCAGTCCTTCTCGACCATGTTGTTGAGGATGTAGTTCCAGCGGGCCACGACCAGCTTCTTGCCGTTGGGGCCCGCCGTTGAATAGTCGTACTGGCTGGGGGCCTGGAGCAGTGCCGCCAGATAGGCGCCCTGCGCGACCGTCAGCTTGTCGACGTCCTTGTTGTAGTACGCGCGGGCGGCGGCCTGGATGCCGTAGGCGCCGCGGCCGTAGTAGCTGGTGTTGATGTAGCCCTGGAGGATGTAGTCCTTGGACTTGTCCTGGTCCACCTTGAGGGAGATCACCAGCTCCTTGAGCTTGCGGCTGACCGTCTGCTCCTGGCTGAGGTAGTAGTTCTTGACGAACTGCTGGGTGATGGTCGAGCCACCCTGCTTGCCCCGGCCGAGGGCGGTGTTGATCAGACCGCGCGCGGTGCCGGAGAAGGACACACCGGAGTCGGTGTAGAAGTCCTTGTTCTCGGCGGCGACGAAGGTGTGCTGCACCTTCTTGGGGATCTTGGACAGCGGCACCGACTCGCGGTTGACCGCGCCCTCCTTCGCCATGATCGAGCCGTCGCTGTACTTGTAGATGTTGGCTTCCGCCTGCGCCTCGGCGTTGGCAGGGGGAACCTTCACGCTGAAGTACAGGATGGCGAACGCCCCGACCCCCAGGGCCCCCAGCCCGACGAAGTAGCCCAACACCATCTTCCAGGTGAAGAACCGGCGTATGCCCCCCTGCTTGGCGGCCTTCTTGGCCCTGCGTGCGCCCTTCTGCCGCGCCCGCCGCTCGTCCGCTCTACCCATCTCTCCCGCCGCTCCAGTCCATACCGCCCCCAGCCCAGCTCATGAAGCTAGCACCGCATCAACCGGCAAATACTCATCGATCAAGCTTTTTCCGTACGTGACAAAGAGCACGTCTCTCACGGGAACTGACGACCCAGTGCAGTCAGGGGTTGCACAGGAAGGGAAATGTGTTATCACTTTGCTAGACATCTTCGATACGGAAACGGGGACCCCATGACCGACACCACCACCCCCACCGCCGACATACCGGCCATCCCGGAGCCACAGGTACGGGAGCGGCCCGCCAAGAACATCAGCGGCGGCCTCGCCCTGCTGCTGGGCCTGGCCGGGCTGGTCGCCGGGGTCGGGCTGATCCTCGCCGGGGCCGCCGTCGCCGCCGAGCACAAGGGCGCCGGGTCCACGACGCTGATCGTTGCCGGGGTCGTGGTGATCCTCACCGCGATCATCACGATGTGCGGGCTGAACATGGTCGCGCCGGGCGAGGCCCGGGTCGTCCAGCTCTTCGGCCGCTACCGCGGCACCATCCGCACCGACGGACTGCGCTGGGTGAACCCGCTGACCAGCCGGGAGAAGATCTCCACCCGGGTGCGCAACCACGAGACCGCGGTGCTCAAGGTCAACGACGCGTACGGCAACCCGATCGAGCTGGCCGCCGTCGTGGTCTGGAAGGTCGAGGACACCGCGCAGGCGATGTTCGAGGTGGACGACTTCCTGGAGTTCGTCGCCACCCAGACCGAGGCGGCCGTGCGCCACATCGCCATCGAGTACCCGTACGACGCCCATGACGAGGACGGCCTGTCGCTGCGCGGCAACGCCGAGGAGATCACCGAGAAGCTCGCGGTCGAGCTGCACGCCCGGGTCGAGGCGGCCGGGGTGCGCATCATCGAGTCGCGCTTCACCCATCTCGCATACGCGCCGGAGATCGCCTCCGCGATGCTCCAGCGGCAGCAGGCGGGGGCGGTGGTCGCCGCCCGGCGGCAGATCGTGGACGGCGCGGTCGGCATGGTCGAGGCGGCGCTGGCCCGGATCACCGAAGAGGAGATCGTGGAGCTGGACGAGGAGCGCAAGGCGGCGATGGTCAGCAACCTGATGGTGGTGCTGTGCGGGGACCGCGCCCCGCAGCCCGTCCTCAACACCGGCACGCTCTACCAGTGACGGAGCGGGAAGAGGAGGGCGCGGCCGGCCGGCAGCCGCGGCGGCAGCGCAAGCAGACGCTGCTGCGGCTCGATCCGGCGGTGTACGACGCCCTCGCCCGCTGGGCGGGCGAGGAGCTGCGCAGCACCAACGCGCAGATCGAGTTCCTGCTGCGCAAGGCGCTCTCGGACGCGGGCCGGCTGCCCGGCACGGCCCGCCCGATCCCCCGCCGCGGCCGCCCGCCGCGCGCGGCGGGCGGGGACGGGGCCGATGACGGCGAATCCGGGGGCCGGACCGCACCGTAGGCCGTAGCAAGCCTGTGACCTGCGAAGACACACTACTCATGGCAGCTATACACACGATGTATACGCATCGTGTAGAGTGCTGCGCATGTCAATCGGTCACACCCTGCTCGGGCTTCTGGAGTCCGGTCCACGACACGGCTACGACCTCAAGCGCGCCTTCGACGAGAAGTTCGGGCACGACCGCCCGCTGCACTACGGACAGGTCTACTCGACCATGTCCCGGCTCCTGAAGAACGGCCTCGTCGAGGTCGACGGCATCGAGCACGCGGGCGGTCCCGAGCGCAAGCGCTACGCGATCACCGACGCGGGCATCACCGATGTGGAGCACTGGCTCGCGCAGCCCGAGAAGCCCGAGCCGTACCTCCAGTCGGTCCTCTACACCAAGGTCGTCCTCGCGCTGCTCACCGGGCGCGACGCCGCCGATCTGCTCGACGTCCAGCGCGCGGAGCATCTGCGGCTGATGCGCGAGCTGACGCAGCGCAAGCGCGGCGGCGACCTGAGCGACCAACTCATCTGCGACCACGCCCTCTTCCACCTCGAGGCCGATCTGCGCTGGCTTGAGCTCACCGCGGCCCGCCTCGCCCCACTCGCCAAGGCGGTGCGTTCATGACTCCGGCGGGATCCCTGCTGATAGCCGACGGCCTGCACAAGTCGTACGGCCCCACCCCCGCGCTGGACGGCGCGGACTTCTCCATCCACCCCGGCGAGGTCGTCGCCGTGATGGGCCCCTCCGGTTCCGGCAAGTCGACGCTGCTGCACTGCCTGGCCGGGATCGTCCGGCCGGACTCCGGTTCGGTCCACTACAGCGGGCGCGAGCTGTCCGCCATGTCGGACGGCGAGCGCAGCAGCCTGCGCCGCGGCGAGTTCGGCTTCGTCTTCCAGTTCGGCCAGCTCGTCCCCGAGCTGACCAGTGTGGAGAACGTCGCGCTGCCGCTGCGGCTGAACGGGGTCAAGCGCAAGGAGGCCGAGGCCCGGGCGCTGTCCTGGATGGAGCGGCTGGAGGTCGCCGATGTGGCGGCCAAGCGGCCCGGCGAGGTCTCCGGCGGTCAGGGGCAGCGCGTCGCGGTCGCCCGTTCGCTGGTCACCGGGCCGCGGGTGCTGTTCGCCGACGAGCCGACCGGCGCGCTGGACTCCCTCAACGGGGAGCGGGTGATGGAGCTGCTGACCGAGGCGGCCCGGGAGACCCGTACGGCGGTCGTCCTGGTCACCCATGAGGCGCGGGTCGCCGCGTACTCCGACCGCGAGGTCGTCGTGCGCGACGGCAAGGCGCGGGACATGGCGGGCATCCGATGAGCGGCCAGGGCAAGGACCACACCGGCGCCGACGACGGCCACACCGGCGGCGACGGCCACACCGGCCGGGCGACCCTGACGGCCGTACCGCCCCAGTCGCCCGCCCCCACTCCCGCTCCCGTGCCGCCGCGCCGCGTCGGCATCGCCCGCTGGGCCGCGGACCTCGCCATGGGCGCGCGGTTCGCGGTGAACGGCGGACGGGAGAGCTGGGCCCGGACGATCATGACGGCGGTCGGTGTCGGCCTCGGCGTCACGCTGCTGCTGTTCGCCGCCTCCGTGCCCAGCATGGACTCCGCGCGCAACGAGCGGACCAACGCCATGGCCGCCTTCGGCTTCGGGGAGGAGCCGAAGGCCGGACCCGGCACGATCCGCCTCGCCCAGGCGAACACCGACTTCCGCGACGAGGACATCCAGGGCATGGTGATGGCGCCCGACGGCGACCGTCCGCCCCACCCCCCGGGCATCAGCGGCGTTCCGGCCGCCGGGGAGATGTGGGTCTCGCCCGCGCTGAAGAAGCTGCTCGACTCCGACGAGGGCAAGCTGCTCCGGGACCGCTTCCCCTACCGCACCGCGGGTGTGATCGGCGACAGCGGGCTGTCCGGGCCCGCCGAACTCCGCTACTACGCGGGCATCACCCAGAAGCAGTTCGACCGCGTCACCTCCGACTACCGCGTCGACCGCTGGGGGGCGACGGACACCAGCGGGGACGATCTGGACCCCGCGCTGGTGCTGCTGGTCGTCGTGGGCTGTGTGGTGCTGCTGCTGCCGGTGCTCATCTTCATCGCCACCGCGGCCCGCTTCGGCGGCGAGCGGCGCGACCGACGGCTGGCCGCGCTGCGGCTGGTCGGCGCCGACACCCAGATGACGCGGCGGATCGCCGCCGGTGAGTCGCTCTTCGGCTCGGTCCTCGGGCTCGCGGTGGGCGCCGCGCTCTTCCTGCTGCTGCGGGAGTCCATCGGCGGTGGCTCGATGCTGGGCCTCAGCTTCTACACCTCCGACATCACGCCCGCCCTCCCGCTCGCGCTGGCGATCGCGGTGATCGTGCCCGCGTCGGCCGTCGCCGTCACGCTCATCGCCCTGCGCGCCATCGCCATCGAGCCGCTGGGCGTCGTACGCAACGCCACCCCCAAGCGGCGGCGGCTGTGGTGGCGGCTGGCCCTGCCGGTCCTCGGCATCGGGCTGCTGCTGCCGCTCGCGGGCGGCTTCGGGGCGGGCAGCTCGGGCGGCGACCTCCAGACGTACCAGGCCGCGGCCGGTGCCGTGCTGCTGCTCATCGGCCTCACCGCGCTGCTGCCCTGGCTGGTCGAGGCCGTGGTGGAACGCTTCGGCAAGGGCCCGGTGCCCTGGCAGCTCGCCACCCGCCGGCTCCAGCTCAGCAGCGGCACCGCGGCCCGCGCGGTCAGCGGCATCACCGTCGCGGTCGCCGGGGCCATCGCGCTCCAGATGCTCTTCGCCAGCGTGGAGGCCCAGAACACCAAGGAGACCGGCCAGGACCCGAACCGCGCCGAACTGATCGTGAACGCCAAGGTGGACAACGGCGCCCAGGCCAACGATGCCTTCGCACGGCTCCGCGCGACCAAGGGCGTGCGCAGCGTGCTCGGCATCACCCTGGACATCGTCTCCGACGCGCGCAGCAAGAAGAAGGACCCGGCGGACATCCCGACCGACTCCCTCAGCGTCGCCGGATGCCCCGCGCTGCGCGAGGTGGCCCGCATCACCAGCTGCCGGGACGGCGACGTGTTCGTCATCGACGGCGACGACAGCTATCTGGCGCCCGAAGACCGCTTCGTGAAGCCGGGCGCACAGGTCGGTCTGACCTTCCGCGACGACCACCTGCCCTCGCCCGACCAGAAGAAGCTGTGGACGATCCCCGGTTCGGCCACGAAGGTGAAGCCCAGGGAGGACCCGAGCGGCGCCACGGCCCGCGGCATCCTCGCCACCCCCGGCGCCTTCGACATCGCTGACCTGCCTGACGCGGCGGCGCAGGCGATGATCCGGCTGGACCCGAAGGTGCCGGACGCCGTCGAGCACGTGCGCAACGCCAGCGCGGGGATCAGCCCGGCGCTGGACGTGATACAGCTCAGCAGCACCTCGCAGACGTCCGAGTTCCAGACGATCCGCAACGCCCTGTTCATCGGCGCCACCGCGACGCTGCTGCTCATCGGCGCCAGCATGATCGTGACCACCCTGGAGCAACTGCGGGACCGCAAGCGGCTGCTGTCGGTCCTGGTCGCCTTCGGCACCCGGCGCACCACGCTGAGCTGGTCGATCCTGTGGCAGACCGCGGTCCCGGTGGTGCTGGGTCTGGCGCTGTCGATCGCGGGCGGCCTGGCGCTGGGCGTGCTGCTGCTGAAGATGGTCGGTCAGGGGACCGTCGTGGACTGGTCCGGGCTCGCCGCGATGACCGGCATCGGCGCGGGCGTCATCCTGCTGGTGACCCTGGTCAGCCTGCCGCCGCTGTGGCGCATGATGCGCCCGGAGGGCCTGCGGACCGAGTAGTTCCGTACGTCAGGGAGAACGCGCCGTCGCGGCGGGGAGCAGGAACCCCCGCCGCGGCGGCGCGTCAGCACGCGACGCGCACCGGCAGCGGCCGCACCGCCTCGCGGAGCGTGGCGGCCAGGGCCTCGAACTCCTCCGCCCGCGCGGCCCCGGCCCGCATGGCCAGGGCGATGCGGCGGGCGGGGGCCGGGTCGGCGAAGTCGCCGGTGGCCAGCTCGTCGTTGCGGCCGGTCTCGACCCGTAGCGCGGTACGCGGCAGCAGCGTCACCCCGAGCCCGCCCCCGACGAGTTGCACCAGCGTGGAGAGCCCGGCGGCGGTCGTGGTCACCGGGGCGCCCTCGGTGCGGCCGGCCTCGCGGCAGATGTCCAAGGCCTGGTCGCGCAGGCAGTGGCCCTCGTCCAGCAGCAGCAGATCCAGCTCGTTGAGCGCCTCGCGCGGTATGTCCGTACGCCCGCCCAGCCAGTGGTCCCGCGGCGTGACCAGGACGAAGTCCTCGTCGAACAGAGGCAGTTCCACCACCCCCGGGGCGCCGAGGGGGACCGCGAGCAGCAGCAGGTCCAGCCGCCCCTGGGCGAGCCCGTCCAGCAGCGAGGCGGTCTGCTCCTCGTGCACCTGGAGGTCGAGGCGCGGATAGTGCTCGCGCACCAGCCGCAGCACGGTCGGCAGCAGATACGGGGCCACGGTCGGGATCACCCCGAGCCGCAGCACACCGGTGAACGGCGCCCGCGCCGCCTCGGCCTCCTCCAGCAGCGCACCGACCTCGGCGAGTACGGAGCGTGCGCGCGCGGCCAGCCGTTCACCCGCCGGGCTGAGCAGCACCTTGCGGGTCGTACGCTCGAGGAGCTGAACTCCGAGCGTGTCCTCCAGGGCGGCGACGGCGCCCGAAAGGGCGGGCTGGCTCATCCCGATGGCGGCCGCCGCATCCCGGAAGTGCAGATGCTCGGCGACCGCGGCGAACGCCTTGAGCTGGGACAAGCTCGGCTGCCGCGGCTTTCCGGCCGGTGTCGCTGTCGCGGCCACTGATAGCCACCTCCAATCAACTTCAGCGAGTCTAGCTATTTCACTGATCAATGTGGAGTGTGCCAGGGTAGAGATCGTCCAACCCCGGGAAACCCCCACAAAGGGTCCCTCCCACGCGAAAGCTGCAAGGAGAAACGTGCTCACTGTCGGTGACAAGTTCCCCGAGTTCGACCTGACCGCCTGCGTCTCGCTGGAGAGCGGGCAGGAGTTCGAGCAGATCAACCACAAGACCTACGAGGGCAAGTGGAAGATCGTTTTCGCATGGCCCAAGGACTTCACCTTCGTGTGCCCGACCGAGATCGCGGCCTTCGGCAAGCTGAACGAGGAGTTCGCGGACCGTGACGCCCAGATCCTGGGCTTCTCCGGCGACTCCGAGTTCGTCCACCACGCCTGGCGCAAGGACCACGCCGACCTGCGTGACCTGCCCTTCCCGATGATGGCGGACTCCAAGCACGAGCTGATGCGCGACCTGGGCATCGAGGGCGAGGACGGCTTCGCACAGCGCGCCGTCTTCATCGTGGACCAGAACAACGAGATCCAGTTCACCATGGTGACGGCCGGTTCCGTGGGCCGTAACCCCAAGGAGGTCCTGCGGGTGCTCGACGCCCTGCAGACCGACGAGCTGTGCCCGTGCAACTGGAGCAAGGGCGAGGACACCCTCGACCCGGTCGCGCTCCTCTCCGGCGAGTGAGGTGAACTGACATGGCACTCGACACCCTGAAGTCCGCCCTGCCGGACTACGCCAAGGACCTGAAGCTGAACCTCGGTTCGGTGATCGGCAACTCCGAGCTTCCGCAGCAGCAGCTGTGGGGCACCGTGCTGGCCTGCGCGATCGCCTCGCGCTCGCCGCAGGTGCTGACCGAGCTGGAGCCGGAGGCCAAGGCCAACCTGTCGCCCGAGGCGTACACGGCCGCCAAGTCGGCGGCCGCCATCATGGCGATGAACAACGTGTACTACCGGACCCGGCACCTGCTGTCCGACCCGGAGTACGGCAACCTGCGCGCGGGTCTGCGGATGAACGTCATCGGCAACCCGGGCGTGGACAAGACCGACTTCGAGCTGTGGTCGCTCGCGGTCTCCGCGATCAACGGCTGCGGCATGTGCCTGGACTCGCACGAGCAGGTGCTCCGCAAGGCGGGCGTGGACCGCGAGACGGTCCAGGAAGCCTTCAAGATCGCCGCAGTGCTGCAGGCGGTCGGCGCCACCCTGGACGCCGAGGGCGTCCTGGCCGCCAACGGCTGACGGCTGACGGCTGACGGCTGCGCCACCGAACGCGAAGGGGCGCCCCACCGGATCAGTGGGGCGCCCCTTCGCGTCGTGGGCGCGGGAGTTACGCGCCGTCCTCACCCGGGCGCCGGACCGGCGCGGTGGAGACGATGGTGGCGCCGTGCGGGCGCGGGCCGGTGCGCAGGGCGCTCTCGCTGCTGTACGAGCGCAGATAGCCGACCACCGTGTTGACGACCGCCACCAGCGGTACGGCCACCACCGCGCCGCCGATGCCGCCGATCAGCGAACCGCCCGCGACCGAGAGCACCACGGCGAGCGGATGGACCCGCACCGCGCGGCCGAGGATGAACGGCTGCAGCACATGGCCCTCGATCTGCTGCACCGCCAGCACCACCACCAGCACCATCGCCCCCGTGAAGACGCCCTGGGTGACCAGCGCCACCATGACGGCGAGCGCGCCGGAGACCACCGCGCCCACCAGCGGGATGAAGGCGAAGAGGAAGATGAAGACGGCCAGCGGCACGGCCATGGGCACGTCGAGGAAGAACAGCCCCACGCCGATGAAGATCGCGTCGATGAGGGCCACAATCACCGTGCCGCGCACATAGGCGGTCAGCGTGGCCCAGGCGCGCGGCCCCGCGCCCGCCACGCCCGGCCGGGCCGCCGCGGGGACGAGCCCCAGCGTCCAGCCCCAGATCCGCGGCCCGTCGTACAGCAGGAACAGCGTGCTGAACATGGTCAGCAGGATGCCGGTCAGCACCTCGACGACGACCGTGACGCCTTCGAGCCCCGCCGAGGTGATCTCCTCGGTGTTGGAGCCGACGGCCTCGCGCAGGCTCTTGGCGACATGGTTGATCTGCTTCTCCGTCACATGGAACGGGCTGTGCAGCAGCCAGCGCCGCAGATCGTCGATACCGGCCTGGAGCTTGTCGGACAGCTCGTCGACGTTCTCCATGACCTGCCAGACCACGAACCACACGACCAGCCCCATGACGATGAAGCCGCCGATGAAGGTGATCGACGTGGCGAGCCCGCGCCGGACGCCCCGGTTGCGCAGCCGGGTGACGGTGGGTTCCAGCAGGGCCGTGATGAGCAGGGCGATGGTGAAGGAGAACACGACCAGCTGAACGGAGCTGATGATCTCCATCAGCACATAGAGCGTCCCGGCCAGCACCAGCAGCCGCCATCCGGCCTCGGCGGCGACGCGTACGCCCCAGGGGACGGCGTCGACCGGCTCGGGCCGGGGGGCGACGGCCGGGGCGTAGGCGGGCGGGGCGGGCACGCTGGGCGCCTCGGACGGCTCCTGCGGCTCGTCCGGCGCATGCCCTTCACGCGGCGGCTCGTGTGGCTCTCGCGGCTGGGGTTCGCCGGGGGCGTGCGGCTCGCCGGGGGCGTGCGGCTCCCGCTGCGGCTCCGGCCGGTGCGGTGACGGCTCCGGGCCTCCGGCCGGCCCGGGCGGCCGACCCGCGCCTCCGCCGCCGCTCTCCTCACCCCGTGCCGCGGCCTCCTCGTGTTCGAGCCGTGCGGCGAGCCGGGTCAGACCGGCCCCCAACCTGCCGACCCACTCTGGCAATCTGGACATTCAGCTTTCCCTACCCCCGGTTCCCCCGTGGTCGTCGGCATGACGTTACCGGCTCCGGACGCACGAAACCCCCGACCTGGCGGACGGGGGTTTCGCGAAGCTCTGTTACCGAGCGGCCGGAAGGCCCGGGCCGATCAGTAGTAGTTGTTGGCCTGCCAGAACGACCAGGCCTCACACGGGCTGCCGTAGCGGTCGTTCATGTAGCCCAGGCCCCACTTGATCTGCGTGGCCGGGTTGGTCTTCCAGTCGGCACCGGCCGAGGCCATCTTGGACGCGGGCAGCGCCTGCACCAGACCGTACGAACCCGAGGACGGGTTGGTGGCCTGGTAGTTCCAGCCGCTCTCGTGGTCCACGATGTTGCTGAAGCACTGGAACTGGTCGCCCGGGATCATCTGCCGGGCCATGGCCTGGACCTCGCTGATGGTGTACGAGGCCTTGACCGGGAAGGCGCCGGAGTCACGCGTCGCCGAACGGCTCGCGATCTCCTGCTTCTTCTTTGCCTCGCGCTCCTTGGCCAGCTTCTCGGCGGCCGCCTTGTCCGCGGCGGCCTTCTTGGCCTTCGCGTCCTGGGCTGCCTGCTTGCGGGCCTCCTCCTCTGCGGACTTCTTCGCCTCCGCGTCGGCCGCGGTGGACTGAACGTCCGCCTGCTGCGTCAGGGATGCTGTCTGCGCCACGGCCTGCTGGCCGGCGGGTATGTCCGCTAGGAGCGTCGAGTCGGCGGCGGTCGCCTCGATCGGGTCGGACGGGCTCTGCTGCTGCCCGCCACCCGCGGCGACACCGACGACGGCGCCCACAGTGGTGACCGCGGTGGCCGAGGCCACTGCGAATCCCCGGACCGAAATCCGGCTCACTCGGTTTCCTTCCAGCATCGCCCGCTTAGGTGACCTCGCGGGCGCCAATCGTGCCCCTGACGCTGGCCTCCCCTTGTTCCGTCCCCGGTACTGCTCGACGGGTATGGCTGGTCACGGGAGGCGCTGGCCCGGTGCGTCCTCCCGAGGGAGGGCCGCAAGGTGCTCGGGCGGCATACGGCGAACTCTCTTCAGTTCTGGTACTGCTGTGGTTCTGTACCGCTGGGGGTACTGGTGTGCCGTATGCGGGGCCTGACAGAACCCACACACTGCCGGACGCGGATGCCGGAAGGCAATTCCCCGGGAGGTGCGAAAGCTCACACCCCGTTTACACCCTAGGGTTTCTGGAAATCCACGCGCGTGAACGCGCCGCACAGTTAGGCTCTTTGGCCTTTCCGTGCGGCGCGTTTGCCGACGTACCGGATTCAACCGGCTCAGATGTGGCCGTCCTCCAGCATTTCGGTCACCAGAGCCGCGATCGGCGATCGCTCCGAGCGGTTGAGGGTGATGTGCGCGAAGAGCGGATGCCCCTTCAGCTTCTCGACGACCGCCACCACCCCGTCGTACCGCCCGACGCGGAGGTTGTCGCGCTGCCCCACGTCATGGGTGAGCACCACGCGGGAGTTGGCGCCGATTCGGGACAGAACAGTCAGCAGGACGTTCCGTTCGAGCGACTGCGCCTCGTCGACGATCACAAAGGCGTCGTGCAGCGACCGGCCGCGGATGTGGGTGAGCGGAAGCACCTCCAGCATGCCGCGCTCCACCACCTCCTCGATCACCTCGGAACTGGTCACCGCGGACAGCGTGTCGAAGACCGCCTGAGCCCATGGGCTCATCTTCTCGGCCTCGCTGCCGGGCAGATAGCCCAACTCCTGGCCGCCCACCGCGTACAACGGGCGGAAGATCATCACCTTGCGGTGCTGCCGCCGCTCCAGGACCGCCTCCAGGCCCGCGCACAGCGCGAGCGCCGACTTGCCCGTACCGGCCCGGCCGCCCATCGACAGGATCCCGACCTCGGGGTCCAGCAGCAGATCCAGCGCGATGCGCTGCTCCGCGCTGCGCCCGTGGATGCCGAACGCCTCCCGGTCGCCGCGCACCACCCGCACCTGCCCGTCCGGGGTGACCCGGCCCAGCGCCTTGCCGCGCTCGGACTGGAGGACCAGTCCGGTGTGCACGGGCAGTTCGGCCGCCTCGGGGATGTACGCGGTCTCGGCGGCGAACAGGTCGTCCACCTGCTCGGCGGAGACGGCCAGCTCGGCCATCCCCGTCCAGCCCGAGTCGGTGATCGCCAGCTCCGCGCGGTACTCCTCGGCGAGCAGCCCCACCGAGGACGCCTTGATGCGCAGGGGCAGATCCTTCGAGACGACGGTGACGTCGTACCCCTCGGCCTGCAGGTTCCGGGCGACGGCGAGGATCCGCGCGTCGTTGTCCCCCACCCGGCCCCCGTGGGTCAGGAAGGCCGCGGGGAGGATTCCCGGGTCGGAGTGGTTGAGCTCGACGCGCAGGGTGCCGCCCAGGTCGCCGATCGGAATCGGAGCGTCCAGGCGGCCGTACCGGATGCGGTACTCGTCCAGCAGGCGCAGTGCCTGCCGGGCGAAATACCCCAGCTCCGGATGGTGCCGCTTGGCCTCCAGCTCCGTGACCACGACGACCGGCAGCACGACTTCGTGCTCGTCGAATCGGGCCATGGCGCCTGGGTCGGCAAGCAGGACGCTGGTGTCGAGGACATAGGTGCGCCGGTCGTGCTCGCGGCGTTTCTTGCTGGTCACCACGGGTGGACGAACCCCCTCGGGAGAGGTTGGGGTGCGACGGCGTCGCGGGAGTGAGGTGTCCCCGCCGTAGACGGGGAGCGGACCGGGCTCAGGCTCCACGGAACGGGCCGAGCGCCGGCCCTCCGCGTCATACGCACGATCCGCACAGTCGTCCGTGTGCAAAGGGCCTCCCGGGCGAACGGCCCGATGCCGTCCGCTGGCAGTTCGACACCCACTGGACAGTGGAACAGGGCGTCGACCTGGAAGGGATATTCCCTCGAAGGTGCGGAGCCATGCAACGGCATATGACGGCCCGTACATGAACGTTGTGGAACGAGCGTGCTAAACGGCGGCCGGGGCCGGACGCCGTCTCGCGTCCGGCCCCGGCCGGTGAACTGCTTTGTGGGATAAGGCGATCAGTTGCCGTAGCGGCGGTGCCGCGCCGCGTAGTCACGCAGGGCGCGAAGGAAGTCGACCTTGCGGAAGGCGGGCCAGAAAACTTCGCAGAAGTAGTACTCCGAATGGGCACTCTGCCACAGCATGAAGCCCGACAGCCGCTGCTCGCCGCTGGTGCGGATCACCAGGTCCGGATCGGGCTGGCCACGGGTGTACAGGTGTTCGGCGATGAGGTCGATGTCGACGACCTCGGCCAGCTCCTCGAAGGACGTGCCCTTGGTGGCGTGGTCGAGGAGCAGCGAGCGCACCGCATCGGCGATCTCCTGGCGGCCGCCGTAGCCGACGGCGACGTTGACCAGTATTCCGTCGATGTGCTCCGTGTCCCGCTCGGCCTCCTTGAGGACCGTCTGGGTGCGGGAGGGCAGCAGGTCCCGGTTCCCGACGTGGTGCACCCGCCACCGGCCGTCGGCGGCCAGGTCGCGCACGGCGCCCTCGATGATGTTCAGGAGCGGCTTCAGCTCCTTCTCGGGGCGGTCCAGGTTGTCGGTGGAGAGCATCCACAACGTGACGACCTCGACGTCCGTCTCACTGCACCAGCCCAGCATCTCCCGGATCTTGCTGGCCCCCGCCTGGTGACCCTGCTCGGTGGTGCCGCCGGAGGCGCGGGCCCAGCGGCGGTTGCCGTCGAGGATGACCCCGATGTGCTTGGGCACCTGGTCGTGGTCGAGGCGGCCTTCCACCCGGCGTGCGTAGAGCCCGTACACCAGGTCGCGCAGTTTCACGTCTTCCAGCCCCTCAGTGCTTTGCATGGCTCGCCATGGCTGTCCGCCCCAAGGGCAGCACCCTACTGCGGGGCGGCGGGGGTGGCTAACCGAGCCGGTCGGACGGGGTATCGGACGACCGCACGGACGTCCGGGCGACGCACGCGGCCCCCACTTTCGTCACGGTGAGTGACGGACTGTGTGGGCTGGGTGCCGCTCGCGCACCGCGCTGACCCCGTAATAGAGCGGGCCGGTCCGTGGGGGGGAGTACGGACCGGCCCGAGGGGGGGTTTCCACCATAACCCTTCGTGAGCGGTTGTCCATGCATCGGCGGGGGTGAGGATGTGCGTGGCGCCGATCGGGTGGGGCGTCATCCGGTGCCGAGCGCCCCCAGTACCAGCCCCGCGCCCGCACCGAGGATCATGAACGGGCCGAACGCCAGCGGCGTCCCGCGGCCCGCTCGCCGCGCCAGGACCAGGGCCATCGCGTACAGCGACCCCAGCAGCACCCCGGCGAACCCGCCCCAGAAGAGCACCGCCCAGCCGTACCAGCCGAGCGCCACCCCGAGGGTCAGCGCCAGCTTGACGTCGCCGAAGCCCATGCCGCGCGGGCTGATCAGGAACAGCACCAGATACGCCCCGCCCAGCACCACCCCGCCCAGCAGCGCCCGCGGCCAGGACCCGGCGCTGTGCGGCAGCAGCGCGGCGGCGCCGAGCAGCGCCGCCGCGGCGCCCGCCATCGGCAGGGTCAGCACGTCCGGCAGCCGGTTCACCGCCCGGTCCACCCCGGCCAGCAGCACCGCGGGCGGGGCGAGCAGCAGCCACACCGCCAGCTCGGGGCGCACCCCGGTGGCCGCCGCCAGGCCCGCGCACACCAGCGCGGTGAGCAGGGCGGGCAGCACGGGGCCCGGGCCGTACCGCCGCCCGCCGCCCCCGCACCGGGGGCAGCGGGCGGGGCCCAGCCAGCCGTGGGCCGGGCCGGTGAGCGCGTGGCCGCGCGGGCAGTCCGCGCGCCACGGCTCCTCGGGCTCGACCGCCAGCCGGTACAGCGGGCGCGGCACCAGCATCCCGGCGGCGGCGCCGTACGCGGCGGCGAGGGCGATCAGCAGCGGTTGCACGGCCCGAGCCTACGGAAGCGGCGGGCCCGGGGGACCACTTGGTGGAACACTCATCCCAAGGGTGGACGACGGGTGGTGAAGGGGACGGGCATGGGCCGCTGGCGGGACGGCACCGGAACGCTGCGCGTGCTGCGGGACACACCGGTCGACGCACGACTCGCCGTGCCGGTCGACGTGCCGGTCGACGCACGACTCGCCGTGCCGGTCGACGTGCCGGTCGACGTGCCGCTGGAGATCGCCGCCTCCTACCGCGCCCGGTCCCGCGGGCTGCTCGGCCGGGACGGTCTGACCGGCGCGATCCTGCTGACCCCCGCGAGCGGGGTGCACACCTTCCGGATGCGCTTCACCATCGACGTCGCCTATCTCGACCGGCGGCTGACCGTGCTGGCCGTCACCACCCTGCGCCCCGGGCGGCTCGGGCTGCCGCGGCCGCGTGCGCGCCACGTCCTGGAGGCCGAGGCGGGGGCGATGGAGCGCTGGGGCCTGCGGCGGGGCGCCCGGGTCGCGCTCGACCCCGGCCTTTCTTCGGCTCAGCCGCCTTCTGTACGCTGAGCTCGCTGTTCGATGAGGTACATGAGGTAGAGGTACAGGGGTAGGGGTGGCACGTTGACAACGACGGGCAAGATTCTGCGGTTCGACGAGTTTCGCGGTTACGGCTTCATCGCCCCGGACGACGGCGGCGAGGACGTGTTCATGCACGCGAACGACCTTCTGGACGAGAAGCACCTGTTCCAGCCCGGTTCGAAGGTGCGGTTCGTCCCCGAGTACGGCGACAAGGGCCCCAAGGCGTCCGAGGTCCGCATTCTGGAGGGCGCCGCGGCGCCGACGATCGTGCGGTCCTCCCCCGCGCCGGACTCCGGCGACGACACCATGTGCGATGTGCTCTCCGTGGGCGAGTTCCGGCAGGAGCTGACGGAGACGCTGGTCGACATGGGCGGCAGTCTCACCGCCGACCAGATCAAGCAGGTGCGCCGGCGCGTCATCGAGCTGGCCCAAGCGCACAACTGGATCGAATCCTGACCTGCCGCTGATTTCTGACCTCTGGGGTCCGCACGGCCCCGCTCAGGGAGGCGGTGGCGGCAGCGACTCGATGCCGGGCGCGGCCGCGGGCCACACCAGCAGGACGGCGCAGGGCGCGTGGTCCACGACGAAGCGCGCGGCGGGCCCCAGGCTGTGCGGCCCCAGCCGGTCGCGGTCCCCGTCGCGTGCGGCGACGAGCAGGTCCACGCCGTCCGCCTCCCGCACCACCTCGTGTTCGACCCGGCCGTGCCGGTGCAGCCGGGTCACCGGCCGGTCCAGCCGCTCGGCGGCGGCGTCCAGGAGCTCGGACGCGGCGGCTTTCGCCACCTCCTCCACCCGGTCGCCCGGATCCCGTCCGGGACGGCCCCGGCCCAGCAGCCCCGCGAAAGCGCCGTGTGCGGCGCCCGCCACGTGGTCGTCGGTGACGTACAGCAGGCGGATCTCGGTATCGCCCTCGGCGGGCAGCTGGTCGCGGGCGGCGTCCACGGCGGACCGCCAGGTGCCCTCGGCGATCCAGATGAGCACGATCATGAGTCCCTCATAGCGTCGCCAGCATGGCCCATAGCGCCACCGTCGCCGCCACCACCGTGGTCGGCACGGTGAGCAGCCCGAGGCGGGTGAACTCGCCCAGCCCGGAGTCGGCGTCCGCCCCGTGGTGGCGGACGATACGCCGCCACAACAGCGTGGCCAAGGAGCCGACGTAGGTGAGGTTGGGGCCCAGGTTGACCCCGATCAGCACGGCCAGGACCGGGCCCGGGCCGCCCTCGGCCGCGATCGGCAGCAGCGCCAGCGTGGCGGGCAGGTTGTTGACGAGGTTCGCCAGCACGGCTGCCACGGCCGCGATCGCGAGCAGCGTGGGCAGCCCGGTGCCGACCGGCAGTACCCGGGACAGCGCCGCCTCCAGCCCGTTGTCCAGGACCGCCTGCACCACGACGCCCAGGGCGAGCACGAACAGGCAGAACAGCGGGCCCGCCGCACCCACCACGCCCCGTACCGTCGTCGTCCGCCGCCGCACCGCCCGTACGGCGAGCACCAGCGCCCCCGCCCCCGCGGCCCACGCGGGCTCCAGCCCGACCAGCGACGTCACGACGAACCCGGCCAGGGTCAGCCCCAGCACGGTCAGCGCGAACACCGGCACCCGCGGCCACTCGGCGGGCGGCGGCTTCGCGGTCCCGGCGGCCAGGTCCGCGGCGAAGAAGCGGCGGAAGACCACGAATTCGATGGCGATGGACACCAGCCAGGCCGGGGCCATGACCAGGGCGAACCGGGTGAACGACAGTCCGCTCGCCTCCAGCGCGAGCAGGTTGGTGAGGTTGGACACCGGCAGCAGCAGCGACGCGGAATTCGCCAGATGGGTGCAGGCGTAGACATGCGGCCGGGAGCGGGCGCCGAGGCGGGTCGAGGTCGCGAACACCACGGGGGTCAGCAGGACGACCGTCGCGTCCAGGCTCAGCACGGCGGTGACCAGCGCCGCCACCGCGAACACCCCGCCCAGCAGCCGGTCCGTACGCCCCCGGCAGGCCCGCGCCACGGCCTGCCCGGCCGCCTCGAACACCCCCTCGTCCGCGCACATCTGCGCCAGCAGCAGCACGGCCGCCAGAAACCCGACGACGGGCAGCAGGCTCCGGGTCTCCTCCCACGCCGCCGCCGGTGTCACGGCCCCGCTCGCCACCGCGACGGCGGCCGCGGGCACCGCCGCCACCGCCTCGGGCCAGCCGCGGGGGCGGGCGACGGCGAAGGCCAGTACGGCGAGGAGGAGGGTGACGGCGAGGATCTCGGCGACGGTGGTATTCAGGGGGTACTCCCGCGCGGGGTGCGGCGACGTGCTCCATGATGCGGCACGGTTCCGCGGCGGCCTCTCCCCCACCCCACCCCTCCCCGACCCGGGGCCCCCGGCCCCCGCTCCTCAAACGCCGGAGGGGCTGGGGGTTGCGCCCGGAGGGCTGGGTGATCGGGCATCACCGCCTCAGGCGCCGCTCCTCAGGCGCCAGAGGGGCGGGGGTTCACGCCCGGAGGGGCTGGGGGGGAGGAAAATCTCCGCCTCAGGCTCCGGAGGGGTTCACGCCTGGAGGGCTGGGTGACCGGGCATCCCGCCCCACGCCCCCGCTCCTCGAACCCCGGAGAGGCTGAGGTTCACGCCTCGAGGGGCTGGGCGGCCGGGAGCATCACCGCCTCAGACGCCACTCCTCAGGCACCAGAGAGGCTGGGACTTACGCCCAGTGAGGCTGGGTGGCCGGGCATCCCCGCCGGCGCGCCCCGCTCCTCGAACCCCGGACGGGCCGGGTGGCGGGGCATGGCCCCCAGGCGCCGCTTCTCAAAGGTCCCCAGCTCCGCTGCGAGGTGCCCCCTGGGGCCGGGTGGGGCGCCTCCACCCGGGCGCCACGAACCGGGCCCGGGCCCGGCGGGGTTGCGCGGCTCGTGGCCGGGGTCCAGGGGCGGAGCCCTTGGGACGGGAAGGGGCGGGGTGGGGAAACACCCCCCGCGCGCCCCTACGCGCCGCGCGGGAAGCTGACCTCCACGCGGCGGTTCTTCTTGCGGCCCTCCTCCGTCGCGTTGTCCGCGATCGGGTACTGCTCGCCGTAGCCGCGGATCTGGTACGCGACCGAGGAGTCCAGGCTGTCCGCCAGCCGCTGCTGCACCGCGTCGGCCCGCTTCCGGGACAGTTCGAGGCCGTGCGCGGCCGAGCCCAGGTTGTCGGTGAAGCCGAAGACCCGCACGCTCTTCGCGTGCTGCCGCTCCGCCTCGTCCGCGATGTCCTGGATACGGGCGTTCGCCTCGGCGCCGAGCTTCGCGCTGTCCTTGCCGAACAGCACCTCGGCCTGGAGGGCGAAGCTCACCTTGGTGTTGGTGTCCTCGCGCCGCTCGTCGCCGTCGTCCGTCTCGACGACCGACTTGATGTCCAGGACCCGCCCGGCCGCGAGCTTGGCGCCTTCGGGCATCCGCAGATCGGGGTCGTCGGCGTCGATCTTGAGGGGCGGCCTGGTGTCGGCGGGGGCGCCGGGGCCGCTGTCGGCGCGGGCGGGGGCGGTAAGGACAGGAGTGGTGAGCACGAGCGCGAGGGCGGCCAGGGCCGGGCCGTACCGTACGGCGTGGCGGGCTGTCGTACGTGTCGACGTCATGGCGGGGCTCACCCGGAGAGCTTGATGCTGACGGACGGCATGGTCGGGAGCTGGAAGTCGACCTCGGTGACGCTCTTCGGCGGGGCCGGGAACTGCGCGAAGAACGGGCGGCTCTCGTTCGGCTTGAGCCCGGACAGCCCGGTGGTGCACAGACACTGGCCATCGGTGTCCCGGAGCACGAGATACCGCTTCTTGCCCTTCGCGTCGACAAGGGACGCACCCGACACGGACGAACGGGACTTGGCCAACTCCACCTCCGTGGAGCGCCAGTCGACCGGGTTGAACAGCATGTTGCCGCGGTTGGTCACCGTGCCGTTCACGGTGACGAAACCGCCGCTGTCGCGGACCGCGGAGTGGAGGCTGACGACGATGTTCTTCGGCCCCTTCATCTCGCCGATGACCTTCTTGGAGTCCGCCGCGGGCTCCGTCTCCCCCTGCCCGTCGTCGGTCCTGACCGCGGGTGACTTCTGCGGGGAGCCGCCGTCCTTCCCGCCGTCGTCGCCGCTGCCGCACCCGGCCACGGCGAGGGCCAGGGCCGCTCCGAGCGCCGCCGCGGCAGCCCCCCTCCGGGCCTTCGTCGTGTGCCGAATGCTCATCGCTCGCTGTCCTTTGCTCGTCTACTCGTCAGTCGCTCAGTCGGCAAGGTGCACGGAGAACAGGTCCTTGACGTCCGGGAAGAGTTCCGGGTGCGCCGGGTCGATGGTCACGTCCCTGCCGTCACACCTCAGGGACACCGAGGGCTTCTCGCCCTCGCCGCCGTCCTCGCCGCCGTCGCCGCCGTCCTCGTCGCCCGGCGGAGTCGGCCTCGGGGAGGCCGTCGGCTCGTCGGGCGGCTGGAGCGTACAGCGCGGACCTATGACCGCCTTGGCCGTCGCCTCTCCGTACTTGCTCTCCGTACCGGGGATGACGGTCTTGCCCACCGGCTTCTGCGTTTTGACCCAGACGGCGAACGAAGTGGGCAGATAGCCCGGGACACAGCGCGGTCCGGTCAGGTCCGCGCCGTTCTGCTGCGCGAACCACTCCGCCTGCTCGCACGCGCCGCCCACGCCGATCCCCCGCCCGTTCAGCAGGTCCTCCAGCGCGCTGCCGTCCGTCACGGCCTTCAGCAGCGCCGTGCCCAGCTGGTCGCGGTAGTCCTGGGCGGCGGCGAGGGCGGCCGCGTCGGCGGCGGTCTGTCCGCCGTTGCGGGTGGCCCCCGCCTGGCCCACCGCGAAGAAGGCGAGGGCGAGGAAGAGCAGGGCCGCGACCGCGGTGATGTAGATCGGAAAGGCCTGCCCGGTGTCGCTGTTGCGGTATCCGCGAGCCTTCACGCGCTCGGTCACGCGCTCGGTCAGATGCCGACGACCTGAGAGATCTTGTCCGAGATCGCATTCGCGATCATGCTTCCGAAGTCCGTCGTCGACAGCACCAGGACGATGGCGACCACCACGGCAATGATCCCCAGGTACTCGATCGAGGTCTGCCCCCGGTCGTTCCCCATAACGCGCTTCCCCATCGTGTTCCCCTCCATGGGTGGCCGTCCCACTCTGGTCCGGCGACTCAACCCCCGTGGTGCCGCTCGCGACACGAGCAAAGTACGCCGAAACAGTCGCCTCGGAACAGTGTCCCAGGGGGCATTGCCTTCCCGATACACGGTGTTCGAACCCTGTGCGCGGACGTTCGCCGCGGCTCATCCGTCTCACCCCCTCCCGCCGCCGAGGAGTTCACCGTCGACGACTGTCCCACACCCGATTGCGATCGCGAAGCATATTCGCCCAAATGACCGTCAATCTCCCGTGATCGAACCGAAGTCCGTGCCGGACCCGATGAAGAACCCCGCCACGAGCAGCACCATCGTCCCGGGCACCATGAAGGTGGTGATGACCATGGTCGCCTTGGGGACGGCGCGGGCGGCCCGGCGCCGGGCGTTCTGGGCGTCCGTACGGCGCATGTCGTTCGCGATGGCGATCAGTGTCTCGACGATCGGAGCGCCCAGTTCCTCGCCCTGCTGCAGCGCCGTGACGAACTGGGCGACCTGTTCCGAGTCGTTCCGCTTCCGCAGTTCTTCGAACGCCTGACGCCGGCTGACCCCCATGTCCATTTGCCGAAGTGTGATGCGAAGTTCATCCGCCCAGGGGCCCTCGTACTTCTCCGACACCCGGTCCAGCGCCTGCCGGAAGCCCAGCCCCGCGCTCACCACGACCGCCAGCACGTCCAGGAAGTCGGGCAGGGTCCGGTCGATCGCGTCCTTGCGCTCCCGCACCGCCGCCCAGATCCCGACCTCGATCCAGAACAGGCCGAACACCACCATCAGCAGCGCCAGCAGCAGCTGGCCCTTCAGCAGCATGACCAGCGCGCCGCCGAAGCCGAGCATCCCGTACACCGCCCGGCGGGCCGCGTACCGGTCGACCGTCAGCCCGCCCGGATGGCCCGCCAGATCGATCCGGCGGCGCACCCGGGCCACCCGTTTCTCGCCCATCAGCCGCAGCACCAGCGGGGCGTAGCGCATGCCGAGCCGGTCGACGGCCGAGCCGACCGCGTTCGTACGGGTCGCCCCGACCTCCAGCGCGACCGCGAGGTCGCTCGGCAGCTTGGCCTCGCTGCGGTACAGCGCGATGCCGTACGCGATGCCCGCGACCGACAGCCCGGCCGCCAGCGCCAGCAGCACTCCGAAACCCATGCCCACTACCCCGGTCAGACGTCGATCTTCGACATGCGGCGGATGAGGAAGAAGCCGATCCCGTACAGGGCGAACGCCCCGATCACCGCGGCCTGTCCCCAGATGGACCCGGTCATGCGGTCCAGCGAACCCGGTGCGATCCGGTTCATCAGCAGCAGCGTCCCGATGCCCATCAGCGGCACCACATACGCGGTGACGGTCACCTGGGACAGCTGGGTGCGGACCTCGCGCCGGGTCTCCTTGCGCTCCTCCAGCGTGTGGGTGAGATTGCGCAGCGAGCTGACCACGGTCCCGCCCGCGCGGTTGGACAGCACCAGCGTGGTGACCAGCACCACCAGCTCCCGCGACGGCAGCCGCTCCGCCAGCTCGCCCAGCGCGTCGTCGATCGAATGCCCCACGGACAGCTTGTCGGAGACCTTGGACAGCTCCTCACCCGCCGGGGCCTCCATCTCGTCGGCCGCCATGCTCAGCGCGGTACGCAGCGCCAGCCCGGCCTGGGTGGCGTTGGCCAGGATCCGGGACAGCTCGGGCAGCTGGTTGATGAACCGTTCGATCCGCTTCTGCCGCTGCCAGTTGAGGAACCCGAACGCCGACCAGACGGCGATGACGGCCGCGATCGGGCCGAAGAACGACGCCAGCAGCGACGCCGCCAGCAGCCACAGCCCGCCCGCCGCCGCGGCCGTGTAGACGAAGAACTCGCCGGGGGTGATGTCCAGACCCGTCGCCGCCAGCCGCAGCTCCAGCCGCCGCCCCATCGAGGTGGTGCGCAGCCGCCGGTCCACGCGGGCGAAGCGGCGCGGCCGCCGGGACGGTTCCGCCGCCCCCGACTCCGACAGCCGGTCGATCAGCGCGCGCTGCCGGTCCGTACCCCGGGCGTAGGTGTGCACCCCGGCGACGCCCAGCGCGCCGCACACCAGCGTCGTACCGAGGGTCAGCGTCGCGAGCCGGTCCATCCGGCTACCTCCCATCCCGCGCGCCGTAGGCGCCCGTGTCGTACGCGGCGCCCCGCGTGGTCAGCTGCGCCGGGAAGGCGGCCACCCCGAAGGCGGGCGGCACCGCCTCACCGGCCAGCCGCAGCCGCTCCGCCACCCGCTCCGGGAGCGGGAAGTAGGAGAACCGTCCGTGCACGATCCGGTCGGCGCCCATGGGCTGGGCGTCGAAGCGGCAGACGGTGGCGATGCGGTACTCCTCGTGGCCGTGGCTGTCGAGGAGCGCGATCTCGCTGATCCGGCGGGAGCCGTCGGCGTGCCGGACGAGCTGGACGATGCAGTCCACGGCGCTGTTGATCTGGTCGCGCAGCGCCTCGTACGGGATCGCCACATCGGACATCGAGGCGAGCGTCTGCAGCCGCATCAGCGCGTCCTCGGCGCTGTTGGCGTGGACGGTGGCGAGCGAACCGTCGTGGCCGGTGGACATGGCCTGCAGCATGTCGAGGGTCTCGCCGCCGCGCACCTCGCCGACGATGATGCGGTCGGGGCGCATCCGCAGCGAGTTGCGGACCAGGTCGCGGATGGTGATCCGGCCCTTGCCCTCGACGTTGGGCGGCCGGGACTCCAGCCGGATGACATGGGTCTGCTGGAGCTGGAGTTCGGCCGCGTCCTCGACGGTGATGATCCGCTCGCCGTCCGGGATCAGCCCGGAGAGCGCGTTGAGCAGCGTGGTCTTTCCGGAGCCGGTGGGTCCGGAGACGACGACGTTGAACTTGCCGCGCACCAGCGCCGCGAGCAGGAGCAGCATCTGCTCGTCCAGCGTGCCCATGCCGATCAGCTGCTTAAGGGTGTAGGCGCGCGGGAAGCGGCGGATGGTGAGGGTGGCGCCGGTGAGCGCCAGCGGCGGGATGATCACGTTGACCCGCTCACCGGACGGCAGGCGGGCGTCGACCATCGGATTCGACTCGTCCACCCGCCGGTT
This sequence comes from Streptomyces sp. NPDC007983, assembly GCF_042958345.1. Lineage (NCBI taxonomy): Bacteria > Bacillati > Actinomycetota > Actinomycetes > Kitasatosporales > Streptomycetaceae > Streptomyces > Streptomyces sp. NPDC007983. Next base: position 298,337 of record NZ_JBIBJI010000003.1, read on the forward strand.
GACGGTGGAGACGATGCGCTCGATGGTCTGCATCAGCTGCTCTTCGGACGCGAACCGGACGGGAACCAGCTCGACCCGGCCCGCCCGCTCCACGAAGATCTGATCCGGTCCGTTGACCATGATCTCGGTGATGGAGGCGTCCTCCAGCAGCGGTTCGAGCACGCCGAGCCCCAGCGCCTCGTCCACCACCCGGCGGATGAGCTGGGAGCGTTCGCCGGTGGACAGCACCGGTCCCTCGCGGCTGATGATGTGGCCCAGCACGCGCTCCAGCCGGGTCCGGCGCTCGGCGGCGGCCAGCGAGGACATCTCGGCGAGGTCGATCTCCTCCAGCAGCTTGGCGCGGTAGACGGCGACGAGATGCCCGTCCTGGCGGCCCTCCGCGGGCCCCTCGGGCGCGTTGATCCGGGACCGCAGGCTCATGACCGGCCTCCCGCCGCCTGGAGCTGTCCGTCGTCGCACGGCATGGTGGCGCTCCTCTTCGCGCTGCCGAAGCCGTCGAAGCCGGGGATGACCGAGGGGATCTTCACCGTCGCGGTCGCCTGTGCCTCGTCGCCGCCGCAGTCGCCGCCGATGATGTTGGTCTCGTCCGCCAGCCAGCCGCTGATCGCCGCCTTCCCGGCGGTGTCCGGGGTGCCCGGTTCGTCCAGCGAGCCGGTACGCGCCGCCGCGCGGGCCGCCGTGCCCGCCTGCTGGACGGCGTACGCGGCGATCCCCAGCTGGACGGCGGCCAGCGCGACGAGGATCAGGATCGGCAGAAAGCCGAGGAATTCGATGGACGCCGAGCCCCGGTCGCGTGCCGGGCGCCCTCTTCCGCGCGTCATCGCCGCTCCTCCCCTCACTGTCCCGCGCCCGCCATGGTGTCCGTCTCGTCGGCGGCGCCCGCCGAACCGGTCACCGTCCACGGGAAGTCGGCGGCGCCCGGGAACAGGATCGGGACGTTCAGCGTCACCGTCGACCGGTACACCGCGCCGTCGCCCGCGCCGGGGCAGTCGATCTCCGCGCTCCAGGAGCCGGGGATGTCGTCCTGCGCCGCGGCCTGGCAGGCGGCGGCGCCCTTGGCCGCGCCCGCCCGGGCGCCCTTGTCGGCCGCGTTGCCCGCGAGCGAGTACGTATAGCCGACGAGGACGAGCTGCCAGACCACCGCGAGCACGATGAGCGCCAGCGGCAGGACGCCGAGGAACTCGACCGTCACCTGACCGCGGTCGCCGCCCCGCTTGCGCAGGAAGCGGCCGGTGGCGGACGGGGGGATCTCGTTCAGCGCGTCCGTCCCCGGGCCCGCGTCGCCCCCGTCGTCGTCAGCCCCCGCTCCTATGGCACGGCGCCGCCGCAGCCCGGGCAGCGTGCGGTCGGCACCCTGGGAGCCCTGGGCGCCCTGGCCGGCGTGGCTGTGTCCGCCCCGGTGGGCGACGCGGCGGCCGGGCGGGGGCGTGCCCTGCGCCCCGTCCACCAAGCCCAGTTCCCCGGCGAGCCCCCACAGCGCCTGCTTGACGGCCGACTTGGCGTCCAGGTCCTGCATGCGGCCGGAGTCGACGGCGGGCTGCAGCTCCTTGAACCCCGCCGGGATCGCCGTCCGCGCCACCGCCGTACCCGTGGCGCGCGCGACCAGCTGCGGCTGGATCTCGGCGCTGCGGGTGTGCCGGTTGACGACGGTCACGGTCTCCTCGGCCTTGCGGATCTGGAGGCGGTCCCACAGCCGCACCATCCGCTTGGCGGCCCGCACCGCGACCACGTCCGGGGTGGTCACCAGCAGCGCGGTGTCGGCCTGTTCGACAATGGCGGCGCCCGCCGACGTCATCTGCGTACCGCAGTCGACGACCACCAGCTCGAACCGGGTCCGCAGCGCGCCCACGACCTGCCGGGCCGCCCGGTCGGTGACCTCCTCGCCGCGCTCGCCCTCCCCCGGCGCGAGCAGCAGCCCGAGCCCGGTGTGGTGGGTGAAGACCGCGTCCTGGAGCACCCGCGGCGAGATGTCGGTGATCTGGGCCAGGTCGGCGATGGAGCGCCGGAACTGGACGTCGAGGTACGAGGCCACGTCGCCGGACTGGAGGTCCAGGTCGACCAGGGCGACCGTGCGGCCCGCCGCCCGCGCGGCCAGCGCGAGCTGGACGGCGGTGACCGTCGTACCGACCCCGCCCTTGGCGCCCGCGACGGCGACCAGCGTGCCGCCCGGCCCGGTGGCGGCCACGTCGGCGCCGCCCCCGAGGTGGCGCCGTACGCCGGTGGCCCACTGGGCGGCGGCCTGGACGCGGGCCGCCAGCTCGTCGTACGACAGCGGTAGCCCGGCGATGCCGCGCGCGCCCGCGTCCATGGCGGCCGAGTACAGGGCCGGCCCCGCGTCGCCGGTGACCAGCACCACGCCCACCGCCGGGAAGCGCAGCGCGACCTCGCGGATCAGCTCCAGGGCGGGCGACGGGCCGATCCGCCCATGGACGAGGACGACCTCCGGCAGCTCCTCCAGGGAGGCGGCGGCCAGCGCGGCGAGGGTGTCCAGCAGCCGGGTCGAGTCGCCCACCGGCGCCGACGGTTCGACGCCGGGCAGCTGGCCGAGCAGCCCGCCGATGGCGCGGGCCGCGTCGGGGTCGCCGACGGCCGGGAGGATTCTGATCGTCACCGCGGCACCTCCTCACTCTTCTCCGTCAGTTCCACAGAACTCGGGTGTCATTTGTCGCCGTCGAGGGTGTAGGTGCGGTCGCGCGGCGCGACGGGGGCGTCCGAGCCGGGGCCGATCAGGGCGAGCCGTACGTGTGAGGCGAAGGACTCGGCGTACGCGACGCGCTGCGCGTCCTTGGTGTCGAGCGCGAAGGTGATCGGCACCGCCTGGTCGACGCGCCGCTCGTCGTTCTCGTCCGGCTTCAGCGCGGACAGCTTGCCGACGTCGATGACCTCCGCCTCGTCGACGATCAGCTTGGAGACCGACTCCTCGCCCTGCGCCTTGCCCTCGAAGGTGGCGTAGATGTTGACCTTCGCACCGGGGGTGATCTTGCCCGCGACGCCCGTCGCGGCGTCGATCATGATGGCGATCTCCTGCTGCCCGGCCTTCAGCGCCGGCCGGTTGGCGATCATGTCCGTCTGGAGCAGCGACCCCCGGCTGAGCTTGGTCGCGGCTATCCTGCCGCGCACCTCGGAGAGATCGGTGACGGCGGTGGAGGGCACCCAGCGCTCGGGCATCGACACCTTCTCGAAGTCCCCCGCGTTCAGCGCCTGATACGCCTCGATGTTCCCCTTCAGCTTGTACGCGGTCGTCTCGGGGCCGACCTTCGACTCCACGTCGTTGACGACGGAGAGCACCCCGGCGAACGCGCCACCGGCGCACAGGACCGACAGGACCAGCAGGATGACTCCGCGTCGCTGGCGAGAATTCATGGACGGACAACCTCGTGAGTGGGGACGTTTACCGGCTGGTCAGGGCGGGTCGCTCGGCGGACTGGGTCAGGGCGGGAATCTCATCGCCGCGCGGCACCGGACAGGAGCAGAAGGCGCAGCGGTCCCCGATGAGTTCGAAGCCGCACCAGTGGCACTCCTCTCTCCGTACGGACGCCACGAGCTGGTAGAGCACGGAGAGGTCCGGGATGGCCGCCGCGAATTCGATCAGCTTCGAGGTGCCCCACCAGCGCGCCGACTCGGCGGGCAGCGGCACCTCCTGGACGTCCCCGACGCCCCAGGAGGGCGCCAGCGCCCCGCTGACCCAGTCGTCGCGCGGGGCCGTCCCATGCCCGTGGCTGGTGAGCTGGCCGCGCGCGACGGTCATATGGGTGGCGAACGCGGGCCCGGGCAGCGCGCCGCCCCCGCCCACCTTGACCAGCTGCGGCTCGGGGTGCGCGAGCACGGCGAACTGGGCGCCCGGCATCCAGGACTTGACGTGCGAGGTGAGGCTCACCGGCACCCGGTCCAGCTTGGCGACGCTGCCGAGCAGCGCGCCCGCGTGCACATAGTGGGCCAGCAGCCGGGCGGAACAGGCCAGCACGCCCGGGCTGAAGTCGGAGACGGACAGCTGCCGCAGCTGACGGGCGATGACGGCGACGGCCAGCGGCGGCAGTTCGAGCGGGCACAGCGCCATCCGGTCGCTCTCCAGGACGGAGCGCACGGTGTGCAGCCTGCGGACGAAGGGCGGCGGGGTGGCGGCGGGATAGAGCGCCACCAGATAGCCCTGGCACTCGAGGAGCGCCCCGACCTCGGCGAGCGCGTCGTCCAGCGACTGCTCCTCCGGCGGCCGCAGCACTACGGCCGACGGGGTCTGCCCGTCGGGCGGTGGAAGCACCAGCTCACGGCTGGTGACTGCTATCGCGGTGGGCACGTCGGCTACCCCGTCTCACGTCGTCGCCGAGCGGCGGCGGCCACGGTCGTTACTGCCCCATCCTGTTGCATCGTCACTTTATCCACGAAGGCCGCGCGAGAGAACAGTTCCTCTGATTGACGCGCTCCCCGCTTGAAGTGTGGGGATTCCGGCCGGCGTCCATGGTGATCGTGACGGATGTCGGCGTCGCGGGGAGGGGGCGGGACCAGCGCACTCGCAGGTCGCCCACCTTGGCCACGTAGAGCCGCCCGTTGCCCCGGAGGCGGAATCCGTTCGCCACCACGCGAGCACACCCGAACGCCCTGCCCGGCGCGTGGCGCTGGGCAGGGCCGGGATGGACGCGGTAGTTGTACCGGAGCCGCATGAGCGCGATCGTACTCTCATTTAGCCTACTTCCGTGTGGCATAAGAGCATTTGACTCTGCGCCTGACACCGGCCCGGCACCTTGGGCGAGGGATGCCGGCCGCCGCGATGACGCTGGACGGCCATGGCGCGCGCAGGGAGCTGGGCCGGCGCCGGTCCGTTCACCCGAATGCCACCTCTTCCATGACGGGGACTTGACAACCGCATTGGTCTGGACCACCTTGGTCGCACGCCTCAGGGGCCCCTGGACGCGCACAGGCACCACCTCCCTTCCCCCCCCCCCCCCCCCCACGCTCGGAGGCTGTCGTGGCACGCGCACAGATCAGGAAGAGGCTGCTCGGAGTCGCGGCGGTCGCCGCGCTCGCCGCCGGCGGGCCGATATCCACCGGCACCGCCGATGCGGCCACCGCCGCCGTACCGAAGCACGCCGTCACCGGCTACTGGCAGAACTTCGACAACGGCGCGACCGTGCAGAAGCTGCGTGACGTACCGGACGACTACGACATCATCGCCGTCGCCTTCGCCGACGCGACCGGCTCCCCGGGTGCCGTCGACTTCCGCCTCGACCCGGCCGTCGGCTACGGCAGCGAGCAGCAGTTCAAGGACGACATCAAGGCCAAGCAGGCGGCAGGCAAGTCCGTCATCATCTCCGTCGGCGGTCAGAACGGCACCGTCTCGGTCGGCGACGACGCCTCGGCGAACGCCTTCGCCTCGTCCATCACCGCTCTGATGGACGAGTACGGCTTCGACGGCGTCGACATCGACCTCGAAAACGGCGTCAACAGCACCTACATGTCCAAGGCGCTCAAGGCCGTCCACGACAAGAAGAGCGACGTGGTGGTGACGATGGCGCCCCAGACGATCGACATGCAGTCGACGTCCACCGAGTACTTCAAGACGGCGCTGGCCATCAAGGACTTCCTCACCGTCGTCAACATGCAGTACTACAACAGCGGCTCGATGAACGGCTGCGACGGCAAGACCTACGCCCAGGGCTCGGTCGACTTCCTCACCTCCCTCGCCTGCGTCCAGCTCGAAGGCGGCCTCGACCCGTCCCAGGTCGGCATCGGCGTCCCCGCGTCGCCCAAGGGCGCCGGCTCCGGTTACGTCGAACCGTCCGTCGTCAACGCGGCGCTCGACTGCCTCGCCAAGGGCACCGGCTGCGGCAGCTTCAAGCCCGCCAGGACCTACCCCGGCATCCGCGGCGCGATGACCTGGTCCACCAACTGGGACGCGGCGGCGGGCAACGCCTGGTCCAAGGCGGTGGGCCCGCACGTCCACGGCCTGTCGTGACTAGGCCAGGTCACTGAGCCAGCGGACGATCGACGCCGTCGCGGCGACGTTCGAGCCGAGGTGGCGGGACTTCTGGTGGTCGACGGGGCCGACGTCGACCACCGGGACGTCCGCCCCGTGGCGCCGCAGCGCGGTCCGGCAGTACGCGGTGTTCTCCACCGCGGCCTGTTCGTCCCCGCCCGCCATGTACAGCCGCGTCGGCACCCGCGGCGCCCAGCCGGCGCACACGCTGCCGGCCGTCCGCAGCGCCGCGGCGAAGTCCCCCGCCGGATGGGCGAGCAGCCGCATGCCCTCGTCGGTGAGCAGGTCGTCCAGTGCCTCCGGGGTGCCCTCCATCAGCTGCCGCCCGGTGTGCTCACCGTCGAACAGCGACTCGATGTGCGGGGCGTAGTCGCCCTCGAACACCTGCTCAGGGCTGTCGTACACAGGGTGCAGCCGGTTGAAGGCGACCAGCGTGTACGCGGCGTACAGCACGCTCGACTTGGGCTCCAGCCGCCCGCCGAGCAGCGCCTTCAGCTCCGTCCCGCCGAAGTCGTACGCCCCGCTCACCGGTGCCAGCGCGCCCAGCCGGAACCAGTGGTCCTCGCCCGCCTGCAGCGACCGGGCCAGCCCCAGCGCGGCCGAGGCGCCCTGCGAGAAGCCGGTGACCGCCACCTTCCGCTCCAGGGGGACGACGGCGCGGGCGGCGCGCAGCATGCCGAGGGAGGCGGTGGTCTCCGAGGGGACGTCCATCCAGGGGTGGAGCCCGGGGCCGGTGCCCATGCCGAGGTAGTCGGGCGCGACGGCGGCGAAGCCGGCCGAGGCGTAGGTGAGGGGCGGCCCGGGCAGGAAGCCGTGGCGCTGCATCGAGGGCGCGTCGCTCTTGTGGACCCCCGTGCCGTGCGCGAAGGAGACCGCGCGCAGTCTGCCGTCCCGCCCCCGCGGCAGGGCGAGCAGCCCGCTCGCGGTGGTGGGGCGGCCGTGCGCGTCGACGGTGCGGTACACGAGCCGGTACGCGTCGACGCCGTAGCGGACCGCACCGGCGTCGAACCCGCCGGCGCGCAGCTCGGCGGCGACCCGGCCCGGGGCGGCCAGCGTGTAAAGCCGTTCGGCGGACACCAGCGCGCCCCGGCCGTGCGCGGCCGGGGCGACCGCCGCCCGCGGGGCAACCGCCGCCCGCGGGGTGGCCGCCGCGGCCGGGACCGCCGCGGTGGCGGGAAGCAGCAGTAACGCGGCGCAGGCGGCTGCCACGTTCGGCGTAATGCGCGCTCTTCGCATGAGGACCCTCGTTTCTGACGCCGTGACAAGGGTCCTCAGCTTTGTGCGAGCGGTCCGGGGGCGCACTGGCGCCCGCCCCCGGACCGTGGTGGGGTCAGCCCCCGGCCTACGTCATGGCTGTCACGGCTTGGGCAGCGCGCATCCGGCGAGGCTGAGATCGATCTTGTTCCCGGTGGTCACGCACTTGGTGATCCCGTAGGTCTGCTGGGCGTAGTTGATGCCCTTGCGGACCGTCACCGCCCCGCTCTCGTCGACCTCGCACGGGTTGTTGAGGGTGCACCGCGCCCCGTCCTCGTTGCCCGTGTTGTTCACGGCCAGGACCGTGCCGGTCGCGCTGTCGACGACGGGCGAACCGGACGTTCCGCCAATCGTGTTACAGGCGGAGGTGTAGCGGAGCGAATCCTTCCAGGTCCAGTCGCCTTCCTTAAGACGATATGCGAATCCGTCGATATTGCAGGAGTAGATCTTCTTCCAGTAGCCGGAGACCACCTTGATGCTGGTGCCCTGGGCCGGGCGGCTGTCGGACAGTTGCAGGGCCTTGATGCCGTACCTCTGCTGTATTTGCGCGTACGTCGAGGTCAACTGGTACAGCGAGACGTCGGTGTCGGTCATGGTCGCGTACGCGACCTTGCTCGCCCGTACCGTGCCCGCGTTCCCGCCGGAGCTGTTCAGCAGGGTGAAGCTGCGGCTCGACGACTGGTTGACGATCACCTCTCCCGCGCTCGGGAAGCCGCTCTCCAGGCAGTGCCCGTTGGAGAGGACGAGCGCGGGGTCGGTGTCAGCGGACTTCGCGGTCCGTACGACCGAGCCGGAGCAGTTGCTGAGCGCGACCGTTCCGGCGAAGTCGACCGCCTGCGCGGCCCGGGGGTGGGAGGAGGAGGCGGCCGCCGGGGCGGCGCCGACGCCCACGAGGGTCGCGCCGCCCAGTAAGAGGGCCGAGAGCGCGCCGACGAGAGGTCTGTTCACAGGGGGGTTCCTTCCCTCGATGAGAAGTTCCTTCGGCTTCGACCATTTCCCGCCCTTGACCATGTCATGCGCATGGCCGAACACTGGCGCAGCAGTCGCTCGCCTCTCACCTCCCAGGAGCATGTATGCGACTTCGCACCCGCGGCAGACGGATTACCGCCCTCGCCGCCCTGCTGTCCCTCGCCCTCGCCGCCCCGATCGCGGCCCAGGCTGACGATCCGGCCCCCGGGCGTGCCACCTCGGGCGACGCGGCTTCCGGCCCGGCGTCCCGCGCCGCCGATGGATCCGTGCGCCAGTACGAGGTCGCGGGCCCGGCCACTCCCGCCCAGCGCTCCGCCGTCGCCGCCACCGGCGTCTCCATCGACGAGACCGACGCCCGCTCCGTCGTCGTCACCGCCGACGCCGCCCAGGTCAGACGGTTGCGCGGGCTCGGCTACCGGCTCACCGCGCTGCCGGGCCCGGCCGATCGCGGTGCGGGCCGGGACGCCGTGCCGTTCGACTTTCCCTCGGCGGACGCGAAGTACCACAACTACGCCGAGATGAACGCCGAGATCGACGCGGCCGTAGCCAAGTACCCCGCCATTCTGAGCAAGCGCGTCATCGGAAAGTCGTACGAGGGCCGGAACATCGTCGCGCTGAAGATCAGCGACAACGTGGCCACCGACGAGGCCGAGCCCGAGGTGCTGTTCACCCACCATCAGCACGCGCGCGAGCACCTCACCGTGGAGATGGCGCTGTATCTGGTGCACCAGCTGACCGACGGCTACGGGACCGACTCCCGCATCACCGACATCGTGAACGGCCGGGAGATCTGGATCGTCCCGGACCTCAACCCGGACGGCGGCGAGTACGACATCGCGACCGGCCGCTACCGCAGCTGGCGCAAGAACCGGCAGCCCAACTCCGGCTCCTCCTCGATCGGCACCGACCTCAACCGCAACTGGGACTACAAGTGGGGCTGCTGCGGCGGCTCCTCCGGCTCCGCGGGCTCCGAGACCTACCGCGGCGCCAAGGCCGAGTCGGCCCCCGAGGTCAAGGTCGTCGCGGACTTCGCGCGCAGCCGGGTCGTGGGCGGCAAGCAGCAGCTCAAGGCCGCCATCGACTTCCACACCTACAGCGAGCTGGTGCTGTGGCCGTTCGGGTGGACGTACGACGACACCGCGACCGGGATGACCAAGGACGACCGTGACGCGTTCGCCGCGATCGGCAAGAAGATGGCGGCGAGCAACGGCTACACCCCTGAGCAGTCGAGCGACCTCTACATCACGGACGGCACGATCGACGACTGGCTGTGGGGCAGTCAGAAGGTGTTCGCGTACACCTTCGAGATGTACCCCTCCTCCAGCGGCGCGGGCGGCTTCTACCCGCCGGACGAGGTGATCGACCGCGAGACGAGCCGTAACCGGGACGCGGTGCTGCAACTGCTGGAGAACGCGGACTGCATGTACCGGTCGATCGGCAAGGAGGCGCAGTACTGCGCGACGGCCTGACCGGTCCGGGAGCCCCGGGGCGCAGGCCCGCCCCGGGGCGTACCCGTGGCTAGATCACCAGGCTCAGCAGCCCCGCCACCGCGAAGCCCGCCACCGACAGCACCGACTCCAGCACGGTCCACGACTTGAGCGTGTCCCGCTCGGAGATCCCGAAGTACTTCGCCACCATCCAGAAGCCGCCGTCGTTGACGTGCGAGGCGAAGATCGAGCCCGCCGAGATCGCCATGATGACCAGCGCCAGATGGGCCTGCGAGTAGTGGCCGGAGGCCAGCATCGGGGAGACGATGCCCGCGGTGGTGACGATGGCCACCGTCGCCGAGCCCTGGGCGACCCGCAGCACCACGGAGATCAGCCAGGACAGCAGGATGACCGGCAGGCCCGCGCTGTCGAAGGCGTCCGCGAGGGCCTGGGCGACGCCGCTGCCCTTGAGGACGGCGCCGAAGACGCCGCCCGCGCCGACGACCAGGATGATGTTGCCGACCGGCTTGAGGGAGGCGGTGGAGACGGTCTCCAGGGACTTGCGGGACCAGCCGCGCCGGATGCCCAGCAGGTAGTACGCGAGGAACAGGGCGATCGTCAGCGCCACGAAGGGGTGGCCGAAGAACTCGATGACCGAGCGCCCGGTGCTCGGGTCCAGCGCGATGGAGGAGAACGTCGCGCAGAGGATGAGGACCAGCGGCGTACCGATGATGGCGAGGACCGTGCCCACCGCCACCGGCCGCTCCCCGGCTCCCCCGCCCGCGGCCCGCTGTTCGGCGGCGACCGCCTCCCGGGACTCCTCCGCCGCCTCGACCATGTCCTGCGGTACGGGGACGAAGATCCGCTGGCCGATCCAGGCGGCGTACGCCCACGCGGCGAGCACGGACGGGATGCCGACGAGGATGCCCATCAGGATGACCCAGCCCAGGTCGACGTGGAGCAGTCCGGCGGCGGCCACCGGGCCGGGGTGCGGGGGCAGGAAGGCGTGGGTCATGGAGAGCCCGGCGAGCAGCGGCATCGCGTACAGCACGATCGACTTGCCGCTGCGCTTGGTGGCCGCGTACACGATGGGCGCCAGGACGAAGATGCCGACGTCGAAGAAGACGGGTATGCCGAAGATCAGGCCGGTCAGTCCCATGGCGAGCGGGGCGCGCTTCTCGCCGAAGAAGCCGAGGAGGCGGGAGCTGAGCGCCTCGGCGCCGCCGGAGACCTCCAGGATCGCGCCGAGCATGGTGCCCAGGCCGATGATGATCGCGATGTGGCCGAGGATGCCGCCCATACCGGATTCGATCAGCGAGACGGCGTCGGACTTCTGGACGGTGCCGAAGAGTTCGGTGACCGAGAGCCCGGCGGCCAGGCCGACGGCTATGGAGACGCCGAGCAGCGCCACGAAGGGCTGCAGCCGGACCTTGATGATCAGGTAGAGGAGAAGGGCGATGCCCAGGGCGGCCACGGTCAGCAGACCGGCGGTGCCGGGGATGATCGCGAGCAGACCACCGGTGTGGGGTGGGGTCTCGGCAGCGGGCGCGGCTGCGAGCAGCATGGGGACTCCGGAAAGTGGGTAGGGCGTAGCGCCGCACGGCGGGGGGGGGCCGCGCGCGGGGGAGAACGAGGTGCGGGTGATCAGGGGTCTGGTCCCGGCGACGACGGTGGGTGTGGGGGATCCCGGGGCGGGCGGGTTACGGGCGCCGCCCGCCCCGGGCGTATCAGGGGCCTGCTCAGCCGAGGACGGCGAGGGCGTCGATCTCGACGAGCAGCCCGGCGGGGAGGCCGACGTAGATCGTCGTACGGGCCGCCGGAGCCTCCTTGAGGTCCGCGAAGAACTCGTTGTAGATCTCGTTGAACTCGGCGAAGTGGCCGGTGTCGGTGAGGTAGACGCGGATCATCATCACGTCCTCCCAGCTCGCCCCGCCCTCTTCCAGCACGGACTGCACGTTGCGCAGGGTCTGCAGGGTCTGCTCGCGCAGGGTCGGCCCGACCGGGGCGGGGGCCTGACCGGGGACCGCGGGGCCGAAGCCGACCTGACCGGCGACCTGGAGGATGTTGCCCTTCTTGACGCCGTGCGAGAACTTGGCGGGCGGGGCGGTGTGCGTGGCCGGGGTGATCGCGGTCTTCTGCAGCTTCTCGGTCATGAGGAGGGTTCCTCGGCTCTCTTCTCGGGTGTTGCTTGCGGTGGTTCTTCGGTGGGTTCTTCCGGGCCGCCGGACGGCCGGGCCGGGGCGCCGCCCGAGTACTCCCGGCTGATGTCCTCCGCGGTGCCGCGCACCATGGGCAGCAGGGTGAGGAGTTCGTCCGCGGTGACGACGACGTTCGGCGCCGATACCGAGCACGCGGCGACGACCCGGCCGTCCGCGCCCCGGATGGGCGCCCCGACACAGTTGATCGACTCCTCGTGGCCGCCGAGGTCGGTGGCCCAGCCCTGCTCCCGCACAGTCTCCAGCTCCCGCAGGAACGCGGTGGCGTTCGGGGTGGAACGGGACGTGTACGCCGGGTACGGAAGCCGTTCGGCCAGCGCCCGCCGCTCGGGCTCCGGCAGGTCCGCCAGCAGCAGCTTGGCGACCGCCGCGACCGTGATCGCGACGGGTTTGCCGATCCGCGAGTACATCCGGACCGGGTAGCGGCTCTCCACCTTGTCGATGTAGAGGACCTCGTTCTCCTCGTACACCGCGAGGTGCACGGTGTGTCCGCAGCGCTCGTTGAGCGCGACCAGATGGGGGTGGGCGATCTCCCGTACGTCCAGGTTCTCCACCGCCTCCTGCGCGAGCGCGAAGAGGCGGGCCCCGAGGCGGTAGCGCTGGTCCTGCTGGCGATAGACCATGCCGTGCTCGTGCAGCGTGCGCAGCAGCCGCAGCGCGGTCGACTTGTGCACGCCGAGTCGCGAGGCGACCCGCTCCAGATTGGCGGGCCCCTCCGCCAGCAGGGGCAGGATGCTCAGCGCTCGGTCGACGGTCTGGCTCATGAGTCGATGACCTCCACCACCGTGGTATCGGACCCCGAGTGCGCCGGGTCTGCCCAGCCGGGGCCGAATCGCAGTGTGCCCCACGCGGCGTCGTCCAGGGTCACCAAACGGTCGGCGTACGCGCGGGAGGGCGGGGTGCCGAGGTCGCCGGGGACCGTGAGGACGGCGGCCGCCATCAGATGGCCGTGGCGCAGCCGCTGCGCGACGGGCAGGCCGCGCAGGGTGCCGGAGAGGAAGCCCGCGGCGAAGGCGTCGCCCGCCCCGACCGGGGCCACGACGTCCACCCGCAGGGCGGGCGCGAAGGTGACGGTGTCGGCTCCGTCGGCCCCGCGGGCGTAGGCGGTGGCCCCCCTCGCGCCCTGCTTGACCACCAGCACCTCCGGTTCGGGCAGGGCCTCGCGGATCGCGGCGGCGCCTCCGCGTATGCCCCAGGCGGCCTCCGCCTCGTCCTCGCCGACGAAGACCACGTCGCAGCCGCGGGCGAGGTCGAGCAGCACGCCCGGCCCCTCGTCCCGCTCCGGGTCCTCCCACAGCGAGACGCGGTAGTTGAGGTCGAAGGAGACCAGCGGCCGGCCGGGGGCGCGGGTGGTCAGCTCGCGCATCAGGGCGAGGCAGTCGGCGGAGAGGGCGGCGGTGATGCCGGTGAGGTGGAGCACCCGGCCGGACCAGGTCTCCTCGTGCGGCATGAGCGCCGGGGACATGGCCGCGGCGGCGGATCCGGCGCGGTAGTAGACGACCTCGGCCAGCGGCTGCTCGCCGCCGTCTTCGGGAACCCCGCCTTCGGGAACCCCGGATTCGGGAACCCCGGATTCGGGAACCCCGGATTCCACCGCCCGCTCGCCCGCCGTGCGGAAGTAGATCCCGGTGGGGCGGCGCGGGTCGCGCTGGACGCAGCCGACGTCCACCCCGGCCGCCGCGATCTCCGTCAGCAGATGGTCGCCGAAGCCGTCCGTACCGACCCGGCTGATCCAGCGCACGCTGTGCCCGGCGCCCGCCAGCCCGCACGCCACGTTGGACTCGGCGCCGCCGATCCCCCGCGCGAAGGCGGGCACCTCCGCCAGGCGGCCCGGCCGGGACGGCACGAAGGTCACCATCGACTCGCCGAGGCACACGACGTCGACACTCGGGGCTGGGCGCACGATCAGTCTCGCTCCTTGCGCGTCTGGGGTAAGGCACACACCGTTGACCCGGTGCTTGGCCGGATGTTAAACAGCGCTAAGCGTTATACGCAATGAACGTTGCAGAGAATGCAACCAGAAATGTACGGGAGGCACCTCCATGGCCACCGACCACAGCGAGCGCGCCGCCGCGCCCACCGCCGGGCACCCGGCCGTCGCCCAGCTCGTGCAGGAGCGTGTCGACCACCGCTTCAAGGGGTTGCCGCCGGACGCCGGAGGCCGCACCGTGGGCGAGCTGGCCGCCGAGCGCCGCTCCCTGTTCACCGGCGGCTTCACCACCCCCGTACTGGCGCTGTCGGCCGAGGCCCTGGAACACAACCTCCTCGCCATGGAGCGCTATTCCGCCGCCCACGGCCTGGCCTTCGCCCCGCACGGCAAGACCTCCATGGCCCCGCAGCTCTTCGAGCGCCAGCTCGCCCACGGCGCCTGGGGTATCACCGCCGCCGTCCCCTCCCACGTGCGGATCTACCGGGCCTTCGGCGTCCAGCGGATCTTCCTCGCCAACGAGGTCGTCGACGCCGCCGCCCTCCACTGGCTCGCCGCCGAACTCGACGCCGACCCCGGCTTCCGCTTCGTCTGTTACGTCGACTCGACGCGCGGCGTGGAGCTGATGGACGCGGCCCTCCGCGAGGCCGGGGCCGGGCGGCCCGTCGACGTCGTGGTCGAGCTGGGCGCGGGCGAGGGTGCGCGCACCGGAGTCCGTACGGAGGCTGAGTGCGCCGCCGTCGCCGACGCGGTGGCCGCCGCCGGAACGCTGCGGCTGGTCGGCGTCGCGGGCTACGAGGGCGAGGTACCGAAGGCGGACGGCGAGCGGGTACGGGCCTGGCTGCGCCGCCTCACCGCGCTCGCCGCCGACTTCGACGCCGCCGGCCGCTTCGACGGCGTGGACGAGGTGGTCGTCAGCGCGGGCGGCAGCGCCTGGTTCGACGCCGTCGCCGACGTCTTCGCCGAGCTGCCCGCGCTCTCCCGGCCCGTCCTGAAGCTGCTGCGCTCGGGCGCGTACGTCTCCCACGACGACGGCCACTACCGGCACATCACTCCCTTCAACCGCATCCCGGAGGAGGGCGATCTGCAGCCCGCCTTCCGCCTCTGGGCCCAGGTCGTCTCCACCCCCGAACCCGGCCAGGCCTTCCTCAACGCGGGCAAGCGGGACGCCGCGTACGACCTCCACATGCCCGAACCCCAGCTCGTCCGCTCCGCCCGCGACGGCTCCGTCCGCCCCGCCCACGGCCTCGTCGTCACCGGCCTCTCCGACCAGCACGCCTGGGTCACGGTCGCGGAGGGCGCCCAGCTCGAGGTCGGCGACTGGGTCGCCCTCGGCCTCTCCCACCCCTGCACCAGCTTCGACAAGTGGCAGATGATCCCCCTGGCGGAGGCGGACGGCACGGTCACGGACTACATCCGCACGTTCTTCTGACCCACCCACCCGCCCTTCCCGGGGCCTTGGCCCCGGGACCCCGCCGCTGGCGTGGCGGCACCCCGCCCGGGCCAAACGGACAGCCCGGCCCGCAACTGGCCCACCCAAGCCCCAGCGAGAAGCCGGGCCGACCGGGACCGGGCGGCCCGGCCCTCCGGGGCCGAGCCCCGTAACCCGAGACCGCCGCGGCACCCCGGGTTCCCCGGGCGGCCCGCCCCACCCGGGACGGGCTCCCCCAGGGCAGACGCCAGGCGGGCGGCGCGCCCGCGACCCGCGCCGGGTGCCGGGCGGCGGCGCACCGGCGACCGCCACACACAGAGAGAAGGCACCGCATGGACCTCGTCATCCGCGACGCGCGCGTCATCGACGGCACCGGCGGTGCCGCCTACCGGGCTGACGTGGCCGTGGACGGCGGCCGGATCGCCGCCGTCGTCCCCGAGGGCGGCCCGCGCCCCAGCGCCCGGCGCACCGTGGACGCCGACGGCCTCGCCCTCTCCCCCGGCTTCATCGACATGCACGCGCACAGCGACCTCGCGCTGCTCCGCGACCCCGATCACTCCGCGAAGGCCGCCCAGGGCGTCACCCTCGAAGTCATCGGCCAGGACGGCCTGTCGTACGCCCCCGTCGACGACCGCACGCTCGCCCAGATCCGTACCGCCATCACCGGCTGGAACGGCGACGGCTCCGACATCGACTTCACCTGGCGCACCGTCGGCGAGTACCTCGATCGCCTCGACCACGGCTTCGACGGCCGAGGCATCGCCGTCAACGCCGCGTACCTCATCCCCCAGGGCACCGTCCGCATGCTCGCCCTCGGCTGGGAGGACCGCGACGCGACGCCCGACGAGACCGAGCGGATGAAGCAGCTCGTCGCCGAGGGCCTCGACCAGGGCGCCGTCGGCCTGTCCTCCGGCCTCACCTACACCCCCGGCATGTACGCCACCGACTCCGAACTCACCGAGCTGTGCCGGGTCGTGGCGGCGTACGGCGGCTACTACTGCCCGCACCACCGCTCGTACGGGGCGGGCGCCCTGCGCGCGTACGAGGAGATGGTGGCCCTCACCCGCGAGGCGGGCTGCGCCCTCCACCTCGCCCACGCCACCATGAACTTCGGCGTCAACAAGGGCCGCGCCCCCGAACTCCTCTCCCTCCTCGACACCGCGCTCGCCGACGGCGCCGACATCACCCTCGACACCTATCCCTACCTCCCCGGCTGCACAACGCTCGCCGCCATGCTGCCCAGCTGGGCCGCCGAGGGCGGCCCCGACGCGATCCTCGCGCGGCTCCGGAACGACACGGAGGCGGCGCGCATCCGCCACGTCATGGAGGTGGAGGGCGCGGACGGCTGCCACGGCGTGCCGATCGAGTGGGACGCGATCGAGATCTCAGGGGTGAACGACCCGTCCCTCGGCGGCTACGTCGGCAAAACGGTCGCCGCGAGCGCCCGCGAACGCGGCGAGGAGCCGTGGACCACCGCCCGCCGCCTGCTCCTGGACGACCGGCTGGGGCCCACGATCCTCCAGCACGTCGGCCACGAGGAGAACGTCCAGGCGATCATGAAGCACCCCGTCCACACGGGCGGCAGCGACGGCATCCTGAACGGCGCGAAGCCACACCCCCGGGCGTACGGCACCTTCCCCCAGTACCTGGGCCGCTACGTCCGTGAGCTGGGCGTCCTGTCCCTGGAGGAGTGCGTCGCCCACCTCACCGGCCGCCCCGCGGCCCGCCTCCGCCTCCCCGACCGCGGCCAGATCCGCGAGGGCTACCGCGCCGACCTCGCCCTCTTCGACCCGCAGACGGTCGCGGCGGGCTCCACCTTCGAGGCCCCCCGCACGCTGCCGGTGGGCATCCCCCACGTCCTCATCGACGGCCGCTTCGTCATCGAGGACGGCCGCCGCACGGACACCCTGGCGGGCCGCGCGGTACGCCGCGTCGCCCGGACGTGAGGCAGGCCCCCGTACGCTCGTACTTCAGCAGTACCAAGCGCCGTCAATGCGACGCACTTCGCGGAAACTGCCATCGCCGACTCGGCGGGACGCTTCCTCCCACTCCCGCATCACCCTTGGCCTGCCCTCCGAATGGATAGGCCAATCGGTGCGCGTGACCGGCCTATCCGCGTAAATTGGCTCCCATGAGATGGCGTAAAAAGGGCCGATTTCGGGGAGTATCGTCGCAAGGGAGTGGAGTGTGCGACGGTGGTACCACTTGCCAATGGCCGTGATCCTGAATCCGGATTCCAATGCTTCCCGCAGATACGGAAGAGCAAATTCCACGTTCTGCCATGTGTTAACGGATTGATCCTCACAGCGAATTACGGCATCGGGCACGCCGCGCGCAATGAGAAGCCTGCGGAATTCCCTGGCTTCCACAATGCGGTTGTGGCGGTTGACACCGCCAGTCGCGATGATGAGCGGAGCCAGCCCCTGATGGTACCGTTCGGCCGCGATCTCCACGGGCTTGGCCTGATTGGTTCCGAAGGCGAGATGAGCGGTAGGCAGTTCCACTGGGGGCGGCGCCTCGATGTCCACGAACGTGGTAATTTCGCCGATCTGGCCACTGTCCAGGTCTTCGCTACTCATGCACGATCACCTCCCTCAAGCGAGAATCATATTCGGCAGCCTGTCGGGTGTCAGCAAAATCTCGCTTGAGAACCTGATTGAATTTTCCGGCAAGAACCACGGTGGGCCATACGGTCCGATCGCTATTGAGGGCGGCATGCGCAGCGGAAACGGCTTCATCGAGGCGCCCCGTTCCGACTTGAGCAAGGGCCAGGATCAGGAGGGCACGAGCGTAACCTGGGGAATGTTCACCACGAGAGCGCACGCCGTGATGGTGATGCGTCTCAATTACCCTGCTCGTCGACGACACTGCCTCCCGGAAGCGCCCGAGCAACATCAGAGAAGTTGCCGTGTATGGCGGATCTTCCGCCATGGCAATAGAGAAGACCCCGGGCGCGTTTACACCGGAAGGAATACTCTTCATTGCCGCCGCGGCATAGCGCCTGGATTCCTCCATCCCCTCGGCGTCGCCGACCATTGCCGCAGTCCGCATTTCCTGTGCGGCGAGTTTGGCGTGAATAACCGTACCCATCGGGGTGGCAGCCTGCCCCTGAGAAGCAAGCGACATCGACTGATGTGGCCGCCCCTGATAGAAGGCAATCATGGACCTAGTCCACATAGACCAGCCCGCGAGTTCCGGTTTCCCTACTTCCTTGCTCCGTCGCTCAGCATCAGCGCACCAGAGATGGGCCGACGCATGAGCCCCCATATCGCATGCCGCGATGCTGAGCAGGCAAGACAGCCAGCCAGCGGCCAGTTCCAGGTCCTTACGTTGCCGTGCGACTCCGGCACTGTCCAGAAATCTGTTTGCGTACGACCTCACCATCAGAATCTCGTCATACACTTCCGATGGCGGCATAGCGGAAATCGAATGGGCATAGTGATCGACAAGTTTGCCGAGACTTTCCGCGACAATGCCAGGACTGTCGTTGCCCATCACGTCAAGAGCTTGAATGACGCGTCGGCCCCGATCCAACTGCGTAGCAACCATCGGACCTACCGCCAATGCGGCGGCTCCCGCGGATACGAAAGCGCGCCGGTCCACAGACACCACCTCCCCGCGAGCCGGCACGTTATCCGCCCCGCCAATGTCTTCTGGTGAACCCTCCCAAGGCCGGGGAGGCAAGCCCAACATTCCTCCAGGGATGCCGAAACCATCGGCAATGCGTTCGATCACTTGCTGTCCGCGAATGCCACGGACGCCTCGGACAATGTCGCTCACCCGAGCGCTGGTCATCTTGCCGATTGCCGCCGCCATGGACGCATAGCTGGTGCCCGTCCGTCTGTTGACGAGCCGAAAGATCTCCTGGAAGTTGCGCGCGGCGCATGCACGCTGCATCGCCTCGCTCTGTAACAGCACCTCAGGGATCGTCAGCGGATAGCTGCTGCGGCGTGTCTCGCGTTCGTCCATGGGCCACCTAGCAGGGACGGCAGTGATCTCTTCTCAGAGTAGCCGCGGCCCCGGAGCGGGGTTCCCCAAATCAACCAGCAGGGTTCCCCGTTCGCGGTTCCGCCGCATGCCCTCGGGCTCGAAACTCTTGAGGCGGCATTCCCGTGCCGAGCAAGACCCCCGCGACCGCTGCACACGGCCCGGGGGCATGGCCACCGCTGAAGAGGAGCGTCAACGTGCGGAAGAATACCGCCCGAACGGTGCTGCGGAGACTGCGCGAACTGATCGCCACCCAATTCCGCCTTGGTGGCCAAGGTGTGTGGTCCAACGCGGTCGGGGAGTTGGCGCGGTGACCGCGACAAACGGTCTACGGCTGCTGCCGTGGTCCAGCCCCGAAGGCAAGCCGTGCTTCCTGTCAACGGACGGCGGCAGCAGCCGCTTGAGCCGCAGGGCGGATGAGATCGAGGACCTTCAGTTGTCCATGGGCGCCGACCTCCTCGGTCACGCCCGCGTGCTGCTCAACGACCGGAAGGCCGACGTCCGGGAAGTCCGCTTCCTCGCGGAGCGGCTGTGCGAAGCGCTGCGCGACGCACTGCGGGTCGCGGAGAGCCGGGGCGGTCGCTTGCCCAGTCACGACGACGATGGCGATGCCGACGCCAGAGCATGACGGCTTCTCTGCGGAGGACTACCAGCGAAGGCGCGTCGAAGAGCCATTGAACGCGTCTGCGCACGGGTGATAATTCAGCTGCTCCCCATGCGGTGATCGGCACTCCCGCAACACCGCCCGCCACCGTAGTCAGCCGGTCGCCGAGGCAGGCGCCGGCCGCCCGGAAACCGGGGGTCTTCAGCGCACCGGCCGGGTTGCGCCCCGCCCTTCTATCTCCAATCTGCATCGTTCTTAGAATGGCCGGGTGAAGGAGATTGAAGCGATCGCGGCGTTGCAGGATCCGGTGCGGCGCCGCCTGTACGAGTATGTGGTGGCGCAGGGCCGCGAGGTCGGCCGCAACGAGGCCGCCGAGGCGGCTGGGGTGGCGCGCACGCTCGCTGCGCACCATCTGGACAGGCTGGCCGAGGCCGGGTTGCTGGAGAGCGGCAGCCGCCGCCTGACGGGCCGTTCGGGGCCGGGGGCAGGCCGACCTGCCAAGGTGTACACGCGGGCACGGGCCGAGCGGGCGGTGTCGCTGCCCGCCCGCGACTACCGCACCGCCGCCGAGCTGCTCGCCGAGGCCGCTGAGCAGGCCGGGCTGGACGCCGGGCTATGCGTGGCCGCGCGCCGCCGGGGCGAGGCCCTGCGCGGCTCGGCGGCGCCCTGCGGCGACCTCGAAGAAGCCATGGAGATGCTGGCCGCCCGCGGCTACGAACCACACGTGGAAGACGCCGAAGGCGCCAAGGGGGCGCCCGGGACGGCCGCGCGCGTCGTCCGTATGCGCAACTGCCCCTTCCACGCCGTCGCCGAACGCTTCCCGCCGCTGGTCTGCGGCATGAATCTCGCGCTGCTGGAGGGGCTGCTCGGCACGGACGGTCGCGTCCGCGCCCGCATGGAAGCCCGACCGGGGGAGTGCTGCGTGGTGGTCGAGCCTTCTAAAGACAATGGTGATTGACATAGAAAAGTGGGCCGTGCTGGGATGACGCCATGACCGCATCCAGGCGTGCCGCCCATCTCGCCCACCTCAACGTCGCCACGCTCCGCCACCCCCTCGACGACCCGCGCACGGCGGGGTTCGTCGACATGCTCGACCCGGTCAACGCCGCCGCCGACGGCGCACCCGGCTTTGTGTGGCGGCTCGTGGAGGAGGGAGCGGCCGACGCCACCGGCCTGCGCCCGGCGGGCGAGAACGTCATCGTCACCCTGTCGGTGTGGGAGACCCAGGAGGCCCTGTGGGACTTCACCTACCGCAGCGGGCACCTGGAGGCGATGCAGCGGCGCCGCGAATGGTTCGAGCGGCACGTCGAGGCGCACCTGGTGCTCTGGTGGATCCCCGCCGGTCACCTCCCGACCGTCGACGAGGCCCTGGAGCGGCTGGCGGACCTGCGGGCGCACGGGCCGTCCCCTCGCGCATTCACCTTCACCTCCTCCTACACCGCAGCCGAGGCCGCCCAGCACCTACAGCCCGTGCCGCCGGCGTAGCCCGAACAGCCCGCCCCGGCGGGCGAGGGCCGCGAAGTCCCGGTTGCTTTCGGGGTGCAGCTCCCCCCAGTGGCCTCGCGACAGAACGCGGCCAGCGCCTCGGGATCGGCGCAGTCCAGAGTGATCGCCGTCAGCTTCATCCGCGGGGGCATGGCAACTCCGGTGAGCGGCCATAAGGGGGCGACGCGTTCGTGCTCAGCGGCCTCACACCCCAGCTCGGGTTCTACGAGAGGATGGACGCCCATCAGCAGAAGGGACTGGACGGCGATGATCGAGACGGAACGCCTTCGGCTGCGCCCGCTCACCGACGCCGACACCGACTGGTGGGTGCGTCTGCACGCGGACGACGACGTCAACCGGTTCGTCGGCAGCTACACCCGGGAGCAGGCGGCGGCGCGTCTGGGAGCCATCGAGCAGCAGTGGGCCCAGCGCGGCCACGGGCTGTGCGCGGTCGAGCTGAGGAGCACCGGCGAAACCATCGGCCGCAGCGGCCTGAACTGGTGGCAGGAGTTCGGCGAAACCGAGATCGGCTGGACCTTCGCCCGCGCGCACTGGGGCCGGGGCTACGCCATCGAGGCAGCCCGAGCCGTGCTGCGGTGGGGCTTCGGCCCCCTGGGGCTCAAGCAGATCACCGCCATGATCCACCACGGCAACGACGCCTCCGTGGCCGTCGCCCGCCGCCTCGGCTTCACCCCGCTGCGCGAGGACACCGTCCTCGACCGCCCCTGCGTCGTCTACGCCCTGGCCCAGGACGACTACCCCACCACGCCCTGACGCCCCGGCGGGCCGCGCCATCAGCCGGGTCACGTCCGGGAAGGATCGACGCATGCTGAGCATCGGATCGGTTGTACTGGGCGTCGAGGACGTGCCGCGCGCGGCCGCGTTCTGGACGGAGGCCCTGGCGTACGTCCCCCGCGACGAGATGGAACCCGACTGGGTCGTGCTCACCCCGGCGGGCGGGCCCGGCGTCCAGCTGTCGCTCGGCCTCAGCGTGACGCCGCTCCAGAAGCATCCGCGTATTCATCTGGACCTGTACGCCGGCAACGCCGCCGACCAGGCCGCGGAGGTCGAGCGCCTGCTCTCCCTGGGCGCCCGCCGCGTCGACTGGGACCTCTACCCCGATGACGCCGACTTCGTCGTGCTCGCGGACCCGGACGGCAACCGCTTCTGCGTCATCGACACCGCTGCCCACAACGGTCCGTGACATCACGTCCTGGTTCAGCAGTGCCATGCGCCGTCAATTCGATTTGCTTCGCGGAAGCTTCCATCGCCGACTCGGCGGGACACTTCTTCCCATTCTCGAACAACCCTCCGTTTACCCTCCGGAATGGATGGCCAATCGGAGCGGGTGACGAGCTTGCCCGCGTACACAGGATCCCAGCCGGGGCTGCTCACGCTGCGACGCCCCACGCCCGCCACGTTCATCTCCGACAGCCGCCTCGACCGGCTCGGCGGTGTCGTTGGGCGTGGTTGTCCGAGTGCTGCCTTGTCCACGGCCAGGCTGCTGCACCGGTCCATCTGGCGCCGACACCATCAGGCGACAGCCCGGCGCAGCCACTACCGACGACGAGCCCACTGGATGGATCGCGAAACCAGACTGCAGTACTTGGCCGTGTTGAAGAAGTACGGGTGAGGGGTCGAGCCATTCACCGATGGCGGCAATAGCTTCGACAGTGGTTATTGCCCCGTGGGCGTCCTCAGTGGCGGGCTGTCGTGTTCGGCTGTGTGATGGGTTCCTGGTTGGCCGCGCGGGCGGCGAGGTCCTGGTCGCGTTCGTCGAGCTGGAGCCGCAGGCGCCGAGCCCGGATTCCCGCCACGCGTGCTCGCCGAGCAGGCTGGAGAGCCAGGCCCCCGCCCGCAGTCACCCGCCTCGCCTCCGCCCGGCGCGGGCTCAAGGGCCAGCGGCTATGGACCAGCCGCAGCGGCAAGCGCATCCGGGACAGGCACTGCCATGGACCCGGACAGTTCAGGACCAGGCAGCCGGCGGCCCGTCTGCGCCAGGACGGCCGTTTCTGCCCTGAGGACGACCAGGACAAGGGCGCCCTGGCCGCCGTGCGCCTGGGCGGGTGCGCTCAGTCGCCGTCGGCGATGAAGTCGGCTATCGCGGCAGCGACGGCTTCGGGCTGCTCATCGGGGATGAAGTGCCCGGCGCCGGGCACGACGACTCCGGTGGTGTTGTCGGCCCACGGGCTGATGGAGGCCGCCATGTCGGGGATGGAGCCGTGGCTGCTGGAGATTCCGAGAATGGGCACGGTCAGGTGCTGCCGGCTGAGCGCCTGGTGGTTCTTGCGCGCCGACTCGGCGGCGTCTCGGTAGTAGGCGAGGGAGGCGCGAAGGCCGCCGTCGGCGGCGAGGGCCGCTGCGTAGTGGTCGAGGTCGGCGTCGTCGAATGTGCCGGGAGCGAGGGCCTTCACCTTCAGGAACCAGCCGACGTACTCCCGTTCGCGGCCGGCGAGCAGGGTCTCGGGCAGGTCGGGCACGAGGTGGAAAGCGAAATGCCAGGTCTTCCACGCCCGGGCCGGGTCGGTGGGAATCGTTTCCGGGAGGGTGATGCCGGGGATTCCCGCGTCGAGCAGGGCGACCCCGCGCAGATGGCTTTCGTAGTCGAGGGCGAGGGAGAAGGCGACCCAGGCGCCGATGTCGTGGGCGGCCAGCCAATAGGCCGGCACTCCGAGCGCCTTTACGGCGGCGTGGACGTGGGCGGCGACCGTGTGGGTGTCGTAGCTGCGCTCCGGGCGCTCGGAGTGGCCCTGGCCCGGCAGGTCGATCGCGATGACGCGGAACCGGCCGGCCAGGCTGGGCATGACCTTTCGCCAGGCCCGCCAGGTTTGCGGGAACCCGGCGAGCAGGACGACAGCCGGGCCGGCCGGCTGGCCGCCTTCGACGGCATGAAGGCGGATGCCGTCTGCGTCGACCCAGCGGTGGGTGAATCCGGCCAGGTCGTGCAGGGGCAGGTCGCGGACGGGGTTACTTTCGGAAACGGTCATGGGATCCTCCATCGGTGCGGGGGTGTGCTGGTCCGGCGGTTCGCCCGAGGGCCAGGCCCGCGAGGGCGACGCAGACCAGCAGGGCTTTCCCGATGTTGCGTCGCAGGATGGCCGGCGGTGCGATGACCTGAGCCGGCAGTGCGCTGATGAACAGGATTCCGACGCCGGTGGTGACGGGCCCGAAGCCGAACTGCGACGCCCACAGGCCGTAGAGCGGGAGGGTCAGGTTCCCCGGCGGCGGCCGGGGTTGCGTGGTGCGCCTGCCGCGCTGTCTCACTGTGCGGGGGACGCCCGGTCATGATCACGCCCGAAGGCTAGCACATCTTGAACTGATCAGTTCAAGATAAAATGATGGGCAGCATCCGGAACACCGACACACCGGCAAGGAAGTGCCACGTGGCAGGCAAGAAGCAGTTCGACATGGACACGGCGCTCGACGCCGCGATGATCCAGTTCTGGCGCGCCGGCTACGCCGACACCTCAGTCGACGACTTGTCCCGGGCAACCGGCCTGAACCGCAGCTCGATCTACTCCTCGCTCGGCGACAAGGACACGCTGTTCCTTCGCTGCCTGGATCGCTACGCCGCGCGCTACGGCGACAAGTACGACGCCGCCCTGTCGTGTGCAGCCTCCGAGCCCCTTGCAGCTGTCCGCGCGTTCTTCGACGTCACCCTCGAGCGCATCGCCGATCCTGAACTGCCCGATGGATGCCTGATCGCCCAGTCGGCCATGGCGATTCCGGTGCTGAGCCCGGCCGTGGCGGCGCACGCCAGGCAGGCGCTCGGCCTCCAACGCCTGCGCCTGCGCGCCGCGCTGAAGGCCGGCCGACTGACCGACCAGGACGCCGAGGCCTTCGCTGTACACGCGGCGGCCGTGAACCAGTCTCTCGCCGTCATGAGCAGAGCCGGGGCGAGCCCGGCACAGCTCCTGGCCATAGTGGACGTGTCCGTTGACGCGCTCTCGCAGGCGTTGCGCGCGCTCAACTAGGCCGTTCCCGCCGGAGTACGGTCCCTGGCAGTCCGTCTACGGGCTGTTCCGCCGCTGGCAGCGGGACGGCACCCGGAGGCGGCTACAGGTCACATGCCCGGCAGCGTCCGCCAGGGCCTGGATCGCGGCGTCTCGGTCGACTCAGGCACCGCGTCGGGCGCACCAGCACGCCGCTGGCGCCCGGAAGGACGGCGCTGCGCGGAAGGAGCCGCCCGGCGGGGGCGGCGCCGCCGAGCCCGCGGATCACGCAAGTTCCACCGGGCGGGCCAGCACGGAGGGCATGGCAACTCCGGTGAACGGCCGGACGGCGCGGCCCGGCTCGCGGTGAGGGTGTCGGCGCGGCCCTCCGCCGGGCTGGACGGCCGGGCGGACGAGGTGGGCGAGGGCGCGCGGGCGCGGGTGTACGAGCGGATGACCGTCGAGACGGCCGACGCCCCCGGCACGGACGCGGGGCTGGCGCGGCCCCTGGCCGGACAGGTGCAGGGCGAGGGGATGCGGCAGGAGCTGGCTTTCCGGTGCGGGGCCCGCGCATGGTCGCCGGATGTCGCCGCCTGGACGGCGGAGGTGTTCGCCGACGTCCTCCGCGACGCCGGTACGGCCGAACCGGTCCTGATCACCGTCTCCGTCGCCTGAGCCGGTCGCACCGGCTCCACCGGGCAGGCACTCACGCCATGCGTCCGGGAGCGTTAGCCGGGCGTTAGCCGTACGGCGGCGGTTCGACAGCGGCGGCCGACAGTCTTGTTCTCACGAGCCCGAAGCACCACTTCGAGCGATGAGAGAGAAACGGACAAGAACATGTCGCACACCACCACGCTTCGCCGCTCCCGCACCGCCCGCAGGGCCGCCTCCGCCATGGTGATCGCCGTCGCCGCGCTCGGGCTCACGGCCTGTCAGGGCAATGGCGGCGCCTCGTCGTCCGCACCCCACTCGTCATCCGCGCCCCACTCGTCCGCCTCCGCGAGCGCCCCGCACTCCCCCGGAACCAAGAGCGAGGCCGGGCGCTCCGCCAACGACACGTCGTCGGGCACCGCCAAGAAGTCCGGCATGAAGTGCACCGACCAGATCAACTACGCGGGTGACTCCCGCTCCAACGCCGAGATCAACTCCATCGGTGAGGACACCGGGACCTGCCCGGCGCCCGAGAAGGGCGACGCGTCGAAGGGCATCCCCGCGGACCCCAACACCAAGTGCACCAACCAGATCGACTACGGCAACGACCCCCGCGACAACGCCACCATCAACAGCATCGGCTCGGACACCGGCTACTGCCCGGCCCCCGAGAAGGGCGACACGTCGAAGGGCATCCCCGCGGACCCCAACACCAAGTGCACCAACCAGATCGACTACGGCAACGACCCCCGCGACAACGCCACCATCAACTCCATCGGCTCGGACACCGGCTACTGCCCGCCGGTCCAGAGCAAGTGAGCCCGCGCCGCCCAGGCGCCCGTTCGACCTGTTCGGCGGCTGTGAGGAGAAGACAGTCGCCGCGTCGCGGAAAGGCCTTCGCCTTTGGGCCCTGACGGGGAATGCCGTCCGTCTAGGTCACTCTGGCCGGATCCCGTACTCCGACAGCCATCCCAGCACCTCTTGCCGAGAGGCCTCGGCAAGGCACCCTCCAGTGAAGCGAGCATCGTTGGTCACCTCGGCCACGCACGCCGGAGGAGGCACAAAGGACTGCGCCTCCTCATCTGTGGCGAACTCAGCCTCCGCCAGGACCAAGCCGTGCAGCGGATCGTCAAAAACGTCGATGCCCAGGGGAGGCACGCTAAGACGCGTCTTGGACAGCACCGCGGCCGGCAGTGAGGCGAGCAGGTCGTACTCGGCCGGCGACAAGTAGGTGTTCGTGATCATGCCCTGAACAGCGCCTGGATGATGGATGGGCACTTTTTGGGTCAGCTTTAATTCGCGGCCTCCATCTGAGAGATCGGCCCGTCGAAGCCGCAGACGTGTTCCGACCAGATACCGATCGATGATCACACGGGTGACTGTCGCCGAAGACGGCGCTGGAGCCTCGCCCAGCAAAAAGCGCCTCTCCCTCTCGACGCGTGCGTACTTTCCTGGGCAAACCGACTGACCTCGAACCCCACCAGACTTTTCCATCATGAGGCCAGCTTCCCGGACGGTGTGACCGGAGGCCACGCGCCGAACCACTGTTCGGCGCCGTAGTCCTCGTACCGCTCCACCTCGGTGAACCCCGGCTTTGCCGCGAGGCGCATCGAGCGCTCGTTGGCGGTCTGGGTGCGCAGCACCACCGGCTTGCCGGGAAGCGCGTCGGCAAACCAGTCGAGTGCCGCCGCGCACGCCTCGGCGCCGTACCCGCCGAGCAACACTCGCTCTGCACCGGGCCGCGTCGGCGCCGTACGCTCATCGTCTCCGTGCCATGAGCAGACATCAGCAGAGAGGACCTGTCGGCAGTGATCGAGACGGAACGCCTCCGGCTGCGCCCGCTCACCGACGCCGACACCGACTGGTGGGTGCGTCTGCACGCGGACGACGACGTCAACCGGTTCGTCGGCAGCTACACCCGGGAGCAGGCGGCGGCGCGCCTGAGGGCCATCCAGCAGCAGTGGGCCCAGCGCGGCCACGGGCTGTGCGCGGTCGAGCTGAGGAGCACCGGCGAGGCCATCGGGCGCAGCGGCCTGAACTGGTGGCAGGAGTTCGGCGAAACCGAGATCGGCTGGACCTTCGCCCGCGCGCACTGGGGCCGGGGCTACGCCATCGAGGCAGCCCGAGCCGTGCTGCGGTGGGGCTTCGGCCCCCTGGGGCTCAAGCAGATCACCGCCATGATCCACCACGGCAACGACGCCTCCGTGGCCGTCGCCCGCCGCCTCGGCTTCACCCCGCTGCGCGAGGACACCGTCCTCGACCGCCCCTGCGTCGTCTACGCCCTGACCAAGACGACTACCCCACCTGATCGTGGGGTGCGCGCGGCCTGTCACCTCCGATATCGCCGCGCCACTGCCGCGAAGGCGGCCTTGGGTTCCCATTCCATGTCGGGGTAGGTCTGCCCCCGGCGCCCTTCGAGGAGTTTGACGATGCCCAGGCCGGCCCGGTCCAGGTCGTCCCTGGGGTCGCCGTCCGGGCGGTGCGGGTAGCCGGGCAAGGCGAACAAGAACACGAACGCGCTGTCCACGCCCTCGGTCTCGAAGATCTCCAGCAGTTCGCTCAGATACGCGGCCTGGCCGGCCTCGTCCCGCTCGTATATGCCGTTCAGCCGTACAGGAGCCTTGGTCTCCGGGTCGTGCTCGACCACTTCCAGCACCCGCCCACCGCGGTCTCCCGCGCCGCGGTAGGCCGCGGTGCCGAACCCGGTGATGGCGAGCGGCTTCGGGCCTTGGGCCAGGCTGCGCACCGCGTCCCGGAACCGGTCGGCGACCTCGGCGGAGCGGATCAGCTCGAACGTCACGATGTCGAAGGGGGTCCAGTCGACCTGCTCGAACTGGATGGAGGCATAGGTGAGCTCGCCCTGGAAGCGCTCGCGTACCGTGGCCGCGGCGTCGCGGAGGAATGCGTTGATGCGCACGCCGAGCTCGCGCATCGCTTCGGCCCGCCGCTCGGGTTGGCTCATCAGCTGCTCGACCCGCTGCTCGGGGCTCTCACCGGGCAGGAACCCGCGGTTCATCACGCTCAGCTCGACCCCTGCGACGAACACGACCGTGGCGCCCTGCTGCCGGAGCCGTTCCGCCCGCTCGGCGCAGTCGCGGAAGAGCGTGAGGATCTGCTCCGGATCCAGCTCCAGCGGATAGGGCGAGAACCAGACCTCCAGGCCGAGCTCGGCGGCGGCACCGGCGGCCAGCTCCAGTCGGTCCGGGTCGCCGCCGATGATCTGGATCGCGTTGCAGTGCAGGTCGTCGCGGATGATGGCGAGCTCGCGCCGGACCACCGCAGGGTCGAAGTGCTCGCGGGACGTCTGGCCGTGCACGACGAATCCGGTGTCGTAGGTCATTCCTCTTGCTCGCATGGTGACGCCCTCTCCGTCGGTTCTGCCGGTCTCGGCGCGTCGAGGCTGACAGGAAAAGTGCGTGCACGCAAGATTGCGTGCACGCAGCCCTGTGTGGAACGCTGACACCGTGACGACACCAACACCAGGGCTGCGGGAACGGAAGAAGCAGGCCACGCGCGAGGCGCTGCGCGAGGCGGCCCTGCGCCTGGCCGTGGAGCGCGGACCGGACCAGGTGCGGGTCGAGGACATCGCCGAGGCGGCCGGGGTCTCGCCGCGCACCTACAACAACTACTTCGCCAGCCGCGAGCAGGCGATCGTCTCCGCTGTCACCGCGGACCGGGAGGCCCGGATCGCGGCGGCGGTCGCGGCCCGGCCCGCAGGAGTGCGCCTGGCTGACGCCGTCACCGAAGCCTTGGTCGAGCAGTACACGAACACCGGTGAGCGCGCACACGAGGCGCTGCTGCTGATCACCACCCGGACCGCACTGCGCGACGCGTTCCTCGACACCACCGCCGGCATCGAGCCCCCTCTCACGGCGGTGATCGCCGAACGCCTGGGTGACGCCGGAGTGCACACAGCCCGCGTTCTCGCGGCAAGCGTGGCCGCGGCGGTTCGCATCGCGCTGGAAGGCTGGCTCCGGCCGGCCGGGAACGCAGAGACCGCCGGGAGTTCCGGCGCCGGAGGACTGGTCGTGCCCTCCGGCTCGCTGCCCGACCAGCTCCGCGCGGCGCTGGCCCCGCTCGCGCCCGCGTTCGACGCCGCCGAGCGACGCGCCCCCTGAACACACCGTCCTCGACCGCCCCTGCGTCGTCCACGCCCTGGCCCGGGCCTGAGGTCAACGCTGGAGCCATTCGAGGAGTTCGTCATGGCGCACCCGGTAGACGGTGCCGGCCGATCTCAGCAGACCGCGCTCGTCGCACCAGCGCAGGAAGCCCGCCAGGCGCAGCGGCAGCTCTCCGCGGGTGGCCGCGATCAGGCCGGCGTACTGGCGGATGGTGACCGCGACGAAGCCGGGACCGGCGGCCACGCCGCAGGCGAGGGCTGTGGTGACGGCGAGTGGCCAGGAGACCTGTAACCAGCAGCCCCGCGGGCACTCCCACCGCCAGCCCGATCGCCCCGGCGCCGCATCCGGCGAGGAGGCCGATGAAGTCGCCGAGGCGACCGGCGAGGAATCCGGCCGCCACCGTCACCCCCAGGGCGGCCGGAGTACCGGCGGCCACCAGGTGGCGGCGGTCGATGTCCGCCCGCACGGACAGCGCCAGGCCGAAGCCGAAAACGACCGCGAACCCGGCTCCGGCGGCCAGCGCGAGACCCGACCCGAACAGCGCTGATGGTTTCCCCGAGTTCGGCCCACGGTTCCTGCGGCACATCGACACCCCCTGCCGGCTCAGCCTCACGCCCGGACAGCACACGGCGGGCGCGGCGACCGCGCCGCCCCGCCTCGGTCCGAACCGTATCCGGTCGCGCCGGGCCCGGGGGCGCGGTCCGCCGAACATCCGCCGCCCCCTCCCTCTGTGACCCAGCTCTCATCGCGCCCGTGCAGCAGAAGCGAGGGCCGCCACGTCGAGGAGGGGTGACAGGAAGGGAGGAGCGGGTGGATCTGGCAACGGAGTGGAAGCTGCGAACCGGTCTCGACGAGGCCGGGTCGGCGCAGATCGACTTCCACGGCTTTGTCGAGACGCGGTCGGCCGCGTTGTTCCGCGGCGCCCTCGTTTTGACGGGCAACCGCGAGGCGGCGGAGGACCTGGTCCAGGAGACTCTGGAGCGGGCCTGCCGTAAATGGCGCACGATCGCCGCCAAGGACGCTCCGGACGCCTACGTCCGGCGGATCATGGTGAACCTGGCCAACGACCGGTGGCGGAAGTTCCGCCGCATGGTTCCGCAGCAGGACAGCAGCGGCGGCGACGGGGCGGCTCCCGGGGACGAGTACGGGCGCATCGACAGCAGGGACCAGTTGGTCCGCGCCCTTCAGCGGCTGCCGATGCGCATGCGCACGGTCGTGGTACTCAGGTACTTCCACGATCTGTCCGACGCCGAGATCGCGGCCGACCTGAGGATCTCACCCAGCACCGTGCGGTCCCAGCTCGCCCGTGGAATCGACAAGCTCAGAAGCCAGTTCCCCGCACTCTCCGGCCCTTCATCACAGCAGCCCACGGAAGGAACCCGATGACTTCACACGAGTCGCGGCCTCCCGGCTGCGCGGGTTACGCACCCTTCGAAGAGGAATTGGTAAACGCCATGAACGATTTCGTGAACGCCGCCGAGGCGCCGGAGTTCGACACGGCCCGCATCGTGCGGGGCGCCCGCCGCAAGCGGGCCACGGTCATCGCCGGTATCGCCACGGCCCTCATCGTGGCCGGTGGCGGCACCGCCCTGGCCACCATCAACAGCGGCCCGGACTCGGACACGTCGAAGCCCGCCGCCATGACGACCGCCACCGCAGCCGCCGCCGACACCACTCTGCTCTACAAGTTCGACGACGGCGCCACCCTCCCCATCGACATGGGCGGCTGGAGCCAGGAGACGGTCAGAGTGCAGTTCCTCAAGATGCGGGTCAAGGGCGAGTACACCAAGGCGGCGACCGGCAGTTGCAAGCCGGGCTCGGTGATCGGGGTCAGCCCCCACAGCCCGCAGACCGTGGACACCGGTGACACGGTCAAGGTGACCCTCTGCGCGGGCTGATCTTCCGGCCTTTCGGCCACCGGAGCGCGAGCGCGGCGGTGTTCCGCCGCGCTCGTGCTCACATCGAATGCGCCAGAACGAAGCAGACCGTCGCGAGCCCGCCGCCACCCACGAGCAGCGACGCCGCGACCCGGCTCGTCGTCGTACCCCGCGCCGACCACCTGACGGCGAACAACTCGTCCGTCGTACCCGGCACCCATCGCTCGCCAATGAACATGAACCGCAGGTTCATGGCCCAGGCCATCACTCCGAATCCCGCCATGGGGAAGCCGAGGAAGAACACCCCCATGGACAGCCACACCTGCCTGGCGCCGGTGCCGTGTTCTCCCGCCAGGCCCCCGGCGTACACCACGTCGTGGACCGCGGAAACGCAGCAGAGCAGGGCGAGGAGGAAACACACGAGGCCCACCACCCTGCGCACCGAGCGGCGAAGGCGCCGCGGTGCGGGTCCGAGCTTTCCGAGGTCCGGCTCCTGGCGCATCGTGGCTCCCCCCGTAGCCGATTGCGCCAGTATCCCCCGCGCGGCGGACAAATGGGACCCAGGGGGAGCTTGAGATCTCCAGCTCAGCGGCCGCCCAGCTCCGCCTCGGCGAAGCGCCACAGGTGCCGTCGCGCGTCCTCGACGCTCAGGGCCGGGACCTGGCGCAGTCGGCGCAGGGCGAGGCCGTCGGCGAGGGCCGAGAAGCGCAAGGTGAAGTCCGCCGGGTCGTCGCAGCGGAAGTCGCCCTCGGCGCAGCCCCGCTCCACCAGCGAGCGGATCTCGCCGTGCCAGCTCTCGTACCGCTCGGCCTGGCCGCGGGCGAACGTCTGGTCGCGTTCGCCCGCGTTCCAGTAGTCGAACCACATCCGCCAGTGCCGGTCCGTGTCGTCCGTGAAGAGCGCGTCGATGAGCAGCCGCAGGCCCTCCGCACCGCTGGTGGCGCGGTCGGCGGCCTGGGTGAGGGCGGCGTAGTAGCGCTCTATGTGCAGGACCATCGCCTCGGAGAGGACTTCCTGCACGCTCCCGAAGTGGTACGTGACGGTGCCGACCGAGACCCCCGCCGCGGCGGCGACCTCGCGCACCCCGACCCCCGCGGTGCCCCGCTCCGCGATCAGCGGAACGGCGGCCTCCACGATCAGCCGGCGCCGTACCTCGGTCGGCTGCCGGGTGCGGGCCGAGGCGGCGACGGCGCGGCGCGGGGGGCGGCGGTCGGAAGGGCGATCGGAGGACGACGTCACGCGGATGTCCTCGGGATGGTGTGCTGCCATGCGCGGTTGGCCACTGTCTCTCCGTTCGCCCGTGCCTCGACGCTGCTGTCCATGATGAATTCGTCCGCCGTGGCGCGCAGTTCGGTCGCGGTGTGGATCTCCGCGTCCCAGCCGTCGCGCCGCAGCCGGATCCTCCAACGCGAGCTTGCCACGGCCGACAGCGGGTCGCCGGAGCGGATGCGGTACGTCTCGCGGGCGCTCTCCTCGTACCGCAGCCCGTCCGGATACGTGCGCGAACCGCCGTAGTTGGGGTCCACATCCAGCACCCACTCGCCCGTGGCGACGTCATGGGTGACGGTGCGTTCGGGGCGGGGTTCGGCGGGGGTCTCCACGGTCACGGCCAGCGGCGGGGCCTGCTCGGGCTCCTCGAAGGTGATCGGCGCCCGCGCGGCGCCCGCGCCCGGGTCCCGTACCGGCAGCAGCAGCGCGCTCTCGCCGGGCCGTACGGTCAGCTGCCCGCGCTCGCCGTGCGGCCAGACCCACGGCCAGTACGCGTCGGAGACCGCGACCCGGACGCGGTGCCCGGGCGGGAAGGCGTAGCCGGTCCCGTTCAGCTCGAACTCGACGTCCTCATACGTCCCCGGCTCCCACTCCACCGCCTGCTCCCGGCCGTGCCGGGACATCAGGTTGAGCACGCCGCGGGTGACCAGCGTGGACGAACCGTCGGGCGCCACGTCGCAGACGCGCGCGATGACATGGGCGCGCCGGGTCGCGCTGTCGAGCCGCAGCCGTACGCGGGGGCGGCCCAGGATCTCCACCCTTTCGGTGAGCGGCGCCGAGTCGAAGCAGACCGAGCGGCCGTCCTCCTCGCGCTGGTCCGGCGGCAGGTCGGTGGCGTTGCCGAAGGGGAAGTAGCGGCCCGCGTCGAGGCCGGTGTGGAGCGGGGAGCGTACGATCACCGGCCCGTCGCCTCCCAGGGGGCGTTCGTCCCAGGTCACGGACGGGGCGGGCCAGGCGTCGTCGCCGACCCAGCGGCCGGGCATCGTCTCGTACGAGGTGGCGGGCGGCACCGGGTCGTTGATCCAGGCCCGCAGCAGCGGCTCGTCCATCACCCCCGTGTCGGTGTCCTTCAGCCAGTGGTCCCACCAGCGCAGCGTCTCCTGGAGGAACCCGATCGCCGGACCCGGCGGCAGCCCCCGGTCCGGGTACTGGTGCGACCAGGGACCGATCAGCCCGCGCACCGGCGCGTCGAGGTGCTCCACCAGGCGCAGCACGGTGTCCCGGTACGGATCGGCCCAGCCGCCGACCGCGAGCACGGCGGCGTCGATCGCCGCGTAGTCCTCGCACACGCTGCCGTGCCGCCAGTACGCGTCCCGCTCCTGGTGCGCGAGCCAGGTGTGCAGATACGGCTCCAGCGCGTCGAGCCGTTCCCGCCACATCGGCAGCCAGCGGTCCTCGCCCACGGAGGTGGGGTGCGGGGGGCGGGCCGTGAACGCGAGCATCGTGCCCGCCCAGGCGAGCATGTCGATGCCGAGGACGGCGCCGCCGATGTAGTGGACGTCGTTGTCGTAACGGTCGTCGGCGGAGCACACGGTGACGATCGCCTTCAGCGGCTCGGGGCGCAGGGCGGCGATCTGCAGCGAGTTGAACCCGCCCCAGGAGATCCCGAACATCCCTACCTTGCCGGTGCACCACGGCTGCTCGGCCAGCCAGTTGACGACGTCCACGCCGTCGGCCAGCTCGGTCTCGTCGTACTCGTCGCGCATCACGCCCTCGGAGTCGCCGCTGCCGCGCAGATCGACGCGTACGGAGGCGTAGCCGTGGCCGGCGTACCAGGGGTGACGCTGGGCGTCGCGGGGGGCGGTCCAGTCGCTCTTGCGGTACGGGAGGTATTCCAGCAGGGCGGGTACGGGGGCGGTCTCCGCGTCCGTCGGACGCCAGATGCGGGCGTGCAGCCGCGTTCCGTCGCGGGTCGGAATCCATACGTCCTCGACCCGCACCTCACGGTCGAAGCTTTCCCTGTACCTCACGCTGCTCCCTTTTTTGCGCCTAAACCGGCGCCGCTCTCGCGGACCGGGTTCTCACCGTCGGGGTTCCTCAATTGATGGTTGCGGCGACGGGCTGTGGCTCACCCGCAACGGCGCCCCATTCCCCCACCCCGCCCCTTCCCGAAACCGGGGGCAAGCCCCCGGCCCCCGTTGCGGAGGTTCCGCCCCCAATCCCCCCGCTCCTCAATCGCCGGAGGGGCTGGTATGTGACCTGGTTGTGGGCAATCGTTCCGCAGGGGGGCACCTCCCAGCGGTAGCTGGGGGAGGAACGGGTGGGCACAACCCGGCCACCGGCCCGCACCCGGCGGCGAGACCTCACGGGGCACCCACGGCCCGCCAACGCCGCACCCGGTGGCCCTCGCCCAGCTCGTCCCACGTGGCGTCCGGCTCGGCGGCGTCGGACCAGTCGTCGGCCGCCTCGACGACCGCTTCGGCGTCCGGGTCGGGTTCGAGCGCGGCGGCCATCAGCTGCCGCGTATACGGGTGGCCCGGAGCCGCGAAGACGGCGTCCGTCGGGCCCTCCTCCACCACCACGCCGTGCCGCAGCACCACCACCCGGTCGGCGATCCCCCGCACCACCGCCAGGTCGTGGCTGATGAAGAGGCAGGCCAGGTCCCGCTCCCGGCGCAGATCGTCCAGCAGGCGCAGCACATCGGCCTGGACGGACACGTCGAGCGCGGTGGTGATCTCGTCGGCGATCAGCACGTCCGGTTCACCGGCCAGTGCCCGCGCGATGCCGATGCGCTGCCGCTGGCCGCCGGAGAGCTGGGCGGGGAGCCGGTCGGCGAAGTCGGGGTCGAGGCGGACGTCGGAGATGAGCCCGCGGGCCCGAGAAGCCGCCTCGTCCCGCGAACCGGCGGCGCCGAAGAAGCGCAGGGGCCGCCGTACGGCGTCGCCGACCGAGCGGCGCGGGTTCAGCGACGTATCGGCGTTCTGGAAGACGAGCTGGATCTTGCGCCTGAGCGCGAGCGGGCGCCGCCGCGCGGAGGAGCCCAGGTCACCGGGCGCGCCCAGGTCACCGGGCTCGTGGGTCATCGCACCGCCCGAGGGGGCCCGGAGCCCGGCCAGCGCCCACGCCAGGGTGGACTTGCCGCTGCCGGACTCGCCGACCAGGGCCAGGACTTCGCCCCGCCGCACCTGGAAGGAGACGCCGTGGACGGCGCGCGAGGAGCCGTAGTCGATGGTGACGTCCCGGACGTCGACGGCCCGCACCGCGCCGGACGGCACCGCCCGCTTGGGCCGCACCTCCCGCGTGCCGTCCTCGCCGACGAGGGCGAGCCCGGTGTCGGACAGCCGGGGGACGCTGGCGAGCAGGCGGCGGGTGTACGGGTCGGCGGGCGCGGCGAAGAGCCGCCGGGTGGGGGCGGCTTCGACGACCCGGCCCGAGCGCAGCACGCACACCTCGTCGGCCATCCGCGCGACGACGCCCAGGTCGTGGCTGACGAGGACGGCGGCGAGGCCGAGTTCGTCGCGCAGGGAGCCGACCAGGTCCAGGACGGAGCGCTGGGTGAGGACGTCGAGTCCGGTGGTGGGCTCGTCGAGGACGAGCACCTTGGGGCGGGTGGCGATGGCCATGGCGATGGCGACGCGCTGCTGCTGTCCGCCGGAGAGTTCGTGCGGGTAGCGGCGGGCGAGTTCGGCGGGGCGCGGCAGCCGGACCTGTTCGAGGAGGTCGGTGACGGGTACGTCGCCGCCCGCCTCGGCGATCTGCCGTCCGACGCGCATGGAGGGGGTGAGGGCCTGGCCCGCGTTCTGGGCGATCATGGCGACCGTACCGCCGCGCAGCCGCCGCAGTTCGCGCGCGGGGAGGGCGA
Source organism: Streptomyces sp. NPDC007983 (assembly GCF_042958345.1). Taxonomy (NCBI): domain Bacteria; kingdom Bacillati; phylum Actinomycetota; class Actinomycetes; order Kitasatosporales; family Streptomycetaceae; genus Streptomyces; species Streptomyces sp. NPDC007983. Next base: position 335,261 of record NZ_JBIBJI010000003.1, read on the forward strand.
AGACGTCCCGCCCGTCGACGCGCACCGTACCGGCGGTGAGCCGTGAGCCGTGCCGCAGATGGCCCAGCAGTGTCGCGGCGACGGTGGACTTGCCGCTGCCGGACTCTCCGACGAGGGCGAGGGTTTCCCCAGGCGACAGGTCGAAGCTCACGTCGTGGACGACGGGGATCTCCCGCCCGCCCGACCGGTAGGCGACGCCGAGGCCCGTGACGGAGACGATGGCGTTCATCAGGAGCCCTCCCGGATGCGGTCGACGCCCCAGGCCTTGGAGAGGCCGTCGGCGGCGAGGTTGAGCCCGACGACGAGGGTGGCCAGGGCGATGATGGGCGCGAGGCTGGCCATGGGGACGACGGTGATGGCGGTGCGGTTCTCGGAGACCATGAGCCCCCAGTCGGGGGTGGGCGGGTCGGCGCCGAAGCCGAGGAAGGACAGCGAGGAGATCAGCAGCACGACCCACGAGGCGCGCATGGCGAACTCGACGCACACCACGTCGATGATGTTGGGCAGCACCTCGCGCCGCAGGATCGCCCACGTCCCCTCCCCGCGGGCGCGTGCCGCGGTGACGTAGTCCTGCGGGACGACGGCGAGCGCGGCGCCGCGGACGACCCGTACCACCTGGGGGACGCAGATGACGCCGATGGCCAGCACGATCACCCCGGAGCCGGTGCCCAGCGCGGTGACGATGACCAGCAGGACGAGGATCGCGGGGATGGACAGCACCGCGTCCAGGATCCGCATCAGCACATCGTCCAGCCAGCCGCCGCGCAGGGCGGCCGCGCAGCCGAGGACGGTGCCCAGCGCGATGGTGAGGAGGGTCGCGGTGACGGAGACGCCGAGCGCGTACCGCCCGCCATACAGCACCCGGGTCAGCACGTCGCGCCCGTACTGGTCGGTGCCCGCCCAGTGGTCGGCGCTGGGCCCGAGCAGCGCGTGCGAGGCGTCGCCGACGGTGGGGTGGTACGGGGTGAGCAGCGGGGCGAGCAGCGCGATCACGAGGTGGACGGCGACGATCGCGAGCCCGATGGCGGCGGGGCGGGAGGTGCGTACGGTGCGCCAGGCGCGGGCGGCTGCGGAGCCGGGGACCCCTGATCGGGCGGACGGCGCGGGAACGGGGGCCGGGGCAGGCGTCTTCAGCGCGCTCATCGGATCCTCCCTCCTCGGGTGCGGAGCTTGGGGTTGAGGGCCATGGAGCCGAGGTCGGCGGCGAGGTTGCAGACCACGTAGACGACCGCGCTGATGAGGGCGATGGCCTGGATGACGGGCAGATCGCGGTTCTGTACGGAGGTGAGCAGCAGCTTGCCGATGCCGGGGTAGTTGAAGACGTTCTCCACGACGGCGACGCCGCCGATCAGCCAGGCCACGTTGAGTGCGATCACATGGAGGGTGGGCAGCAGCGCGCCGGGGAGGGCGTGCCGGGTGACCACGCGCCAGGTGGACAGCCCCTTGAGGCGGGCGGTGGTGACGTATTCGCTCGCCATGACGTCGATGACCGACGTACGGGCCATCCGCACGATGTACGCGGCCATCACGATCGCGAGCGACGCGGCGGGCAGCCAGACGGCGGGGAGCAGTTCACCCGTGGAGGCCCCCGGCCCGTACAGCACCACGGCGGGCAGCACGGGGACGGTGACGGAGAAGGCGAGCACCAGCAGGGTGGCCACGACGAATTCGGGGATGGACATCCCGACCAGGCTGACCGTGGAGATCACATGGTCGGGCCAGCGGTCGCGGTAGAGCCCGGCGAGGATGCCGAGCACCAGCGAGCCGGTGACCGCGAAGAGGACGGTGACGACGGCGATGAGGGCGGAGTTGCCGAGGTACTGGGCGACCTCGCCGCCCACCGGCTTGGTGGTGACCAGCGAGGTGCCGAAGTCGCCGTGCAGGGCGCCCTTGATCCAGTCGGCGTAGCGCTCCCAGGCGGGCTGGTCGAGCCCCATCTGCTTGCGCAGGGCGGACACCGCGTCGGGGGTGGCGTCCTTGCCGAGCACCTGGGTGGCGACGTCGCCGGGCAGCGCCTGGACGGCCAGGAAGACCATGACGGAGGAGAGCAGCAGGGTGCCGAACGCGGCGACGACGCGGCGGGCGATGAAGGTGAACACGCTCCTCACGCCCCCTTCAGGCCGATGCCGCGGTAGTCGAACTCGAAGCCGTGCTCGGCGTAGCCGCGCACCTTCCGGGAGATGCCGGTGAGCCGGTCGGCGAACATCGGGGTGATCGCCCCGCCCCGCTCGATCACCAGGGTCTGCGCCTGCCCGTACAGCTCGCGGCGGCGGCCCCCGTCGGTCTCCCGGCGGGCCCGGTCCAGGAGCGCGTCGAACTCCTTGTCCGACCAGGCGGTCTCGTTGTAGGAGGAGCCGCCGCGGAAGACCTGGTTGAGGAGTTGGTCGATGGGGCGCCCGGTGTACCAGTAGGTGGCCATGAGCGGCTTCTTCATCCAGATCTGGGTGTAGTACGAGTCGGCGGCCGCGGTCCTGATCCGGACGCGGATCCCGGCGCGGGCCGCGGACTCCTGGTAGGCGAGGGCCATGGGCGTGAAGATCGGGTCGTAGGAGGACGTGTAGAGGTCCACCGCGAGCCGTTCGTGCCCGGCCCGCTTGAGCAGTTGGCGCGCCCGCTCGGGGTCGTGGGCGGGGTGGGCGCTGATGTGGGCGGGGTCGTTCGGCGGTACGGGGTTGTCCCAGCCGAGCGTGCCCGCGCCCTGGAGGGCGACCTTCCGGATGTGCTCGGGGTCGTAGGCGAGCTTCATGGCCTGCCGGACCCGCACGTCGGTGAAGGGCTTCTCGGTGGTGAGCATCGGCAGCACGTACCACTGGGCGTTCTTCGACCGGGCGATGGTGGCGCGGCTGGAGGCGGCGATGACGCGGGCGGTGGCGAAGTCGAGGTTGGTCTGGGAGAGCAGGTCGACCTGGCCGGCGAGCAGGGCGTTGGCCCGGGCCTGCATGTCGGCGACGGAGAAGAAGTCGATGGCGTCCAGCACCGGGCGCCCGGCCCAGTGGTCCTCGTACGCCACGACCCGGCCGGGTCCGGCGGAGGTGAAGGAGGCCAGCTTGAAGGGGCCGGTGCCGATGCCGGTGCGGCCGATGGAGCGGGCGCTGCCGTCGGGGACGACGTAGCAGTTGTAGTGGGTGAGCAGGCTGGGGAACTCGGCGTGCGGGCTCTTCAGCGGGACCACGAGGGTGTGCGGGTCGGGGGTGCGCAGCCGCTTCGGGTCGACGAGCGGGGCGAGCACCGGGCCCTGCGGGGAGGCGGTCGCGGTGGCGAGGATGTGCCGCAGGGTGTAGGCGGCGTCGGCGGAGGTGAAGGCGGAGCCGTCGTGGAAGGTGACGCCGCGGCGCAGCCGGAAGGTCCAGGTGGTCGCCTTGGCGTCGGGCTCCCAGGACTCGGCGAGGTCGGGGGCGACCTTGCCCTCCTTGTCGACGCGGACGAGCCGGTTGTAGAGGGCGCCGAGGTATTCGTACGCGGACAGCGCGCTCGCCGGGTCCAGGGTCTCGGCGTCGGAGGCGGGCGGCCGGGCGATGCGCAGGGTGCCGCCGCGGTCGGGGCGCCCGGCCGGGCCGCGGGTGGGTACGGCCTCGGTCGGGGACGCGGACGCGGCACCCGAGCAGCCGGTCAGCAGGGCGGATCCGGCGAGGGCGCCGCCGCCCGCGGCCGCCGCGGCGAGCACCGACCGCCGGGGTATCCGGGCCGCCCCGGGGTCTGTTCGGTGGGAGGTCTCGGACATGGACGGGGCGCCTTCCCGGCTCGTTTCGTTCAGCTGAACGATTGGGTGAGGTGCGTGAACGATAGCCAGCGGTTCCATCCAGGCCAACCCCTCGTTCGCGGAAATTAACGGGGGTAACCCACTTGTTACCGACCGGGCGCGGAGGGGGCGCGAAGCGCCCGGCGCGGCCCGGCAGCACTCCCGTACACCGTCCACGTGGTGAAAAACACCGAGCGTGGCCGGATACTCCGCCGTAAGGTGGCCGACATGCAGGTGATCCAGTCCACGAAGCTCGCCAACGTCTGCTACGAAATCCGTGGCCCGGTTCTTGAGGAGGCGATGCGACTGGAGGCAGCGGGACACCGCATCCTCAAGCTCAACACCGGCAACCCGGCGACGTTCGGTTTCGACTGCCCGCCGGAGATCCTCGAGGACATGCTGCGCAACCTCGGCGACGCACACGGCTACGGCGACGCCAAGGGCCTGCTCTCCGCCCGGCGCGCGGTGATGCAGCACTACCAGACCCAGGGCATCCACCTCGACGTCGAGGACGTCTTCCTCGGCAACGGCGTCTCGGAGCTGATCCAGATGTCGATGCAGGGGCTGCTGGACGACGGCGACGAGGTCCTCGTCCCCTCCCCCGACTATCCGCTGTGGACCGCCTCCGTCTCGCTCGCCGGCGGCACGGCCGTCCACTACCGCTGCGACGAGCAGGCGGACTGGCTGCCGGACCTCGCCGACATCGAGCGCAAGGTGACCGACCGCACCAAGGCGATCGTCATCATCAACCCGAACAACCCGACGGGCGCCGTCTACAGCGAAGAGGTGCTGCGCGGCATCACCGACATCGCCCGCCGCCACCAGCTGATCGTCTGCTCCGACGAGATCTACGACAAGATCCTCTACGACGGCGCCACCCACACCCCGACCGCCGCGATCGCCCCGGACCTGCTGACGCTCACGTTCAACGGGCTCTCCAAGGCGTACCGCGTCGCGGGCTACCGCAGCGGCTGGCTCGCGGTCTGCGGCCCCAAGGCCCACGCCGCCAGCTACCTGGAGGGGCTGACGATCCTCGCCAACATGCGGCTGTGCGCCAACATGCCCGCACAGCACGCTGTGGCCACCGCCCTCGGCGGCCGTCAGTCGATCAACGACCTGGTGCTCCCGGGCGGGCGGCTGCTGGAGCAGCGCGACACGGCGTACGAGCTGCTGACCCAGATCCCGGGCGTGAGCTGCGTGAAGCCCAAGGGCGCGCTGTACGCGTTCCCGAAGCTGGACCCCAAGGTCTACAAGATCAAGGACGACCGGCAGATGGTGCTCGACCTGCTGCGGACCGAGAAGATCATGATCGTGCACGGCACAGGCTTCAACTGGCCGGAGCCGGACCACTTCCGCATCGTCACCCTCCCGGCGAAGAAGGACCTGGCCGACGCGGTGACCCGGATCGGGAAGTTCCTCGACGGCTACGGCCAGCCCTGAGCCGGATCCCGCGACCGAATATCTGTAGAAGGCTCAACTTTAGACGGCGTCTAAGTTAGGATGGCCTCCTGAACGTTTGGAGGCCATCCATGTACGAGCCGATCCGCACCAAGTCGGTCCACACCATGGCCGAGCCCGAGCCCGATTTCCCGCACCGCTCCCGCGAGGAGGAACTGGACATTCGGCTCGCCGGACATCTGACCGCGCTGCTGACCGTGACCGACGAGTTGCGCGCCCTCACCCCGGACCCGGCCTTGGACGATGCCGCCGAGCGCCTGGCCGGCCAGGTCGTACGGCTGCGCGACGGCCGCGCCCCGCTGCGCGCCGCCCCCACCACGGCCGCCGCCGACCCGGCCCATGTCGCCGCCCTCCATCAGCGCGCCCACACCCTGGCGGGCTGGGCCCTGGTCATCGCCACCTCGCGCGACGACGCTGCGGCCACCGCGCTCACCGCCGAGCGCCTGGAGGCGCATACGGCGGCCCTCGGCGTCGCCGCCTGACGCCGGGACGGACCGGCGGATCGTGGCCCACGATGGAGCCATGACCACGATCACCCTCGTCCACGGCGACATCACCGCGCAGCACGCCGACGCCATCGTCAACGCGGCGAACTCCTCCCTCCTCGGCGGCGGAGGGGTGGACGGCGCGATCCACCGGAAGGGCGGGCCCGAGATCCTCGACGCCTGCCGGAGCCTGCGCGCCTCCCACTACGGCAAGGGGCTGCCCACGGGCCGGGCCGTGGCCACGACGGCGGGGCGGCTCGACGCCCGCTGGGTCATCCACACCGTGGGACCGGTGTGGTCCGCCACCGAGGACCGCTCCGGCCTGCTGGCGTCCTGCTACCGCGAGTCCCTGCGCGTCGCGGACGAACTGGGTGCCCGGACGGTCGCGTTCCCGGCGATCTCCACCGGGATCTACGGCTGGCCGATGGACGACGGCGCCCGGATCGCGGTGGAGACGGTCCGCGCCGCGGACACGGCCGTCGAAGAGGTGCGCTTCGTCCTCTTCGACGAGCCCGCGTACACGGCGTTCACGGCGCGGATCGGCTAGGGGGTGTCTTCCGGGGTCAGGCGCCCTCGCCGAAGCGGGCCGCCTCCTTCGTCCAGGCCGCCGCCTGATCGCTGAGCGAGAGGCCGAGACCGGCGCGGCCGGGGATGACCATGCGGCCGTCGCGCAGCTCCAGCCGCTCGTTGAACAGCGGCTCCAGCCACTCGAAGTGCTCGACCCACGCGGTGCGCGGATAGGCCGCCGAGAGATGGACGTGGATCTCCATCGCGAAGTGCGGGGCGAGGCTGCGGCCCTTGTAGTCGGCGAGCGTCATGATCTGCAGGAACGGGGTGATGCCGCCGACCCGTGGGGCATCGGGCTGCACGAAGTCCGAGGAGCCCGCCTCGATGAGCGCCGCGTGCTCGTGCGCGCTGGTCAGCATCTCGCCGGTGGCTATGGGCGTGTCCAGGGTGGCGGCGAGGGCCGCGTGGCCCTCGGCGTCGTACGCGTCGAGCGGCTCCTCGATCCAGGTGAGGTCGAACTTCTCCAGCACCCGGCCGACCCGGGTGGCGGTGATCCGGTCCCACTGCTGGTTGGCGTCCACCATCAGCGGAACGCCGTCGCCCAGGTGCTCCCGTACGGTCTCCACCCGGGCGAGGTCCACGCGCGGGTCCGGCGAGCCGACCTTGAGCTTGATCCCGGCGACGCCGCGGGAGCGGGCCAGGTCGATGTTCTCCAGCACCTGCTCGATGGGCGTGGAGAGAAAGCCGCCGGAGGTGTTGTAGACGCTGACCGCGTCGCGATGCGCGCCCAGCAGCTTGGCCAGCGGCAGCCCGGCGCGCCGGGCCTTGAGGTCCCACAGCGCGATGTCGAACGCGGCGACCGCCTGCACGGCGGCTCCGCTGCGGCCCATGGACGCGCCCGCCCACACCAGCTTGTTCCACAGCCGGGCGATGTCGCTGGGGTCCTCGCCGATCAGTTCGGGCGCGATCTCCTGGGCGTGGGCGTACAGCGCGGGCCCGCCGGCCCGCTTGGAGTAGCTGAAGCCCAGCCCCTCATGGCCGCCCTCGGTGCTGATCTCGGCGAAGAGGAAGGCCACTTCGGTGAGCGGCTTCTGCCTGCCGGTCAGCACCTTGGCGTCGCTGATAGGCGCGTGCAGCGGCAGATACACCAGGGAGAGCCGGATCGCCGAGATCCGGTCGGTGCTGGCCTCGCCGGGCGCGGAGGCGAAGGGTTTGAAGGCGACGGAATCACTGGGGGCGACACTCATGCGGTGCTCTCCTCGGCATCGTGCTGGCGTCGAAGGCCTACCATCCGTCGCCGCGCCGGAAACCGTCCGGCCCCGACGTGTAGGGACTCCCCTTGATCACGTACGGGCTCGATCACGGCCGCCGCACAGGCCGGGGCCCGCACCGTGCGGTGCGGGCCCCGGCCTGATGACGTCCGGCCTGATGACCTGGTGGTTCAGCCCAGGCGCTGCACCAGGGCCCGGTACTCGTCCCACATCGCCTTCGGCGTGTGGTCACCGAAGGTGTTGAGGTGCTCGGGGACCAGGGCGGCCTCCTCGCGCCACACCTCCTTGTCGACGTTGAGGAGGAAGTCCAGCTCTTCGTCGTCCAGTCCGAGGCCGTCGGTGTCGAGGGCCTCCTTGGTCGGCAGGATGCCGATGGGGGACTCGACGCCCTCGGCGCGGCCGTCGAGGCGGTCCACGATCCACTTCAGGACGCGGCTGTTCTCGCCGAAGCCGGGCCAGACGAACTTGCCCTCGTCGTTCTTGCGGAACCAGTTGACGTAGTAGATCTTCGGGAGCTTCGACTGGTCCTTGTCCTTGGCGACGTCGACCCAGTGGGCCATGTAGTCGCCCATGTTGTAGCCGCAGAAGGGCAGCATCGCGAACGGGTCGCGGCGCAGCTCACCGACCTTGCCCTCGGCGGCCGCGGTCTTCTCGCTGGCCACGTTGGCGCCGAGGAAGACGCCGTGCTGCCAGTCGAAGGACTCGGTGACGAGCGGGACCGCGCTGGCGCGGCGGCCGCCGAAGAGGATCGCCGAGATCGGCACGCCCTTGGGGTCCTCCCACTCGGGCGCGATGATCGGGCACTGCCCGGCGGGGGTGGTGAAGCGGGCGTTGGGGTGGGCCGCGGGCGTCTCGCTCGCCGGGGTCCAGTCGTTGCCCTTCCAGTCGGTGAGGTGGGCGGGCGCATCCTCGGTCATGCCCTCCCACCACACGTCGCCGTCGTCGGTGAGCGCGACGTTGGTGAAGACGGAGTTGCCCCACAGGGTCTTCATCGCGTTGGCGTTGGTGTGCTCACCGGTGCCGGGCGCGACGCCGAAGAAGCCCGCCTCGGGGTTGATCGCGTACAGCCGGCCGTCCTCGCCGAACCGCATCCACGCGATGTCGTCGCCGATCGTCTCGACCGTCCAGCCGGGGATGGTCGGCTCCAGCATCGCGAGGTTGGTCTTGCCGCACGCGCTCGGGAAGGCCGCGGCGACGTACTTCGACTCCCCGCGCGGCGGGGTGAGCTTGAGGATCAGCATGTGCTCGGCGAGCCAGCCCTCGTCACGCGCCATGACGGAGGCGATGCGCAGCGCGTAGCACTTCTTGCCGAGCAGCGCGTTGCCGCCGTAGCCGGAGCCGTAGGACCAGATCTCCCGCGACTCCGGGAAGTGCGAGATGTACTTGGTCGAGTTGCACGGCCACGGCACGTCGGCCTGGCCGGGCTCCAGCGGGGCGCCGAGGGTGTGGACGGCCTTGACGAAGGCGCCGTCCTCGCCGAGCTCTTCGAGCACGGCGCTGCCCATGCGGGTCATCGTGCGCATCGAGACGGCGACGTACGCGGAGTCGGTGATCTCGACGCCGATCGCGGACAGCGGCGAGCCGAGCGGTCCCATGCAGAACGGGACGACGTACATGGTGCGGCCGCGCATCGAGCCCCGGAATATGCCCTGTTCGCCCGCGAAGATCCGGCGCATCTCGGACGGGTCTTTCCAGTGGTTCGTCGGACCCGCGTCCGCCTCCTTCTCGGAGCAGATGAAGGTGCGGTCCTCGACGCGCGCCACATCGCGGGGGTCGGAGGCCGCGTAGTACGAGTTGGGGCGCTTGATCGGGTCGAGACGTTTGAACGTGCCCTTCTCGACGAGCTGCGCACACAGACGGTCGTACTCCGACTCCGAACCGTCACACCAGACCACTTCATCGGGCTGGGTGAGGTCGGCGATCTCGCCGACCCAGGAGATCAGTTCCTGGTGGCTGGTCGGGGCCGTGATGAGGGAGGAAGCCACATTGCTGGGCGCCACGATCGCTCCATCCCGCCGGAACCGCACTCGCTCCGGCGCTTGGTTTGAGGGTTTGGGCGGATATGTGCACGCATATCCGCATTATGGAGACAGCTACCCCTTGGGGGCTGCGACCCGGACGCTCAGCTCATCCGGTGCCGACCGCGCTCATTTGATCATCCGACGATGTGGGCGATCTGTCCAGTGGGCACCTTGGTGACCATCACCACTCGACACGACCGGTAACTAACGGTGGCTGGGTAGCATGAGCACCATGACTGCAGCCGCGCCCGACGCCGCCGTTGACCAACCTCCAGGGCCCGAGGCAGCCCCCCTCCCCCTCAAACCCATGCTGCGCGGCTGGCTGCATGCCGGCATGTTCCCGGCCGCGCTCATCGCCGGAGTGGTGCTCACCGCGCTCGCCGACAGCCCGCGCGGGCGCATCGCGTGCGCCATCTTCACGCTCACCGCCTGCGCGCTCTTCGGTACGAGCGCCCTGTATCACCGGGGCAATTGGGGCCCGCGCGCCACGGCGGTGCTGCGCCGCCTGGATCACGCCAATATTTTCCTGATCATCGCGGGCACCTACACGCCCTTCACGCTGCTGCTGCTCCCGCAGGGCAAACAGGAGCTGCTGCTCTGGCTGGTGTGGGCCGGAGCGCTCGCCGGGATCGCCTTCCGGGTGTTCTGGGTCGGCGCCCCGCGCTGGCTCTACACCCCGTGCTACATCGCCCTGGGCTGGGCGGCGGTGTTCTTCCTGCCGGACTTCCTGCGCACCGGCGGCATCGCCGTCATGACGCTGATCGTCGTCGGCGGCCTGCTCTACAGCGCGGGCGCGGTGATCTACGGGACGAAGCGCCCCAACCCCTCACCCCGCTGGTTCGGCTTCCACGAGGTGTTCCACTCCCTCACCCTCGCCGCCTTCGTCGTGCACTACGTCGGGATCTCCCTGGTCGCCTACCAGCACTCCTGATCCTGGCCGCCCGCCGGTGCCCGACAATGACCGGCATGGCCTCCGCACACACGACCCCCGCCGGGCACCGGCCCGGGCTGCGCGAACGCAAGAAGATCCAGACCCGGCAGGCGATCCGGCGGGCCGCCTACCGGCTGTTCGCGGAACAGGGCTACGACGCCACCCCGGTGGACCGGATCGCGGCGGCCGCCGACGTCTCCCCCAGCACCGTCTTCCGCTACTTCCCCGCCAAGGAGGACATCGTCCTCACGGACGAGTACGACGAGGCCATGGCCGCCGGGATCCGGGACCGGCCGCTGGACGAGCCGCCGGTCTCCTCCCTGCGGCGCGTCCTGATCGACATGGCGCGGCGGCTCACCGACGACGAGCGCGAGGAGATGCTGACCCGCCTCACCCTGATCCGCCAGGTCCCGGCGCTGCGCGCCCGCATGGGCGAGGGCATGGCCAAGACCGGGACCATGCTGGGAGAGGTCCTGGCCGAGCGCAGCGGCCGGTCACCGGAGGACTTCGAGGTGCGGGTGCTCGTCGGGGCCGTCCTCGGCGCCCTCCAGGAGGCGGTCTTCCACTGCTTCGACCACCACCGGGTGGAGACCATGGAGGACAGCGTCGACCGCGCCCTGGGCATGCTCGCCCGCGGCCTGCCCCTGTGACCGCCGCGCCCCCGTCGTCCTTCCTGGTGCGCCTCCGGGCCTTTCGGCGTCAGCCGCCGAGGCTGACCGTCAGCGCCGCCACGTCGGCGGTCGGGGCGTCACAGGTGAAGTGGCGGCAGACGTACGCCGCCGGGCGCCCCTCCAGCAGCACCCGCCCCTCCAGCAGCGGCACCTCGTCGGAGCCGGGCGCGCCCACCGCGATCACCGCTCCCGGTGCCGTGCCCAGCAGCGCGGCCCGGTGCAGGGCGCGGGTCCCGGGGTCGTCGTCCGGTCCGACGACGGCCACCTCGCGCGGCCCGTCCAGCAGCGCCTCGGCGACCGCCAGGCCCCAGCCGATGAACCGCGGCACCCGTCCCCCCAGCGCCCGCACCACGACCAGGGCCCGCTCGGCCGCCTCCCGGTGGCGGCCGCTCCCGGAGACGGCGGCGTAGGACAGCAGCGCCCCGGCGGCCGCCGTCCAGCCCGAGGGGGCGGCGTTGTCGGTCGGGTCCTGGGGGCGGCGGATCAGCGCCTCGGCGTCGTCGGCGGTGTCGAACAGGGTGCCGTCCTCGGCGGCGAAGTGGTGCAGCACGGTGTCCAGGAGCAGCCCCGCGAAGTCGACCCATACGCCCTCGCCGGAGACCGCGGCCAGGGCGAGGAAGCCCTCGGACACATCGGCGTAGTCCTCCAGCACGCCCGCGTGGCCGCCCACGGCGCCGCCCAGCGAGGTGCGGGCGAGCCGCCCGCCGGTGTCCATGTGGAGGCGCACGAGCAGGTCGGCGGCCTCGGTCGCGGCCTCGACCAGGTCGGGGCGATCGAAGTAGGCGCCGGTCTCGGCGAGGGCGGCGATGGCCAGCCCGTTCCAGGCGGCCACGATCTTGTCGTCGCGGCCGGGCCGCTCACGCCGCTCCCGCGCGGCCAGCAGCCGCTCCCGTACGGAGGCGAGCCGGGCGGCGTCGGCCGGGGGCGCGCCGTCGGGCAGCTGGAGGACGGACGCGCCCGCCTCGAACGTGCCGTCCTCGGTCACCCCGAAATACGCGGCGGCCTGCTCGGCGTCCGCCTCGCCCAGCACCTCGCGCAGCTGCTCCGGTGTCCAGACGTAGTACGCGCCCTCGACGTGCCGGCCGGTGCCGTCGTCGCTGTCGGCGTCCAGCGCGGAGGCGAATCCGCCCTGCTCGGTGCGCATCTCGCGGACCAGGAAGTCGGCGGTCTCCAGGGCGACGCGGCGCGCGAGGTCCGAGCCGGTGGCCCGCCACAGGTGGGCGTAGACGCGGCACAGCAGCGCGTTGTCGTACAGCATCTTCTCGAAATGCGGAACGACCCATTCCGCATCGACGGAGTAGCGTGCGAACCCGCCGCCGAGCTGGTCGTAGATGCCGCCGCGGGCCATCGCCTCACAGGTGGCCTGCACCATCTGCAACGCGCCCTCGGAGCCCGTCCGGGCGTAGTGCCGCAGCAGGAACTCCAGCGCCATGGACGGCGGGAACTTCGGCGCCCCGCCGAATCCGCCGCGCACGGCGTCGAATTCGCGGGTCAGCCCCATCAGCGCGGCCGCCATGTCCTCGGCGCCGGGCGGCTGCGGCGCGCCGGATCCCAGCGCGATGCCGGTGCGCCCGGCCAGGTCCCGCACGATCTTCCCTGCCACGTCCCGCACCTCGTCGCGCCGGTCGGACCACGCGGCGCGGACGCCCTCCAGCACCTGCCGGAAGGAGGGCATGCCGTGCCGGGGGCGGGGCGGGAAGTAGGTGCCGAAGTAGAAGGGCTCGGCGTCGGGCGTCAGGAACACCGTCATCGGCCAGCCGCCCTGCCCGGTCGCGGCCTGCACCGCCTCCATGTACACGGCGTCGACATCCGGCCGCTCCTCGCGGTCGACCTTGACGGAGACGAAGTGGGCGTTCAGATACTCGGCCGTCTCGGCGTCCTCGAACGACTCGTGCGCCATGACGTGGCACCAGTGGCAGCTGGAGTAGCCGACGCTCAGCAGCACGGGCACCCCGCGGCTGCGCGCCTCCTCGAACGCCTCGTCCGACCACGGTCGCCAGTCGACCGGGTTGTCGGCGTGCTGCAGGAGGTAGGGGGACGTTTCGTGCGCCAGACGGTTCGGCATACCTCCATCCTCCCCCACCCGCGGGACGCGGGTGAGTTGTCCACAGGGGAGTTATCCACAGGGCTGCCGGAAATGAGGCAGAAGCGGAAGACTTGGGGAGCAACGCGCGATTCACGCGTGGCGCTCGTGCAGGAGGGGGATCACATGCCGGGCTCACTGGCCGTGCTGCGGGACAGCCACCGGACGGAGGTCGAGCGGCTGCTGACGCGGGCCGTCGAGGAGGAGGTGCGGCGCTCCGGCGGCCGCACGGACGGCGGGGTGCTGCTCAGCCGCGCGCGGGGCTCGCTGGACGGGATGGCGGCGACCGCGGCCGAGGAGTACGGCGCGTATGTGCGCGCGCTGGACGAGGCGGAGGCCGGCAGCAGACCGCTCTCGGCGATGCTGGGGCGCGAGCGGCTGTCCACCCCGGCGCTGGCCGCGGTGGTGGCGGCGGCCGCCGCGTTCGGCGCGGACCTCACCTTCGGCACCTCGGCGGGCACGGCGCTGGGCGCGGGCGTGACCGCGGGGGTGGCGGGGTCGGCCGCGGCCGTCCTCAAGCTCACCGCGGCCCACTGGCCCGCCGCCCACCGCCAGGCTGCGCTGCGCAACCAGCCCGGCGGGCCCGAGCAGTTGCGGCTGCAGTGGCTGACGGCGGTCGAGGTGCGGGGCATCCGGCCGTTCATCGATCAGCACCGGATGACCTCGGCCGCCACCCGCCAGGGCGGCGGCCCGGCCAAGCGCTCCTCGTCCCCCACCGGCGGGCAGGTGCCGCGGCTGCGGGGCGCGGACCGCAGTCAGGCGGCCCGCAGGCGCACGGTGCTGGAGCAGTCCTTCGGCCAGCTCCCCCAGGCGGACGGCCCGTTCGCCGGGCGCCGCGCGCAGACCGGCCGGATCGCCCAGTGGGTGCACCAGGCGCGGGCCAGCACCGAGACCAAACCGACGGTGGTGCTGCTGGAGGGCCCGCCGGGCTCGGGCCGCACCACGCTGGCGGTGCGGGCGGCCCATGAGCTGCGCGATCAGTTCCGGGGCGCGTGCCTGGTGGATCTGCGCGGGGACAGCGCCGAGCAGGCCCCGCTGTCGACCCGCGACGCGCTGCTGCATCTGCTGAACCGGCTCGGGGCGCCCCGCGACCAGCTGCTCTTCCGGGAGCGGGCGAGCCAGGACCAGCACCTCAAGCGGCTCACCGAGCTGTATCACCAGCATCTGACCGGGCTGCCCGTCACGATCGTGCTGGACGACGCGAGCGACGCCGAGCAGGTGCGCACGCTGGTCCCGGAGCGGTCCGACAGCCTGATCCTGGTCACCTCGCGCACCCCGCTCACCCTGCCGCCGGACCTGGCCGCGTGGGTGCACCGGCTGGAGGTCGGCCCGCTGGACGAGTCGGGCGCCGAGGAGCTGCTGCGGGTCTCCGCCGAGAACCCGGCCGGGCCCGGCCCGTACGACGGGCGGTCCGTGGAGCGGATCGCCGAGCTGTGCGGGCGGCTGCCGCTGGCGCTGCGGATCGCGGGCTCCTCCCTCGGCCCGCGCACCCCCGCCGCCCTCGCCACCGACCTCGAGGCGTACGGGCCGGTCGGCCCGGTCGAGCGCACCCTGTGGCTGCGGTACACCGACCAGCAGGAGGGCGCCCGGCGGCTGCTGCGCCGCCTCGCGCTGGCCGGGCGGGCGAGCCTGGGCGCGGCGGCGGCCGCGGCGCTGCTGGGCGCCGACCAGCAGGAGGCGGCCCGCCATCTGGACGCGCTGGGCCGCGCCGGGCTGATCCAGCATGTGCGCGGCAGCCGCTATCGGCTGCACGACCTGGTGCGCTCGTTCGCCGCCGCCCGGCTGGCCGACGAGGAGGAGCCCGAGCAGCGCACCGCCGCCCAGGAGCGGCTGATCCGCAGCTATGCCGAGCTGGCGGACTCGGTGATCCGGCTGGTCGACGGCAAGACCTCCACCCGCGCCGATGTCTTCACCAAGGGCACGGCGGGCGGCCACGGCTTCACCTCGCTGGACGCGGCGCTGGGCTGGCTGGACGACGAGTCGAGCTTCATCACCGCGGCGCTGCGTCATGCGGAGGGTGTGGACCAGTCCGCGGTGCTGCATCTGCTGGGCGCGCTGTGCGACTACTGCCTGCTGCGCGGCGATCTGTACCGGCTGGGCGAGATCAGCGAGCTGACCCAGGCGGTCGACCAGGGGCTGCTGGTGCGGTCCGTGCAGTGGCGCACCGGTATCGCCGCCCGCCAGCTCGGCGAGCTGGACCAGGCGCGTACGACGCTGTCCTCGGTGGTCGACCTGTATTTCGAGGCCCACCACGAGGCGGGCGCGGCCCGCGCGCTGTGCAGCCTGGGCATCACCCTGCACCACCAGGGGAATCTGGTGGAGGCCGCGGCGAAGCTGCGCGAGGCGCTGGCCCTGCAGGAGTCCGAGGCGCTGCGCGGGGACCGGGGGTGGACGATGCACGCGCTGGCCGCCGTGGAGCGGGACCGCGGGCAGCTCGCCGAGGCGCTGGAGCTGCTGCGGCAGTCGCTGGAGCTGCACCGGGAGTCCGAGAGCCTGCACGGCCAGGCGTGGGCGCATTTCCAGCTCGGTCAGGCCTGTCTGCGGATGGGCGATGTGCCCCGCGCGGAGGCCGAGCTGCGGGAGGCGCTGGGCGCGTACGACCGCACCCACGACCAGCGCGGTGAGGCGTGGGCGCTGACCCAGCTGGCCCGCGCCCGGCTGGTGGCCGGCGAGCCGTCGGCGGCCGTGGACCAGCTGCGCCAGGCCCTGTCCCGGCATCGGGACAACGAGGACGCGCGCGGTGAGGCCTGGACGCTGTACTACCTGGGCCAGGCGCTGGAGGAGCGCGGCGACCGGGACGCGGCGGTGCGGGAGCTGGAGCGGGCCCGCACCTTGTTCAGCCGGATGCGGGATGTGTACGGGCTGGCGTGTGCCCGGCATCACTCGGCGCGGGTCACCCGTGATCTGCGGGCGGCGCAGACCGGCTCGCTGCGCAACAGCGGCTTCGCGCGCCAGCTGCTGCAGGACGCGCGGCAGGACTTCCACCGGGTGGGGGTGGCCCACGGCGAGGCGTGGTCGTGCGTCGAGCTGGCGGTGATCGACGCGGGGAACGGCCGGTCGGCGCAGGCGCTGGAGCTGGTGGACGAGGCGGCCCGGCTGTTCGCGGAGTACGGGGACCGGCGCGGCGGGTCCTGGGCGAGGTTCCTGCGCTGCACGCTGCTGCCGTTCGCCTCGGCGGGCGGCTCGGTCATCGGCACGGCGGTGGCGCAGGAGGAGCTGGCGGAGCTGCTGCGGGAGCTGCGCGAGCCGGGCACGGCCGCGGCGGGCGGGGATCCCCGGGTGGAGGAGTGCGCGGAGGCATTCGCACTGGTGCTGGAGCGCGGTGTGGAGCCGGAAACGGGATGGCAGGCCTGGCAGCTCGGCATGGTACCGAGCCGCCGCTCCCGCGAGGTCATGGCCGTGCTCCCGGACCGGCCCCGCGCCTGAGCCCGGACCGACCCCGGACCCGGCCCCGGACCTCGGTCCGGACCGACCCCGCGCCCGAGCCCGGTCCGGGCTCAGGTCGAGGAGGTGCCGTCAGGCCGTGCGCTCCCCCTTGGCGCCCTTCGGGGAGGCGGTGGCACGGGCTTCACCGGGCTCCGGCTCCTCCTCGAAGTCCACCTTGTTCATGTGCTTGTTCATGGACTTCATCAGGAGCCACACCGCGCCGCCGATCAGTGCGAAGACGACGAACCCGAGCAGGCCGGGGGTCACCTTGTTCTCGTCCAGATCCTTGGCGAGCGGGACGAGATGCGTCATGGCGAGGGTGCTGGTCGCGCTCATCATGGGGTCAATTGTTGCGGATGCCCGCGAAGAGGTCGTCCTCGGGGAGGGAGGTATCCACGAGCGACTTCGCGAGCTCGTATTCTTCCGTCGGCCAGACCTCCTTCTGGATGTCCATGGGCACCCGGAACCAGCCGCCGTCGGGATCGATCTGCGTGCGGTGCGCGATCAGCGCCTTGTCGCGGATCTCGAAGTACTCGGCGCACGGCACATAGGTGGTCAGAGTGCGCTCGCGCCGGGAGAACTCCTTCCAGCGCTCCAGCCACTCCCCGTACGGCGACTCCAGGCCGCGCGCGAGCAGCGCCTCGTGCAGGGCGACGGTGCGCGGCCGGTTGAAGCCCTGGTTGTAGTAGAGCTTCTGCGGCTGCCACGCCGGGCCCGCCTCGGGGTACTTCTCGGGGTCCCCGGCCGCCTCGAAGGCCACCATCGTGATCTTGTGGGTCATGATGTGGTCGGGGTGCGGATAGCCGCCGTTCTCGTCATAGGTGGTGATGACCTGCGGCCGGAAGGAGCGGATCAGCTTCACGAGCGCGCCCGCCGCCTCGTCCACGTCCTGGAGCGCGAAGCAGCCCTCGGGCAGCGGGGGCAGCGGGTCGCCCTCGGGCAGCCCGGAGTCCACGAAGCCCAGCCACTCCTGCTTCACCCCGAGGATCTCGCGCGCCTCGTCCATCTCCTTGGCGCGCACCTCGTGAATGTGCTCCTCGATATACGGATCCCCCTGGAGCTTGGGGTTGAGGATGGACCCCCGCTCACCGCCTGTGCAGGTCGCGACCAGCACGTCCACCCCCTCGGACACGTACTTGGCCATGGTGGCCGCGCCCTTGCTCGACTCGTCATCCGGGTGCGCGTGCACGGCCATCAAACGCAGCTGCTCAGTCAAGTTCGATCCTCAGTGATTCGTCGCGGAAGACGGCTTCTATAGTGACCCACAGCGGGCCCGAATAATTCCGGGTCTCCCAAGCAGGAGGAAGCGATCATGTCGGCGGTGCGCGAGGGCCTTCCCGAGGGGCGCTACGGCCGCTCCGCGGACGAGCGGGCCGACCGCAAGCTGAAGATCATCGGTTCGGTGCTCGGCGCCGGACTGATCGCCCTGATCGCCTGGTTCGGTTACGCGTACGTCGTCGAGGAGGACGTCAGCGGCCAGCTGACCGGTTTCAAGGTGACCGCGGGCAACACCGTCGACGTCCGGCTGGAGATCACCAAGGACCGGGACTCCACCGCCGTGTGCACGGTGCGCGCGCTGGACACCTACCACGACGAGGTGGGCCGCAAGAGCTTCACCTTCGGGCAGCGCCAGGACGACCTGATCAAGGTCATGACGGTGCGCACCACCGGACGTGCGACCAGCGCCGAGCTGGTCGGCTGCGACTCCGCCACGGACGGCTGAGCCGGGCGCCGGGCCGCCCGCCCGGACACCGCCCCGAGGGGCCCGGACCCCGCCCGGAGAGCGGCTGGACACCGGCCGGAGGGCTCGGCCAGCCATGCCCAGGCTGGCCGGTTTTGTCCCGTTTCATGCGCATGGAGCTGAGTTCCCTCCTCCCCGTTTCCTGTCGGAATTGTTAGGCTCGTGGTTTCGCCCGGCTTTGAAGGCGCACCCTTCTGAGTAGGGCGTTCATTTGTATTCCCAGCACCGACGAGGAGCACCTGTGACCCAGACCAGCGAGAACGTCACCTGGCTGACCCAGGAGGCGTACGACCAGCTCAAGGCCGAGCTGGAGTACCTGTCGGGTCCGGCACGTATCGAGATCGCGAAGAAGATCGAGGCTGCCCGGGAGGAAGGTGACCTCCGGGAGAACGGTGGTTACCACGCCGCCAAGGAAGAGCAGGGCAAGCAGGAGCTCCGGGTGCGTCAGCTGACGCAGCTCCTGGAGCACGCGAAGGTCGGAGAGGCACCCGCGGACACCGGCGTGGTCGCGCCCGGCATGGTCGTCACCATCGCCTTCGACGGCGACCCGGACGACACCCTGACCTTCCTTCTCGCCTCTCGTGAATACGCGAGCTCGGACATCGAGACCTACTCGCCGCAGTCCCCGCTGGGCACGGGTGTGAACGGCAAGAAGGTCGGCCAGGACGCCGAATACGAACTGCCCAACGGCCGTACGGCATCGGTGCGCATCCTGGACGCCAAGCCTTACCAGGGCTGAGTGCTGCCCCGAACGCCCACACCCGCACGACTCACGGCGAGCCCCCGGCCCGACGGCCGGGGGCTCGCCGCATGACACGGACGGTCAGGCGGTCGCCGAGCGGTACTTCCGGACCGACAGCGTCCGGAACACCACGATGATCACCACCGACCACAGCACCGACGCCGGCACCGGATGCTGCATCGGCCAGGCGTCCGAGACCACGCCCTGCGGATTGCCGAACAGCTCCCGGCAGGCCTGCACCGTGGCGCTGAACGGGTTCCAGTCCGCGATGTGCCCCAGGAACTCGGGCATCTTGCTGGACGGCACGAACGCGTTCGAGATGAAGGTCAGCGGGAACAGCCAGATCAGCCCGCCGGACGTCGCGGCCTCGGGGGTCCGCACCGTCAGCCCGATCAGCGCGCCGATCCAGGAGAAGGCGTAGCCGAGCAGGAGCAGCAGGCCGAAGGCGCCCAGCGCGCTCAGGATTCCGTCGTGCACCCGCCAGCCCACGATGAGCGCGACGATCGCCAGCACGACCAGCGTCAGCGCCGTCTGCACCAGATCCGCGAGCGTACGGCCGGTGAGCACCGCGCCGCGCGCCATCGGCAGGGAGCGGAACCGGTCGATCAGCCCCTTGTGCATGTCGTCGGCGATCCCCGCGCCCGCGCCCGCCGTCGCGAAGGTGACGGTCTGCGCGAAGATCCCGCCCATCAGGAACTCGCGATAGACGTTGGCGTCCGCGCTGGCCTGCCCCGGCACCATGATCGCGCCACCGAATACATAGCTGAACAGCACCACGAACATAATGGGCTGAATCAGGCCAAAAATAACCACTTCCGGAATTCGCATCATCCGGATCAGATTCCGCTGGGCGACCACCAGCGAGTCCCGGACCGCCGCGAGCGGCCCGCCGCGCGGCCGGGGGGCGGTGGCGACGGTGGCGCCGGACTCTTCGGCAACGGCCATCACTTGCCTCCCTCGTGAGCGCGGCGCGCAGAGCCGCTCACCGCGCCGCCGTCCTCGCCGCCGTCCTCGGCGCCATGGCCGGTGAGCGAGATGAAGACGTCGTCGAGCGTCGGGCGGCGCAGCCCGATGTCGTCGATCTCCACGCCACGGGTGTCCAGTTCGCGGATGACCTCGGCCAGCAGCTTGGCCCCGCCGACCACCGGCACGGTGACCTTGCGGGTGTGCTCCTGCACCGTGGTCTCGCCCTTGCCCAGCACGCTCAGCACATGTTCGGCGACCGCGATGTGCTCCCGCTCGTGCACCACGACCTCCACCCGCTCCCCGCCGATGCGGGCCTTGAGCTGGTCGGAGGTCCCGCGGGCGATGACCTTGCCGCGGTCGATCACGCAGATGTCATGGGCCAGATGGTCGGCCTCCTCCAGATACTGGGTGGTCAGCAGCAGCGTCGTGCCGCCCGCCACCAGTTCCTGGATGACCTCCCACAGCGCTTGCCGGTTGCGCGGGTCGAGCCCCGTCGTCGGCTCGTCCATGAACATCACGGGCGGGCTGACGACCAGGGCGGCGGCGAGGTCGAGGCGGCGGCGCATGCCGCCGGAGTACGTCTTGGCGGTGCGGTCGGCCGCGTCCGCCAGGTGGAACCGCTCCAGCAGCTCGTCCGCGCGGGACTTCGCCTC
This sequence comes from Streptomyces sp. NPDC007983, assembly GCF_042958345.1. Lineage (NCBI taxonomy): Bacteria > Bacillati > Actinomycetota > Actinomycetes > Kitasatosporales > Streptomycetaceae > Streptomyces > Streptomyces sp. NPDC007983. The sequence continues at coordinate 355,955 of NZ_JBIBJI010000003.1, forward strand.
GCGCGCGCTCATCTGGTACAGCTGACCGACCATCCGGAGGTTCTCGCGGCCCGTCAGATACTCGTCGACGGCGGCGAACTGCCCGGACAGGCCGATGGACCGGCGGACCTCATTGGGGTACTTGAGCACATCCACCCCGGCGACCACCGCCGTTCCGCTGTCGGGGCGCAGCAGCGTGGTCAGCACGCGCACGGCGGTGGTCTTCCCGGCGCCGTTGGGGCCGAGCAGTCCGAGCACGGTTCCTTCCGGCACATCGAGATCGACGCCGTCCAGAGCTCTTACTTCGCCGAAGGTCTTCACCAGGCCCTCGGCGTGGATCGCGCCTGGCATGTTGGCACTCCCAGAGTTGGGTGTTCCTGGGTTGAGTCAGGTCCACGAAAGATCGTTTGACGTGACGTGCGGCGGCGAATGTTTCTCGCCACACAGGGACGCGTCCCCTCAATAAAGGCATATGTCCGCCCACAAGGGCAGCGTCGCGACAGCAACTGGAGAGGAATCATAGCGCAGTCGCGATACATCGCGATATACGTGAGGTGACGAATGGCCCGACGTGAACCGTCAGACCATCACGGTGTACCCGGCCCCGTGCAGCGCCTTCCGGACCTCGGCGCAGTGCTCCGGACCCTTCGTCTCCAGCTGCAGCTCCACCTCCGCCTCGCTGAGCCCCAGCCGCGGATTGATCCGTACATGGCTGATGTCGAGCACATTGGCGTCCACCGCCGACAGCTCCGCCAGCAGCGTCGCCAGCGCCCCCGGCCGGTCGGTGAGCCGCAGCCGCAGCGACAGATAGCGGCCCGCCGCGGCCATGCCGTGCCGCAGAACGCGCTGCATCAGCAGCGGATCCACATTGCCGCCCGAGAGCACCGACACCACCGGCCCCTCGAAGGACCCCGGATCGGCCAGCACCGCCGCCACCGGGCTCGCCCCCGCCGGTTCCACCACCAGCTTCGCCCGCTCCAGGCACAGCAGCAGCGCGCTGGACAACTCGTCCTCGCTGACCGTACGGACCTCGTCGACCAGCGCGCTGATGATCCCGAACGGAACGTCGCCCGGCCGCCCCACCTTGATGCCGTCCGCCATCGTCACCGGCGCCTCGACCGACACCGGCCGCCCCGCCGCCAGCGACGGCGGATACGCCGCGGCGCCCGCCGCCTGCACCCCCACCACCCGTACGTCCGGCCGCAGCGCCTTCACCGCCACCGCGAGCCCGGCCGCGAGCCCGCCGCCGCCGATGCCCACCACGATCGTGCGCACCTCGGGGCACTGCTCCAGGATCTCCAGGCCCACCGTGCCCTGTCCCGCGATGATGTCCGGGTGGTCGAACGGATGGATGAAGACCGCGCCGGTCTGCTCCGCGTACCGCTGCGCCGCCCGCATCGTCTCGTCCACGATCTGGCCCTCGAGGCGGACCTCCGCGCCGTAGTCCCGGGTCGCCGCGATCTTCGGCAGCGGCGCGCCCTCGGGCATGAAGACGGTCGACCGCACCCCCAGCAGCGAGGCCGCGAGCGCGACGCCCTGCGCATGGTTCCCGGCGCTCGCCGCGACCACCCCCGCGGCCCGCTCCCCGGCCGTCAGCCGCGCGATCCGCACATAGGCCCCGCGCAGCTTGAACGAGCCCGTACGCTGCAGGTTCTCGCACTTCAGCTGCACCGGGGCGCCGACCAGACCGGTCAGGAAGCGGCTGCCCTCCAGAGCGGTCAGCCGGGAGACCCCCGAGAGCGTCTTCTGCGCCTCGCGCACATCATCCAGGGTGATCGCGAGCGGGGCGGACGGTACGGAGCGTGCGGGGCGCCGGGCCGGGCCGGGCCCGTCCTCTCCGCCGGATCGTGGGGCCATGGCCCCAGTCTCGCAGTTCCCCCCGGAACACGGCCGGGCCGGGGCGATCAGGGGGTGTCTTGCCGATCATGTCGGCCTGATCGGCAAGACACCCCCTGGGGCTTGGCCGGTTGTGGGCAGGTTTCCGCAGCCCCCGTACGGGCAGCGCCCGGGCCGCGTACTCTGTGCCCCATCCCACAGACCACCGCATGAAGTGAGCCCTAGGCCATGCCCACCCAATCGGACATGACGACTCAACTCGACACAGGCGTACTCGATTCACTCCAGCACCAGGTCGCGGTCTTCGCGCGCCGCGCGGAGCAGACCCGGCTCGGCGGCGTCGGACAGGCCCGCAACTCGATGGACCGCGCCGCCTACCTGCTGCTCAACCGGCTCGACCAGGAAGGCCCCATGGGGGTCAAGGCACTCGCCGGAGGCATGGGCATCGACTCGTCGACCGTGACCCGGCAGGTCGCCCCGCTGGTCGACTCCGGCCTGGTCAAGCGCACCTCGCACCCCGAGGACGGCCGCGCCGTCGTCCTCCAGCTCTCCCCGCGCGGCAAGGCCCGCCTGGAGGAGGTGCGCTCCTCGCGGCGCGAGCTGATGGCGCAGGTCACGGACGGCTGGACGGTGGAGGAGCGCGATATGTTCTGCGATCTGCTCACCCGCTTCAACGTCGCGCTGTCCGCCGCGCACGGCGGGGTCCCGCAGGCGGCGACACCGGCGTCCTGAAGCCAGGCACTCCCGACCGCCCGGACCCTTGACCGGACTCTTGACCGGGCGCCCCTGCCTGCCGTGTCCTTGAGGGACGAACGGCGGAGGGCGCGGTGCGAGAGCGGCGGGCAGCACGGGAGAGCCGCCGGACCCGGGAATTCGAGGCATTCGTCGCGGGCGCCGGTGGCAGGTTGTTGCACGCGGCCACACTGCTCACGGGGGAACCGACGGGGGAATCGGCGGGGGAAACCGAAGCCGCGCAAGCCCTGCTGACCGCCGCGCTCGCGCGCACCTACGCCCGCTGGGACCGGCTGCGCGGCGAGGATCCGTACGACCGCACCCGCCAGGAACTGGCCGCCCTCTTCGCCCACCGGGCCCGCCGCTACCGCCGCCCGCACGGCGGCGTGCTCGACCGGCTCACCCCGCGTGAGCGGCTGGTGCTGGTGCTGCGGCTGTACGAGGGGGCCGCGGAGGAGCAGACGGCGGCCACGCTCGGCCTGCCGGTCGAGCGGGTACGGGCCATCTGCACGCGCGCGGTGACCCTGATGCGCGCCGCCCCGCCCCCGACCGGCGCCCGGGCCGCCCCCGGCCCACCCCCGGTAGCGGCACGATGACCTTCCCGGACCGCAAGGAGGACCAGGTCCGGCGGATGCTGGAGGGTCCGCACCCCGTGCTGCCGCCGCATCTGGCCGCGCGGGCGGCCGGGCGCGGGCAGCGGCTGCTGCGGCGCCGCCGGGCGGCGCGGGCCGTCGGCTGGGCGCTGCTGCTCGCGGCCGTCGTCGCGTTCACCGTCTGGGCGGCGGTCGTCCACCCGTGGGCGGGGCCGCCCACCGACACCACCCCTCCGCTGGAGGGGTGGTGAGGGGTTCAGGCCATGGGTCTCAGGCGAGCGCCTGGGTCAGATCCCCCAGCAGGTCGTCGATGGACTCGATGCCCACGGACAGCCGTACGAGATCCGCCGGCACCTCCAGCGCCGAACCGGCCGCCGAGGCGTGCGTCATCCGCCCCGGGTGCTCGATCAGCGATTCGACGCCGCCCAGCGACTCGCCGAGCGTGAAGAGCTTGGCCCGGTTGCAGACCTCGACCGCCGCCTCCTCACCGCCGGTGACCCGGAAGGACACCATGCCGCCGAAGCCCCGCATCTGCTTGGCCGCGACCTCGTGGCCCGCGTGCCCGGGCAGCCCCGGGTAGAAGACCTCGGTCACCTTGGGGTGGGCGGTGAGCAGCTCCGCGACACGCGTGGCGTTCGCGCTGTGCCGGTCCATCCGTACCCCGAGCGTCTTGATGCCGCGCAGCACCAGCCAGGAGTCGAAGGGGGCGGCGACGGCGCCCATCGCGTTCTGGTGGAAGGCGAGTTCGTCGCCGAGGCCCGGGTCGGAGACGACCAGCGCGCCGCCGACGACGTCCGAGTGGCCGCCCATGTACTTGGTGGTGGAGTGCACGACGACATCCGCGCCGAGCGCCAGCGGCTGCTGCAGATAGGGGCTGGCGAAGGTGTTGTCCACCACCAGCCGGGCCCCCGCGGTGCGGGCGACGTCGGCGACGGCGGCGATGTCGGTGATGCCGAGCAGCGGGTTGCTCGGCGTCTCGACCCAGATCACCTTCGTACGGGGGCGCAGCGCGGCCCGTACCGCCGCCGGGTCGGAGGTGTCGGCGACCGACCACTCCACGCCCCAGCGCTCCACGACCTTGGCGAAGAGCCGGAACGTACCGCCGTACGCGTCGTTCGGGATGACCACGTGGTCGCCGGGCACCAGCAGCGTGCGCAGCAGGCAGTCCTCGGCGGCGAGGCCGGAGGCGAAGGCGAGCCCGCGGCGGCCTCCCTCCAGGGCCGCCAGGTTCTCCTCCAGGGCGGTACGGGTGGGGTTGGCGGAACGGCTGTACTCATAGCCGCCGCGCAGGCCGCCCACCCCGTCCTGCTTGTAGGTGGAGACCTGGTAGATCGGCGGAACGACGGCGCCGGTGAGCGGGTCCGCCTCCTGGCCCGCATGGATGGCGAGCGTCTCGAAGCTGTGAGGGTGCTGGTCGGTCATGGGCCCGAGCGTAACGCGCGACGCGCGGTCCAGGATTCAACCGCCGCCGGGGCGCATAGGCTGGACCACAAGCCGTCACGGGACTTCACACGGGGACACCTCATGGAGCTTCTGATCTTCCTCATCGCCGTCGTCATGATCGGCGGGCTGATCGTGCTGCCCGCGCTGCGGCGCAGGCGCGGCGGCCGCGAGACCCTGCGGGGCGCGATGCGCGCCACGGACCCGGGCGAGTACGGCTTCGTACCGCGCGAACAGCTGGACGTACGGCTGCCCGGCCCCGACCACCAGCTCATCGAGGCGCTGGAGGAGGTCCAGGCCCACCAGGACTGGCAGCCCGCCTCCCGGCTGCTCGCGCTCACCGAGGCGACCTCCGAACTGCGCTGGCAGCGCGTCCAGACGCTCGCCGGAGCCGCCGCGTACGAACTCGCCCAGGCCCCGGGGCGGGGCGGGATGTGGCTGCGCACCTGGCGCGTCGCCGCCCCCGAGGACCCGGGTGCGGCCGCCGTGCAGGCGGAGTTCCTGGTCCGCCAGGCGCTGCTCGACCCGTCCTCGCAGGACTTCCGCATGATCCTGGAGGAGGCCCGGGACGTCTGCCACGAGGCGGCGCGGCTGGCCCCGGACGACCCCGTTCCGTACATCGTCGAACTCGGCGTCGCCCGCGGACTCCCCTACCGGCAGGCCGACTTCGAGGAGCTGTGGACCAAGGTCACCGACCGCGCCCCGCACCACATGGGCGCCCATCTCGCCGCCCTCCACTACTGGTGCGAGAAGTGGCACGGCTCCCAGGACCGCGCCGACGCCTTCACCCACGCCGCCGCAGGGTCCGCCCCCGACAAGAGCCTCCTGCCCGCCCTCCCCCTCTTCGGCGTCTTCGAGCACCTGCCCGAGGTCAACCTCGTCCGCAGCCTCTACCAGAGCGACGTGGTCACCAAGGCGGTCGAGGGCGCCCTGTACGCCGTCCGCCAGGCCCCCGCCGACCACCCGGTCCTCCCCCACGTCCGCCATCTGCTGGTCTGGTTCCTGGTCCGCTCCGAGCGGTACGCGGACGCCATGGAGCAGCTGCGCCACGTGGACGGCCACGTGGGCGCGGTGCCCTGGTCGTACGGGGCGGACCCGGCGGCCGAGTACGCCGTCTACCGGGCGCTGGCGGTGGCCGGCTGGGAGGGCCGCGGCGGCTCGCCTGCGACCCTCCCGAAGTGAGCGGCCCCACGGAATTCGGCGCCGCCCGCGCCCGTTGTACTAATGAGTCGCCGTACTCCTGAAGGAGCCCTTCCCATGCTGTTCAGCCGCCGCGAGAACCACCTCCCGACCCCCGAGGAGGCGCTGAAGGGCCGCCCCGAACCGGGCTTCACGGTCCCCGACCGCCACACCGTCCTCGGCAACCCGCTCACCGGCCCGTACCCGCGGGGCCTGGTCGTCGCCGACTTCGGCCTCGGCTGCTTCTGGGGCGCCGAGCGCGTCTTCTGGCAGGCCCCCGGCGTCTGGACCACCCTGGTCGGCTACCAGGGCGGCCACACCGAGAACCCCACGTACGAAGAGGTCTGCAGCGGCCTCACCGCCCACACCGAGGCCGTCCGCGTCGTCTTCGACCCCGAGGTCACCTCGTACGGCGCCCTCCTGAAGCTCTTCTGGGAGTCCCACGACCCCACCCAGCACTTCCGCCAGGGCAACGACGTCGGCACCCAGTACCGCTCGGCCATCTACACCCACTCCCCGGAGCAGCAGTCCGAGGCCGAGTCCTCCCGCGCCGCCTACCAGTCCGTCCTGACCGGCTCGGGCTACGGCGAGATCGCCACCGAGATCCTCCCCGCCGGCCCCTTCTACCCGGCCGAGCCGTACCACCAGCAGTACCTGGACAAGAACCCCGCGGGCTACTGCGGCATCGGCGGCACGGGCGTCTCCTGCCCGATCGGCGTGGCCCGGGCGGACGGCTGAGCGGCAATGCCACCCAGCTGAGGGCCGGCTTCGGCGAATGGCGGGGCCGGCGGAGTGGTGCGACCATCGAACCACGTCTGTCGGCCGGTAGACCCGGCGCATGATGCGCGGTCGCTGTTCCTCCCCGGAGGGAGCTGCCATGGCCAAGAATCTGGTCCTGTGCTGCGACGGCACGTGGGACCTCGCCGACCAGCCCAACAAGACGAACGTCACCAAGGTCGCCCTGGCCGTCCGGCCGCGGGCGGACGGCGTGGAGCAGCGCGTGTACTACGGGCGCGGTGTCGGCACACGCCGGTGGGAGCGCCTGCGCGGCGGCGCGTTCGGCATGGGGTTGTCCAGCAACGTCCTGGACGCCTACCGCTTCCTCGTCGACGCCTACGAGCCCGGTGACCAGCTGTATCTGTTCGGCTTCAGCCGGGGGGCCTTCACCGCCCGCAGCCTGGCCGGTCTGGTGCGCAACTCCGGCATCCTGCGCCGGGAGAACGCCCACCGGATCAAGGAGGCGTGGGCCCTGTACCGCGACCGGATCGAGAAGCCGGCCGGCACTGCCGCCACCCTGTTCCGCCAGGCGTACGCGTACGAGACGGAGATCCGCTTCATCGGAGTGTGGGACACGGTCGGTACCCTCGGCATCCCGGTTCCGGGTCCCCGGTGGCTCAAGCCGGTCGTGGCCTCGGTCAACCGTCGGTGGGCGTTCCACGACACCGAACTGAGCAGCTGGGTGAAGGGGGCCTTCCACGCACTGGCCATCGACGAGCAGCGCACACCGTTCATCCCGACGCTGTGGCACCAGCAGCCCGGCGCCGACGACAACGGCCAGGAACTGAAGCAGGTGTGGTTCGCCGGAGTGCACAGCGACGTCGGCGGCGGCTACAGCGAGACGGCCCTGTCCGACATCACCCTGCTGTGGATGGTCCGCCAGGCTCGCCGTCACGGGCTGGAGTTCGACCCCGAGGTCCTCGGCGAGACCACGCCGCGCGCCATGGGCTTCCCTGTGCGGCCCGACATCATGGGCACGATGCACAACTCACGCACCGGCCTCTACCTCATGGACCGGCCGTGGCACCGGCCCATTGGACAGTCCGCGGACACGTCGGGTCGCGCCGACGGGTGCGAGTACCTCTCGGAAACCGCTCGCATACGCCACGACGAGGACACGTCCTACCGGCCGCCCGAACTCGACCACTATCTCGCGCAGGGACGAGTACACCTCGAACCGGTGCCCCTGACCGCTCCCGACTCGCATCGAGCGCCTGCCGGACCGATGTGACCCGGGCGGCTCGGAAGTCTCGGCGACGCTGCACGCGCTGCTCACGGGGACGGACCGGTAGGCAGTTCACGTAGGACGGGTACCTTTCGCGCGCTGAGCAGCACCGCGCCCTCACTCGTTCGGGCGATGCGATCGGGCTCGCGCTCGCGCTCGATAGGCTGCTCCCAGGGATCAGAATCTCGCCCATGGGAGCAGCAATGACCACCTCCGCCACTGGGCAGCCACTCATCCCCGAGCCGCCTGCCACTGTCACGGCCCTTCGCCAGGCCGTCGCGCAAATCGCCCCCGCGGCCCTGCCAGCCTTCACGCAGGAGCTGGATCAGGCCGCCGACCAGTCCCGCCAGGCTTCCGACCTTTCCCCGCTCCAGCGGTTCATCGCCCAGTGGGCCGTCTACGTCCACATTCAGCGGCAACCGAGCCTCGCGAAGGAGTTCCGTCGCTGGGAGGACGCGGCCGAGACCGGCGACGCGACACAGGCCCGACGCGCCGCGTCCGCCATTGGCAAAATCCTGGACGACGCGCACGCCGCGCTCGGCCTCGCGCCGCGGTGAGCACCGACTGGCGCTGGGAGTACGACCCCGATCACGCTCATGTGACAGGCGGCATCCCCGCTCATGTGGTGACCGAAGTGGAGCGCCTCGCCGGGCAACTGGTCGACCTGGCCGGTATGGGTGTCGATGTCAGCGACTACGGCAACGGCCCTCGGCCAGGAGGGATGCGCCGCATGGACGCGGCGGGCGGCTATTTCTTCTTCCTGGTTGCACCGACCGACTGATCGTGATCGTCCGCATCATGCCACCGTTCCAAAACATCTAGACGGTGTCGGTGTCCCCGAGTGTCCGCTGATTCGCCGCAGAAGAATTCGGTCGAACGGGCCGAACGCCGTCGCTAGCGTATGACGGATGAAAATTCGGGCGTTCGAGGAGCATGACTGGCCGCAGGTCTGGCCGATCATCGAGCAGATTGTCCGCAAGGCGGACACGTTCTGCTATGACCCTCTCCAGACCGAGGCACAGGCACACGACATGTGGGTGGTACCGCCTCCGGGACATGTCGTGGTGGCCGTGGAAGGCCAGCGCGTGCTCGGCACCTCGAACATGTACCCCAACCGGCCCGGCCCCGGTGCCCACATCGCCAGCGGCAACTTCATGGTGGCATCCGAGGCACGCGGCCAAGGTGTCGGTCAAGCGCTGGGTGAGTATCTGCTCAACTGGGCCTCGGCCTGCGGTTTCGCGGGTGTGCAGTTCAACGCGGTCGCAGCTTCGAACACGCCCGCTCTCAAGCTGTACGAGCGACTCGGGTTCGCCATCATCGGCACCGTCCCGGGCGCGTTCCGGCATCCGGCGCTGGGGCCGGTCGGGCTGCACGTCATGTATCACGGCCTGGACGCCTGACCCACACCGCCGCGCAGACGCCCCACCACCGGACGTTCGAGGAGTCACCGTGAGCAGGGGTTATTACACCTCATGGACGGTCCCTGAGGAGCACCGAGCCAATTCGACGTACGTAGAGGCAGGCGCCGCCATCGCCCTCGGGCAGGCCGTCTACGACCGCCGTGCGGCCCTCGGCATCAGCCAAGCCCTGCTCGCCGAGCGCACCGGCCTGACCGTGGATGAGATCGACCGCCTCGAAGGCGGCGGCACCGCTCCTGCCCTGCCGCTCCTGCGCGCCTTGGCCAAGGCGCTGGACGCGGCGCTGGATGTGTCGATCGATACGGAAGAGACCCGCGTCTCATTCGTGCCGCACGCCGCTTGACCAGCTGGACGATGCACACGCCGCCCTCGGCCTCCCGCTGCGGTGAGCACCGACTGGCGCCGCTGACGGTTGACGTCGCCGCGTCCAGGGACGAATGCCGTCACGGGACGGAGCGTTCACCGTTCTCCAGATACGCGGGCCGCTGCTCGGCCAGGGCCCGGAGGGCTTGGGCGGCCCGGCGGCGGGTGCGGCACGGGAGCATGGTCAGGGCGTCGTCCGGGGAGACGAAGTCGCAGGCCGAGAGTTCGTGATCGCGCGGATACAAGCCGCTGGCCTGCCCGGATGTGAGCGTGCCTCCGTCGAACACGAACGCGAGTTGGTCGTCCCAGGGACCGTGAGGCGCGACCCAGTCGACACACAGGAGCCCTCGCAGCTCGATGGCAAGGCCAAGCTCTTCGCTCAGTTCGCGTCGTGCCGCGTCCGCGGGTGACTCGTTCGCCTCGGCCATCCCGCCGGGCAGATCCCATGCCTCTTTGTACGTCGGCTTGACCACCAGCAGGCGCCCGGTGGCGTCACGCAGGAGAACGTCGGCCGATACGCGCTTGCGTGCCTGCTTGGCATTCCCTTCCGCCAGGTAGGCGTCCCATTCGGCGGTCCCTGGCTGGGGGCGCGTGGTCATATGGCAGTGCCTCCGTTGGTGGGAGGGGCGCCGAGTCCGGCCAGGATGAGCGCCCGTTGCCGCTTCGTCGCTGCCAAACAGTCCGAAGTCCCTCACGATCGGTTCCGCACGATGGCGGGCCAAGGCATCTGCCAGAACGTCGAGTTGCTGAGAAATCCGCAACGACCCGAGTGTTCCGCAATCGCCGAGGAGCCCACGGCCAACCTCACACGCGGCCTCCGGCTCACCCTGCCGCGTACGGATCAGCGCCAAGGTGATCTGGCTGAATACGCGGCTCCTCGCGCGGTCGCCGGAGCGGAGAGCAATTGCCTCTTCCGCCGCTTCCACGGCGGCGGACAAGCGGCCCGCATCCTGCAAGGCCAGCGCCGTCTCACTCGCCAGTGCCGGGGCGTCGAACGAGCTGATCCAAGGAGATGGCTGGGCGTCCGGCATCTTGTCGATCTCCTTCTGCGCCACGGCCAGCGATCGCCGGGCGCCGTCGCCGTCCCCGACCTGGGCGAGCGCTCGCGCCTCCATGGCATGCAGTCTCGCAATCAGCGTGGGGAGACGGACCCCACAGGTTGCGTGATCGCGTCCCGCTCTCGCCAGAGAACCAGCCTTGTCCAGGTGCCCCGTCTGTAAGGCGAGATGACTCATGCTGGCCATGATGTTCGCGCACAAGGCCTGATCCCCTCCAGCCTTCGCCAGCGAGAGAGCCTTGGTGAAGTGGTCGTCGGCCCGTTGATTATGCCCAGTGTCATGAGCCATCCATCCGGCCATTTCCGTGAGCGAGGCTGCCGCCTGGAACGTCCCACCGGAGTCATGGCCCGTCTCGCCACCGAAGATTCGTGGACCCATCTTGTGATGGAGATAGTGGAGGACTGAGGCGTACAGATGACCGCCGCCCAGTTGCCGGTCCGCGGCCCGGAATGACCTCACCGCGGCCAGGTCCGGGGATACTTCCGAGCACGGTAGGGCTTGCGTACGCTCAACTCGGGCAGCGTCGGACGCTCGCCGCGGCTCACGTCCCTCCCACGGACGCGGAGCCAGACGCATCAACCCACCCGGGACGCGCAGCCCATCAGCGATCTGTTCCATCTTCTCCACGCTCGTCACGCGACCTTCGCCACGGGCGAGCTTCCCAACGCGCTCAGGCTTCATATCGCATGCGTCGGCGATCCGCATGTAGCTGATGCCGGACCATTTGCGGGCGAGCGCAAAGAACGCGCCGAAGTCATGATGCAGGAGCGCCGCGCGCACGTCCTCGCGGGCGAGCAGTCGTTCCGGCAGGGTGACCAGATCGCACCGAGTGTACCCAGCGCGGGATGTCCGCGACTGCCACTCGTTGCTATCGCGGCACGGTATCGAGGCGCGCCAACCAAAAGGGTGACCCAGACGAGTCGATTGAGGAACAATCATCGAGTATGGCCATCGACTATCGCAAACCTCCTAAAGTCGACTACCGCAAGCGCCCCAAGATGCCCGCTCCGGGGATAAGCCTGGAGAAGGTCACTGCCCAGGCTCCGGAGTTGGTCAGCCTCTACAAGACGGCTGCGGTCTCCTTGGCCAAGCACCAGGTTGGTGGGCAGCGTGCCGCCGTGTACCTGGTCCTGGACCGTTCCGGGAGTATGCGCCCGTACTACCGCGACGGGTCCGTACAGCACTTGGCAGAGCAGACCCTCGCCTTGGCCGCCAACCTGGACGACGACGGAGTCGTGCCCGTCGTCTTCTTCTCGACGGAGATCGACGGAACCGCCGAGATACGTCTCGACGCGTACCACGACCGAATCAACCCCATGCACGACTCCATGGGGCACATGGGGCGCACCAATTACCACGTGGCCATGCAGGCCGTCATTGACCACTACCAGTCATGTGGAGCCGAAGAACCGGCGTTTGTCGTCTTCCAGACCGATGGTTCCCCCACGTCCAAAACCGCCGCCGAGCACGTACTGTGCACGGCCGCGAGGCTGCCGATATTCTGGCAGTTCGTCGGGTTCGGCAACGACGAATTCCGGTTCCTGCGCAAGCTCGACGACCTGCCGGTGCCGGATCGGCGTGTTGTCGACAACGCCGGGTTTTTTGCCGCTGGACCGTCGCCTAAGGCCCTCTCCGACGCCAAGCTCTACGATCACTTGCTCCATGAGTTCCCACTGTGGCTGACCTCGGCTCGCTCTGCCGGCATCCTGAAGAAGTGAGAACCGTGGCTGACTGACTTCCCGAACCGGCCCTACAAGCCAGTCTCCCCATGAGGGGTATAGCCAGCGATGGGAAGGCAGCGCCGTTACTCCGCAGCACAGTTGGCACACGCAAGACCCCCGCGACCGCGCGAACGGCCCGGGGCGTGGTCAACGCTGCCAGAGGAGCGTCAACGTGCCAAACCATATCCACCACACCGTGTGGTGGCGGCTGCTGTGGTCATTGCTCCCCGGTCTGGGGCGCCGACGCGTGGTCCGGCCAAGTCCTCCGGTGAGCCGCGTGGATACCCCGTCGCAGCGGCATCGCCCGCGCGTGGAACTGCTGTGCGCTCCGCACGGGATGGTGGTGATCCGGTGAGTACACAACCGCGTCTGCTGCCGTGGAGCGGGGAGGCCGGCAAGCCGTGGTACCTGGTCCCCAGCGAGGACGGCAAGGGGTATCTGTCGCGGCTCGCCGACGAGATGGAGGCCGTGCAGCTCCGCATGGGTGCTGAACTCCTGGGCCACGCTCGCGTACTGCTCGGCAACCCCAAAGCGGAAGCCGGGGAACTTCGTTTTCTCGCGAATCGTCTGGTCGAGGCGCTGTACGACGCGCTCCGGGTCGCGGAGAGCCGCGGCAGGCGGCTTCCCGTGGCCGACGATAAGGGGGCAGACGGATGAGCGCGGACCGTCCCGCCCAATCCGAGTGGCGCATCGAGGCTGGTCCGGGCGGGCGGGAACGGTATTGAGGTCGGTGCTGCTCACCGGAGCGGGGCCGGTGAGCAGCGCCCTGCTACGGAACCCACCCGCCCGGTCATTCGGGCTCGGGCGGCAGGCCGTCGGCGTGGTGGTTGTTGCGGTCGATTTCTGCCATGTGCTGCTCCGCCCACGTACGCAGGGCATCCAGCGGGCCGTCCAGGGAGTGGCCCAGCGCGGTGAGCTGGTAGTGCACGCGGGGTGGCACCGTCGGTTCGACCCGGCGGGCGACCAGGCCGTCGCGGACGAGGCTCTGGAGGGTGGCGGAGAGCATCTTCTGCGAGATGCCCGGTATACGGCGCCGCAGTTCCGCGAAGCGCACCTCGTCCGGGGCCGATTCGGCCAGGACCTTCACCGTCAGCGAGGTCCATTTGGTGCCGATCCGGTCGAGCAGCTGCCGGGTCGGGCAGAGCGGGCTGAACAGATCGCCGCGCTTCGACGTGGTCACCTGGGGCTCACCACCTGTGGGGAAAGTGCCGTCTTGGAACGTGCCGTTGGAACGTCCAGGCTAGTTTCCCAGCGTTTGCTGGTCACCATGAGTTATCTGCTCTCCCGGAGTTCCCCATGCCTGAGCTGTGCCGCATTCCTGTCAACGGCATCGAACTGAACGTCGCCCTGGCCGGATCGGGGCCGGATGTCCTGCTGCTGCACGGCTTCCCGCACACCTGGGAGCTGTGGAGCCCTGTGATGGCGGACCTGTCGGGCCGCTACCGCGTCATCGCACCGGACCTGCGCGGGCTCGGCGCGAGCACCCGGGCCCGGGCGGGATACGACGCGATGGCCCTGGCCGAGGACGCCGCGGCCCTGCTGGAGGCGTTGGGGGTGGGCTCGGCCGCCGTGCTGGGGATCGACGCGGGCACCCCGCCCGCCTTCCTCCTCGCGATGCGCCGCCCCGGGCTGGTACGGCGACTCGTCGTCATGGAGGCCCTGGTCGGCCGCCTGCCCGGGGCCGAGGACTTCCTCGCCGATGGCGCGCCGTGGTGGTTCGGCTTCCACGCCGTTCCGGGGCTCGCGGAAACCGTGGTGGAGGGCAACGAGGCCGCCTACATCGACTGGTTCCTCAACGCGGGCACCCTCGGCTCCGGCGTGCCCGCGTGGGCGCGGGACGCGTTCGTCGCCGCCTACACCGGACGTGAGGCCCTGCGCTGCGCGTTCGCGCACTACCGGGCCCTGCCCGAGACCGCCGCGCAGATCGAGCAGGCCGTCGCCGCCACGCGGCTGACGATGCCCACGATGGCCATCGGCTCACACCCCGTGGGCACGGCGCTGGAACGCCAGCTCCGTCCGATCGCCGACGACCTCACCGGACATCTCCTGGAAGACTGCGGCCACATCATCCCGCTGCACCGCCCCGACGCCCTGCTCGGCCTGCTTCGGCCCTTCCTCGCCGGTCATCGCTGAGCGGCGGCCCATGCTGACGTCCGGCGGCGGTCTCGGATCACCCGGGGGCCGTCTCGCCGGTACGTCGCCTTCGCGCGTGACTGCGGGCCTTCATCCGGTTGCCGCATGCGGCCATGGAGCACCAGCGTGCCGTGCCGGGGCGGCTGTGGTCGACGAGGAACAGGTTGCATTCCTCGTTCGCGCAGGGCCGCAGCCTGCCCGGTAGTTCTTCGCAGACCGTCGACCACGCGAGGACGACCTGGACGGCCAGTTTTTGATCACTCGCTGCTTCGAGCTGCCACTGAACGCCCTCGCTCGTGGCCGTGGGACACAAGCGGGCATGCCGAAGGACGGCGTTGAGGGCATCCACATCGGTGGAGACCCCGCGGATCAGCCGGTGCAGAGCGTCGCGCACGTCGCGCACCGCTTCGCGCTCGGCCGTCGTTCCGCGCCCTCCCAGCGCGCGGAGCCAGCGCGGTGCTTCGTCTGCCGGTTCCAGTGCGTCCGTGGGCTTGCCGTCGATCACCGGAGCGCTGTTGAGCACCGCGAGCAGCAGCTCCTCGCCTTCGACCATCTCCGGCTCCTCCTTGACAAGCGCATCCGGGGCACGCACACTCACCATAGCCTAACCAGTTAAATTGATTTAAGAGGTTATCTTCATGGTCGCTGTTCATCACCGCACCGTCGAGGTCGACGGGCTGACGGTCTTCTACCGCGAGGCCGGCCCGGCGGATGCTCCGGTCCTGTTGCTGCTGCACGGGTACCCGACCAGCTCGCACATGTTCCGTCACCTCATCCCGGCCCTGGCCGGCCCCTACCGGGTGATCGCGCCCGACCACATCGGTTTCGGGAGGTCGTCGGCGCCGAGCGTCGACGAGTTCGCCTACACCTTCGACGCGCTCGCCGAGGTCACCCGCCGCTTCCTGGCCAAGATCGACGTCGACCGCTACGCGATCTACGTCCAGGACTACGGGGCGCCCGTCGGCTGGCGGCTCGCGCTGGCGGATCCGGATGCCGTGGTCGCCGTCGTCTCGCAGAACGGCAACGCCTACGAGGAGGGCTTCGTACCGGAATTCTGGGCGCCGGTCTGGGCCTATGGGGCCGATCCCAGCGCTGAGCACGAGGCGGAGCTGCGGCCCGCCCTCGGGCGCGAGGCCGTCGAGTGGCAGTACACCCACGGGGTGGCCGACCGCAGCCTGGTCGACCCCGACGCCTGGGAGCACGACCTGGCCCTGCTCGCCCGTCCGGGAGTGGACCGCGCGCAGCTCGCCCTGTTCGGCGACTACGCCACCAACCGTGCCCTGTACCCGGCCGTGCACGAGTGGCTGCGCTCCCGCCGCGTGCCGGTTCTCGCGGTCTGGGGCCGTAACGACGAGATCTTCGCTCCCGCGGGTGCGGAGGCCTTCCGCCGCGACGCGCCCGATGCCGAGATCCTTCTCCTCGACGGCGGGCATTTCCTGCTGGAAACGCATCTCGACGACGTCACACAGGCGATCCTCGCCTTTCGCGAGCGGGTGCACGGCGAGTAGGCACCCCTCGGGTGACGCGTGCG
Source organism: Streptomyces sp. NPDC007983 (assembly GCF_042958345.1). Lineage (NCBI taxonomy): Bacteria > Bacillati > Actinomycetota > Actinomycetes > Kitasatosporales > Streptomycetaceae > Streptomyces > Streptomyces sp. NPDC007983. The sequence continues at coordinate 371,940 of NZ_JBIBJI010000003.1, forward strand.
TGCGTCAGCTGTCGGACGTGACCAGGGCCCCGGCTTCACTGCCGCGCCCGGCGGTCCGGCGCTGCTCGGCGCGGTGGGCGAGCACTTCGAGGATGCGTCGCCACGCCGGTGATGCCTCGGCGATCCGGGAGGAGACCAGCTTCTGGAGCCCGGGGCGGCCGCTGTCCCGTTCGTGTGTGATCTCCCAGGCGTCCAGGTCGTCGATGAGCCGGTCCAGGCGTGGATCGTGCGGATCCCAGTCGACCGATTGATCGCAGGCGAGATACAGGCGCGTCGTCTCGGGGTCGTCGAAGCCGGCGTTCTTCTCCCGTATCCGCTGCGGCATGGCGTGCGGGTTCAGTGCCCGCATCAGGATCCACGCGTCGCGTTCGAGTCGTACCCTCAGTTCGCTGATCCCGAGACCACGCATCCGGTTCAGGAGGGCGACCACGTCAGGGGGCAGGACGAGCGTTTCGCCGCTTGCCAGTTGGGTGATCCGGCGGCGGTATTCGGTGAGCTGGTCGATCTTGTGCCGCAACGCGGCGTCGATGTCGGTGATGGCCGCGGCGAATTCGTCCGGCTGTGCGTGCAGCAGCGCGTCGATACGGGCCAGCGGAACACCGGCGTCGGCGAGGGTCCTGATCCGGATGAGGTCGACCGCCGCTTGCGCGCCGTAGCGGCGGTAGCCGGAGGCATCGCGCTCGGGCTCGGGCAACAGGCCGATGTGGTGGTAGTGGCGAACGGTGCGCACGGTCACACCGGCGGTTGCCGCGAGCCGGCCGATCGTCAGCACCGTTCACCTCCGCTTCGTCGGGCGTGGCCGTGCCCCGAGTCTAGGGGCGAAGGACCCGGTCGACGACGTCGCGGATCGCCTGGACCACGGCATCGGGACGGTCGAAGCAGAGCCGGTGGTGGAGGGTGTCGGAGAGGACGCGGTGTTCCCCGTACGAGACCGCGCTCACCAGGGCCGCGTCCATCCTCGTCCTGCCGTCCTGCATCTCCCGCAGGGTCTGCTCCGGCGTCACGGCCCGCTGGGCGGGGTCGGTGCCCACCACGGAGAGAGCGACTACCGGGACGTCGGGGATGTCCGGCCCGGCGCGCAGTTCGGTGGCGAGTTCGGCCACCTTGGTGCGCTCGGCGATGCCGACGCGGGTCCATTGGTCACTCATCTTGGCGTCGAGCAGCGCCTGCCGTATGTGCTCCGGGTAGTCGACGAGCAGTTGGGCGAACATCTCGCGCAGGGCCGGGCGCATCCGTGTGAGCTGTTCCAGATCAGGTGCCATTCGCTCGGTCGCGGCCAGAGCGGCCGCGGGAGGCATGAAGTCGTCCCAGTCGCGGTGGAGGGCGTCCAGCCAGACCAGCCCGGCCACGTCCTGCGGGTACAGCTGCGCGAAGCGATGCGCGTAGGCGCCGCCGAGGGAGTGCGCCGCCAGGACGTACGGGGCGGCGAGGTTCTGGGCGCGCAGCAGTTCGCGCAGTTCCGTGGCGACCGCGGCGGCGGTGCGCGGCAGCGGGAGGGGATCGCTGTAGCCGGTGCCGCCGCGGTCGTACAGGACGGCGGTGGTGAACTGCGAGACCTGCTGCTGGACACCGAGATAGTCCAGGCCGACCGCGCCGGCGCCCGGCAGGAACACGACGGCCGGTCCGCCGCTGCCCGACCGTTGCACGAAGAGGCGGCGGCCGTCGATCTCCTGGAACTCTCCGATCGGCGGAGCGGGCCGAGCCGGGGAAGTGCTGTTGTTCGTCATGCGGCAAGGCTCCAACCCTGACGCAGGGACAGGGTCAAGCCCTTCCGTCGTGGTCCCCGAATCGCGTCCGCAACGGCCCGCGCCGCCGCGGGTCCGTGGATCAGGCGTCCATGGCTCGGACACCGGTACGCGCCGCCAGCGCTTCGCGCAGGAGCGCGACGGCCGCCGGGATCTCGGTGTCGCCGATGTTTCCGTAGCCGAGGACGAGCGCGCGGTCCGCCGAATCCGTCACGCGGTAGTCGTCGAGGTCCGCCACGCGCAGACCGGCGGCGGCCGCGGTGCGGACCGTACGGGGGGTGTCGGTGCCGGACGGCAGGTGCAGCAGGATGTGCAGGCCGGCGGCCGTGCCGGAGACGCGGGCCTGCGGCAGCTCGGCGCCGAGGGTACGGACCAGCAGGTCGCGGCGGCCACGGAAGCGGCGGCGGGCGGCGCGGAGGTGGGCGTCGTACCAGCCGCGGTCGATGAAGGTGGCGAGCGCGAGTTGGTCGAGGACCGGGGGCGCGGCGGCGACGGGGTTGGCCGCCCGCAGCGCCGGGGTCGTCGCGGCGGGCGCGACCAGCCAGCCCAGGCCGAGGGCCGGGGACAACGTCTTGCTGACCGAGCCGAGGAGGAAGACCCGGCTCGGGTCCATGCCCTGCATGACGGCGACCGGGTGGTGGTCGTAGCGGAACTCGGCGTCGTAGTCGTCCTCGATGACGTAGCCGTCCACCTCGCGGGCCCAGCGCACCAGGCGGGCCCGGCGGGCCGGGGACAGCACCGTGCCGGTGGGGAACTGGTGTGCCGCGCCGACGATCACGGCCCGGGCCGGGGTACGGGCGAGGTCGTCGACGCGGAGGCCGTCGTGGTCCACGGGCACCGGGTACAGACGCAGGCCGACGCTCGTCGCGGCGTCGCGCAGCCGCCCCCAGCCGGGGTGTTCCACGGCCAGGTCGTCGATCCCCTCGGCGCGCAGGGCCCGGCAGGTGCGGACCAGCCCGTCCGTGACGCCCGCGCAGACGGATACGGCGGCGGGGTGCGCGTCCGCGCCGCGCGAGCGGCGCAGGTACTGCGCGACGGTCGTACGCAGCACCGGGTGCCCTGCGGGGTCGGGCAGGCCGAGGTCGTAGTGGACGGCCGAGCCGGTGACGGACCGGACGGCCTCCGCCCAGCGGCGGCGCGGGAAGGCCCGCAGGTCGGGCAGGCCGGGCGCGAGGTCGTACCGGACCGGTGACGGCGCCGGTACGGGCCGCGTGTGAGGCCGTGGCGGCGCGGTGTCCGGTGACCACGAGACGCGGGTGGCGGAACCCACCCGGGCGGCGAGGTAGCCCTCCGCGATGAGCTGCCCGTACGCCTCCGTCACGACCCAGCGGGAGCAGCCCAGTTCCTCGGCGAGCGCCCGGCTCGGCGGCACGGCGGCGCCCTCCGTCAGCCGACCGTCGCGGATCGCGGTGCGCAGCGCGCGGGCGAGGCGATCATGCAGGCGGCTCCCGCGTCGGCCGGGCTCCGGAGCGTCGACCTCCAGCAGCGTCGCCCACGCGAAATTGGTTGGGGAATTGGTCTGGGAAATCGCCACAAGATTGGAGCGTACCGCCGATCCGAATCGGCCTACCGTGATCGGCATGATGACCAATCTGGCGCTGGGCGCCATGCTGTTCGGCACGGTTCAGGACGAGCGTCGGTCGTTCGAGATCCTGGACCGTTTCGTGGACGCCGGGGGCGTCTGGATCGACACCGCCAACTGCTACGCGTTCTGGTCGGACCCGACCGGTTTCGGCGGGCAGAGCGAGACGGTGCTGGGGCGCTGGCTGGCGAGCCGCCCGGGCGTCCGTGACCGCGTCAGGATCAGCACCAAGGTGGGCTGCGAGCCGACCGAGGCCGGACGCTTCCCGGAGACGGCCGAGGGCCTGTCGGCCGGGGTGATCAAGCGCGGGATCGAGGGCAGCCTCCGGCGCCTCGGTACGGACCACGTCGAGCTGTACTGGGCGCACAAGCCCGATGAAGCCACGCCGCCGGACGAGACGGTCGCCGCCTTCGGCGAGCTGGTCGCCGCGGGCACGGTCGGCCGCCTCGGCTGCTCCAACTACCCCGTCTGGCAGCTGGAACGGGCCCGGCGGATCGCGCGGGACCACGGCGGCGCGGGCTTCACGGCGGTGCAGCAGCACCACACGTACCTGCGATCGCGCCCCGGTGCCCATCCCCTGGTGAGGCACCGGTTCGGCGTGGTCGGCGACGAGGTGCTGCACTACCTGGAGCATCACCCCGATGTCGCGCTGTGGGCGTACACCCCGCTGCTGAACGGCCGCTACACCCGCCCGGACCGGCCGCTTCCGGCGGAGTACGACCACCCCGGCACCGCCCGCCGCCTCGCCGCGCTCGACGAGGTCGCCGCCGAGACCGGCACGAACCGCAACCGGGTGGTGCTGGCGTGGCTGACCGGAGGCACCCCGGCCGCCACGCCGATCGTCGGCGTCAGCACGGTCGAGCAGCTGGACGAGGCGCTGGCGGGGGTGTCGCTGGAGCTGACCGCGGAGCAGCGCGAACGCCTGGATTCGGTGGTGTGACACCCGCCGAAAAACTCAGAGCGTGTCGCCCAGGGAAAGGCATTTCGACTTCTGGGGAATTTCGCGGACGGCCCTATTCAGGTCGATCAAGGCGTCTCCGGCCTTGGCCCCGTCGCCCTTGACGGTCACCTCGACGGCGGGATCACGGCCGTATGTGGTCAGGACGTGCACCCCGTCCTTCTGCTTCCGCTCCTCGTCGAGCACCCAGTCGACGCCATTGATGGTCACGCACAGATTGGTCGTCGGCCGCAGCGGTGTGACCCCGCAGCGCAGGACGACCGAGCCGTCTCCCCAGGCGGCGACGCCCTTCCCGGTGACGTCGTCGCGGTGCTTCGACAGCACGGTTTCGGGGGCCCGGGAAATGACATCCGCGCATTTCGGATTTCCGGCAAAGGGCCCGGGCTCCACGGAGGTCTTGGAAAAGAACAGGAAATACGAGGCGACCGCGGCCGCGATCCCCGCCACGACGCACACCCCGGAGATGAGGCGGGCCTTTTTACTCCATGACCTGAACCGCATCGGACCCACTTATCCCATCGACACCCTGCCTCGCACCCTACCGCCACGTCGCACACCGGCCCGGAGCGGGCGGTGTCGGACGCCGGGGCTACTGTCTGCTCTCATGAGCGACGCGTACTCCCCCATCCCCGAGCTGAACGCGCTCAAGGAGTTCGAGGACAGCCTCGGAGGGCAGTTCTTCGCGCCCGGCTTCGAGATGTTCGCGTACAACGACGACCTGGACTGGTTTTGCGGCGACGCGCCCGACGCGTATCTGGACCGGCTCATCCCCTTCGCCTACGCCACGGGCTCCGGCTCGTACTACGCCTTGTGGCGCTGTGACGGCCGCGCCGGCCTCGCCACCCTGCCCGTCCTCGGCTTCGGTGACGAGGGCGGTCTCTGGGTCGAGGCGTGCGATCTGCGCGGGCTGTTCCGGCTGCTCGCCGCCGAGGCGGACGACCCCGAGGACCGCGCTCGCGTCGCCCCCGCGCGGCAGCGAGCTTCTGGATCATGTGCGCGGCGCGCTCGGCGTGGACCCGCTCGTGTCCGGTCAGGGACGGGGCGTCGCGTTCACAGGTGGGTGACGATGCCGGGCGCGGCGATGGCGATGGGGTGCGCGAAGGTCTCCGCCGCCGCTTCCTGAGCGGCCGCGGGGGCGGTCCCCGGCCAGAGGTGGGTGAGCACGAGCCGGGCGGCGCCTGCCTGGTGGGCGTATTGACCGGCCAGCCGCGCGGTCAGCAGGTACGGGGCGTCGCCGGTCGGCACCCGGTGGACGTAGGTGGCCTCCGACAGGAACAGGTCGGCGCCCTGGGCGAGGCGTGGGATGTCGGGGCTGGGGCCGGTGTCACCGGTGTAGGCGAGCACGGCGCCGGGGGTGCTGAGCCGGATGCCCGCGTTGGGCACGAAGTGGGGCAGGAGCCAGGTGTCGACGGTGTAGGGGCCGATGTCGAAGCGGTCGCCGGGCGTGAACTCGTGGAGGCGGTACGCCTCGGCGAGCATCCTCGGTTTGTCGAGTGCGAGGACGGCGTCGACCGCTCCGTGCGGGGCGTGGACGGGCAGGGGCGGCGGCGGGTCGTCGCTCAGGCCCCGGGCGCGTAACAGGGGGTTGAGGTCGGCGCAGTGGTCGGGGTGGCCGTGACTGATCAGCACGGCGTCGACCGCGTCGACGGTGCCGTGCTGGAGCAGGCGCGGCAGCGTGGCGTATCCGGGGTCGATCAGCAGGCGGAATCCCGCGTGGTCGACGAGGTAGCCGCTGCATGCCTGGTCGGCGGTGGGCCAGGCCCCGCAGCCGCCGAGAACGGTCAGTCGCATGGCACGGAACCCTAGCGCCGTTCCTCGGCGGCGAGCAGAGGGTTACGGCGCATCCGGGGTCCAGGCCGTCACCAATTCAGGAGGCCAGGGGAACGGGCGTTGAGGTCGGCGATGCGTACGTGGCTGCGGCGCTCCAGGCCGTACAGCCGCTGCCTGTTGATATGGCCGCCTCCCGTAGCGCCTTGAAGTGATGGGTGAGGGAGGGCTTGGGGCGGTCGATCCCGAACCAGCGCCAGAGATGGTCGCATTGCTCCGACTCCAGAAGGAGTTTGCGCATGAAGAGCAGGCGCAGCGGGTCGCTCAGTGCGCTCAGCACCGTTTCCAGGTGCAGGCCTTCGACCGCCGGTTCCGGCAGCGGCTCGTTCCCGGCACGCGTCCTGATCAGGGAAGCAGTTCGCAAGGCGACACGAGCCAGCGGTATCACTGTAACGGAATGGGAAGTTCGCCGTTCTCCGGATGCGCGGGCCGCTGCTCGGCCAGGGGCCTGGAGCGCCTGGGAGGCCCGTCGCTAGCCAGTCTTGTGGTCTTTCGACGCTCTCGCCGCGGTCTGCTTCCGCGACGCGCGGGGTGGACTACGTGGGCCGATGGCGTGCGGCGAAGGAACCAGTGGTGCCGACCTGGGCGTTCTGGATCGGTCAGCACACCACACCTGATCGTGCTCCCGCCACGGCGAACCCGTCACGGCCATCACCAACCTGCCCCGGAGGCTATAGCACTGACCTTCGATATTCGGCGACAACGCATGATTGCTACATTTTCAAGAGGTTAGATCAGTGCTAGCATCGACGGATGACGCTGGAATCAGAGCTTGCACTCTATCGACAGAGGATCACGACAGACTCCTATCCGATGTCGATCAGTGAAATCGCCAATCTCTACAAAGATGGCGAAATAGACATTCATCCAGAGTTTCAGCGAATCTTTCGATGGTCCGATAGCCAGCGCACGCAGCTCATCGAGAGCATCCTTCTGGGGATTCCTTTGCCAAGCATCTTCGTGGCCCAGAGCAAGAACGGCATCTGGGATGTGGTTGATGGTGTTCAGCGGCTCTCTACAATCTTCCAATTCATGGGAATTCTCCGCGATGAAGATGACAATTTGCTCCCTCCGCTCGTTTGCGGACAGGCTCCATTCCTGTCGAGTCTGGAGGGAGTCACTTATCAGCCAGCCGAGGGAGCCGCAGCAGCACTGACTCGTCCGCAACAGCTCGACTTCAAGCGGTCACGGGTTGACATCAAAATTATCAAACGCGAGAGCGATAAGCGTGCAAAATATGACCTGTTCCAGCGGCTAAACTCGCTGGGCAGCGTTGCCACTCCGCAAGAACTTCGAAATTGCTTGCTCGTGAGCCTTAGTCGCACCCACTTTGATTGGCTCCAAGATATCTCCTCCTCTGACGCTTTCCAAAAGGTGCTCAATCTCCCTGAGAGGCTCCTCGATGAACAGTATCATCTTGAGTTGGCCCTCAGGTTTGTAACGCTCCGAACACTTCCCGAGCGCCGCATCTCTTCCATCGGCAATATCGGCGACTTCCTCTCCGGAGAAATTCTGCCATTTACCGAAAAGAGTTATTCTGACCTAAGGGGCGAGCAGGAAGCTTTTGAGTCTTGCTTCACCCTGCTGAATGCGGCACTTGGAGCCGACGCCATGCGGAAATGGAACCCAAGTCGCGAGCGTACCGAAGGAGCCTTTTCATCGACGGCCTATGAGGTTCTTGCACTGGGCCTCGGATACCACTTGCCAAAACGCGACTGCAGCATTGAAGAGGTGCAAAGCGCCCGTCAACTCCTCTGGAGCGACCCCAAGTTCGCCCCTGGATTTGCCACGGGAATGAGGGCCGATCAGCGAATGAAAAAGACCATTCCGTACGGGCGCCAACTCTTCTCCGCATAGGCGAGGGCGATCGTTTTGGATCCGTCAAATTTCATCGAAGCGATTGATCGGCAGCTGGCCCACCGAAAGATCGAGTTATCCAATCTCCTCCTCGTAGTCAGGGAAGAGAATCCAGACCCAAGCAGATTGAGCTGCTTCGCGCGGTCCGCCGTGGTGCTCACCTACGCCCACTGGGAAGGATTCGTGAAACAGGGAAGCAGTGCTTACGTAAAGTACATCAATGGCGCGAAAATAAAGGTATCGGATCTGAAATTTCCGTTCCAGGCCGCCTATGTGTCATCTGCTTTTAAGCGGGCCACACAAAGCGGGAAATCCAAGTATCTAGGTGAGCTTTTGGAAGAGATCGACAGGAGACGAGAAGAGATATTTTCACTATCTCCAGATAAGTGCATAGACACCGAAAGCAACCTCTCGTCCAAAGTATTCACAGAGATCGTACAAGGCATCGGCCTGGAAGTTTTGCCGCTATACGGAATGCGAGCTGCATTTATTGATCAACGCCTAGTGCACGCTCGCAATCAGGTAGCCCACGGGGAACTGGTGAGCTTCGATGCTTTAGATGTTGAGGATCGAGTCAAAGGCGCTTTGAAGCTGATCGATGTCTATGCCGATCAGCTCAAGCGTGCAGCAACAGAAGGATGTTTCTTGAAGACCGAGTAGACCGTTCACCTCAGTTTCCGAATTATAGCATTCTCCCTTCAGAGCACCAGTTGACCTCGTACAGTATGAGGTCAACTGGTGAGTCGGTTAGCTTCGCCGGACCAGGGTTTCCAAGCACTGTCCTCCCTCGGTTGGAGTGGCAGCCCCGAGGGAGGGCCAGGGCGTGGACTACTCCCCGACAATCTGCGCTCGGGGGTAGGGGTATCGGCGTTCAACTCATCTTCTTTGTTGCGAACACGTGGTGATAGACACCGTGCCTCGGCCACATTCGGGGGCCAGTGCTGCGTGAAAACAGGACTAAGCCCAAGCGCTCGCGGCCGACCGTCGCCGGTATGGGGCCTGGAGCATCGGGCTGCGCTTACTTGCGGGTACTGACGCGCGCGGCCACCGTGGTCCCGGGGTTGCCGCCGACTGCCCTTGGAGCCGCGCGGCCTGGGGTTCTCGGCCTGGCTGAGGATCGTCCTCGTCGCGTTCGTGGTGAGCGGATCATGGGGTGTCGCGTTCAGCATTGCGGCGACTATGTGGCGATCCGGCTGCTGACCATTGCGGTTCTGAACCCTTCAGGGCCCGGCTCGGCCCACGGGGTCCAGGTCAGGCCGGTTCGGCCGACTTCGCCCTGGCCAGGGCCACGTCCAGGACGACCAGCAGCGCGTCGCGGACCGAGCCCGTCTCGCGGGCGTCGAAGACGGTGAGCGGGATGTGGTCGGAGACGTCGAGGGCCCAGCGGACCTCGTCCAGGTCGTGCTCGACCTCGCCGTCGAAGGCGTTGACGGCGACGGCGAAGGGGATGTCCTTGTGCTCGAAGTAGTCGACGGCCGCGTAGCAGTCGTCCAGGCGGCGGGTGTCCACGATGACGAGCCCGCCGAGGGCGCCTTCGACCACGTCGTCCCACATGAAGCCGAAGCGGTCCTGTCCGGGCGTGCCGAACAGGTAGAGCTTGAGGGTCGGGTCGATGGTGATGACGCCGAAGTCCATGGCGACCGTGGTGGTGGTCTTGTCGGGGGTGTGGGTGAGGTCGTCCACGCCCGCCGCGACCTCCGTGATGGCGGCCTCGGTGGTCAGCGGGCGGATCTCGGAGATGGCGCCCACGGCCGTGGTCTTGCCCACTCCGAAGCCGCCCGCGATGACCAGCTTGACCGGCAGCGGCGGTGGTTCGGCTTCAGCTGCTGTCGCGGAGTGTGCCCCGTGAGTCGGGGACGGCACGGAGACCATCGATAACCCTTCGCAGTACGGAGATGTCCTGGACCGTCCTGGCGTCCGGCACGTGCACCGCCAGGTGTCCGGCGGTGCACAGGTCCTCCGCCAGGACCCGCACCACGTTGAGGTGCAGCCGGAGCCGCGCGGCCAGTTCCGCCACCGACTGCGGGCGTCGGCAGGCGGCGACGAGGTCGTGGCGTTCGAAGGTGAGCGCGCGCAGGGCGGAGAGCCCGTCCGACGTCGCCACGACCTGGGCCTCGACCGGGAGCGGGGGCGCGTTGCCGCCGCCGCCCGCCACCCGGCCCGCGGTCAGCAGGAACGGGCGGATCGCGGAGGCGCGGACGGTTGGCTCCGACGATGCCGCGGTGTCCGCGTCGTCCGCCGTCTCGTGCGGTTCGGGTTCACCGGTGGCCATCACGCCCCCCTTCTGAATGTGGGCACCGCGTCAGCCGATGGGGGCGCCGGCGTTCTTCTTCAGCTCCAGTACGAGCTGGGGGGTGAGCGCGGCCCCGGCCCGGTTGGCGAAGAGGGTCATCTCGTAGGCGATGTTGCCCAGCTTCGCCTCCTTCGACGTCACCACGCCGAGGACGGCGCCGCAGCCGATGGCCGACACCAGGACGTGGCCGCCCTCCAGGTCGATGATGACCTTGTTGAGGCCGCCGAGGCCGTAGTTGCCGGAGGCTCCGGCGGCGAGGCTCGTGACGCCCGAGACGATCGCGGCAAGCCGCTCGGAGTCGGCCTGTTCGCGCAGCTCGGACACGGCGATCAGCAGGCCGTCGGAGGACACGGCGATGGCGTCGACGACACCGGCGGTCTGGGTGGCGAACCGGTCGAGCAGCCAGGTGAAGTCGGCCGCGGCCGCTCGCAGATCGGTGGGTTCCTGCCCAGCGGGACCGCTGCTCTTACCTGTCGGCGTGGTCACTGCCCGACTCCTTCCGGGTTTGCTGATGGGGCAATGGCGTGGTGTCGGTCGGGGTGCCGGCGCTGTCCCGCTGCGCCCTGCGTACGGCGGCCTCGAACTCGTCGAGTTCCGACCGGACCGCGTCGGCATCGGCGGGCGGGCGGACGGCCGCGATGCCCCGGTCGACCGAGGGGGTGGTCTTGTCGAGCGTCGCGCCCCGTACCCGTCGTCGCAGCGGACGGGAGGTGGGCGCGGCGGACGGCTTCTCCGCGGTGGGGGACGGTTTTCGCGCGGCGAACGGTTCCTGCGGGGCGGATCGTTTCTTCTCGGCAGGGGTCTCCGGGGAGGCTCCCTCCGCGCCCTTGCGGTTCGGGATGCGCCGCGGGAGGCCGCCGGGTTGTTCGGGTTCCGCCTGGCGCGATGTGGGCGGGGTGGTGGGCGTCCGTACGGGCAGCGGCGTGGCGGACGGGGGCGCGGAGGCAGGCGAACCGGCGGGCTCGCGAGGCGGCGCCGACGGTCCCCCCGGCGTACGGGCCAGCTCCGTGACCACCGGGGACGGCGCGACGGTGTCCCCGGCGTTCACCGCCATCAGCAGCGCGTCGGGGATCCACACCGTGGCGGTGACGCCGCCGCCGGGCGTACGGCTCAGGGTGACCCGGATGCCCCAGCGCCGGGCGAGGCTTCCGACGACGAACAGGCCGAGCACCTTGGTGGGGACGAGGTCCAGCCGTTCGCGGCGGATGAGCCGGGCGTTCTCCTCGTCGAGGCGTTCGGCGCTCATGCCGAGGCCGTGGTCGATGACCTCGATCAGCGCGCCGCCGTCCGCGGTGATGTCGGTGCCGGGCCGTACGACGACCTCGACGGGGGTGTCGGACGGGGAGAACGCGACCGCGTTCTCCAGCAGTTCGGCGACCATCAGCGTCAGGTCGCCGATGATGTCGGGCGCGACCGTGACCTCGGATTCGGAGCGCAGGGCGACCCGCTGGAACCCCTCGATGCGGCCGAGGCCCGCCCGTATGACGTTGGCGAGCGCGGTCGGCTGGGCGTCCAGTTCGGCTTCGCGGATTCCGGCGAGCAGCATCAGGCTGTCGGCGTTGCGCTGGAGGCGTACGGCGATGTGGTCGATGCGGTAGAGCCGCTCCAGGACATCGGGGGCGGTTTCCTCGCGTTCGACGGCGTCGATCAGCGTGAGCTGGCGGGTGGTGAGGTTGCTGACCCGGCGGCCGACGTTGCCGAACATCTCGCCGACGTTGCGGCGGCTGATGACCTGCCGCTCCAGCAGCGCCGCCGCGGTGGTCTGGACCTGGTTGAACGCCTCGGCCAGGTCGCCGATCTCGTCGCGCACCGGGACGGGGATGGGCCGTGGCCGCAGCGGGGTGCTGTCGGGCGACTCGTCGTCCTCGACGCGGGCCAGTTCCTCGCCCGCCACCTCGACGACCTCGTGGGCGGCGCCGGTCAGGGCCGCCAGGGGGCGTACGACCGAGCGCCGGACCAGGAAGGAGAAGCCGAGCCAGACGCCGAAGCCGAGAACGGCGAGGCCGAGCAGGGCCACGGCCTTGTACAGGGCGTCCTGGGAGAGGCTTTCGGCGCGGGCGGCGATCTGCCCGGTCAGCGCGCGGGTGATGTCGAGGCGGTCCGCGGCCTGCCGGGTGCCCGCGGCGATGGCCTTGCGCAACGCTTGCGGCGACTGGCCCTGGAGGGAGGCGGGGTCGATCTGCAGCTCCGCGAACTTCGCGTCGAAGCCGTTCTCCTCGGCGCTGCGCTCGATGCCCTCCAGGCGCAGGACCTGGTCCGGGTCGGCGATGCGGCCGAATCGTTCCGTCTGCTCCTGGTAGACCCGGTGGGCACCGGCCGCGCGGGTGTACTCGGTGAGGGCGTTGGCGTCCTGGGTCTGGGCCGAGAACACCCCGCTCTCGAAGGCGGCGTGGGCGGCGTCGGCGCGCAGCACCGTGTCCAGCAGCTCGATCACCGAGGACGACGAGGAGCCGGAGAAGCGGTCGAGCCCGATGCCGTCGATCAGGTAGCCGACCGCGTTGGCGTACGCGGGGTCGATACCGGCGGCGGGCACCGAGCCCCGCTCGACCTTGTCCCGCAGCACGCCGAGGCTGTGGACGTAGTCCAGGGCCCGCCTCTCGTCCTTCGTCAGCCCCGCGCCGAACGCGGAACGCACGGCGGTGGCCTGCTGGTCGGTGGCCCGCTGCATCCGGCGGTAGTCGACGGTCGACGGCAGGTTCGCCCCGGGCCGGGCCGTCTCCTGCTCGACCGCCAGCAGCAGCGCCTGCCGGTGCTCGGCCTGGATGTCGTTGACCAGCCGCGTGACCTGCTCGCTGTCGCGCACCAGCCGCGCGGTCCGGTCGGCGTCCCGGGCCTGCTGCACCTGGCCGTACGCGCCGACGCCCAGCAGCACGCCGACGACCACGACGGGCACGACCACCAGGACGTTGAGCTTCCGCCGGAACGGCCACCGGTCGAGGAGGGCGTCAGCTCGCGGCAGGGCGTCCGCCCTTCGGGCTTCCGCTCTCCGGGCGTCTGCTTTCCAGCGGAGCAGCCTGGGCTCCCGCGGCGCGCGCCCGGAGGGGTCCGGTTCGCGTGGCGGGTCCTCTGTGTCCACAGACACCCGGGCCTCCTTCGATGTGCTCCTGAGCGGTGACCGAGGTGTCGTTGTTGCCGACCGCCGACGACCGTGGAGCGTGACGCCGGCGGCGTTCGCGCCCCATGCGAGCGACTGGTTTGCGCCACACGTCCAACCGGCCGTGAACACTACCGTGTGTGCGTACGCATGCAAGACATCCATCGGCAACGGTTACCGAAGATCCACGGTTGTCAGGTTTAGGCCACCGCCCCGTCGCCTCTCGCTCGCCCCCGGGGGCTGCCCGGCGGGGCACCGCCACCCGTAATCTGTCTCCTCCCACCCCCGGCCCGAACCCGTCTGTGCCCCCGCTGAGGAGACCCGTGCACGCCACCCGCAAGTCGGTCCTGACAGCCGCCGCGCTCCTGGCCGTGGCCACCACCGGCTGCGAACCCGGATCCGGCACCGCCGCCACGCACCCGCGCCCCGCCGAGCCCGGCTGCCCCGCCGCCCTCGCCAAGGCCAAGCGGGCGGTCGCGAAGGCCGAAGAGGTGGACGCCCCGTGGAAGGGCCCCACCACGGGTCCGAAGGCCCGTCACGGCAAGAGCATCGTCTTCATCGCCCAGACCCTCACCAACCCCGGCGTGGCCGGGGTCGCCCAGGGCGTTCAGGAGTCGGCCAAGCTGCTCGGCTGGAACGCCCGCACCCTCAACGGCCAGGGCACGCCGAGCGGCATCCGGTCCGCCTTCAAGCAGGCCCTCGACCTCAAGCCGGACGGCATCGTCATCGGCGGCTTCGACCCCGCAACCGCCGCCGACGAGGCCAAGGAGGCCAAGGCGGCGGGCATTCCGCTGATCGGCTGGCACGCCGCCGGCGCCCCCGGCCCCAGCGAGAAGCCGGAACTCTTCAGCAACGTCACCTCCCGGGTCGAGGACGTCGCGAGGATCAGCGCCGACTGGATCATCGCCCGGTCGGACGGCCACGCGGGAGTCGTCCTGTTCACCGACGCCACGGTGCCGTTCGCGAAGCGCAAGTCGGACCTGATCAAGAAGGAACTCGCCACCTGCTCCGACGTCAAGCTGCTGAGCTACCAGAACATCCCGATACCCGACGTCAACCGCCGCGCCATCGGGGCGGTCCGCTCGCTGCTCTCCCGCTACGGCGACAAGTGGACCTACTCCGCCGCCATCAACGACCTGTACTTCCAGCACACCGCCCCCGCGCTGCGCGCCGCGGACAAGGACGGCGCGGGCGCCCCGTACACCATCGGCGCCGGTGACGGCGACCCGTCGGCCTTCGAGCGCATCAACAGCAAGCGGTACCAGGCCGCCACCGTGCCCGAGCCGCTGTCCGAACAGGGCTGGCAGATCGTCGACGAGTTCAACCGCGCCTTCGCGGGCAGCCCCGCCAGCGGATACGTCGCCCCCGTCCACATCACCACCGCCGCCAACAGCGGCGGCGCCCTGTCCTGGGACTCCGAGGGCTACCGGCAGGCGTACCGGCGGATCTGGGGCCGGTGACCCGCCGCGTCCACCCGGCACACGGCCGCAATACAGTCCGTCACATGGACTGGATCGAACGCGTCGGCAACCTGCGGCAGTGGACCCACAAGGGGTTACGGGCACCGCACAAGCCGCTGCTGATGCTGTACGCCCTGGGGCGCTTCCAGCAGGGGCCCGACGAGGGGCTCCGCTACTCGGACGTCGAACGGGACCTGAAGGACCTGCTGCGGGACTACGGGCCTCCGCACGACACCTCGCCCTCGTACCCCTTCCACCACCTGACCAATGACGGGGTGTGGGAGGTGCGCACCGCCGACGGCGGTTCCAGCCCCGGGTCGGGCGTGGGGCAGTTGCGGGAGAGCGGCGCGCAGGGGCGGCTGGTGCCGGAGTTGCGGTCCGCGCTGTCCGCCGAGCCGGAACTGCTGGGGCGGCTGGCGCACGTTCTGCTGGACACGCACTTCCCGCCCTCGCTCCACACCGACATCGCCGCCGCGGTCGGGCTCGACCTGGAGTCGGCGGACGGCGCGGTGGTCGCGACCGTGACGGCACGCGACCGGCGGCGCGCGGCCGAGCTGCGGCGGCAGGTGCTCGTCGCCTACGAATACCGGTGCGCGTTCTGCGGGTTCGACGGGGCCATCGGCCGGGTGCCGGTGGGGCTGGAGGCCGCGCATGTGCGGTGGTGGGCCTTCCGGGGCGCGGACGACCTCTCCAACGCGCTGTGCCTGTGCTCCCTGCACCACAAGCTGTTCGACCGGGGGGTGCTGGGCCTGGACGGCGGGCGGCGCATCATCGTCTCCCGGGAGTTCACCGGCCGCGGCGAGGCGGCCCGGACGCAGGTGCTCGACCTGGTGGACCGTTCGCTCATCGGGCCGCAGCGCGGCAGCGCGACGGTCGCGCCGCAGAACGTCGCCTGGCATACGGAACAGGTCTTCCGCGGCAAGGCCCGAGTGGCGCAGGGGGCATGAGCATGGACCACTCCCCCGCCGCGCGCACCCGGACCGCGGTCGCGTCGGCCCTCGCCGCCGCGGTCATGACCGTGCTGCCCGGGTGCGGCTCTGCCACGAAGGACACCGGAGCGGCCGACGTCAAGCTGCCGCCCGTGGGGGCCGCCTGGGACTACCAGATCGGTGGCGCCTACACGCCGCCCAAGGGCGTCCGGATCGTGAGCCGGGACCGTGCGGACGATCCGGCGCCCGGGCTGTACAACGTCTGTTACGTCAACGCCTTCCAGACCCAGCCGGGCGAGAAGTGGCCGTCCCGGCTGCTGTTGCACGACAAGAAGGGCGAGGTCGTGGGCGACCCCGAGTGGGACGGGGAGTCGGTCCTCGACATCACCACCGCCGCGAAGCGCGAGGAGGCGGCCGAGAAGGTCGGGGCGTGGTTCAAGAGCTGCGCCGACAAGGGATTCGACGCCGTCGAGCCCGACAACCTCGACACGTTCACCCGCTGGCCCGACCTGCTGACCGCCGACCAGGCCACGGCGTATGTGTCGCTGCTGGCGCGGCGGGCCCACGACCTGGGGCTCGCGATCGCGCAGAAGAACACCGGGCCGCTCGCCGCACGCCGCGCGAAGACCGGGCTGGACTTCGCGGTCGTCGAGGAGTGCGGCAGATACGACGAGTGCGGGGCGTTCGCGAAGCCGTACCGGAACCGGGTGGTCGTCGTCGAGTACGAGGACAAGGGGATGGCGAAGGCGTGCGACGGCTTCGGCGACCGGCTGTCCGTCGTACGCCGCGACCGGGACGTCTCCACCCCGGACGACGAGGGTTACGTCCGCGACGTGTGCTGATCCGCTGCCGCACCTCTGCTGACGGCGCATCTGCCGCGGGCAGAGAAACCTGCCCCCGAAGCCGGTTCGGGCCGACAGTGAAGTGACCGCGGCGAAGGCCGCCGCGGATCACCACGGGAGGCCCGATGCCCGCACCCCTCACCGGCTGGGACCCAGCCCTGAGCCCCCGCGCCGACGACGGCGATACGCCGCCCTCGCGCTTCGACGACCACTTGGCCGCGCAACTCCTCACCCAGCGGATCGTCTTCCTCGGCACCCAGGTCGACGAGGTCTCCGCGAACCGGGTCTGCGCGCAGCTGCTCCTGCTGTCGGCGGAGGATCCGCGCACCGACATCAGCCTCTACATCAACAGCCCCGGCGGCTCGGTGACGGCCGGGCTGGCGATCTACGACACGATGCGGCTGATCCCCAACGACGTCGCGACCCTCGCCATGGGGTTCGCCGCGAGCATGGGGCAGTTCCTGCTCACGGTCGGGACGGCGGGCAAGCGGTACGCCCTGCCCAACGCGCGGATCATGATGCACCAGCCGTCGGCCGGGATCGGCGGGACGACCGCCGACATCGCGATCCAGGCCGAGAACCTGGAGTTCACCAAGACGGCCATCGAGCGCATCATCGCCGAGCACACCGGCCAGACCCGGGAGACGATCTCCCGCGACGGCGACCGGGACCGGTTCTTCACACCCGAGCAGGCGAAGGAGTACGGGATGGTCGACCACATCGTGGAATCGCTGAGCGATGTGCGCCCGGGCGCCCCGCGTCGACGGATGGGGATCTGAGGACATGAGCCAGTACACGATTCCGACCGTCGTCGAGCGCACCACGCAGGGCGAGCGGGCGTACGACATCTACAGCCGGCTGCTGTCGGAGCGGATCATCTTCCTGGGCACGGAGATCGACGACGGCGTCGCCAACGTCGTCATCGCGCAACTCCTCCACCTGGAGTCGGCCGGTCCCGAGCAGGAGATCGCGATCTACATCAACTCGCCGGGCGGCTCGTACACCTCGCTCATGGCGATCTACGACACGATGACCTTCGTGACCGCCCCGATCTCGACGTTCTGCGTCGGCCAGGCGGCCTCGACCGCGGCGGTGCTGCTGGCCGGGGGCGACCCCGGGCGGCGCTTCGTCCTCGAACACTCCCGGGTCCTGCTGGGCCAGCCCGCGACCGGCGGGGCGCGCGGCACGGTGTCCGACCTCAGCCTCCAGGCCAAGGAGATGCTGCGCATCCGGGCCCAGGTCGAGGAGGTGCTGTCCCGTCACACCCCGCACGACGTGGCGACGCTGCGCGCGGACATGGACCGCGACAAGGTGTTCACGGCGCGGGAGGCGGTGGCGTACGGGCTGGCCGACGAGGTGCTGTCCCGGCGGCTGGTCCGCGCCGCGTGACCGCGTAACCGAGGCGGCTCGGGCGGCTCGAGCGGCTCGGGCGGTTCAGGCGGCTCGGGCGGCTCGGGCGGTTTCAGGCGGCGAGCCGCAGCCGGGCCTCGCCCTGATGCGACGTCAGCCGCGCCTGCGGCGCGGCGGCGCCGGCCGTGGCCGTCCGCGCTCCCGCCGCCGTCAGGCGGATGATCTCGCCGTGGGCCAGCGCGAGCAGATCGGCCAGCCCCAGGCCGAGGGCGCGAGCGGCGGCCGCGAGGACTTCCGACGAAGCCTCCTTGCGGCCCCGCTCCAGCTCGGAGAGGTACGGCATCGAGATCCGCGCCGCGTCGGCGACGTCCTTGAGCGTGCGCCGCTGCGCCAGCCGCTCCCGCCGCAGCACGTCCCCGACGACGTCCCGCCACAGTGGCTCCTTGGCCGTTGGGACGGGGCGCAGGGGGATGACGCGGGCTGGTGTCGGCTCGTGGCTGCTCATCCCCTCAGCGTAGAAGCGCCCCGCCCGCCCGTCAGCCGACTCCGCTCTGCCTGCGGCGAAATGACCCTCGACGGCTCGAGCGTGGACGCCCTGGCCGAGCACCACCGCGTCATCCGCCACGACCACCGCGACACCGGACGCTCCACCTGGTCCTACGAGCAGGCCCCCTACCGCCTCGCCGATCTGGCCGAGGACGCGGTCGCGGTGCTGGACGGGCTGGTGCCCACCGACGCCCTCGCCGCGACCGAGGTGCCCACGCTCGTCGTCGCGACCACCGCCGGACCGGTCCTCCCGCTGCCGCACCCGCGGCATGTGGCCCAGGTCATCGCCGGCGCCCGGCTCGTGGAGATCCCCGGCATGGGCCACACCCCTCGGGGTCTGATCGACGCACCGTGGACCGGTCCGCGGGTGGTGCGCGATGCTGGGCCGCACTTCGGCCGCGCTCTTCCCCGCACTCCAGGGAGCCCCATGTTCACCACCCGGCCCACCCTCCAGGGCACCTACGGCATGGTGTCGTCCACGCACTGGCTGGCCTCGCAGTCCGCCATGGCCGTCCTGGAGGACGGCGGCAACGCCTTCGACGCGGCCGTCGCCGCCGGGTTCGTCCTGCAGGTCGTCGAGCCGCATCTGAACGGGCCCGCCGGTGAGGTGCCGATGATCCTCGCCCCCGCGGGCTCCCCGCCGACCGTGCTGTGCGGGCAGGGTCCGGCACCCGCCGGGGCCACCATCGACCACTACACCGGGCTCGGCCTCGACCTGGTGCCCGGCACCGGGCCGCTGGCCGCGGCCGTCCCCGGCGCGTTCGACGCCTGGATGCTGCTGCTGCGCGACCACGGCACGCGGCACCTCGCCGAGGTGCTGCGCTACGCGATCGGGTACGCCGAGCACGGCCACCCCGCGGTCGAGCGGATCGGCGAGACGGTCGAGACCGTACGGGAGCTGTTCGAGACCGAGTGGACGGCCTCCGCCGAGCTGTATCTGCCGGGCGGACGGCCGCCCGTCCCCGGGCGGCTGCTCACCAACCCCGCGTTGGCCGCCACCTGGCGGCGGATCGTCGCCGAGGCGGAGGCGGCCGGTCCGGGCCGGGAGGCGCAGATCGACGCGGCCCGGCGGGTGTGGCGCGAGGGCTTCGTCGCCGAGGAGCTGGCCGCCGCCGCGGCCCGGCCCGCCATGGACTCCTCCGGGGAACGCCACGCGGGCACCCTCACCGGCGACGACCTCGCCGGTTTCGAGGCCACGTACGAGGAACCCGCCCGGTACGACTGGAACGGCTGGACCGTGTGCAAGGCCGGGCCCTGGAGCCAGGGGCCGGTCTTCCTCCAGCAACTCGCCCTGCTGCCGGACGGGCCGGCCGCCGCCGACCTCGGCACGCCCGGCCTGCTGCACACCCTCATCGAGGGCGGCAAGCTGGCCATGGCCGACCGGGAGGCCTGGTACGGGGACGCCGCCGACGTACCGCTCGCGGACCTCCTCTCCCGCCCGTACGCCGAGGAACGGCGGGCGCTGGTGGGCGAGCACGCCTCGTACGAGCTGCGCCCGGGGCGCCCCGGCGGCCGCGAACCCCGGCTGAGCGAGCAGGCGCTGGCCGCCGTCGCCCGGTCGGCGTCCGGCGGAACCGGTCCGGCCGCCGGGCCCGGCGGCGGGGAGCCGACCGTCGGCGGCGCGCCGACCACCGGCGGGGAACCGGCCGTCGGCGGTGAGCCCGCCATCGGCCCGGACGGCGTCACCCGGGGCGACACCTGCCACCTCGACATCGTCGACCGCTGGGGCAACATGGTCGCCGCCACCCCCAGCGGCGGCTGGCTGCAGTCCAACCCCGTCATCCCCGCGCTCGGCTTCCCGCTCGGCACCCGGCTCCAGATGGCCTGGCTGGACCCGGGCCTGCCCAACTCCCTGACCCCCGGGCGCCGCCCGCGCACCACCCTCTCCCCCTCGCTCGCGCTGCGCGGCGACACCCCGGTCCTCGCCTTCGGCACCCCGGGCGGCGACCAGCAGGACCAGTGGAGCCTGCACTTCTTCCTCCATGTCGCGCTGCGCGGCGCGGCCGTACGCTCCGGGCTCGACCTCCAGGGCGCCATCGACGCGCCCAACTGGCACCAGGAGAGCTTCCCCGGCTCCTTCCACCCCCGCGCGATGACGGCGGGGCGGGTCGTGATCGAGTCGCGGGCCGGTGAGGACACGGTCCGCGCGCTGCGGCGGCGCGGCCACGACGTTGTGGTGGGCGGGGCCTGGTCGGAGGGGCGGCTGTGCGCGGTGGCGCGCGACCCGGAGACGGGAGTGCTGCTGGCCGGGGCCAACCCCCGGGGCGCCCAGGGGTACGCGGTGGGCCGCTGAGCCCGGCATGACCGGCGAGCTGGTCCCCGGGCGAGTACCCGACGTCCGCCGCGCGGAGCTTGGCGGCGCGTTCGGCCGGGTCGTAGTCCCGGCCCACGCCCTCCACGAGGACCACGTCCCCCTCGATGTGGTCCGTCCGCAGCGGCAGGATGTCCTGGCAGGCGGGCGACACGTACCACTCCCGGGCCCGCACCGCATCCGGGAACTCGATCAGGATCACGCTGCCCGGCCACGCGCCCTCCACGACCTCCGCCGGGCCGCCGTGGATGAGGAAGCGGCCGTGGAAGGGATCGAGGGTCGCCTGGATGCGCTCCAGGTACGTGACGATGTCCGGGTGCGGGCTACGGCCTCGCAGATGGGCCAGGGCATAGGCGGTCATGGATCCTCCCGGCGGGTTCGTGGCGGCCGTCGTCGGGCCGCCGATGCGGAACCACCCTCGCGCGGACGCCCGGGAACGGTCGATTACCCCGGACGTAAGGCCGCACGGGAAACGGTGGGTCAGTCCGTGAGCCCCAGGTCCTCCCGCATGAGCCGCCGCATCGCCGCCAGCCGGGGCTCGGCGTCCTTCAATTCCAGCAGGGCCACCGCCGCGGTCTCCCCCTCCCGCGCCACGCCCCGGTCGATGCGCTTGGCCATCGCGTCGATCCCGGCGAGGACCGTGTTCAGGTCGCGGGACGCGGCGAGCACCCGCTCGGGGACGATCATCTGCGCCTCGGCGTACTGGTCCCGGTAGTCGCGCCGGGCCTCCTCCAGCCGGTCGCGGTCCTCGTCCGTGTAGACGCCGTCCCGGATGCGGTGCAGCGCGTCCTTGAGGAGGGTGTGGAACTGCCGGGAGGCGCGGTTCATGGCGGTGTAGGCGGCCCGGCGTTCCTCGAAACCGCGTCGCCGCTCCTCGGCAATGGCCTCCTCTGCGCGCTGACGCGCCGTCAACCGCTGGTGCAGCAGGGGCGAGAAGAGCGTGCCGAGGACACCGACGACGGCGGTGATCATGGCGGCTATGACAGCGGACACGACGTAGACCCTAATGGCCACCGAAAGGGACCTCACCAGCGCCGGAGTATGCGTACTAAGGTGCGGTTCATGGCAGCTCCGCCCTCCGACGCGCGAGCCGAACGCGCCGACGACGTGCTCGCCCTCGCCCGGCTCGCCGCCCGGCGCGGGGCGGTACGAGCCATGCTCGACTGGCTCACCCGGCGCACCGGCGGCCCTGCCATGCTCATCGGAGCCGACGGTTCCGTGCTGGCCACGGCGGACGACCCGCCGCCGCCCGCGTCGCTGCGGCGGCTCGCCGCCGAGGCGGCCGTCGAACTGCACCGCCGCGGCGTGCCGTCCGGGGTGCTCGGCGGGGGCGAGGCGCGCCCGGTGCACCTGGTCTCGCTCGGGCCCACCGAGACCCGGGACCCGGCGCCGTATCTGGCGGTCGTCGCGCCCTCCGCGCCGCGCTGCGGGCTGCTGCTCGCCGACGCGTCCCGCACCCTCGGCCTGAGCTGGCGGGTCGAGGAGGCCGAACGGGCGCGCCGCCGCGTCGAGTCGGCCGAGGCGTACAGCCGGGAGGCGGTGCTGCATCTGCTCATGGTCGGCAGCGTGCCCGCGGCGCAGCGGATCGCCGCCGCGCTGCGCCCGGCGCTGCCCGCCGTGGTCCAGGTGTATGTGATCGAGTGCCCGGTCGACCGGCGGCGCGAGATCGCGGCGCGGATCCACGATTCGGTGCGCGGCCGGGCATGGCTGGTGCCGTGTCCGGTGCGCCCCAACCATCTGATCTCGCTGGTCCCGGCCCAGGGGGAGCCGGTCGCGCCGGACGGCGAGCCGCTGGACCGGCTGATCACCCGGCAGGAGACGGAGTGCCGGGTCGGGGTGAGCGCGGAGGTCGCGCTGCGGGACGCCCCGGTCGGCTACGAGCAGGCGTTCCACGCCCTGGCGGTGGCCCGTAACGCACCGCAGCGGTGCGCCGGTTTCGGCGGGCACAGCGATGTGACGGTGCTGGCGAGCCCGGAGGGGCACGTCTGGGCGAGCGAACTGCTGGCGCCGTGCCTGGAGTACGTGCCGACCCGTCGCGCCGACCCCGGCGCGGCGGAACTCCTCGGCACCCTCGGCTCCTGGCTCAGCTTCGGCAGCGCCGCCAGCCGCCACCTCAAGATCCACCGCAATACGCTGGCCGCGCGGATGCGCCACCTCGACGGGCTGCTCGGCGTGGGCGTCAGCCACAGCCTGGCCGCCCAGTCCGCCGCCTGGCTGGCGCTGCGGCTGCACCAGGCGCCCCGCGGCACGGCCCCGGCCGGGCACCCGGCCACCCTGGACGGTCTGCTGTCCGCGCCCACCGCCGCGGTCTGGGCGCGGGCGCAGCTGCGGCCGCTGGAGCAGGCGAAGCTGACGGCGGGTCACGAGACGGTACGGGCCTGGCTGCGCGCCGACGCCCGGCTGCCCGCGGCCGCCTCCGCTCTCGGGATCTCGCTGCCCGGGGCCCGTAAGCGGCTGACGAGGGCCGAAGACGTGCTGGGGAGGTCGCTGCTGAGCGCGCCGAGCGCGAAGTACGAACTGTGGCTGGCGATGCGGGCGTTGGGCGACCTCTGATCCGCCCGCTCACCGGTCACCGTTCGAACGGCAACCGCGCGGCGCCGTCACTGTGCAGTTCGTTCCTCGCCGCCCCCGCTGCCCCCGCCTACTGTCCTGGGTGACCGCAGGTCCGCGATCCGGCCCGGCCCGCCGGGCCGCCCGCGCCGCGGTCTCCTGGGCCGCCACCGATCCGGGGACGGACGCCGCGCGACCACGGGGGTGTCGCGTGGCGTCCGGCCCCGTCACCTTTCCAGGGCTGTCACCTTCCCAGGCCCGTCCCCTTCAGTCCCGCCACCTTCCAGGCCCGTCACGATCCCAGGATCGTGGTCAGGAACTCGCCCGTCCACGCCAGCAGTTCCCGCCCGACCAGCGGCTTTCCGCCGATACGGGCCGTCGCCGGGCGGGGCACCAGGACCTGCTGGGTGGCGGGCTTGACGATCGCGCGCTGGTAGAGCCGCTTGAGGCGCAGCTCCTGGGACTCGCGCAGCTCCACCGGCCCGAAGCGGATGTTGGAGCCCTGGAGGGTGATGTCGGAGACGCCGCACGAACGGGCCAGCAGCCGCAGGCCCGCGACCAGCAGCAGGTTCTCCACCGGCTCGGGCAGCGGCCCGTAGCGGTCGGTCAGCTCCTCGCGGACGGCGCGGATGTCGTCCTCACTGTTGGCCGAGGCGATGGCGCGGTACGCCTGGAGGCGCAGCCGCTCGCCCGGGGCGTACTCGTGCGGGACGTGCGCGTCGACCGGGAGCTCGATCTTGACCTCCAGCGGCGCCTCCTCCACCTCGCCGCCGTCCGCCTCCAGCGTGGCCCGGTAGTCGGCGACGGCCTCGCCGACCATCCGTACGTACAGGTCGAAGCCGACGCCCGCGATGTGCCCTGACTGCTCGCCGCCGAGCAGATTGCCCGCGCCGCGGATCTCCAGGTCCTTCATCGCCACATACATACCGGCGCCCATCTCGGTGTGCTGGGCGATGGTGGCAAGCCGCTCGTGGGCGGTCTCGGTGAGCGGTTTCTCCGGCGGGTAGAGGAAGTACGCGTATCCGCGCTCGCGGCCCCGCCCGACCCGGCCGCGCAGCTGGTGCAGCTGGGAGAGGCCGAAGTTGTCGCCGCGCTCGACGATGAGCGTGTTGGCGTTGGAGATGTCGATGCCGGATTCGACGATCGTCGTGGAGACCAGGACGTCGAACTTCTTCTCCCAGAAGTCGACCACGACCTGCTCCAGGGCGCCTTCCGACATCTGGCCGTGGGCGGTGGCGATGCGCGCCTCGGGCACGATCTCGCGGAGCCGGGCCGCGGCCCGGTCGATGGACTCGACCCGGTTGTGGATGTAGAAGACCTGGCCCTCGCGCAGCAGTTCACGGCGGATGGCCGCGCCGATCTGCTTCTGCTCGTACGGCCCGACGAAGGTCAGCACCGGGTGGCGCTCCTCCGGCGGGGTGGTGATCGTGGACATCTCGCGGATGCCGGTGACCGCCATCTCCAGGGTGCGCGGGATGGGGGTGGCGGACATGGTCAGCACGTCCACATTGGCCCGGAGCTTCTTCAGCTGCTCCTTGTGCTCCACGCCGAAGCGCTGCTCCTCGTCGACGATGACCAGGCCCAGGTTCTTGAACTTGGTCTCGGAGGAGAACAGCCGGTGGGTGCCGATGACGACGTCGACCGAGCCCTCCCGCAGGCCCTCCAGGACGCCCTTCGCCTCGGTGTCGGTCTGGAACCGGGACAGCGCCTTGACCACGACCGGGAACTGCCCGTACCGCTCGCTGAAGGTGCCCATGTGCTGCTGGACGAGCAGCGTCGTCGGCACCAGCACCGCGACCTGCTTGCCGTCCTGGACCGCCTTGAAGGCGGCGCGCACCGCGATCTCCGTCTTGCCGTAGCCGACGTCGCCGCAGATCAGCCGGTCCATCGGGACCGACTTCTCCATGTCCTCCTTGACCTCGCCGATCGTGGTGAGCTGGTCGGGGGTCTCCGCGTACGGGAAGGCGTCCTCCAGCTCGCGCTGCCAGGGCGTATCGGGGCCGAAAGCGTGGCCGGGAGCGGCCATCCGGGCCGAGTACAGCTTGATCAGATCGGCCGCGATCTCCTTCACGGCCTTCTTGGCACGCGCCTTGGTCTTCGTCCAGTCGGCGCCGCCGAGCCGGTGCAGCGTGGGGGCCTCGCCGCCCACGTACTTGGTGATCTGCTCCAGCTGGTCGGTCGGGATGTAGAGCCGGTCGCCGGGCTGGCCGCGCTTGGCCGGGGCGTACTCGACGACCAGATACTCGCGGGTCGCGCCCTGCACGGTGCGCTGCACCATCTCGATGTAGCGGCCCACGCCGTGCTGCTCGTGGACGATGAAGTCGCCCGCCTCGAGGGTGAGCGGGTCGATCGTCTTACGGCGGCGCGCGGGCATCCGCGCCCCGTCCTTGCCCGCCGCCTTCTGCCCGGACAGATCCGTCTCGGTGAGCACGGCCAGCTTCAGACCGGGGTCGACGAAGCCGTAGTCGATGGACCCGCACGCCACGTGCACCACGGACGGCTTGATCTCGCCGAGCTCCGCGTCGAGCCGCGCCGCGATCCCCTCGCCGCTCAGCACCTCGACGGTGCGGGAGGCCGGGCCGTGGCCCTCGGTCACGTACACCGCGCGCCATCCTTCGGCGAGCCAGCCCTTGGTGTCGGCCAGCGCGCGGGCGGTGTCGCCGCGGTAGGTCTCGGGGGCGTGCATCCCAAGTGCGAGGGTGTCTTCGTCCAGCTCGGCGTCGGCCGCGAAGGGGCTCACCGACCACCACATCATGCCCAGCTCGCGGGCCCGGTCCCGGACGTCCGCCAGCCCCCACAGCGAGGCCGCGCCCACGTCGATCGGCGCCTCCCCGCCACCCGCCGTGGCCGCCCACGACGCCTGCAGGAACTCCTGCGACGTGGCCACCAGATCCGCCGACCGGGTCCGCACCCGCTCCGGGTCGCACACCACCGTCATGCTGCCCGCGGGCATCACGTCCAGCAGCAGCTCCATGTCGTCGACCAGCACCGGCGCCAGGGACTCCATGCCCTCGACGGCGATCCCCTCGGCGATCTTGCCCAGCAGCTCGCCCAGCTCCGGGTGCTCCTCGGCGAGGGCCGCCGCCCGCTCCCGTACGTCGTCGGTCAGCAGCAGCTCACGGCAGGGCGGGGCCCACAGGCCGTGCTCGGCGACCTCCAGGGACCGCTGGTCCGCGACCTTGAAGTAGCGGATCTCCTCGATGTCGTCGCCCCAGAACTCGATCCGCAGCGGATGCTCCTCCGTCGGCGGAAAGACATCCAGGATGCCGCCGCGCACGGCGAACTCGCCGCGCTTCTCGACCAGCTCCACCCGGGAGTACGCGGCGGCCGCGAGCCCGTCCACGACCTCCTCCAGATCGGCGCTCCGCCCGGCCCGCAGACTCACCGGCTCCAGCTCGCCGAGCCCCTTGACCTGCGGCTGCAGCACCGAACGCACCGGCGCCACCACCACCGACACCGGCCCCGCGGCCGGGTCGTCGGGGCTCGGATGCGCGAGCCGGCGCAGCACCGCGAGCCTGCGGCCGACGGTGTCCGAACGCGGCGAGAGCCGCTCATGCGGCAGCGTCTCCCACGACGGGTACTCCACCACCCCGTCCGGCGGCAGCAGCGAGCGCAGCGCGGCCGCCAGATCCTCGGCCTCCCGGCCGGTGGCGGTCACCGCGAGCACGGGCCGCCCGGCGGAGCGCGCCAGCGCGGCGACGGCGAAGGGCCGGGCGGCGGGCGGCCCGACCAGATCCACATGGGGGCGGTTCCCGTCGGCGGCAGCGCGCACCGCCTCGGCGAGCGCGGGGTCCCGTACGACGGCGTCGAGCAGACCGGTGAGGCTCATAAAGGGGTATTCCATCCCGGAGACGGACAACGCGAATCACCCGACACGTCACACGGGCCGGGGGTCTTCCAGAGTACGGCCCCGCGCCGACATCCTCCGCCGGGCGCGGTTTGTCCGGTCATACGGTGACGGCGCCCCCCGGCCGCCCCCGGCCGTCCCCGGAGTAACACCACGCCCGCATCTGGCCCAACTCAGCGCGCGGCCCGGCACGCCCTGTGAACAGACTGATGCACATGGCAGAGCGAGAGCGGCGCGCGACCGGCGCCGAGACCAGCCGCAGGACGCGGGAACGGGAGCGCGAGCCCGAACCCGGACCCGAGCAGGCGGCCGGGCACGCCTGCGAACGGCTCGCCGCGCTGATCACCCACCCCACCGAGGGGGTGTCCGCGGTGCGGCGGACCGAGGACGGCTGGCGGGTGAGCGTGGACGTGCTGGAGGTCTCCCGCATCCCCGACACCACGAGCCTGCTGGCCACCTACGAGGTGGACCTCGACCAGCGGGGCGAGCTGCGCGAGTACCGGAGGGTCCGCCGCTACCGGCGCGGTGCGGCCGACGACTGCTGAGAGGACCTCCGACCATGGCTCCCACCACCTACACCGAGGAAGTCGTCTGCGTTCCGCGGGCGGGCACCCTGTACGACGTCCTGGAGCTGATCCTCGACCGCGGCATGGTGATCGACGTGTTCATCAGGGTCTCCCTGGTCGGCATCGAGATCCTGAAGATCGACGCCCGGGTCGTGGTCGCGAGCGTGGACACCTACCTGCGCTTCGCGGAGGCCTGCAACCGCGTGGACCTCGAATACGACCGCAGCAGCCGCACCGTGCCCGAGCTGTTCGGCGCGGGCGGCGGGGGCGGCACCGCGGCGGGGGCGGTGGCCCAGGGCCTCGGCAAGCGGAAGGCCAAGAAGGCCGTCGGCGCCGTGGAGGAGAAGGTCAAGCAGGCCGTCGGCGGCGGTGACGAGGACGAACCGGAAGAGGAGTCCCGGCCGCGGCGCCGCACCGGCGCCGCGCCCCGCACCCGCCGCCGCTCCGAGGAGGACTGACCCATGGCCGAGACCGCCGCGCCCCGCAGCGTGTACGTCTACGGCGTCGTCCACGCCCGCCGCGTCCTGCCGCCCGGCCGCACCGGCGTCGGCGCGCACCCCGCCCCGCTGCGCACGCTGCGCGCCGGTGAGCTGGCCGCCGTCGTCAGCGACGCCCCGGACGGCTTGCGCGCCAAGCGGCGCGACCTCCTCGCCCACCAGGAACTGGCGCTCGCCCTCGCGGCGGACGGGCCGGTGCTGCCCATGCGCTTCGGGATGGTCGCGCCCGACGAGGAGGTGGTGCGCCGCCAGCTGGAGTCCTCGCACGGCGACTGCCTCGCCGCCCTCCACCGGGTCGACGGCCGGGTCGAGATGAACCTCAAGGCGGTCCCCGCCCAGGGCGATCTGCGGTCGCTGGTGCGCGAGGACCCCGAGGTCGCCCGGCTGCGCGCGGCCGCCCGCCGCACCCCGGGCTACGAGGCCAGCCTGCGGCTCGGCGAGGCCGTGGCCCAGGGGCTCACGCGCCGGGCCACGGCCACCGCGGCCGCGGTGCTGGCCGAGCTGTCGGAGGTGGCGGACGAGCGGGTGGCCGGGCCGGAGGTGCCGGGGTGCGTGCTCAACGCGTCCTTCCTCCTCGCCCGGGCCGAGATGCGGCGCTTCCACACCGTGGTGGAGCGGCTGGCGGCCGAGCACGGCGGCCATGTCGAGCTGCGGCTGACCGGGCCGCTGCCCTGCTACAGCTTCGTGGAGCCCGCATGGGCGTGCTGAGCGAGATCGCGCTCCTGCCGCTGGCGCCCGTACGGGGCGTGGTGTGGGTCGCGGAGTGCCTGCGGGACGCCGCGGAACGCGAGACCTGCCACCCGTCCGTGGTCCGGGCCCGGCTCGCCGCCCTCAACGAGGCCCTGGAGTCCGGGGCCATCGGCCCGGAGGAGTTCGACCGCGAAGAGGACCGACTGCTCGACCTGCTGGAACGAGGGACGACGCCCCGTGGCTGACCACCGCACCGACCGCGATCTGCTGTGCACCCCGCCCCCGACCACCGGCCCGCCCACGTCCGATCTCGCCGAGATCCTGGAACGCGTCCTCGACAAGGGCATCGTCATCGCCGGTGACATCAAGATCGACCTGCTGGACATCGAACTCCTCACCATCCGGCTGCGGCTGTTCGTCGCCTCCGTCGACACCGCCCGCAAGGCCGGGATCGACTGGTGGGAGACCGACCCCGCGCTGTCCTCACGCGCCCGGCGGGACGCGCTCGCCGAGGAGAACGCGCGGCTGCGCGAGCAGCTGGAGTCCTACGAATCCGCCGAGCTGACCGGAGCCGCCCGGGGAGGCGAGGGCGCGTGACCCCCACCCTCACCTACGCCTACGCCGTATGCCGCCCGCACGAGGCCCTGCCCGGCACCGACGCCCCCGTCCGCATCCTGACGGCGGGCCCGCTCACCGCCGTCGTCCAGGACGTACCGGCCGCCGACCACACCGAAGAGGCCCTGCGCCGACGCCTCTCCGACCGCGCCGAACTGGAACGCTGCGCCCGCGCCCACCACGAGGTGATCACGGCGGTCTCCGCCGTTACCGCGACCGTCCCTCTCCCCCTGGCCACCCTCTACCGAAGCGACGAGCGGATCCGGGAGGCCCTGCGCGAGAAGGAGACGTCCTTCCTGGCCGCCCTGGACCGGCTCGCGGGCCGCCAGGAATGGGGCGTAAAGGTCTACGCCCCCACCACTCCCCCGCCCGTCCGGGAAACAGCCGCGGTGGACACCGGCCGCGCCTACCTGGACCGCGTCCGCAACCGCCACCAGGGCCGCGAACAGCGCCAGAACGCCGCCCTCCAGGCCGCCGAGCGCGTGGACGCCGTCGTACGCGGCTTCGCCGTGGCCACCCGGCGGCTGCGTCCGCACGGCGTCGAGGTCACCGGCAAGGACCGCGCCCACATCCTCAACGCGGCCTACCTCCTCGACACCGCCCGGACCCGCGAACTCCGCGCCGCCCTGACCTCGCTGCGCCGGGACGAGCCCGCGATCCAGATCGACCTGTCGGGCCCCTGGCCCCCGTACTCCTTCACCGACGCCTTCGCCGGCACCGGGGCCGCCCCATGACCACCGCCGCCTGGGGCACCGTCCCCGCCGAGGCCCACGGCCCGATCGGCGTACCGCTCGTCGACCTCCTCGACCGGGTGCTCGCCACCGGGGTCGTCGTCAGCGGCGACCTCGTCATCGCCATCGCCGAGGTCCCCCTCATCCGGCTCTCCCTGCACGCCCTGCTGTCCTCCGTCAACGAACGCGTCCCCGCCCCCTGGACCGACGGCGGCCCGCTGTGACCGACACCCGCGTCGACCTCGACCCCGCCGCGATGGGCCGCGACCTGGTCGCCCTCGTCCTGACCGTGGTCGAACTCCTCCGCCAGCTGATGGAACGCCAGGCCCTGCGCCGTATCGACGCGGGCGGCCTCACCGACGACCAGATCGACAGCATCGGCACCACCCTGATGCACCTGGACCGCCGGATGACCGAGCTGTGCGACCAGCACGGCCTCACCCTGGAAGACCTCAACCTGGACCTGGGCCCCCTGGGCACCCTGCTCCCCCGCGACTAGGGCGCGCATCGGGTCGTGGATCAGCCGGGATGGCGGGTCAGACCACGGCGAGCCGGTCCACCAGCAGCTCCATCCTGTGCTCGGCGTCCCCCGGCGGCAGCCGTCCCGCCCGGGTCAGGGTCGCCAGCCCGTGCAGGGACGCCCAGAACACCTCGGTGAACAGCCCCGGGTTGACGCCGTCCCCGGCGACCTCGCCGAGGCTCTCCAGCAGCGCGGCGAAGGCGTCCTTGAGAGGTTCCGGGGTGTCCTCCTGTGCGTACGCCAGACCGCCGTCGAGCTGGAAGATGGCGTCGTAGACCGCCGGGTTGGAGGCCGCGAAGTCGAGGTAGGCACGGGCGAGTGCGGCAACCCGCTCGCGCGGGCCGTCCACGGCGGCGGTCGCGGCCCGCACCGCCGCGGCCAGCTCGGTGGAGCCCTGGAGGGCGACGGCACCGATGATCTCCCGCTTGCCGCGGAAGTGGCTGTAGAGGACGGGCTGGCTGTATTCGATGCGCTCGGCGAGCCGGCGGGTCGTGACCGCGTCCCAGCCCTGCTGCTCGGCGAGTTCGCGGGCGGTCGCCACGATGAGCCGTTCGCGGCTCGCCCGTTCGCGCTCCTTGCGTTCCTGTACCGACATGACTTGATTCTAGCATCGCTAGACAGAAGAGCGGCAGCAGCGCCAGAAACTGGCGGTCAGGCCGCCCCGGCCGGGTCGAAGGCAGCCGCACGCGGCGGCGCGAGCCACACCAACCGCGCGGTCACGCCCTCCAGCAGCGCGAAGTGCCGGGTCGCCCGGTCGGGCGAGGGCAGGCTGAACCTCCGCCGCCCGTCGACGCTGGTGACGTCCGCGTGCCCGTCCTGGTACGCCATGCCCCACGCCGCGACCTCGGCGTCCCGCCAGCCGTTCTCCAGGGCGAATTCCTGGACGCCGGCGAAGAGTCGGGGTGCGGTGCCGAGGACGAGTGCGCGCACCTCCTGGTCGAAATCGAACGGCTCAGGGGCGGTGTGGTCCGGCGATACGGTGACCATGGAAGTCTCCCGTCAGGAAGTGGGGTTGGGCCGGGAACTCATGGCGCATCAGGGCAACGCCCCGTCCCAGCAGGTGATTTACACGCTCGAAAACAACCGTTGGATCCGGGGATACAGCTCCGAGCAGTCGGCCTGCCCGGCCATAGGTGTACTCCGTGAGCACACCGTCCGCGTCCTTGGCGACCAGTTGACCCGCGTCGTCCAGATGATGGGTGATGGTCTGTCCGAGCGGGTTGGTGCGAGTGAGAGACCGGCCCGCGATGTCGTAG
This sequence comes from Streptomyces sp. NPDC007983, assembly GCF_042958345.1. Taxonomy (NCBI): domain Bacteria; kingdom Bacillati; phylum Actinomycetota; class Actinomycetes; order Kitasatosporales; family Streptomycetaceae; genus Streptomyces; species Streptomyces sp. NPDC007983. The sequence goes on from NZ_JBIBJI010000003.1 coordinate 404,006, forward strand.
GTGTAGCGGAGGATGCGGCCGTCGAAATCCTTCTCCGCGACAACACGGCCGACCGCGTCGTACTCGTACTCCCAGCTCAGGCCCCGCCCGTTGAGAACCCTGAGGAGCCGCAGTTCGGTGTCGTACACGAATTCATGCCGAGCGCCATCGGGCGTCGTGCGAGCAACAGGCTGGTCGAAGTGTGTGTACGCGTAGCGGGTCACCCCGCCATTCCGGTCGGTTTCCGTGAGGCAGTTGCCCTCTGCGTCGTACGTCCACGAACACTCGCTGCCGTCGGGCTCGACCCTGCGCTGCAACAACCCTTCGGTGGTCCACTCCAGGAGGGTGACGCCCCCCATCGGGTCGGTCACCGCAACCGGGCGGCCAAAGGCATCCCGGGTGACGGTGGTGGTGGTGCCCAGAGCGTCGCTCAAGGAGATCGGAATGCCTGCCCCGTCGGTCGTGAAGGTCTCACGGCCGCCCGCGGCATCCACGATCGCTCGAATCGCTCCGTGGGCATCGTGCTCGAAGCGCGTCGTCGCTCCGTCCGGCCCGAGCAACGCGACATGGTTGCCGCGGTTGTCGTACTCGTAGCGCCACACCGCCCCATCCGCATCGGTTACCTCGACAGGCAGATGCAGTTCGCTGTAATGCGCGGTGACTTCCGTGCCGTCGGGCATGCGGACGGCGCGCAGGTCTCCGTTCTCGTCCCAGGTCCATACCGCGGTGCGGCCGTGGTCGTCGGCGCGCATGAGCAGGTTGTCGTGACGGTCCCACTCCTGTCGGACCGTGTGGCCGAGTGGATCGGTCTCGGCAATGATCTGCAGGTGCTCGTTGAGCTGGTAGGTGGTGACCGCACCGGTGGAGTCGGTGTAGCGGGTTGTCCGGGCTTCCGTGTCGTAGGTGAAGCTCGAGGAGAGGTATCCGTCGGGGCCGACTGTGTCCGTAACACGACCCGCCGTGTCATACACGTACCGGTAGGTGGAGCTGTTGCGGTCTGTCCAGGAGGTGATGCGGCCGTCCGGGTCGTAGGTGAACCGCAACGGGAGACCGGAGGAGTTGGTGACCGCGTCCAGGTTGCCCTGCTCGTCGTAACCGTAAGTCATGACGGTGACCGGCCCGCCGGTAGCGGCCAGGGCAAGGGTGCGCACACGCCCGTCCTGAACGGTCAGCCGGACCCGGTAGCCGCCGTCATGCATGACGGCTAACGGGGTGCCGTCACCTCGGCGATCGACGGTGACGAGGTTGTCATTGCGGTCCTCGATGTCGGTGAGCCAGTAGGCGACGGACTCGTTGTACGGACTGCCGGTGAACCATCTGGTCAGGCCGGTGTCCGGCTCGGTGATGCGGTATTTGGTATCCGCGTTGTCGGTCCCACCGAAAGAGAGCGGCAGCCTCGGGCCTTCCACAGGCATGACGGGCTCGGTGTCCTGCGGGCGCGGCAAGCGCGGGTAGACCAGGAGCGAGCCGTCCTCACGGGCCCAGACCGCGCCTCCGCCGAGCGGATCGAGTTCGATGCGCTCATCCAGGGTGGAGGCCCAACTGCGGCCGAAGAAGTGCCCATAGCGGTAGCTGGAGATGTGCGTGCGTTGCAGGATGAGGGGCAACACCCCGGGCAGGGACATGTCGGTCTGCCCCAGCACCATCTCGCCGGATGCCACGTCGACCGGGTCGGTCGCACAACGCCGCTTGGCTAGTGCTCTGACCGCATAGGTTCGCCGGGTTGATGGGCGAGGCGGAGGCTACAGAGGCGATTGGATCTGAGGATCCGACGCAAAGTCAGGAAGAGATTGGAGCGCCGGTGCGAAGGCGCTTGTAACGTGCGGGTGTGGTGCCCACGTGGCGTGTGAAGTGTCGGTTCAGGTGGGCTTGGTCGTGGAATCCCACGGTTGTGGCGACCTCAGCGGGCCGGTGACCGTCGAGGAGGAGTCGACGTGCTTGATCGATGCGCCTGCCGGTGAGGTAGGTGTGTGGCGGCAGGCCGTATGTCTGCTTGAAGCAGCGGATCAGGTGAGTGGGGTGGGCATGCAGGATGGCGGCGGCGTCGTGCAGGGATATACCGACGTGGATCCGTGAGTCCAGTAGTTCCCGCAGCTCGGCGGCAAGCCGGTTTGCCTCGCGCCCTGGTGCGCGGGGCTGGAGCGCGTCGAGGTGGAAGTGGAGTCGTTCACGGATGAGCGAGAGGCGGGACTCGGCTTCGAACCCGTCTCCGGCATGGACGAGAGCGGCGTGTAACTGGTCGATCCGGTAGCGCAGCAGCCCGTCGCTGAAGACTGGAGCGTCCACCGCGCGGCCGACCAAACGCTGCGGGAGTACGGAGTCGTCGAGGTAGAGGTTGCGCTTGTGGAAGCCTGCCGCCGTGACGGTCCGACCGTCATGAGGGACGCCGGGAGGCAGCAGGAGGACGCTGGCGGTACCGGTCGCTCCATGGCGGCGGCGGTCGAGTGTGAAGTCGACCGAGCCATGGTCGAGGATCATCAGGTCCCACGTGTCGTGAGTGTGGGCCGGGTACGCGTGGTCGGTGAAGTGCGCGTGGAAGACCTCGGCGATCCCCGGGACTGGCGGCCTCCAGGCGCTGATGGACGTGCGGGGTCGGTCTCCGGTTGCCATGCCAGGAACGTACAAGACTGGCGGAGTCCGAGCGCGGCAGGCTCGTGACGCCGGCCGGAGGGCCTGAGAGGTCGCTCCCGGTTGACCGGCTTTGGGAAGGATGCCGTATGTCCAAGTCTGCTGTTCCTGTCAACCTCGCCGACAAGCTGTCGCAGTTCAGCGAGCTGTGGTCGCAGAAGAAAGTGGCTGTGCTGAACGACTACGAGGTCAAGCTGGCCAAACTGAAGGGGGAATTCGTCTGGCACACCCACGAGGACACCGATGAACTGTTCCTGGTCATCAGCGGGCGGCTCACCATCCAGCTCAGGGATGCCGATGTGGTGCTGGAACCTGGCGAGTTGTTCGTGGTTCCCCGTGGAGTCGAACACTGCCCTGTGGCAGACGAGGAGACCGCGATCCTGTTGTTCGAACCGGCGGGAACGCTCAACACCGGTGACGCAGGAGGGCCGATGACCAAGGCGGCCGAGATCCTCAGCTGACACGCAGGGCGTGTGGTCAGGCCGCGGCCTTGAGGGGGCGTCCGCCCCAGCGGATGCCCTTCTCACGGCGGATCCGGGCGCGTTCGCGGCGTTCGGCGGCCAGGACGTCTCGGTGGCGGGCATTGGCGTTGCGCCAGCGCAGGTAAGCGTGGAGGGCCCGGGGTCTGCACGGTGTGGTTGGGGTGGCGGGAGTTGGCGATGGTGAACTGCCGTAGCGGCCCGAAGTGGGCCTCGATCGGGTTGGCCCAAGAGGCATAGGTCGGGGTGAAGCACAGCTCGACCCGGTGTCTATCAGCCCAGCGGCGGATATCGGCGCCCTTGTGGGCGGACAGGTTGTCCAGGATCACGTGGATGGGTGCGCCGTCGGGTCGGGCGGCACGGATCGACTTCAGTGCCGCCAGCGTGTTCCCGGCTCCCTTCCTGCGGCGGTTGACGCCCCACAGGGTGTCGTCGCCGACCGAGTAGCAGCCGTGGAAATACCGGACCCCGTGAGTGCGGTGATAGGTAGCGGGCAGCCGGTCGGGGTGCCCCTGCTCGGCCCAGACCGAGCCCGCGGTGGGCCGGATCCCGAGCGGGCCGAACTCGTCGAACGCGAAGACCCGGTCCGGGAAACGGTCCAGGACCTCCTCGATCCGGTCCAGCTTCGCCTCGCGCTCCGGATCCGGGGACTCCTTCCAGGTCTTGGTGCGCTGGAAGGTGACGCCGCGGCGCGCGAGCAGGCAACGTAACGCCTCGCGGCCGATACGAATGACCCTGCCGTGCACTTTCCGCAGGTAGGCGACCAGTTTGCGCACCGACCAGCGGGTGAAGGGCTGCCCGAGTTTGGCCGGGCGGGTGGTGGCCGTCTCGATAACGAAGTCCTCATCGTCAAGGCTGAGCAGGCGGGGACGGCCTCCCGCCCACTTAGGGTCCAGGCAGGACAGACCGATCTCGTTGAACCGGTGGATCACATCCCGGACGGTGTCTTCGTCGGCCTGCACCAGCTGGGCGATCACCGGCACGCGGTTCCCGCCGGCCGAGGCCAGCAGCATCATCGCGCGCCGGTATCGCACCGAACTCGTGCTGCCGCGGCGCACGATCTGCTGCAGCCGCTGCCCCTCCTGGTCGGTCAGTCTGCGCACGCGCACAGGCTCGGCCACCACACCTCCCAGCGGTCGGAACGGACGTCGCCGCCCATCCAAACGCCCCAACCTCCGGCCCGGCGAACCTATGCGGTCACAGCACTAGCGGAATGCCCTTGCCGCGCCGATCCTCCTTGGCGTCTCTCAGCGAGTTCGGCTTGGCGTGGGATGCGCCCCTTTTCCCGTCACCGTTGCGAGAGTTACCGCCGCCCCGGCCGCCTTTCTCCCTGCGGCCCTTACCGAAACCGGCACCTATGTCGATGTCATTGTTCTTGTGGTCGGTGGATATTTGTTTGACCGCTTTGGGCAGCTTGCTGCTGACGTGATCGCCCATGGTCTTGAGCGCCTTCTCCAAGGCGTCCATGGCCTTGTCCGCGACCGGATCCATGGCCTCGGCGAGGCTGTCACGGCCGCGCGTGCGGCTGTGATGCGCCTTGGCGGTGGAGAGCTTGCCTGCCGTCTTTGTATGGAAGTTGACGCTCAGTCCACTGAGCTGGGTGGATGCGTGGTCGTGCTCCTTGTGGTCGATGCGCAGCCTCTTCGCCCCGCCACCCCCGCCACTCCCCGCACCGTCCGCGGAGGCCAGTTGCATGGCATCCTTGGCCCCCTGAACGCCTTCTTTGAAGCCGTCCTTGCCTGCCTGCCCAGCCTGATCGAGGTCGACTCCATCCTGCAACCCGAGGGCGGTCGCACCCACTTGCACCACGAGGTCGGCGGCCATGCCCTCCAGTGCGGCCACAGCCGGTTCGGTCAGCGCCGCGGTGATGTAGCCGAGGGCCTCCTCCCCGCACTCCTTGATCAGACGCCTGACAACCTCCTGGGTCGCCCGTATCGCCCCCGCTCCCAGCAATGCCGACAAACCACCGGTCACGGGGATCAAGGACAGCGCGACACCGGCCTCCTCGGCCAGATAGCCCAGCTGGACGATTGCCGCGCCCTTCATGGCCTCCACGGCTGTGGCGGCGGTATCAAGCGCGCCGGCGATGGTGCGCGCAGCCGATGAGATGTCCTTGAGGTGTTTGTCCTTGACCTGGCCCCAGTGAAGGTTGAGAGCGTCAAGTGCCTCGCCGGAGCCGGATGACAGCAGGCGCGACACATGACCGTTGGCGAGTTGCCCGTCGTCCTCGAGGTCATCGGCGAAGTCCCGCAAGGAGTCCGCCATGTCCCGGTAAGCGTCCTCGTCGACGTTCGGCCAGGACACCCCGATCACATCCAGCAAAGTGTCGGCCCAGTCCGGCACCGTGACAGCCATGTCCTTGATCCCCCCTCACCAACACACGATCACGGCATGTACATGCACATCAAGTTTCGCCTGTGATCGTTTTTGGCTGTCGAAGGCGCGCGGATGACGTAAGTTGCGTCTCTTTCTTGTCTTAAAACCGTCCCGCGCCCCCGGGCCCGTCAGAAGGAGGCCCGTCAAAGGAGGTCTGGCGCCCCCTACCCACTCACACCGCCGGGAGCCGGTCCGTCCCCGTGTGCGGACCGGCTCCCGGTGGGGCTGGGCTCAGCCGTTCTCCACGACCATCAGCGTGTTGCCGTCCGCGTCACGGAAGCTGAACATCGGCGGGACCGGGGCGCCCCAGCGCTGGACCTCCGGGTCGGTGTCGACGCCGCGTGAGCGCAGGGTGGCGTGGTCGGCGTCGATGTCCTCTGAGGTGAGGATCAGGCCGGTTTCGGTGCCCTCGGCGGTTTGGCCCTCGCGCGGGAGGACGAGCGCGATGCCGGTCGGGGCGGCCGCCGGGCCCACCTCGATCCAGCGCATGCCGTCGCCGAAGGGGATGTCGGCACGCTTCTCGAAGCCGAGCGTGTTGACGTAGAAGTCGAGCGCCCGGTCCTGGTCGGCGACGGTGACGGCGACCCGGCCGACCTCGGTGAGCCGGGTGCCCTTCGCGGTCTCGGTCATGGGGACCTCCCTGGTGGTGATGGGTTATACCGGTATGACCGGGGCGCGGGGCGAAACTCATCGGTGCGGTTCCGCTTGACCTTCGAGCCGGATGAAGGCCGAGCATGACGGTCATGGACGACGACGAGCCCCTGATGGGCATCGGGGCCTTCGCCCGCCGGGTCGGGCTGGCGCCGAGCGCGCTGCGGTTCTACGACGACTGCGCGGTGCTGCGCCCCGCGCGGGTGGACGCGGCCACCGGGTATCGGTACTACGCCCCGGAGCAGGCGCCCCGTGCCACGCTGCTGCGGCGGCTGCGCGAGGCCGGGCTGCCGCTGGTCGACGCGACCGCGGTGCTGGACGGGCCGCCCGAGGAGGCCCGGGAGGTGCTGCGGGACCAGCTGCGGCGGACCCGGGAGTCGGCGGCGGCCGCCCGCGCGGCGATCGAGGACGTGTTGCGCACGCTGCCGGGCGGGGCGCGCCGCGCCGAGGTCCGGGTCGGCGGGGCGGAGCTGGCGGGGGCGGTACGGCAGGTGGGCCCTGCGGTGGCGGCGGGCGCGGTGCGGGAGGAGTTCCCGGTGCTGGGCCGCGTCCTGATCGAACTCGCCGACCAGGAGCTGCGGCTGGTGGCCACCGACCGGTACCGGCTGTCCGTACGGGCGCTGCGGCCGCTCGCGATCAGCGGTGAGCCGTGCGGGCTGACCGTCGAGGTGGAGGAGCTGCGGGAGGTCGCGGGCTGGGTGCGGGGGCTGGCGGAGGTCTCGATCGAGGTGGATGGGGCCGACGTACGCGTGCGCGGGGGCGGGGAGGAGCGGACGCTTGCCGTCGCGGACGAGGTGTTCCCCGCGTACCGCATGGTGCTGGACGGGCTCGCCGCCGCCCGGCACCGGGTGATCACCGACCGGACGGCGCTGTGCGCGGCCCTCACGGGACGGGACAGTGACGGGCCGGTCGTCATGCGGACCGGTGACGGCGGACTGACGGTCGAGGGTGGGCCGGTGCTGCCCGCCCTGTGCACCGGGGCGCCGTTGCGCATCGCGTTCGACCCTGCCGTCCTGCCGGCCGCGCTGGAGGCCGGCGTGGGGCCCGATGTGCTGCTGGAGATCGCCTCGGACAGTGAGCCCGTTGTCGTCCGGTCTGCCGATCAGGGCAGTTTCACGACCCTCGTCATGCCCGTCCGCATCCCATGAAGGAGACCGCCGTGGATCCCGACAACCTGGTGGTCCGGCTGTGCGTCGAGGGCATGGCCGCCGAGGCCGAGGGGCGGGCCGCCGACGCCCGCGCCCGCTTCCGGCAGGCGTGGGACGTCGCCACCGACGACTACGAGAAGTGCGTGGCCGCGCACTACCTGGCCCGGCACCAGTCCACCCCCGAGGAGACGCTGCGGTGGAACCAGGAGTGCCTGGACCGCGCGGACGCGGTCGGCGACGACCGGGTCCGCGGCTTCTATGCCTCGCTGCACGTGAACATGGGCTCGGCGTACCGGGCGCTGGGCGCAGCGGATGAGGCCCGGGAGCACTTCGTACGCGCCGCCGCGCGCATCGGCGACGTACCGCCGGGGAGCTACGCGGACTGGACCCGCTTCGGCATCGCCGAAGGCCTGCGCACCACCGGCCGCGACGCGGAACTCGAAGCGCTCCTGCACCGGCTGTGCGCCCGCGGCGAGCTGCGGGCGCTCGGGGTGATCCTGCCGCCGTACCTCGGCGACCTCGGTACGGAGGAGGACCGGGAGCGGCTGGTCACCGCGCTGCGCATGGTGCACGTCGCCCGCTGGCTGGCGGACGGGGAACAGGACGCGCTGGGCGCGATCATCGGGTCGGCGTCCACCTGATGGGACGACGGCTGTACGAGACGATGCTGTACTGGGAGACCGCCGATCAGGACTCCCTCGCTCGACGACTCGGAGCACGAGTGGGCCGCGCTGTGGAAGCCGCTGTTACGTGGTGTAGCGGGTGGCGAGCCGCGGGCTCTGGCCGCCGAAGGCGGCGAGGTCGGCGGTGAAGACGTCCTGCAGGAGTTGGTAGTCCTCGACGCCGGGGGCGCTGACGGTTTCTCCGAGCTCCAGGCCGCGCAGGGCGCCGGTGACGAGGTCGTCCGCGCTCATGCGGGGCACAGCGCTCATGTCCAGGCCCTGTGAGGAGTGGAACTCGGTGGCGACCACGCCGGGGCAGACGACGCCGACCTTGACGCCGGAGTCCTCGACCTCGGCAGCGAGGGTCTGGGTCATGGCCACGAGGTAGGCCAGGGTGCCGGCGTAGGCGGCGCGGCGCGGCATGACGGACTTGTCGGCGGGGCCGGAGAAGGCGATCATGCCGGCGACGTTGAGGATGGTGCCGCTGCCGCGCCGCTGCATGCCGCCGACGGCGGCGCGCATCAGCTGGGTGGGGGCGAGGACTTTGACGTTGACCAGGTCACGGGCCTTGTCGGCCGGGAGGTCGGCCAGCGGCATGTAGTGGGATACGCCGGCGTTGTTGACCAACATCTCCAGTGGCTCGTCGACGCAGTAGGACGCGACGGCGTCGATGCCCTCCTCGGTGGACAGATCCGCGGCGACGGTGCGCACCTTCACATCGGGGTGGTCGGCGGCGAACTGGTCGAGGCGGTCCTGGCGGCGGCCGACGGTGATCAGGTCATAACCGTCGGCGGCGAAGCGCTCGGCGAACGCCTTGCCGATCCCGGAGGTCGCGCCGGTGACGAGTGCGAGCTTGCTCATGAGGGGGTGTTGCCTTTCGGTGTCCGGCTCAGGTTGGCCATCGGCAGGCCCTGATCGCCCAGTCCGATGGCTCCGACCACGGGAGTGTTCCGTGGTGCTGGCGTTGCGGTCATGCACTCAGCATGCGCACCGTTCGCATCATGAGGTAGTAGACCCGGCTTCCTGGGACTATCAGTACCAGGTAAAAGAAAATGCACTTGCGAGAATGGAGGCATGCCCCGGACAGAACTCGGTGAGGCCCTGCGCTCCTGGCGCGACCGCCTCAGCCCCGACACCGTCGGCCTGCCCTCCGGCGGCCGCAGACGGGCACCCGGCCTGCGGCGCGAAGAACTCTCCCAGCTGGCGGGGATCTCCGCGGATTACATCATCCGCCTCGAACAAGGACGCGCGAGCAATCCCTCACCCCAGATCGCCGAAGCCCTCGCCCGCGCCCTGCGCCTCGACCCGGCCGAACGCGAGCACCTCTTCCACCTCGCGAAGCTGGCCGTCCCCGGCCCCGGAACCATCCCGCGCCACATCACCCCCGGCGTCCACCGCATCCTCGACCGCCTGACCGGAAGCGCCGTCGCCGTCTACGACGCCGCCTGGACCCAGCTGCTCGCCAACCCCCTCTACTGCGCGCTGATAGGGCAATGGCACGGGCCCGACCTCAACGCCGTCTGGCGCGCCTTCATCACCTCCACCACCCGCGTGCGCCACACCCCCGAATCCAACGGACAGCTGCAGCGGCTCCTCGCCGCCGACCTGCGGCGCACCGCTGCCCTTTATCCCGACGACCCCGCCCTCACCGATCTGCTGACGCAGCTTCGGCGGCGCAGCGCCCGTTTTGCCGGCCTGTGGGACACCGGCACCACCGCCGAACATCAGGCAAGCCGCAAGACCATCGACCACCCCACCGTCGGCCCCCTCACCCTGGACTGCGATGTCCTCCACGTGGCCGGCAACCACCTGCGCATCATGGTGTACACCGCGGAACTCGGAACCGAGGACGCCGACCGCCTCGCTCTGCTGTCCGTCATAGGGACACAGAGCCTCACCGGATGAACGAACCTCCCGCGGCCAGCTCGTCGGCGGAAGGCTCGGTGCGTGTCGTGGCGGGCCGCGCGCGGGAGGTGGGGAGGCAGGCCGCGGCCAGACCGCCGAAGATCAGCAGGCTGCCGAGGGCGGCGGTCGTGGTGAGGTGCTCGTGCAGGACGAAGACGCCGAGGAAGGACGCGGCGAGGGGTTCGGCAAGGCTGAGGGTGCCTACGGCGGCCGCGCTGGTGGCGGGGATGCCGGCGGAGAACAGCCAGTACGCCAGGGCGGTGGTGACCAGTCCCAGCCAGGCGATCAGGTACAGCGTGGCGGGCTGGGCGAGTGCGGCGGTGTCGGTGGCCATCCACGGCACCAGCGGAACGGCGCCCAGCAGCAGCGAGAGGGCGGACACGGCCGGCAGGTGTACGTGCGGGTGGTCGGTGGTCAGCTGCTTGGCGTGCACGGCGTACAGGCCGTAACAGACGCCTGAGACCGTGGCGGCGAGCAGTCCGAGGACGTCGACGCCGGCGCCCGTGGGCGCGAGCAGCAGGGCACAGCCGGTCACGGCGGCGGCGGTGGAGACCAGCCACGTCCGGGTCAGGCGTTCACCGTTGACGGACCTTGCGATCAGACCGGTGGCGGCGGGAGCGGCGCCCAGAGCGACGACGGTGGCCAGCGCGGCGCCCGTGCGCGCGGCGGAGTACAGGAAGGCCGCCTGAAAAACGGCGGTGGCCACGGCGCAGATCAGCAGAGGGCGGGCCAGGCCCTGCCGCATCGCCGGGAGCAGGGCCCGCAGATGGCGGCGGGCGAGAGCACCCAGTACCGCACCGCCGACCAGCAGCCGCCAGGCCCCGAGGGCGGCGGGGCCCAGCGAGGTGTCGGCCAGGGCTTGTGCGGGTCCGACGGTGCCCCACAGCAGAGCGGCCCCCAGGATCAGACCGGCACCGCCGGAGAATCCGTACTTTTGTTGCCTCATGGCCTCGTAGGCTAAGCATTAATGCGCCTCAGTGGCTGGCCTGGCGAACTTCGTAAGACATAGAGCGGAAAACATGGAACTTGATGCGGTCGACATGGCTCTTTTGCGAGAGCTGCAGAACGATGCACGGCAGACCAATCGGGATCTGGCCACGAAGACGGGTGTTTCCCCGTCGACGTCGCTGGAGCGGGTGCGGCTGCTCAAGGAGCGCGGACTGATCACCGGCTACCACGCCGCGCTGGACCTGGAGGCAGCCGGGCGGCCCGTGCAGGCCCTGATCTCGGTACGGATCCGTCCCCCCGCCCGGCCGGTCATCGAGGGATTCCGGGAATGGGCACTGCAGCTACCGGAGGTGATCGCCATGTTCGTCACCTCCGGCTCCCACGACTTCCTCCTGCACATCGCGGTACCGGACGTGAACGGCCTGTACGCCTTCGTTATCGACCGGCTCACCGAACGGCGCGAGGTGGCCGACGTACAGACGACCATGGCGTACGAGCACGTCCAGTCACGGATCATCGAACCGGCCGGCGTCGCCCCCGAGCGGACGCGGCATGCGCGTCGGCACCGGTGAACGGCACGGGACGTCATGCGCGGCGGTTTCGGCTGCGGTATGTGCCCGGCGCGAGGCCGCGGTGGCGCCGGAACGCCCGGCTGAAGGCGGGTGCCGAGGTGTAGCCCACGGCGGGCGTGGAGTCGTTCAGCACCGCGAGCGTCTCGGTCACCGCGCTGGGCGCGGTGACCGGGGCGCCGGCGTTCAGCGGTTGACGAAGGTGAGGCTCTTCTCGTCGTAGCGGGTTCCGGCGACCTGGTCGGCCGGGGCCGCCGCGTCGATCGCGGCCAGATCAGCGGCGGACAGCTCGATGGCGGCCGCGGCGAGGTTCTCCTCCAGGTACTTCTCGCGGCGGGTGCCCGGGATCGGCACCACGTCGTCGCCCCGGTGCTGCACCCAGGCGAGGGCAAGCTGACCGGCGGTGACGCCCTTCTCGGCGGCCAGTTCGTTCAGCTTGTCGACGATGGCCAGGTTCTGTTCGAGGTTGCCGTCCGCGAACCGGGGCTGGGTGCGGCGCATGTCCGTTTCCGGCAGGTTCTCGACCGAGGTGTAGCGGCCGGTGAGGAAGCCGCGGCCGAGCGGGGAGAAGGGGACGAGGCCGATGCCGAGTTCCCGGCAGACCGGGGCGGTCTCCCGCTCCAGGTCCCGGGTCCACAGCGACCATTCGCTCTGGAGCGCCGCGATGGGGTGCACCGCGTGGGCGCGGCGGATCGTCTCGGCGCTCGCCTCGGACAGCCCGAGGTGGCGCACCTTGCCCGCCTGGACCAGTTCGGCCATCGCGCCGACGGTCTCCTCGATCGGGACCTCGGGGTCGACGCGGTGCTGGTAGTAGAGGTCGATGTGGTCGACGCCGAGGCGGCGCAGCGACGCGTCGCACGCCTCGCGTACGTAGGCCGCGTCGCCCCGGATCGCGGTGGGCTCGCCCAGCCGGTTGGCGAAGCCGAACTTGGTGGCCACCACCGCCTGCTCCCGGCGGCCCCCGGTCAGGGCACGGCCGATCAGCTCCTCGTTGTGGCCGGAACCGTAGAAGTCGGAGGTGTCCAGCAGGGTGACGCCGAGGTCGAGGGCGCGGTGGATGGTGGCGATCGACTGCGCGTCGTCGGAGTCGCCGTAGCCGTGGCTCATCCCCATGCAGCCCAGGCCCTGGGCGGAAACGGTGAGTTCACCCAGGTGACGGGTGGGCAGATCGGACATCAGGTGCCTCCTTCGTGGTCGTGACGAGCACGCTAGGAGTTGGAGCGCACTCCAAGTCAACCGAGGAAAAACCGCTGGCCGGGGGCGCACCCCCGACTGCCAGAATCGCCCGCATGACGTACACGACGTACGAGGACGAAGAGCCGATGATCGTCGTCGCCGCCGCGATCGTCCAGCGGGGACGGCTGCTGGTGGTGAGCAAGAAGGCGGCTCCCGAGGTCTTCTACCTGCCCGGCGGGAAGCCGGATCCGGGCGAGGGCCCGCTGGAGACGCTGGCCAGGGAGCTGGACGAGGAGCTGGGCGTGGCGCCGCTGGAGCCGCGGCTGCTGGGCGAGTTCGAGGGGGTGGCGGCGCTTGAGCGGGTGCCGATGCGGCTGACGGTGTTCGAAGCACGCATCGACGGGGAGCCCCGCCCGGCGGCCGAACTGGCGCAGATGCGCTGGACAGCGGGCGAGGGTGATGTCCGGCTGGCGTCGGCCATCCGGAACCACGTGGTGCCGCTGTTGCGGTCCGGGGGCGCGCTCGCGGCGGCGTGAGTCCCGCGCGTGAAGAAGACCGGCCCGGTGCGCTCCCCCGTCGCACACCGGGCCGGTCCGTGCTGCCCCTCCCCCCAATAGAAGGGGCAGCGGTCCCTTCCCTGCCTCCGGTCAGTCCGTCGCGATGGCGTTCAGGATGTTCATCCGCGCCGCCCGGAAGGCCGGGACCAGGGCCGCGATCAGGCCGACCACGGCGGAGCCGATGAAGACCGTGATGATGGTCGACCAGGGGATCTCCAGGGTCTTCAGCCCCTCCAGCGCGAGCAGCTTCTGCGCGGTCGCGCCCCAGCCCATGCCGAGGCCCAGGCCGAGCAGCGCGCCGAAGAGGGCGATGACGACGGACTCCAGCCGGATCATGCGGCGCATCTGGCGCCGGGAGAGGCCGATGGCGCGCATCAGGCCGATTTCCCGGGTCCGTTCGACGACCGACAGGGCCAGGGTGTTCACCACGCCGAGGATGGCGACGATGATCGCGAGCGCCAGCAGACCGTAGACCAGATTGAGCAGCTGGCCGATCTGGTCCTTCATCTCCTGCTTGTAATCGGTCTGGTCCTTGACCTTCACCGACGGGTAGGGGTGGAGCTGGGACTTGAGGGAGGAGTAGGCCGCGTCCTCCTGGCCGTCCTTGGCCTGCGCCAGCATCATGCTGTTCGTCGGCATCAGCTCGGCGGGCACATAGCGCTCGACGGTGGTGATGTTGAGGTACAGCGCGCCCTTGCCGAGGCTGACGTCGTCCGAGGTGATCGCGGCGACCGTGAGCTTCGCGGTCTTGCCGTCCTTGAAAGCGACGGTCAGGGTGGAGCCCTTCGTCACCTTGTGGTCCTTGGCGAAGCCCTCCGGCACCGCGATGGCGTCCTTGCCGTACGCGTCGGCCAGGTTGCCCGCGACGACCGGGGTGCGCAGGTCGTCCACGTACGTCGGGTCGGCCGCGGACAGGTCCTTCTTGACCTTTTCGCCGTCCGGGAGAGTGAGCTCGGCATCCATGATGCGCTTGACGTCGCTGACGTGGGTCAGGCCCTTGGCCTGGTGCACCGCCCGCTCGGCCTGCTTGGTGATCGGCTGCGCGCCGGCCTGGACGATGAAGTCCGCTCCGACCGACTTGTCCAGCTCATCGGTGGCCGAGGCGACCATCGAGGAGCCCACCACCGAGAGGCAGGCGACCAGCGCCAGGCCGATCATGAGGGCCGCGCCGGTGGCGCCGGTGCGGCGCGGGTTGCGCAGCGCGTTGCGCTCGGCCAGCCGGCCGACCGGCCCGAAGATCCGCAGCACCACGGTGGCCAGGGCCCGGACCACCAGACCGGCCAGCAGCGGGCCGATGACGATGAAGCCGATGAGGGTCAGCACCACGCCGAGGGCCAGGAACATCGAGCCGTCGACCGCCTTGGCCGCGTTGCCCGCGACGACCAGGGCCGCCGCGCCGCCCGCGGTGAGCAGGGTGCCGATCGCGCCCCGGATCCGTCCGGCCTTGGTGTCCGCCGGGGTGCCCGCGTCGCGCAGGGCCGCCATCGGGGAGATGGTCCCGGCCCGGCGGGCGGGGATGTAGGCGGCGATGACGGTGACGACGATGCCGATGGTGAGGCCGACGATGGGCGTGGTGGGCTTCACCGTCAGCTGATCGGTGCTCAAGTGCAGACCCGCGTTGCCCATGAGCTTCATCAGGCCGACCGCGAGGCCGACGCCGCCGAGGACGCCGAGGATCGAGCCGACGACACCGAGCAGCAGCGCCTCGACCAGCACCGACCGGTTGATCTGCTTGCGGCTGGACCCGATGGCGCGCATCAGGCCGATCTCGCGGGTGCGCTGGGCCACCAGCATGGAGAAGGTGTTGACGATCAGGAAGATGCCGACCAGGACCGCGATTCCGGCGAAGCCGAGCATCGCGTACTTCATGACGTCCAGGAAGGACCCGATCTGGCTCTCGGCCTCCTTGCTGGACTCGGCCTTCGTCTGCACCTTGAGGCCGGGGCCGAGGTCGGCGACCACGGCCTTCTTCAGCTGCTCGTTGCTGACGCCGGGCCGGGCGGTCAGCGCGTAGCTGGTGTACGCACCGGGCGCGCCGAGCAGCTTCCGCTGCGCGGTGGCGGTGTCCATGTAGACGAGCGTGGCGCCCGGGTTGGTCACCTGGAACGTGGCGATGCCGACGATCTTCGCGCGGAACTCACCGGGCAGGGCGATGATCCGCAGCTCGTCGCCGAGCTTCAGCTTCTTGCTGTCGGCGGTGTCGGCGTCGACCATCACCTCGGTGGGGCCGCGCGGCGCGTGGCCGGAGGTGAGCTTCACCGAGCGGTGCTCGGTGGTGTCCCAGTTGGTGCCGATGGTGGGGGCACCGGACTTGGGCCCGATGCTGTCGCCCTTGCGGTCGACGACCGTGACCGCCTCGCTGGTGGCGTCCCCGGCCACCGACTTCACGCCGTCGATCCGCCGCAGCCGCTCCAGGTCCGCACCGGGCAGGGTACGGATTCGGCCCTGCTGGCTGTCCTGGTCGCCGGCCCCCTTCGGGCCGACCGTGACGTCGGACGCCGTACTCCCGAAGAGCTTGTCGAACGTGGCGTTGGTGGTGTCGGTGAAGACGAGCGTGCCGCAGACGAAGGCCACGGACAGCAGGACGGCGATGGCGGACAGCGCCATCCGTCCCTTGTGGGCGAGGAAGTTGCGCAGTGAGGTCTTGAGGACGGTCATGACACCCGTCCACGCGCGTCGAAGTGCTTCATGCGTTCGAGGACCAGGTCGGCGGTGGGGTTGTACATCTCGTCCACGATCCGGCCGTCGGCCAGGTACAGCACCCGGTCGGCGTAGGAGGCGGCTACGGGATCGTGGGTGACCATGACGATCGTCTGGCCCAGCTCGTCCACGGACCGCTTGAGGAAGCCCAGCACCTCGGCACCGGCCCGGGAGTCCAGGTTTCCGGTCGGCTCGTCACCGAAGATGATCTCGGGGCGGGCGGCCAGGGCGCGGGCCACCGCGACGCGCTGCTGCTGACCGCCGGACAGCTGGTTCGGACGGTGCCGGAGCCGGTCGGCCAGGCCGACGGTCTGCACCACCCGGTCCAGCCAGGCCCGGTCGGGCTTACGGCCCGCGATGTCCATCGGCAGCGTGATGTTCTCGATCGCGTTGAGCGTCGGCAGCAGGTTGAACGCCTGGAAGATGAAGCCGACCCGGTCCCGGCGCAGCTGGGTGAGCTTCTTGTCCTTGAGCCCGGTGATCTCGGTCTCGTCGATGAAGATCTGGCCCGAGGAGACGGTGTCCAGACCCGCGAGGCAGTGCATCAGCGTCGACTTGCCGGACCCGGACGGGCCCATGATCGCCGTGAACTGGCTGCGGGCGATGTCCACGTCGACGTGGTCCAGCGCGACCACCCGGGTCTCGCCGGAGCCGTACGCCTTGACCACCTGGCGTGCCCGGGCGGCGACGGCCGTATGTCCTCCGCTGCCCCCGGTCTTGGGAATCGATACGGCCGTTGTCACGGTGTTCTCCTCTTTGTCGTCTATGTCGGACCCGGGAAGGTCACACATGTCCGATCACAAGTGTCCGATCACATGTGTCCGCGCGCCCGGTCAGCCTTCCGGAATCCGGCGGCCCGGACGATGAGGTCGGGCGCCGTCTTCGGGTGGGGCCAGCCCTACCCCCCTCGGTCCTGCTGGCCGTAACCACAGTAGGCAGCGGTACGCCCCGGCTCGTCCTTCCCCGGAACGAACCCCGGGTAGGAGGAAGGGGGACGTATCCCCTAGGGGAGTAAGCCCTCGGGTGGAGTGCGTCTCGGGGTCGACCCTGCACCCCTACGTAACGGAAGGTGCAAGTCCGGCGCCTCAGCAGCCCTGATGCGTTCTTCCCCTGCCCCGAGGCGGCATGGAATGGTGGGTCGTACAAGAACTGGAGACATCAGCCGGCGCGGACCGGCGGAGGGAGTGCGCCACGGTGGGCGGCACCGCAGAAGGGCCTGACGCGGACCCGATATCCCCCCTCCCCGAGAACCCCCCTCCCGGTGACGCGGCCGCCGCCACTCCCCGCGGCCGCCGCCCCGTCGTCGCCGCGCTGATGCTGAGCATGGCGCTGACCGCCCTCGACACCACCATCATCTCGACCGCCGTGCCGCAGATCGTCGGCGATCTCGGCGGCTTCTCCGTCTTCTCCTGGCTGTTCTCCGGCTATCTGCTCGCCGTCACCGTCACCCTGCCGGTCTACGGGAAGCTCTCCGACACCTTCGGCCGCAAGCCGATCCTGGTCGCGGGCACCATCGTCTTCGTCGTCGGCTCGCTGCTGTGCGCCGGAGCCTGGAACATGGCCTCCCTCATCGCCTTCCGCGTGATCCAGGGGCTGGGCGGCGGGGCGCTCCAGGGGACCATCCAGGTCGTGGCCGCCGACCTCTACCCGCTCAAGGAACGCCCCAAGATCCAGGCCCGGCTCTCCTCCGTATGGGCCCTGTCCGCGGTGACGGGCCCCGCGCTCGGCGGTGTGCTCGCCGGATACGCCGACTGGCGCTGGATCTTCCTCATCAACCTGCCGATCGGGGCGCTCGCCCTCACCCTCATCGTGCGCCATCTGCACGAACCGGTACGGCAGCGGGCGGCCCGGCCCCGCATCGACTGGGCGGGCGCCCTCGCCATCTTCGCCTGCGGCGGGCTGCTGCTGACCGCGCTCGTCCAGGGCGGAGTGGCCTGGGGCTGGCTCTCCGCGCCCTCCCTCGCGCTGCTCGCGGCGAGCGCCGGATGCGCGGCCCTGACCGTATGGATCGAACGGCGCGCCGCCGAACCCATCATCCCCGGGTGGGTGTGGCGGCGCCGCACCATCTCGGCGGTCAACCTCGCGCTCGGCGCGCTCGGCCTCCTGATGATCGCCCCGACCGTCTTCCTGCCGACCTACGCCCAGTCGGTGCTGGGACT
Source organism: Streptomyces sp. NPDC007983 (assembly GCF_042958345.1). NCBI lineage: Bacteria > Bacillati > Actinomycetota > Actinomycetes > Kitasatosporales > Streptomycetaceae > Streptomyces > Streptomyces sp. NPDC007983. The sequence continues at coordinate 421,943 of NZ_JBIBJI010000003.1, forward strand.
CGGGCCGATCCCCGCCGGGTTCGTGCTGTCCGTGATGACGCTGAGCTGGCCCATATCGGCCGCCCTCAGCAGCCGCGTCTACAACCGCGTCGGCTTCCGGAACTGCTCCATGATCGGCATAGGCGCCGCCGGGCTCATCCTGGCCGCCTTCCTCCTGCTCCCCTACCCCGGCGCCGCCTGGCAGCCCGCGCTGATCATGCTGCTGCTCGGCGCCGCCCTCGGGCTCTTCCAGCTTCCGCTGATCATCGGCGTGCAGTCGTCCGTCGGCTGGGAGGAGCGCGGCACCGCCACCGCCTCGATCCTGTTCTGCCGCCAGGTCGGCCAGTCCATCGGCGCGGCCCTGTTCGGGGCCGTCGCCAACGCGACCCTCGCCGCCCGGCTCGCCGCCGCCCCGCCCGGCATCCGCGACGGCCTGCCCGGCGACCTCGACTCGATCTCCCACGCCCTCGACCACCCCGGCGCCCTCAGCGCCCAGGCCGCCGACTATCTGCGGCGCGCCGTGGACACCGCCGTCGACCACGTCTACCTGGGCGCCGCGTCCGCGGCCGTCCTCGCCCTGCTGGCCCTGCTGTTCCTCGCCCCGCGCCGCTTCCCGGTCCGCGCCGAAACGGGAAGCGGAACGGAAACGGAATCCGCCGCCGGCCCGCTGACGGCGAACCCCGCCCGGGAGACCTGACCCCGCCGGGGCCGGGCCGTCAGGTCTCGGGGTGCGGACGCGGATGCGGCGCCGAAGCGGTGTCCTCCGCGACCGGCTTGCCCGTCAGGGCCGCCAGACTGCCGCGTACATGCTCCAGATGCGCCTTCAGTTCCTCGCGCCGCTCCACGTGCTCGCGCAGTGTCCGCTCGGTCTCCCGGGCCAGCCGCTCCTCCCGGGCCCGGGCCTGCGCGATGATCTCCGCCGCCTGCGCCTGCGCGTCCTCCTGCCGCAGCCGCGCCGCCTGGTCGGCCATCGCGTACTCCCGCTTGGCGTCCGCCAGCCTGGACTGGGCGTGCTCCTCCATCTGGATCAGCCGCGCGGTCATCGCCGCGTCGCGCTCCACCAGCTCATGACCGGCCGCCTCCCACCGGTCCGCGTGCTCCCGCTCCTGCTCGGCGATGAGCGCCGCGGTACGCCCGCGCATCTCCTTCAACGCCGCCAGCGCCTCGCTGCGCCACTCCTTGACGTCCCGGCGCGCGGCCGCGCGCACCTCCTCGACCTGCGCCTGAGCCTCCTCCACGGTGCTGCGCGCCGACGCCTCGGCGGCCTCCCGCACCCGCTCCGCCTCGTCCCGGGCGGCATCCCGGACGGCCCGGGCGGCGGCCTGCGCGGCCTCCCACTCCTCCTGCGCCGCCGCCTCGGCCGCTGCCCGCAGGCAGCCCACCTCCTCCTCGGCCGCCATGAGGATCAGCTGCGCGCGATCGCCCAGCGATTCGTACGTCTGGGGGGCCAGCTGGGCGATCACCTCGCGCAGCCGTTCGGCGTCGGCGGCCAGCTCGTTGGCGAGAACGGTGAGGCGCGCGGCGCGTTCCCACGCCACGTCACGCGCCTCGGACAGCTCCGCCACATAGCGGTCGACCTGCGCGGGACGGTAACCACGGCCCCGTCCGCCGATGGTGAAGCCATGACGTGACACCGATGCGCCCATCCTTGGAACCCCTTTGTCCGGTAGGCAACGCGCTCCGGCGCACATCTTGATGGATGGGGTCTTATCGCCCATAACGCGACACTCCGCCCATCTCCCCGGCCGGGGCCCGCCCGGGTACCACAACGACGAGGCGCCCGCCCCCGTCACGGGGGTCGGGCGCCTCGCATGGGGCACGCGCTCAGCGCGCTCCGGCGGTCCTACGGGGTGGAGTCAGAGCAGACCGTCCCACATCTGCTCCAGCAGCACCGCCCACCAGTTGTCCGGCGCGGACAGCGCGGCCGGGTCCAGCGCCGCGAGCTGCGCCTGGAAGTCGACGGTCCAACGGCCCGCCTGCTCCGGCGTCAGCCCGTACCGCAGCCGCCACATACGGCCCAGCAGCCCCATGCAGCGCACGAACTCCGGCAGGCCGGTGTTGACGAACTGCGCCGGGACCGGCTGCGGCGCGGCCTCCAGCGGCACGGCCACGATGTGCGCCGTGCCGTACTGCACACACAGCTGACGGCCGAAGTCGTTGCCCATCACCAGGTACGACCCCGCGTCGGCCGCGGGCTGCACGCCCCGCTCCGCCGCCAGCTCGGCGAGCGTCGGCACCGGACGGCCTTGCTGCGCCTGGGCCCAGAAGAACGGGCCGAAGTCCGCGGGCAGCCCCGCCCACACCAGCGTCTGCGCCACCACGTCCGGTACGCCCTGCCGCGACACCGCGCGCTGGTCGAACCGTACGAGGCCCTGCGGCCCGAACGCCTGGCCCAGTTCGTGCGCCAGCCCCTCCGGCGGCACCGGCGGAATCGGCTGCACCTGGCTGGGGTGCGGCAGCGGCACCCGGTTGGGCGCCGGGCGGGCCGGGCCGTCCGCGACCTGGTGCAGCTCGCCCTGGTGCTCGATGAGGTGGCGCACACCCTGCTGCCGGGTCGCGTGGTCCCGCCCGTACGGCGCCGTGTGGCTGATCCGCACCTGCGGCCACGACTCGCGGATCATCCGCGCGCAGTAACCACCCGGCAGATCACACGACTCCAGCTCGGTGTGCAGCTCCAGCACCTGCTGCGGCGGCACGTTCATCGCCCGCAGCTCGTGCAGGATCTGCCACTCCGGGTGCGGGGTACCGGGCGCGGAACGGCGGATCAGCTGCTGCTCGGAGCCGTCCTGCGCGCGGTAGCGGAGGACCGCCATATAGCCGGGGCCGACGGTCGGCAGCCCGGCGGGCGGCGGCGGATACGCGTACCCGCCACCGGGCGCGGGCGGCGCCATACCCGGCTGCGGAGCACCGGGCGGCGGAGCCATCCCGGGCACCGGCGGGCCGGAGGGCGGCGGCATGTGGGGGGCGCCGGGTGCGCCCGGGGCTCCGGGAGCGCCGGGCGGGCCGGGCGGCGGCGGGGTCTGACCGCCCGCCAGCATCGTCGCCGCCGCGTGCACGCCGCCACCGGGAGCCCCGGGAACACCTGGGGCGCCGGGCGCGCCGGGGAAGGGGCCCGGCGGGGGCGGCGGGGTGTGCGGACCACCCGCACCGGGGACACCGGGAGGGCCGGGCGGGTGCGGGCCGGATGGCCCAGCCTGCCCCGGAACACCGGGCGGGCCGGGCGGCGGCGGAAAGCCGGAAGCGCCGGGGCCGGGCGGTGGCATCTGGCCACCCGCCAGCATCGTCGCCGCCGCGTGCATACCGCCACCGGGAGCGCCGGGAGCGCCGGGGGCACTGGGCGCGCCCGGGGCGGACGGAGGCGGCGGCGTCTGGCCGCCGGGCGGCGTCTGACCGGGTGCGCCGGGGCCGCCCGGGCCGGACAGCATCGTCGCCGCCGCGTGCACCCCACCGCCGGGAGTACCGGGGGCCGGAGGCGGCGGCGGGGTCGGCGGACCGCTCTGCGCACCGGGAGCGCCAGGGGCGCCGGGCGCACCCGGAGCGCCAGGGGCACCCGGGGCACCCGGGATGCCGCCGCCCATGCTGTCGGCGTCGAGCTGCGAGACCAGCTGCGTCGGTACGTACCCACCGGCCGGAGCGCCAGGAGCGCCGGGGCCGGACGGGCTCGGCGGCGGAGGCGTGTGCGCGCCCGCACCCGGCCGGGCGCCGGGCGTACCCGGCGCGCCGGGCGGCGGCGGGGTCGCAGGGCCGCTCACCGGGCCCGCCTTGTGGGTGGCGGCGTCCGCGATGTCGCCCGCGCCGGAGGACGCGCCGCCGGACGCGCCGGAACCGCCCGCCGCCCCCGGAAAGCCGAAGGGCGGGGCGACGGAGGTGGGCGGCAGCGCGCTGCCCGCCGACATCAGCTCGGTCTTGGCGTCCGGCCGCACCCCGGGGGCCGGGGTGTCCTCGTCGTCCGAGCCCGCGAGCGGCGGGGCGAACACCGTGGCGGGCGGGGCGACCGAGCGATCGCCGTCGTCACTCGCGGAGTTGGTGTCGGCCCACGGCGTACCGCCGCCGGGCGTGGCCGAGCCCTTCGGCGTCTCGCCGGAGGCGGGCGCCGGGGCGGGCGGAGGCGGGGCCCACGGGCCACCGCCCCCGGGTGCCGGGGCGGGCGGGGGCGGCGGCGCGGGCGCATCGGTGCGCGGCCGCGCCACCCCGTCCGTGGGCCAGTCGTCCACGTCGCTGTTCCGCCGCGGCGGCGCCACGCCATCGGCCGGCCAGTCGTCCACCGGCGCGGGTGCGGGCACGGCGTCGCGCGGCTCACCGACACCGGGCGGCGGCGGAGGCGGACCGTTACGCCAGCCCTCGTCGGCGGCTGAACCGGAAGCCGAACCGGACGCGGGCGCGGGTGCGGGTGCGGACGGCGATCCGGACGCGGGCGTATCGCTCCGCGGCGACGGCACACCGCCCGAGGGCCAGTCGTCCACCGGCTCCGGCGCGGGCACGGCATCCCGCGGCTCACCGCCACCGGCCGGACCGGACGCGGGCACGGACGGCGATCCGGACGCGGGCGTATCGCTCCGCGGCGACGGCACACCGCCCGACGGCCAGTCGTCCACCACCTCGTCCGCCGCGGGGGCGCTCTCCGCGGCGGACCGCTGCGCGGGGACGTCCGGCGCGTCCGCGCCACCGCCGCCGCTCATCGCGTCAGCCGCCTCCTGCAGCCACTCCGGCGGAGTCAGCAGGAAGGACGTCACGTTGAGGTCGATGCGCTGCTGCCGCCCGGAGGTCTCCTGGGCACGCTCGTCGTTCGCCCCGTACTCCTCCTCGTACCGGCGGATCACCTCACCCACCGGCAGCCCGGGCCACAGCGTCGTCTCCCCGCTGTCCCGCGCGATCACCAGCCGCGCGCCGTCCACCGGTGCGCCCGAGACCGCTCCGTCCGGGCGGTCCTCGGCCCAGGCCACGAAGCCCAGGTCGAACTCCCGCACCCGCACCTCGCGCTGCTGGTAGGCGGGCACCTCGCCGTTGATCCAGAGTTCGGCGCGCTCCTGCGCCTGTGCGAAGGTCACCATCGCGCTCACCCCTCCACGGGTACGGCGTACGCGAATCCGCCGTCCACCATCAGGTTCGCCACGGTCTCCAGCTCCGGCGGATTGCCCGCGAGCCGCAGCAGGAAGGCGTCGAAGTCCTCCCCGCACGGCAGCATCAGCCGCTCCACCCGCTCCTGGACCGTCCAGCCGTCGCGGTCCCGCGCGTCGTCGTACGCGCAGAACCACACCGAGCCGATCGCGTCACCCTTCACCTTCACCGCGATCACCCCGCCCTGGACGAAGCCCACGCCCAGGTAGTCCTTGGTGAAGTGGTCGCGCAGGCACTTGTTGACATAGACGAGGTCGTTGACCGCCGCCTCGTCGCGCACCGTGAAGAACGGCTGGTCGACCAGCAGCCCCAGCTCCGGATCGAGCGCCGCGCCCACCGGCGCGCACCCGCCCGCCGCCTTCAGGAACGCGCGGTACGACTCCGGCAGCCGGTAACCGAGGTCCTCCTCCACGCCCAGCACCTGCTCCTCGGTGACCGAAAGCCCCCGCACCGGCAGCCCGAAGTGGATCGGCCGGGTGTCCTGCAACGGACGGGTGCCCCGCTTGTCCTGGTCCACCAGGGCCGTCGCCAGCCCGCCGTGATGCCGCAGCAGGGCCTTGACCTCGACCGGGATCAGCTCCATCCGGCGGCCGCCGGGCACGTGGTGCCACGTCCAGCCGTGCGGAGTGGCCACCGCGGAGACGTCGTTCCACAGCTCATGACCGGTGGCGTGCAGCGCGGCGTTCGCCGATACGAAATCGGTCAGCCGCAGCTCGTCGACCCCGAACCCCTCCGGGGGCTCGGCGATTTCGGCGGCCACGCGGGCGTACGGCGAGAAGTCCGGAAAGCCGTTTTCGTCGACCCGGACGCCCATGGGGTGGCGGGCGGCCCGAACCGGATCCGGGAAGTGCACGACCTGCCCGGCGTAGGCCGTGTTCGGTGGCGCGGCATGCTGCCCGAGCCGACCTGTCGTCATGGCGGTTGCCCCCTGCTGATGCTGGCGTATGGGGCACAGCCTATGCGGTGGGGCCACAAGCGGAACCGGTCGGCCACCACCCCACCCGCCCACCTGGGCCGACGGACCCGGACTACCGCATTTCCCGTCGCGTTTGGCAGGCTGATCTTTCGCAACCGGGGGATTGCGGTGGATTGCACAGGGAGGGACCCACCACATGCACATCACGCAGAGCAACGGGGGCGGCGACGGAGCCGCCCCCGCGGCCAGCGACCCCCGGCTCAGATGGAGCAGCGTCGACCCCGACGCCGGCCCGCCCCCGCTGCACCACCGCCGCGACACGCTCCTGCCCGCCGTCGCGGCCGCCCTCTCCGTCCGCGGCGAGACCCTCACCTGCACCGGAGGCAAGGCCGACCAGGCGCCCGCCCTCCACCCTCTCGTACAGGACTTCCTCGACGCCCTCACCAGCGGGCAGCGCGAACGCTTCACCGGCCGCTGCCCCGAAGCCGTCCTGCTCTCCCGCCACCTGACCGCCGTCGAAGCGGGCCGCTCCAAACGCGCCGCCCGCAAACCCCTCACCCACGGTGAGGCCCGCCGCTCCCTGAAACAGTCCAAGCTGACCGCACGCCGCATCCGCGAAGCGGGCGACCCGCAGCACGGCTCCTACGCCCCGCCCTGCCTCTCCTGCACGGCGCTGCTGGCCCATTTCGGCGTGCGGGTGGTGGGTGAGGAAGCGTGACCCGCCCCTTCGACCGCACCGACACCACCCGCTTCCCCGTCCCCGTCGACGCCGCGCTGCGCGAGGCGGGCTGGGAGCCGGGCCGCTGGGACATGCAGCGCGCCGAACACTGGGCGGACACCCTGTCCGCCCACACCTCCCCCGCCGGGCACCGGCACACCGTCTTCCCGGCCGCCGTCGAGGCCTGGGCCGAATTCGGCGGACTGCACGTCCAGCCGCCGGGCGCCGGCCGCCAGATCGCGCCCACCCCGTTCCGCATCGACCCCCTTTACGGCCTCCACCTGGCCCGTACGCTCGGCGACTTGGGGCGCGCCCTGGAGACGGAGGTCTGCCCGCTGGGAGAGGAGGCCGACGGGCAGGGGCTGCTGACCATCGACGCGGAGGGGCGGATCTACAGCCTCGACCACACCGGCGACTGGTATCTGGGCGCCACGCTCGACGCTGCGCTGGGCACCCTGATCACCGGCACGCTGCCGCCGCGTCTGTCCCGCGCCTGAGCGCTGCGCCGGCGGTGCGGTGTTTGCGCCGTTGGTCCTCGCGCCGTTGGTCCTCGCGCCGTCGGCCGTCCGCGGCGCCGCCGTGGCCGATCGCGCAGTTCCCCGCGCCCCCTGCGGGGCGAGCCCTACGCCGTCCTGGCACGGTGGGCCGTGCGGGTGCGGTCGGGGATGACCGCCGAGACGCGGAAGCCACCGGCGTCCGTCGGGCCCGAGACGAAGCCGCCGCCCAGTGTCGACACCCGCTCCTTCATCCCGACCAGCCCATTGCCCCCGCTCGGCAGCCCGGCGTCCGCCGCGCCCCGCTCCGAGGGGCCGTTCTCCACCAGCACCGCGATCTCGGCGCCCCGGTGCGCCAGGCGGATCCGGGTGCTGGCGCCCGGGGCGTGCTTGTGCACGTTCGTCAGCGCCTCCTGCACCACCCGGTACGCGGTCTGCTCCACCCGCGCCGCGTACCGCCGCTCCTCGCCCTCCACCGACAGCTCCACGGCCATCCCCGCCGCCCGCGACTGCCCGACCAGCGCCTCCAGTTCCACCAGCCGCGGCCCGGCCGCGTCCGGACCCGCGGCCGCGTCCTCGACGGATTCGATGGCCGAGGCCGACGCCGCCTCGGCGGCCGCCGAGGCGGCGACCGCCACCGAGGCCAGCGGCACCGGCTTCCCCTCGGCGGGGACGTCCGACCGCAGCACGCCCAGCATCTGCCGCAGCTCGGTCAGCGCCTGCCGCCCCATGTCGCCCACCAGCGCCGCGTTCTTCGACGCCTTCTCCGGATCCTTGAGCGCCACCGCCTGCAGCGCCGCAGCGTGCACCACCATCAGGCTCACCCGGTGCGCCACCACGTCGTGCATCTCGCGCGCGATCCGGGTGCGCTCCTCGTTGCGCGCCCACTCGGCCCGCTCCTCGGCCCGCTCCGCGAGCAGCGACAGCTCGCGCTCCAGGCCGTCCGCCCGCTCGCGCAGGCTCTCCACCAGCCGCCGCCGGGCGCGGACGTACAGCCCGAGCAGCACGGGTGGCGTGGTCAGCGCCAGGGTGATCGTCAACGAGAAGAGCGGGGCCTCCCAGACGGCCGCGCCCCAGGTCTCCCGTGGGTTTTCCTGCTGGAAGCGGATCATCGCGACGAGGAAGGTCCCGGCCCCCGCCATCCCGGCCAGCACCGCCGAGATCCGGCGCGGCACCTCGGACGCGGCGAGGGTGTAGAGGCCGACGACGCCGAGCAGCAGCCCCATCTCGGCGGGGGTGACGGCGATCGATATCAGCACCACGGCGATCGCCCAGCGCCGCCGCAGCACCAGGGTGGCCCCGATGATCAGCCCGAGCGCGACTCCGAGGGCGACCGGAATCCGGGCGTCGTGCGCGAACCCGACGCCCTCCGCGGCGCATTCGGTCGCCGACGCGACGCCGAGCACGATGTCCAGCACCATGCTCCGCCGCCGCGGCCACCACAAAGGTCCGGCGGGCGCGCCGCGCGCACTCGTCTCCTCAGATGCCCCCGTCGCACTCATAGCGACCAGACTACGGCCGCATGCCAGCCCTTTTCCGGGGGACACGGCCGCACATGTCTCACTCGAATGGTCGGGATATCAACGGTTTTAACTCGAACAGTTGAATCGGCCATATTTTCGATGCCTGTGTCCGCCGAGCGGAACGCCCCGTGGGGGCGAGGGACCGGACACTGACCCATACCGTCGCATCGAAGGCCGGCGGTACGGCATAGTGGTGGGGGCCAAGTCGACTGCCCGACCGGGTGTCCGACTTGGACCTCTCTGCTATCCCCTGTGGTGTAATTGGCAGCACAGTGGCTTTTGGTGCCATTAGTCCGGGTTCGAGTCCTGGCGGGGGAGCCCCAATTCCGGGTCCCGATCCTTACGGTCGGGACCCGCGGTCGTTTCTGGGGGGAAACCTCTCGGTATCCTGCGGGTGTCCACCCCCGACCCGAAGCCGAAGGGCACACCCGTGAGCGCCAACCGCCCGGCAGCCGTCGTCGTCCTCGCAGCGGGTGAGGGCACCCGCATGAAGTCGGCGACCCCCAAGGTTCTGCACGCCATCTGCGGCCGGTCCCTCGTCGGGCATGTCGTCGCCGCCTCCCGCGAGCTCTCGCCCGAGCATCTGGTGGTCGTGGTCGGCCACGCCCGGGAGCAGGTCTCCGCCCATCTGGCCGAGATCGACGCCGACGCCCGTACCGCCGTCCAGCACGAGCAGAACGGGACCGGGCACGCGGTCCGGATGGGCCTGGAGGAGCTGTCCGACAGCGGCGTGGCCCTGGACGGCACCGTGATCGTCGTCTGTGGCGACACCCCGCTGCTGACCGGTGAGACCCTCAAGCAGCTCGCCGGGGCGCACTCCGCCGACGGGAACGCGGTGACCGTTCTCACCGCCGAGGTGCCCGACGCCACCGGCTACGGCCGCATCGTGCGGGACGAGGCGTCCGGCGCCGTCACCGCCATCGTGGAGCACAAGGACGCCACCGCCACCCAGCGCGCGATCCGCGAGATCAACTCCGGTGTCTTCGCCTTCGACGCCCAGCTGCTCACCGACGCGCTCGGCAAGGTGCGGACCGACAACAGCCAGGGTGAGGAATACCTCACCGATGTGCTCGGCATCCTGCGGGAGGCCGGGCACCGGGTCGGCGCGTCCGTCGCCGCCGACCACCGCGAGATCGTCGGCATCAACAACCGGGTGCAGCTGTCCGAGGCCCGCCGGCTGCTCAACGACCGGCTGCTGGAGCGCGCGATGCTCAGCGGGGTCACGGTGGTCGACCCGGCCACCACCTGGATCGATGTGACGGTCACCGTCGAGCAGGACAGCGTGATCCACCCCGGCACCCAGCTGCTGGGCACCACGCATCTGGCCACGGGCGCCGAGGTCGGCCCGAACTCGCGGCTCACCGACACCACGGTCGGCGAGGGCGCGGTGGCGAGCTTCACCGTCGCGTTCGACACGGTCATCGGCGCCGGCGCCTCCGCCGGGCCGTACACGTACCTGCGCCCCGGCACCCGGCTGGGCCCCAAGTCCAAGGCCGGTACGTACGTGGAGATGAAGAACGCCGAGATCGGCGAGGGCACCAAGGTGCCGCATCTGTCCTATGTGGGCGATGCCACGATCGGCGACTTCACCAACATCGGCGCCGCCAGCGTCTTCGTGAACTACGACGGTGAGAAGAAGCACCGTTCGACCGTCGGCAGCCACTGCAAGACCGGCTCGGACAACATGTTTGTGGCTCCTGTCACAGTAGGAGACGGGGCGTACACCGCCGCCGGCTCGGTCATCACCAAGGATGTGCCCCCGGGATCGCTCGCCGTCGCACGCGGACAGCAGCGGAACATCGAGGGCTGGGTCGCCCGCAAGCGCCCCGGAAGCGCCGCGGCGCAGGCGGCGGAAGCCGCAGCGGCCGCGCGCCAGGAGGACGAGGGCGGGCAGTGACCTGCGAACCGGTGCGCCCATGCGGGGGCGTACCGTAAAAGCGCGCACCAAAGTGACATCCAAGGAGACGTGACGTGACCGGGATCAAGACGACCGGCGAGAAGAAATTGATGCTCTTCTCCGGCCGCGCCCACCCCGTGCTGGCCGAGGAGGTCGCCCACGAGCTGGGCGTCAGCCTGGTCCCGACCAAGGCTTTCGACTTCGCCAACGGAGAGATCTACGTCCGCTTCCAGGAGTCCGCGCGCGGCGCCGACTGCTTCCTGATCCAGAGCCACACGGCTCCGATCAACAAGTGGATCATGGAACAGCTCATCATGATCGATGCGCTGAAGCGGGCCTCCGCGCGCTCCATCACGGTGATCGTGCCGTTCTACGGCTATGCCCGTCAGGACAAGAAGCACCGTGGCCGGGAGCCGATTTCGGCGCGACTGATCGCCGACATGCTCAAGACCGCGGGTGCCGACCGCATCCTCACGGTCGACCTGCACACCGACCAGATCCAGGGCTTCTTCGACGGTCCGGTGGACCACCTCTTCGCGCTGCCGATCCTCGCGGACTACGTGGGCGCCAAGGTCGACCGGTCGAAGCTGACGGTGGTGTCGCCGGACGCGGGCCGCGTGCGGGTGGCCGACCGCTGGTGCGACCGGCTGGGCGCCCCGCTGGCGATCGTGCACAAGCGCCGCGACCCGGACGTGGCGAACCAGGTCACGGTCCACGAGGTCGTCGGTGACGTCCGGGGCCGGGTCTGTGTCCTGGTCGACGACATGATCGACACCGGTGGCACGATCTGCGCCGCCGCGGACGCGCTGTTCGCGAACGGCGCGGAGGACGTGATCGTGACGGCCACCCATGGCGTCCTGTCGGGTCCGGCCGCGGACCGGCTGAAGAACTCCAAGGTCAGCGAGTTCGTGTTCACCAACACGCTGCCGACGCCGGGCGAGGTCGAGCTGGACAAGATCACCGTGCTGTCGATGGCGCCGACCATTGCCCGCGCCGTGCAGGAGGTCTTCGAGGACGGCTCCGTGACCAGCCTGTTCGAGGAGCACGCCTGATGGGCTTAACCGCGGGCCGCGCCGCGGACCGACCCAGCTGAGGCCACTCCCGGGCGGGGTGGCCTCAAGGCTGGGGAGACCGTTGGTAGACTCGTGGGGTTGCTCGGCGAGGGAGGCTGTGGTTCACACAGCTCGTCCGTTATCGACGCGCTCTTCGTAGCAGGTCTGTCGTGGGCCGGGTGACGGCCATCTGTACACGAACTACGAGGAGTGCCCCCATGGCCGAGGTCAAGATTCCCGCCAAGCCCCGCACCGAGTTCGGCAAGGGGGCGGCCCGCCGTGCCCGTCTGGCCGACCGCGTTCCCGGTGTCGTCTACGGCCACGGCGCCGAGCCGCTGCACGTGACGCTTCCGGCGTACGACCTGCTGATGGCGCTCAAGACCCCGAACGTCCTGCTGCGCCTGGAGGTCGAGGGCGGCAAGAGCGAGCTGGTCATCCCCAAGGCCGTGCAGCGTCACCCGATCAAGATCGGCATCCTGGAGCACGTCGACCTGCTCCTGGTGAGCAAGGGCGAGAAGGTCACCGTCGAGGTGCCGATCAACACCGAGGGCGACCTGGCCCCGGGCGCCAACCTGCTCGAGCACGTGCTGAACTCGCTGCCGGTCGAGACCGAGGCCACCCACATCCCCGAGGGTGTCACCATCTCGATCGCGGGCCTTGAGGCGGGCGACACCATCTACGCCAAGGACATCACGCTGCCGAAGGGCACCACCCTGGCCGTGGAGGACGACGCGCCGGTGCTGCACGTCGTCGCCCCGCAGGCCGAGGCTCCGGCCGAGGAGGCCGAGGGCGAGGGTGAGGGCGCCGAGGGCTGATCCCCTCTCGCTCCGTATCGCCTGGCGACCGCCGCCCCGCTGCTGCCAGCGGGGCGGCGGTCGCGTCATGAGACACCGCCCAGCTTGAGGCCGCCTGGAGTGCGGCACATCCCCTCACTCAGTCACTCGGGAGAACGAGACGATGAGCGACGCAGACGCGAGCAGCCCGTGGCTCGTGGTGGGCCTGGGCAACCCCGGCCCGGAGTACGCGGCGAACCGCCACAATGTCGGCTTCATGGTGGCCGAACTGCTGGCCGAGCGGATGGGCGGGCGCTTCAAGGCGCACAAGTCCCGTGCGCAGGTGGTGGAGGGACGGATCGGGCCGCCCGGTCCGGACAGCCGCCGGGTGATCGTCGCGAAGCCGATGTCGTTCATGAACCTGTCCGGCGGACCGACGACGGCGCTGCGCGACTTCTACAAGGTTCCGGTGGGTCATGTCATCGCTATTCACGACGAATTGGACATCGACTACGGCGCGCTGAGGCTGAAGCTCGGCGGCGGTGACAATGGCCACAACGGGCTGAAGTCGATCACCAAGTCGGGGGGCCCTGACTACTTCCGGGTCCGTTTCGGCATCGGCCGTCCGCCGGGCCGGATGGATGTCGCGGCGTTCGTGCTGAAGGACTTCTCCGCCGCTGAGCGCAGGGAGTTGGACTACTTCGTGGACCGTGCGGCGGACGCGGTGGAGACGCTCATCGTGGACGGTCTGGAACGCGCGCAGGGCACGTACAACTCCTGAACGGTTCTCGCGCGGTTGTTCGGCCGGAGGTTGACCCCGGGCCCGCCGGTGGCAAAGATCTACCGCCATGGCATCCACCGGCATCACCAAGCGCAGCCGCACGCGGCGAGCGGGCGAGAGCATGTACGGGCTGCTGTTGCTCGCGAAGAACGTGGCGATGACGCTTGTCGCGCTGCTGATCCTGGTGGCCGGGGTGTGGTCCTCCTGGGGCGACGCCAAGCCGTCGATGCTCACCAAGGGACTGGAGCGCGGCACGCTCACCGTGTCCCGCTGTGACGACGACTGGTGCACCGGCCGCTTCACCCCCGGCTCCCGGGGCGGTGAGGCGCGGCCCGAGGTGCGGGTCGACGCGGCGGTCACGGACGGCCGGGGCGAGCGGCTGCTGGTGGCCGTCAAACCGGGCAAGGACGAGGTGGTCCGTACGGGGACGGCGGGCATCCTGCACGCCTGGGTGCCGTTCGGCGGCTCGCTGTTGCTGGCGTCGCTGGTCGTGGCGGGCGGGCTCCGCATGCGCCGTACGGCCTGGGGGCTGGGGCTCGCGGGCGCGGCGCTGCTGGGGGCGTCCTTCGCCACGCTGACGTTCTAGGACTCGACGAGACATACGACGGCGGCCCGCTCCCCGGGGAGCGGGCCGCCGTCGTATGTCCGGGCTGTGTCAGCCGGTGTTGCGCAGGCCCGCCGCCACGCCGTTGACGGTGAGCAGCAGGGCCCGGGCGAGCACCGGGTCGGGCTCTTCGCCGCGCTCGCGTGCGGTGCGCTGCCGGTGGAGCAGGCTCACCTGGAGGTAGGAGATCGGGTCGAGGTAGGCGTCCCGGACGTGGAAGGTCTGCTTCAGCACGGGGTCGTGGTCCAGGAGTTCGGTCTCGCCGGTGATCCGCAGCACCTCCCGCACGGTCAGCTCGTGCTCGGCCTGGATGACGTCGAAGACGTGCTTCAGCTCGTCCGGGACCAGGGTGTCGACGTAGTGGCGGGCGATCCGCAGGTCCGTCTTGGCGAGGGTCATCTCGACGTTGGACAGGAAGTTGCGGAAGAAGTGCCAGTGCTGGTGCATCTCGTCCAGCACGCCGTCGAGCCCGGCCTCGCGGGCGGCCTTGAGGCCGGAGCCGACGCCGAACCAGCCGGGGACGATCTGCCGGGACTGGGTCCAGCCGAAGACCCACGGGATGGCCCGCAGCCCGTCGAGGCCCGCGCCGGAGTCGGGGCGGCGGGACGGACGGGAGCCGAGGTGGAGCTCGGCGAGCTGGTCGACGGGGGTCGAGGCGAAGAAGTAGGCGGGCAGGTCGGGGTCGTCCACCAGGGCGCGGTAGGCGCCGTGGGCGGCGTCGGAGACCGTGTCCATCGCCGCGTCCCAGCGGGCGAGTGCCTCGTCCGACTGGCGCGGGGCGGTGTGCAGGGCCGACGCCTGGAGGGTGGCGGCCACCGTCAGCTCCAGGTTCTCGCGGGCGAGCGAGGGGACGAGGTACTTGTCGGAGATGACCTCGCCCTGCTCGGTGACCTTGATCTCGCCTTCGAGGGTGCCCCACGGCTGGGCGAGGATCGCGTCGTGGGTGGGGCCGCCGCCGCGGCCGACGGTGCCGCCGCGGCCGTGGAAGAGGCGCAGCCGTACGCCGTGCCGGTGGGCGACGTCGCGCAGCAGCCGCTGGGCGCGGTGGATCTCCCACTGGGAGGTGGTGATGCCGCCGAACTTGGAGGAGTCGGAGTAGCCGAGCATGACCTCCTGGACGTCGCCGCGCAGCGAGACCAGGCGCCGGTAGGAGGGGTCGGAGAGCATCTCGTCGAGGAGCTGGTCGGCGATCTTCAGCTCGTCGGTGGTCTCCAGCAGCGGCACGATGCCGATCTTGGCCCAGCCGGCGTGCAGGTCGATGAGCCCGGCCTCGCGGGCCAGGACGGCGGCGGCGAAGACGTCGTCGGAGCCGGCGCACATGGAGATGATGTAGGACTCGACGATCTCGGGCCCGAACCGCTCGAAGGACTCGCGGATGGTCTGGAAGACACCGAGGGTCTTGGCCCCGGCGGCGTCGAGCGGCGCCGGGGAGGGCGCGAGCGGGCGGCGGGAGCGCAGCTCCTTGGCGAGGAGCTTGCGCCGGTAGTCGCGCGGCATGTCCGCGTACCGCCAGGATTCCTCGCCGAGGCGGTCGAAGAGCTGGCCGAGGGCGTGGTGGTGGGCGTCGGCGTGCTCGCGTACGTCCATGGTGGCGAGCTGGAGGCCGAAGGCGGCGAGGGTGCGGATGGCGCGTTCGAGACGGCCGTCGGCGATCAGGGCGCCGCGGTGGGCGCGCAGCGAGTCCTGGATGAGCTTCAGGTCGGCCAGCATCTCGGCGGTGCCGAGGTAGTCGCGGCCGGGGGTGTGCGGGGCGTCCTTGGCGAGCCGCTCGCGGGTGTTGACGAGCTTCTGCCGCATGCAGGTGGCCTTGAGCCGGTAGGGCTCCTCGGCGTTCAGCCGCTTGTAGCGCGGGCTGATCTCGGGCAGCAGCTCCAGGTCGCGCTGGAGGGAGGTGAGCAGTTCCTCGGAGGCGTCGGAGTTGCGGATGGAGCTGGAGAGGGCGGCCCGCAGGTCGTCGATGATCTCCAGGGCGTCGCTGATGCCGTGCTCATGCTGGAGGATCAGTACTTCCCAGGTCACCTGGGGGGTGACATTGGGGTTGCCGTCGCGGTCGCCGCCGATCCAGGTGCCGAAGGTGAGGGGGCGGGTGGTGGCGGGCAGCTCGATGCCGACGCGCTCCAGCTCGGCGGTCAGGTCCTCCAGGACGTCGCCGACGGCGTGGGCGTGCAGTTCGTCGAGGTAGTAGACGGCGTTGCGGGCCTCGTCGGCGGGCTCGGGGCGGACGACCCGCAGCTCGTCGGTCTGCCACAGCAGGTCGATGTTCTCGGCGAGCCGCAGGTCGGCGCGGCGGCTCTCGCCGCCGGCGGCGAGGGTGTCCAGCAGTTCGGCGATGCGGCGCAGCTTGTTGAGGACCGTGCGGCGGGCGGCCTCGGTGGGGTGGGCGGTGAAGACGGGGCGGACGCCCAGGTTCTCCACGGTCTGCCGCAGATGGCCGGGGTCGGCGTCCTTGAGCTGGTCGACGGTGCGGGCGAGGATGCCGCCCTCCGCGGCGCGCCGGGTGCTCAGCTCGCGGCCGCGGTGGACCTGCTCGGTGACGTTGGCCAGGTGGAAGTAGGTGGAGAAGGCGCGCACCAGCTTGGCGGCGGTGGGCAGGTCGGTGGCGCCGAGGAGCTCGGCGGCGGCCTCGCCGTCACTGCGGGTGAGGGCACGGACGCGCTCGACGAGATCGAGGAGGTCGGGGCCCTCCTGCCGGACCAGGGTCTCGCCGAGGAGGTCGCCCAGACGGCGGATATCGGCACGCAGGGCGGCGTTGGTGTGGTCGGCACTGCTCACAGGTGCGGGCTCCTTGCAGTGAACGGGGGGTTCCTAGCGGGGTGGAGCCCCGCGCGGCTGGCGCCGCAGGGCCCGCACCCGGTGCTTTCGGCCATGTGCGGACCGCGCTGTCCGACGCCCCCAGGATAGGCGGCACCCCCTCGGGGGATGCCAGAGCCCTCTTGCCCCGGTTCGCCGCCCTGCCATACTTACGTCGCCGTAGGTTACGGATCCGTAGCCCAGCCCCCGAGCCCCACGAGGGATCCCATGACTGCAAGCCCCGACGTGGCCCACGACGCGCCGAAGGCCCAGGAGACCCCGCTTCCCTCCGCCACGCTGGGCGGGGACAGCAAGCGTTCCATCGAACAGATCACCCTGCTGCTGTTCATCACCGTCCCGTTCGTCGCGCTGATCGCGGCGATCCCCCTGGCCTGGGGCTGGGGGGTGAGCTGGCTGGATCTGGCGCTGATGGTGGTCATGTACTACATCGGCTGCCACGGCATCACGATCGGCTTCCACCGCTATTTCACCCATGGCTCGTTCAAGGCGAAGCGGCCGCTGCGGATCGCGCTGGCGATCGCGGGTTCGCTGGCGGTGGAGGGGCCGCTGGTGCGCTGGGTGGCCGATCACCGCAAGCACCACAAGTTCTCCGACGCGGAGGGGGACCCGCATTCGCCGTGGCGGTACGGGGAGACGGTCCCGGCCCTGATGAAGGGGTTGTGGTGGGCACATATCGCCTGGATGTTCGATGAGGAGCAGACGCCGCAGCAGAAGTACGCGCCGGACCTGATCAAGGACAGCGCGGTCCGCAACATCTCCCGCCAGTTCGTGGTGTGGACGGTCGTCTCGCTGCTGCTGCCCGCCGTGATCGGCGGCCTGGCGACCTGGTCCTGGCAGGGGGCCGCGACCGCGTTCTTCTGGGCGTCCCTCGTCCGGGTGGCGCTGCTCCACCATGTGACCTGGTCGATCAACTCAATCTGCCACGCGGTGGGCAAGCGGCCGTTCAAGTCGCGCGACCGGTCCGGGAACGTGTGGTGGCTCGCGGTGCTCTCGTGCGGCGAGTCCTGGCACAACCTGCACCACGCCGATCCGACGTGCGCCCGGCACGGGGTGATGAAGGGCCAGCTGGACTCCAGCGCCCGCATCATCCGCTGGTTCGAGAAGCTGGGCTGGGCATACGACGTCCGGTGGCCGAGCCCGGACCGTATCGACTCCCGCCGTAAAGAGGCCCCCGCCGAAGCGGCATGATAGAGGGCGTGGAGACCGACAGTAATACCAGCGGCAGCAAGGACCGGACGGCCCGGGCCGTCCGGTCCTCCGGATCCGGCCCCCGACGGCCCCGCAGGGTGCGGATGACCGGCAAGGAGCGCCGGGAGCAGCTGCTGGACATCGGTCGGGCGCTCTTCGCCGAACGGGGCTTCGAGGGCACCTCGGTGGAGGAGATCGCGGCGAAGGCCGGGGTGTCCAAGCCGGTGGTGTACGAGCACTTCGGCGGCAAGGAGGGGCTGTACGCGGTCGTGGTGGACCGGGAGATGCGGCGGATGCTGGACATGGTGACCACGTCGCTGACCGCGGGCCATCCGCGCGAGCTGTGCGAGCAGGCCACGTTCGCCCTCCTGGACTACATCGAGGAGTACACGGACGGCTTCCGGATCCTGGTCCGCGACTCCCCCGTCGCCCAGTCGACGGGCACCTTCGCCTCACTGATCAGCGATATCGCCACCCAGGTGGAGGACATCCTGGGCCTGGAGTTCAAGGCCCGCGGCTTCGACGCCAAGCTCGCCCCGCTGTACGCCCAGGCCCTGGTGGGGATGGTGGCGCTGACCGGCCAGTGGTGGCTGGACGTCCGCAAGCCGAAGAAGTCCGAGGTGGCGGCGCATCTGGTGAACCTGGCCTGGCACGGTCTGGACGGTCTGGAGCAGAAGCCGCGGCTGATAGGCCACCGCAAGGCGTGAGTGCGCTTTACGCCTTCTTCGTCGCCACGGCGAAGATGCGGCGGAACGGGAAGGCCGTGCCGTACGGGGCCGAGGGGTAGGCCTCGCGGAGCAGGGCGGCGTATTCGCCGAGGAAGCGGTCGCGGGCGGCCGGGTCGTCGGCGAGGGCGGTGAGGACCGGGCGCAGGGCGGTGCCCTTGGTCCAGTCGAGGACGGGGTCGGGGCCGGTGAGGATCTGCAGGTAGGTGGTCTCCCAGGCGTCGACCTCGCAGCCCAGCGCGGTGAGCCGGTCGAGGTAGTCGAGGGGTTCCAGGGCGGAGGCGGGGCTGCGCGGGGCGTCGGCGAGGCGGTCGCGCCAGTGCGGGGCGGCGCACAGGTCGCGCAGCAGGGTGTGGCTGGGGGCGCCGAAGTTGCCGGGGAGCTGGAAGGCGAGGGTGCCGCCGGGGCGCAGGGCGGCGAGCCAGGCGGGGAAGGCGTCGGCGTGGCCCGGCATCCACTGGAGCGCGGCGTTGGACACGATCAGGTCGTACGGCTCGTCGGGCTCCCAATGCAGGGCGTCGACGGTACGGAAGTCGAGGCGGCCGCCGCCGGTGGTGGGGCCGGCGAGGGGCTGGGCCTCGGCGAGCATCTCGGCGGAGCTGTCGAGGCCGGTGATGTGGGCGTCGGGCCAGCGGTCGAAGAGCAGGACGGTGACGTTGCCGGGGCCGCAGCCGAGGTCGGCGATGCGGGGCGGGCGGCCGGGTTCCACGGGAAGCGCGGGGATCCGGTCGATGAGATCGCGGAACGGGCGGGCGCGGTGGCCGGAGTGGCGGAGATACTGGGCCGGGTCCCAGTTGGGTGACGTACGCATGGCGGAATCCCTTGAGCGGGTACGGTCGGTACGAGCAGGCCTTACCGTCCTCCAGATTCTCTCTTGATGTCAAGAGACTTCATGTCGACAGACCTACTACACTGATCGTCATGGACGACGAGGTCGATCGACTGGTGGCGGCATGGCGTCGGGAGCGGCCCGACCTCGATGTCGAACCGCTCGAAGTGCTCAGCCGGGTCAGCCGGCTCGCGCGCCATCTCGACCGGGCGCGGCGGATCGCCTTCAGCGAGCATCAGCTGGAGTCCTGGGAGTTCGATGTGCTGACCTCGCTGCGGCGGGCCGGGACCCCGTACCAGCTCTCCCCCGGCCAGCTGCTGACCCAGACCCTGGTCACCTCGGGCACCATGACCAACCGCATCGACCGGCTGGCGAAGAAGGGCCTGGTCGAGCGGCTGCCCGACCCCAGTGACCGGCGCGGGGTGCTGGTCCGGCTCACCGCGGAGGGGCGCGACCGCGCCGACCAGGCGCTGGCCGGACTGCTGGATCACGAGCGGGCGATCCTGGCCGAGCTGTCCCAGGCGCAGCGCGCCGAACTGGCGGCGCTGCTACGCCAGCTGACCGCCCCGTTCGACAATTTCCCCGGCTAGGTCGACCGGGCCGACGCCCGCCCGGCGGGCCAGCGCCACGGCGGCCAGCGTGGAGTGCACGCCCAGCTTGCCCAGCACGTTCTGCATATGGGTGCGGACGGTGTGCGGGGACAGGAACAGCCGCTCGGCCACCGCCTTGCGGCCGAGCCCGGCCACCATGCAGCGCAGCACCTCCCGCTCACGCGGCGTCAGCGATTCGACCAGCCGCTCGCTCTCGGTGCGGTGCTTACGGGCCGCCGTCAGCTCCCGCAGCACGCCGGTGAGCAGCGCGGGCGGCAGATGCGTCTCGTCGCGCAGCACCCCCCGGATCACGGCGAGCAGACGGACCAGCGAACAGTCCTTGGCCACCCAGCCGGACGCCCCGGCCTGGAGGGCCGCCGCGGCCCGGCGCGGATCGTCGCGCTCGGCCAGCACCACGGTACGCACCCCCGGCTGGGCGGTGCGCACGCCGCCGACCAGCGCTATGCCGTCCGCCGACCGCCCGTTGACGGCGCGCGGCGGGCCCGCGCCCAAGGCTCCGCCATGGGCCGCCTCGACCGGCGCGGGCTGCGGGGCGTGGATCGGCTCCCCGGCCAGCGAGCCCAGATCGGCGTCGATCAGCAGAACGTCGAAGCGTCGCCCCTCGGCCACTCCGCGCTCCAGACAGCGCAGCGCCGCCGGGCCGCTTCCTGCCGCCGCCACGTCCACGTCCTGTTCCGCCGCGAGGGCGGCGGCCAGTGACTCGGCGAAAATGCGATGGTCGTCGACCACCAGAACCCGAATACGTGCCACGGAACCCCCCACGTCGCCGGATACACCCGGATACCCCGAGAACCAGTACGGGTACGGCGCCCGGGAAGGGATCACCGCAACCGCACGGCCGCCGCCGTGCTGAGATCGCTACCCCACCCCGGGCGTCGTACCTGACTGTCTCGCCCCCTGATACACGTCGGCCCCCACCGACGCTGTACTCAGCGTACGACCGGGCTCCGGCATCCGGAGCGAATGAGCGAAACTGCCCGGCCTCGCCTGTTTACGGTGGTCTTTGTGTTCGGTCTTGGGGAGTAAGCAGGCCAAGAACGGCGAAATCTGATCGGTCAACGGCCGAAGGCAGCGAGACCCCGGGGCCGGGAGGGAAGAGAAGCCCCGGCCTCCTACAGCCGCCGGGCGCCCGCGCTCGGGACCGCCGGGAAGATCCGCGGGGCCCGGTGTCCGGCGGCGGCGAAGGCCTCGGTGACCGCCTTGGCCACCGCGTCCGCGTCCGCCACCTCGACCAGCACGATCGCCGAGCCACCGAAGCCACCGCCGGTCATCCGCGCACCGAGCGCGCCCGCCGTGTTCGCCGACTCCACCACGAGGTCCAGCTCGGCGCAGGAGATCTCGAAGTCATCGCGGCACGAGGCGTGTCCGGCGGTCAGGATCGGGCCGATGGACCGGGTGTCGCCCGCGTCCAGCCGCTCGATGACCTCCCGCACCCGCTGGTTCTCGGTCACCACATGGCGCACCCGGCGGCGCACGGTGTCGTCCTCGCCCAGGTCGGCGAGGGTGGTGAGGGTGGTGAGGGTCGCGTCCAGGGTCTCGAACGACACCTCGCGCAGCGCGGGCACGCCGAGCGCCCGCGCGGCCGACTCGCACGCGGCGCGCCGGTTGGCGTACGCGCCGTCGCCCAGCTCGTGCTTGACCCGGGTGTCCACCACCAGCAGCCGCAGCCCCTCCGCCGCGAGGTCGAACGGCACCTGCCGCTGGGTGAGGTCGCGGGCGTCGAGGAAGAGCGCATGGCCCTCGGTGCAGCAGGCGGAGGCCATCTGGTCCATGATCCCGCAGGGCACGCCGACGAACTGGTTCTCCGCGCGCTGGCACAGTTGGGCGACACGCTGCGGGGTGAGCTCCAGCCCGTACAGCTCGCTGAGCGCGGTGGCGGTCACCACCTCCAGCGCGGCGGACGAGGACAGCCCGGCGCCGGTGGGCACCGTGGACGCGAAGTGCAGGTCCGCCCCGCCGGCCGCCGCGCCGGAGAGCAGCCCCTCCTCGCGCAGCGCCCACACCACGCCCGCCGGGTAGGCCGCCCAGCCGCCGCGGTCGCCGCCGGTGCCGCCCGCGGCGACCGGGGTCAGCTCCTCGACGCGCAGCTCGACGGCCCCGCCCGGGGCGTCCCCGGAGTGGACGCGCAGCACTCCGTCGGTGCGCGGCGAGACGGCCGCCAGGCAGGTGTGCGGCAGGGCGAGCGGCATCACGAAGCCGTCGTTGTAGTCGGTGTGCTCACCGATCAGGTTGACCCTGCCCGGCGCCGCCCACACGCCCACCGGATCGGTCCCGTAGACCTCCCGGAACCCCGCCGTCACGTCGCTCACTCGCTGTCCCCTGTCCTTGTGTTCCGTCCGCGGCCGGGCGGCCGCGCGTTCCGCCGCTCAGTGCGTGCGCTGCGCGAACTTCCACGCGTCCGCGACGATGCCCTTCAGGTCGGCGCGGCTCGGCCGCCAGCCCAGGCGCTCCTTGGCGCGCTCGGCCGAGGCCACCAGCACGGCCGGGTCGCCGCCCCGGCGGTCGGCGACGACCTCGGGGATCGGATGGCCGGTGACCTGGCGCACGGTCTCGATGACCTCGCGGACGGAGAAGCCGTTGCCGTTGCCGAGGTTGCAGATCAGGTGCTCACCGGCGGCCGCCGCGCCCAGCGCCAGCAGATGGGCGTCGGCCAGGTCGGCGACGTGGATGTAGTCGCGTACGCAGGTGCCGTCGGGGGTCGGGTAGTCGTCACCGAAGACCGAGATCGCCTCGCGGCGGCCCTGCGCGACCTGGAGCACCAGCGGGATCAGGTGCGACTCGGGGTCGTGGCGCTCGCCGTACGCCCCGTAGGCGCCCGCGACGTTGAAGTACCGCAGGGAGACCGCGGCCAGGCCGTGCGCGGCGCACTCCCCGCTGATCATGTGGTCGACGGCGAGCTTGGTGGCGCCGTACGGATTGGTCGGCGCGGTCGCGGCGTCCTCGGTGATCGGGACCTCGTCCGGTTCGCCGTAGGTGGCGGCGGTGGAGGAGAACACGAGGGTGCGGACCCCGGCGTCCCGCATCGCCGCGAGCAGTTCGGTGGTCCCGCCGACGTTGTTGACCCAGTACTTCTCCGGGTTGACGACGGACTCGCCGACCTGCGAGGACGCCGCGAAGTGCAGCACACCGTCGTACGAGGCGTCGAGCCACTTGGCCGCGTCCTGGATACGGCCCTCGATGAACTCCGCGCCCTCGGGAACGCCCTCGCGGTGCCCGGTGGACAGGTCGTCCAGGACCGTCACCCGGTGCCCGGCCTCCAGCAGATGCGCGGCGACCACGCTGCCGACATAACCGGCACCGCCCGTGACCAGGTACTTCTTCTGCTGCGCATCACTCACTTGCTCGCTACCTCTCGCAGTCGCTCGGCCGCGGCCTCCGGCGGCACATCATTGATGAACACATTCATGCCGGATTCGGAACCCGCGAGAAACTTCAGCTTGCCGGAAGTGCGGCGGATGGTGAAAAGCTCGAGGTGAAGCGCGAAATCGTCGCGGTTGTCCGCCGTGAACGGCGCCTGGTGCCAGGCGGCGATGTACGGCGTCGGCGGCTCACCCTCCCCGAAAATCCGGTCGAAGCGCTTCAAGAGTTCCAGATACATCTGTGGAAACTCTGTGCGCGCGTCATCGTCCAGCGCGGTCAGGTCCGGGACCCGGCGCTTGGGGTAGAGGTGCACCTCGTACGGCCAGTGCGCGGCGTACGGGACGAAGGCGGTCCAGTGCTCGCCGTCGAGCACGATGCGCCGTCCGTCGGACCGCTCATCGGCGACCACATCATCGAACAGATTCCGACCGGTGCGCTCACGGTGCTCGGCGAGGGAGCGGAGCATCAGCCGGGTACGCGGCGTCGGGAAGGGATACCCGTAGATCTGGCCGTGCGGATGGCCGAGGGTGACGCCGATCTCCCTGCCCCGGTTCTCGAAGCAGAACACCTGCTCGACGGAGGGGAGTTGGGCCAGCTCGGCGGTCCGGTCGGTCCAGGCGTCGAGCACCAGGGCGGCCTGTTCGGCGGTGAGATCGGCGAAGGAGGCGTCGTGGTCGGAGGTGAAGCACACGACCTCGCACCGCCCCGCGTCACCGGCCAGCGAGGGGAAGCGGTTCTCGAAGACGGCGACGTCGTAGTCGGAGGCGGGGATCTCGCTGAGCCGCCCGTCGCGCGAGGGGCACAGCGGGCATTCGTCGGCCGGCGGGAGGTAGGTGCGCCCCTGGCGGTGGGAGGCGACGGCCACGTCGTCGCCGAGGAGGCGGTCGTGGCGGACCTCGGAGCGGGTCGATATGGGGTCGAGCGGCCGCTGGTCGACGGCGTCGCGCACCGCGTCGTCGCGCGCGTCGTAGTAGATCAGCTCGCGTCCGTCCGCGAGCCGCGTCGCCGTCTTCTTCACGTCCGCCAGCTCCTGTCCGCCTCACCCAACACAACTAAACATAATGAACCACAAGTCAACAGTGACGTCAATGCACCAGGAAGGCGTCCGAATAGAGCAGGATTGTGATTTATGCACCTTCTGGCAGCAGGTCTACGGCTCCCCACCAATGCCCTCGACTACACGATCCTGATCCTGTACTTCGCCGTCGTCCTCGGCGTCGGATTCGCCGCCAGACGCAGTGTGAAGACCAGCCTGGACTTCTTTCTCTCCGGCCGGTCACTGCCCGCGTGGGTCACCGGCCTCGCCTTCGTCGCCGCCAACCTGGGCGCCCTGGAGATCCTGGGAATGGCGGCCAACGGCGCCCAGTACGGCGTCTACACCGTGCACTGGTACTGGGTCGGCGCCATTCCGGCCATGGTCTTCCTCGGCCTGGTCATGATGCCGTTCTACTACGGCTCCAAGGTCAGGTCGGTGCCCGAATTCCTGCTGCACCGCTACGGGCCGTCCTCGCATCTGCTCAGCTCGATCATCTTCTCCGTGGCGTCCGTGCTGATCGCGGGCGTCAACCTCTACGCGATGGCCATCGTCGTCGAGGCGCTGCTCGGCTGGCCGCAGTGGGTGGCCATCGTCGTCGCCGGGCTGTTCGTGCTCGCGTACATCACCCTGGGCGGGCTCTCCTCGGCGATCTACAACGAGGTGCTGCAGTTCTTCGTCATCCTCGCCGCGCTCATCCCGCTCACCGTCGTCGGCCTCAGGCGGGTCGGCGGCTTCGGCGGGCTCAAGGACTCCCTCGAAGCGTCCCACGGCCCGAACTTCACCTCCGCCTGGGGCGGCACCGGCATCGGCTCGGACAACCCGCTGGGCGCCAACTGGCTGACCATCGTGCTCGGCCTCGGCTTCTGCCTGAGCTTCGGCTACTGGACGACCAACTTCGCCGAGGTGCAGCGCGCGCTGTCCGCCAAGAACCTCTCGGCCGCCCAGCGCACCCCGCTGATCGCCGCCTTCCCCAAGATGTTCATCCCGCTGATCGTGGTGGTCCCGGGGCTCATCGCCCTGGTCATCGCGCCGAAGATCGGCTCCACCAAGAGCGGTCTGCAGTACAACGACGCGATCCCGCTGCTGATGAGCGAACTGCTGCCCAACGGCGTGCTGGGCGTGGCGGTGACCGGGCTGCTCGCCGCCTTCATGGCGGGCATGGCGGCCAACGTCTCGTCCTTCAACACGGTCTTCACCAACGACATCTGGCGGGCGTACATCAGAAAGGGCCGCGTGGACGAGTACTACCTGCTGACGGGGCGGGTGGTGACCGCGATCGGCGTCCTGGCCGGGATGGGGACGGCGTTCATCGCGTCCTCGTTCAGCAACATCATGAACTACCTGCAGACCCTGTTCTCGTTCTTCAACGTGCCGCTGTTCTGCGTCTTCATCATCGGCATGTTCTGGCGGCGGGCCACCGCCCCGGCCGGGTTCTGGGGGCTGCTCTCCGGCACCGTCGCCGCGATGATCAACTACTTCTGGTTCTACAAGGAGGGCGTCATCTCCATCCCCAGCGACCAGGGCGCCAACTTCGTCTCCGCCATCGTGGCGTTCGTGGTCGGCGGGGTGGTGATGGTCGCGATCACCCCGTTCACCAAGCCCAAGCCGGAGCAGTCGCTGGCCGGTCTGGTCTACGGAACCACCGCCCCCGGCCTGGCCGAACCCGCGGCGCCGGGCGACGAGGCCTGGTACCGGCGGCCCGCGCTGCTGGGCTGGAGCGCGATCGTCCTCGCGGCCCTGTGCTACATCCCGTTCTCCCTGTGACCCTCCTGCGGACAAGGAACCCGCGCCATGAGTGACGACTACGAGTACCAGCACGAGGTCGAGGAGCTGGAGGGGAGGTCGGCGACCGCGGCCCGGCTCTTCGACGTGCGGCGCATCATCGGCGGGCTGTTCGTGATCTACGGGATCATCGTCACGATCGCCGGTATCACCGCCTCCGACGCGGACCTGAAAAAGGCCGAGAACATCAACATCAACCTGTGGACGGGCGTGTGCATGCTCGTCCTCGGCCTGCTCTTCCTGCTCTGGATGAAACTCAGGCCGCTGCCCGCCCCGCACCCCGCCCCCGAGCAGGGCCCCGCCCGGCCCGGGGACGCGGAAGAGTGATCTAGGGGGTGCGGCGCGTGGCCGCCCGGTCCAGCAGGCCGGTGCGCGCCGCCAGCGCCGCCGCCTCCAGCCGGGACCCCACGCCGAGCTTCATCAGCACCCGCTGCACATGGGTGCGCGCCGTGCTGGGCGCGATCCCCATGCCCGCGGCGATCAGCCGGGTGTCCTCGCCCTCCGCGACCCGCATGAGGACCTCGACCTCGCGCGGGGTCAGCATGCGCAGCAGCCGGGCCCCCTCGTCGTCCGGCTGGGCCGCGGGGTTCAGCAGCTCCGCGAACGCCCCCTGCAACAGCTGCGGGGCCACCGCCGCCTCGCCCGCGCGCGCCTTCATCATGGCGCGCTCGACGCCCTCGATCCGCTCGTCGTGCCGGACGTAACCGGAGGCGCCCGCGGCGAACGCGGCGGCGATGCCGCGCGGGTTCGGCACCGGGCCGAGCACCACCACAGCGACCTGCGGCCGCTCCTTCTTGATCCGCACGACCGGTTCGAACACGCCCGGATCGGCGGGTGCCGCCGTCCCCAGCAGACACACCTCCGGT
Organism: Streptomyces sp. NPDC007983; assembly: GCF_042958345.1. NCBI lineage: Bacteria > Bacillati > Actinomycetota > Actinomycetes > Kitasatosporales > Streptomycetaceae > Streptomyces > Streptomyces sp. NPDC007983. Next base: position 449,006 of record NZ_JBIBJI010000003.1, read on the forward strand.
GCCCGGCTCACCACCAGCTCCGCCGCTCCCGCGCTCGGCGCGGCCGCGGCGAGCACCCGGTGCCCGCGCAGCTTCAACGCCGAGGCGAGGGCCTCCGCGAGCAGGCGGTGGTCATCGACCACCATGAGTCGCACACCCATGAGTTTCCCCCCTTTGCCCCGGGAAGCTACACGCTTGTTCGACGTCGCGCGCCCCTTACCCGGAAGAAGCCCCCCGGAATGCCGAAATCCCGCCTATCTACGCCTACTTGACATCTGATTGGCGTCCGAAACAGACCGATGTGGCCTGCCTCGGGGGCGGATTCGATCATGGAGAAAAACGGCGGCGGCCCCGCCCGTACGGTGCGTACGGGCGGGGCCGCCGGGGGCGTGCGCCGGTGCGGTCAGCTGCCGCCGAAGATGAGGGCCAGCGGGTCGTCCTTGTCGTACGAGCCGGAGGGCTTGTCGGCGTAGACGGTGCTCATGTACAGCCGCTGGTTGGCGTAGATCATCTCCGAGTAGGTGGGGCTGAACTTCAACTCCATCTCCCCGCTGTCGCCCGGGTTCTGGAGCAGCTTCGCCTTCTCGTACGACTTGGGGTCGATGCGCCAGACCGCGCCGCCCTCGTCGTAGGTGCTCTCCTGGTAGGCGAGCACGAAGCCGTCCTTGTCGAGCCCGAGCGGGGTCATCGCGGCGCGCTTGACGCCGTCCGCCTTGCCGACCGGCTTGCCGGTCGCCAGGCTGAACGCCACGATCTCGTTGGCGGTGGTGGTGCTGTCGTAGCTGTTGCGGTCCTCCGAGCCCAGGAAGAGTGCGTCGGTCGACTTGCTGATGGCGATCTGGCGGCAGCCCTCGACGCTGGTCGAGGGGCATTTGGCCTGGTACTTGCCGTTCTCGGTGCTGATCTTCGCGCGCACCGTACCGGTCTTGGCGCTGTCGTCGATGGACAGGTAGTCCGAGACCCCGGAGCCGGTCGAGTCGCCCGCGTCGACCGCGATCACCAGCGGGTCGGTGGACGCGATGTGCACGTAGTCGATGCCCTGCGACACCTTGTACGCGGACTTCACCGCGCCCGTCTTCGGGTTCAGCGTCTGGACCTGGATCTGCGGGTTGTCGTACTCACCGCACTGGCGCACCGCGACCAGCTTGGTGTCACCGCCGGCGTACCCGCGGTCCTCGCAGTCGTCCTCGGCCTTCGGCTTCCACAGCTCCTTGCCCGCCGTCGACCAGGCCGCGCCGCCGCTGGTGCCGCCCGCGGCGACCGTACCGCCGCCGTAGGTCACCTCGTCGAAGGAGACCTTCTCGTCCCCCTCGCTGATGTCCCGGTGCCAGCGCATCTTGCCGTTCTTCAGGTCCAGCAGCGCGACCTGGTTGCAGCTGGGGTACTTGTCCTCCTTGGAGGGCTTGGCCTCCTGGTAGAGGACCGCCGTCAGACCGTCCTCGGAGACGTGCTCCGAGGACCAGCAGACCGCGCCGGCCAGCGGGATCGACCACTTCGCCGTGCCGCCGTCCAGCGGATAGCCGTCGATCTTGTTGACCCCGGCCTTCACGAACGTGTCGTCGGTGGCCCACATGCCGTCGACCGTGACCTGGTCGTCGACCTTCGGCATCGGGAGCTTGTTGATCAGCCGGGCGTTGACCGTCTTGGGCGCGGGCTTGTTCTTGGTGCCGCCGGTGCCGCCGCCGGTGCTTCCCTGGCTGGTCTGCTTGTCCTTGGCCTGGTCGTCGGTGTCGTCGCCGCCGCTGGTGGCGAACCATATGCCGCCGCCGATGACCAGCGCGACCGCGACCACCGCGCTGACGACGACCGTCATCCGCTGCTTCGACCGGCCGCTGCCGGGGCCGCCGCCCTGGCCCGGGCCGCCCGGGTACTGCGGCTGGGGCGGGTAGCCGTAGCTCTGCTGGCCGTAGGGCTGCTGGCCGAATTGCTGCCCGTACTGCTGCTGGCCGTGCTGCTGCTGGTACGGGTTCGGGATGCCCGCCTGGGTGGGCGCCGCGTGCACCGACTGCCCCGGGTAGCCGTAACCGCCCGCGCCCTGCGGGGGCGTCTGCGGCGGCTGCGGCGGCGGGCCGGGGGGCGGCGGAGGCGCTACGGGCGGCTGCTGCGGATAGCCGTAACTCGGCTCCTGCGGCGCGCCGAAGCCGCCCTGCGGCGGCTGATTCGGCGGCGGAGGCGGCTGTGACATGGGTATTCCTCTGTGCGCGAGCCCATGGACCGACTCGGCCTCCCCCGCTATCCCGGCGGCGTTTGTTGCCAAGGCCCGCCAGGATGGAGTGAATCGGACATGCGACCCGCCGGTGAGCAGCAGGGCAAGGCGGGAGTTCTTTGTATCACCCGGTCATGACAAGCCACGGACCGGTCGCCAACTCATCGAGCAGCTGAGACCGGCCCGTGACGCGACCGTTGCTCACGCGTCGTCGGCGAGTTCCAGCCAGCGCGTCTCCAGTTCGTCGCGCTCCCCCGTCAGTTCCCGCAGCTTGGCGTCCAGCTCTGCGACCCGGGCGAAGTCCGTGGCGTCCTCGGCGATCCGGGCGTGCAGCGTGGACTCCTGCTCGCTGATGCGGTCCAGCCGCCGCTCGATCTTCTGGAGTTCCTTCTTCGCGGCCCGCTGCTCGGCCGCCGACCGCTGCCCGCCGGACGGCGCCTCGGCGGCCTTCTGCTTGCCGGAGCCGGCCTGGGGCGGCGCCGCGGCCAGCGCCCGCTGCCGCCGCTCCAGGTACTCGTCCACCCCGCGCGGCAGCATGCGCAGCGTGGCGTCGCCCAGCAGGGCCTGCACCCGGTCGGTGGTGCGCTCCAGGAAGTACCGGTCGTGGCTGATGACCACGAGCGAGCCCGGCCAGCTGTCGAGGACGTCCTCCAGCTGGGTCAGGGTCTCGATGTCCAGGTCGTTGGTCGGCTCGTCCAGGAACAGCACGTTGGGCTCGTCCATCAGCAGCCGCAGGATCTGCAGCCGGCGCCGCTCACCGCCGGACAGATCGCCGACCGGCGTCCACTGCTTCTCCTTGGTGAAGCCGAACTTCTCGCACAGCTGCGATGCGGTCATCTCCCGGCCCTTGCCCAGGTCGACGCGCTGCCGCACCTGCTCGACGGCCTCCAGGACGCGCAGGTTCCGGTCGAGTTCGGCGACCTCCTGCGACAGATACGCGAGCTTGACGGTCTTGCCGACGACGATCCGGCCGCTGGCGGGCTGCTGTTCGCCCTCGCTGCGCGCCGCCTCGGCGAGCGCGCGCAGCAGCGACGTCTTGCCCGCGCCGTTCACGCCCACCAGGCCGATCCGGTCGCCGGGGCCCAGTTGCCAGGTCAGATGCTTGAGCAGCAGCTTCGGCCCGGCGGTGACGGTCACGTCCTCCAGCTCGAAGACGGTCTTGCCGAGGCGGGAGTTCGCGAACTTCATCAGCTCGGCGTTGTCGCGCGGCGGCGGGACGTCCGCGATCAGCGCGTTCGCCGCCTCGATACGGAAGCGCGGCTTGCTGGTGCGGGCCGGGGCGCCGCGGCGCAGCCAGGCCAGCTCCTTGCGCATCAGGTTCTGCCGCTTGGCCTCCTCGCTGGCGGCGATGCGCTCGCGCTCGGCCCGGGCGAAGACGTAGTCGCTGTAGCCGCCCTCGTACTCGTGCACCGCGCCGCGCTGCACGTCCCACATGCGGGTGCAGACCTGGTCGAGGAACCAGCGGTCGTGGGTGACGACCACCAGCGCCGAGCGGCGGGCCCGCAGATGTCCGGCCAGCCAGGAGATGCCCTCGACGTCGAGGTGGTTGGTCGGCTCGTCCAGGACGATCAGGTCCTGCTCGGCGATCAGCAGCTTGGCGAGCGCGATGCGGCGGCGCTCGCCGCCGGACAGCGGGCCGATGACGGTGTCCAGGCCCTGCGGGAAGGCGGGCAGGTCGAGCCCGCCGAACAGCCCGGTGAGGATGTCCCGGATCTTGGCGTCGCCCGCCCACTCGTGGTCGGCGAGGTCGCCGATCACCTCGTGCCGGACGGTGGCGGCGGGGTCGAGCGAATCGTGCTGGGTGAGCACGCCGAGACGCAGCTCCCCGACGTGGGTGACGCGGCCGTCGTCGGCGGGTTCGAGCTTGGCGAGGATCCGGATGAGCGTGGTCTTCCCGTCCCCGTTCCGGCCGACGACGCCGATCCTGTCCCCCTCGTTGACCCCGAGGGACACGCCGTCCAGCAGCGCACGGGTGCCGTACACCTTGCTGACGGCTTCGACGTTGACCAAGTTGGTGGCCATCACACTCCTGATACGCGGATCGATCGACGTCCCAGGGTAGTCGCGGTCAGGCAGTGGTGACCGTCGCCCCGGGCACCGGGCCGGACGCCGTCCGTACGGTGCGGCAGGTGCGGGAGGCCGCGAGCGCGGTGGCCACGTGCTGGGCGGCCTCCGCGTCCTTCGCCAGGAACGCGCAGGTCGGGCCGGAACCGGACACCAGCGAGGCGAGCGCGCCGGCGTCCGCGCCCGCGCGCAGCGTCTCGGCGAGCGCCGGGCGCAGCGAGAGCGCGGCGGGCTGCAGATCATTGGTCACGGCGGCGGCCAGCGCGGTCGGGTCGCCGGTGCGCAGCGCCGTGAGCAGCGCATCCGAGGGCTCGGGGTCGGGGATCGTCGCGACCGTCGCGCCCGTCCCGGTCTCCTCCCGGAGGCGGTCGCACTCCCGGTAGACGGCCGGAGTGGACAGCCCGCCGTCCGCCACCGCGAACACCCAGTGGAACGTGCCGCCCGTCTCCAGCGGCGTCAGCAGCTCCCCCCGGCCCCGGCCGAGGGCCGCCCCGCCGACCAGGCTGAACGGGACGTCGCTGCCCAGGTCGGCGCAGAGCGCGAGGAGTTCGGTGCGGCTCGTCCGGGTCCCCCACAGCGCGTCGCACGCCAGCAGGGCCCCGGCGGCGTCCGCGCTGCCGCCCGCCATGCCGCCGGCGACGGGGATGCTCTTGGTGATGTGCAGGTGCACGGCCGGCGCCCTGCCGTGACGGGCCGCGAGCGCGAGCGCCGCGCGGGCGGCGAGGTTGGTGTGGTCGGTGGGGACGTGCGCGGCGTCGGCGCCCTCGACGGTGATGCGGAGGGTGTCGGCGGGGGTGGCCGTGACCTCGTCGTGGAGCCCGACGGCGAGGAAGACGTTGGCCAGGTCGTGGAAGCCGTCGGGGCGCAGGCCGCCGACCGCGAGCTGAACGTTGACCTTCGCGGGGACGCGGGCGGTCACGGGGCGGGTCACGGGGCTCCTTGGTGGGGGTTCGGGTGTCGTCTCCGGTGCGGCCCATTGTCCCGCCTACGGCGGACCGCCCCCGCCGCGGGCCGCAGGCGCCTGCGGCGGGCCGTCCCCCACCCCGCCCCAGCCTCTCCGGCGTTTGAGGAGCGGGGGCGTGGGGGCGGAGCCCCCACCCGGGTCCGGGGCGGAGCCCCGGGTCGGGAAGGGGCGGGGTGGGGAAAGGCTCGCCCCGGGTGCCGCTTGCGGCGTGTGGTCAGGTGGTGGGGCGGTGTTCGGCGATCGCGGCGAAGTCCTCCACCGTCAGCGACTCCCCGCGGGCCTGGGGGGAGATGCCCGCCGCCGTCAGGGCTGCTTCGGCGGCGGGGGCCGAGCCCGCCCAGCCGGACAGGGCGGCGCGCAGGGTCTTGCGGCGTTGGGCGAAGGCGGCGTCGACGACGGCGAAGACCTCGTCGCGGGAGGCGGTCGTCGCGAGGGGTTCGGTGCGGCGGGTCAGGGAGACGAGGCCGGAGTCGACGTTGGGGGCGGGCCAGAAGACGCTGCGGCCGATGGCGCCCGCGCGCTTGACGTGCGCGTACCAGGCGGCCTTCACCGAGGGCACGCCGTAGACCTTGGAGCCGGGCGGGGCGGCGAGGCGGTCGGCGACCTCGGACTGCACCATCACCAGGGTGCGCTCGATGGTGGGGAAGCGGGCGAGCATGTGGAGCAGGACCGGGACGGCCACGTTGTACGGGAGGTTCGCGACCAGGGCGGTCGGGGCGGGTCCCGGGAGGTCGGTGATGTGCAGCGCGTCGGAGTGGACGAGCGCGAAGCGGTCGGCCCGCTCGGGCAGCCGGGCGGCCACGGTGGCCGGGAGGGCGGCGGCCAGTACGTCGTCGATCTCGACCGCGGTGACCCGGTCTGCGGCCTCCAGCAGGGCCAGGGTCAGCGAGCCGAGACCGGGGCCGACCTCGACGACGACGTCGTCGGGCCGCACCTCGGCGGTGCGCACGATGCGGCGCACCGTGTTGGCGTCGATGACGAAGTTCTGGCCGCGCTGCTTGGTGGGACGTACGCCGAGGCGGGCCGCGAGGTCGCGGATGTCGGCGGGGCCCAGCAGGGCGTCGGTGGTGCCGGGGTCGGTGGAGCTCACCGGGAAAGCTTACGGCCCGGCCGCCGCGCCGTTCACTGCCGCAGCCTCCACTGCCGCAGCCTTCACTGGCGCAGCCTTCACTGGCGCAGCCTTCACTGGCGCAGCCTTCACTGGCGCAGCCTTCACTGGCGCAGCCTTCACTGGCGCAGCTTCTGGCCGCAGTGCGGCCAGGGGGCGGAGCCGCGCTGGACGTACAGCTTCTTGGCCCGGTAGGTCTGCTCGGCGGGGGGCGCGTCCTGGGGGCTGCCGTGGCCGCCGAGGGCGTGCCAGGTCCGGCGGTCGAGCTGGTAGAGCCCGCCGTAGCGGCCGGAGCTGTCGACCGCGCCGGGGCGGCCGCCGGATTCGCAGTGGGCCATGGCCTGCCAGTTGAGCCGGTCGGCTCCGGCGACGGCGGTGGGCGCGGTCATGGTGCCGACCCGGACGATGCGGGCCACGGGCGCTCGGACGATCTCGGAGCGCAGCTTCCGGGGCGGCTGCCGTACGCCGTTGACGGTGCGCACCCGGTAGACGGTGCGCAGGGTGCCGGGGCGGCCCTCGCGGGCGACGAGCCGGGTGCCCTTGAAGAGGGTGGGGTCGGCGCGCTGGAGCGTGGGGAAGGGGACCGGCGTCAGGCGGGTCTCCCTGCCGCCGGTGATGCGCATGATCTTCACCATCTGGCCGTCGCGCGGGAAGCTGTCCAGCGGGACGGACGTGGTGTCGTGGCCGTGCAGGGTGAGCCGGGCTTCGGTGAGCGCTTCGCCGATGGTGGCGGCGTTGGTGCGGACGGGGTGGGTGCGTCCGTCGGCGCGGAAGGTGACGGTGCGCTCGGTGCGGACGTCGAGGTCCAGCCCCTGCCGGGTGATGGCGGCGGAGCGGGAGGCGGACAGGTGGGCGCCGTCGGCGCGGACGCCGAGTTGGCGCAGCGCTCCGTCGACGGTGTCGGCGGTGGTCCAGACCCGGCGGCGTTCGCCGTCGACGGTGAGGGTGACGGGGCGGCCGTAGCGGACGGCGATCTCGTCGCCGCTGGCGAGGGGTTGGCCGGGGGCGGGGGCGACGATGTCGTGCGGGCTGACGTCGACGTCCTCGTCGGCGAGGAGTTCGGCGACGTCGTCGGCGTAGGTGTGCAGCGTGCGCTCGTGGCCGTCGACGCTGAGCCGTACCGCCTTGTCCTGGGCGACGAAGGCGGAGGTGCCCCCGGCCAGGGCGGCGACCACTAGTGCCTGGGGCAGCAGCCGCCGCACCGGGCCGGTGCGGGCCGGGGGGCGTCCGCGCCGGGCGGCTCGGCGGGCGGCGGCACGGCCGCCCGGGTCGCGGTGGCTGCCCTGCGTACGGCTCACGACAACAACACTCCACGGGTCCACGGTCAGGGGCGCCGCGGACTGTAGCGGAGTGTTCCGTCACTCTCCAAAGCGAGTTGACTACCCTGCGTCCCCAATGGCCGAGGGGGCCGGATAGCCGAAGACGCGCGCGGTGTTGGCCGCCACGGCGGTCGCCAGGGTGTCTTCGGGGACGCCCTTGACGTCGGCCATGGCGCGCAGGGTGAACGGAATCAGATACGGAGCGTTAGGCCGTCCGCGGTAGGGCGCGGGGGTGAGGAAGGGCGCGTCGGTCTCCACGAGGAGGAGGCCGAGGGGGGCGACGGCGAGGGCGTCGCGCAGCGGCTGGGCGTTCTTGAAGGTGACGTTTCCGGCGAACGACATGTAGTAGCCGTGCTCCGCGCACACCTTGGCCATGGCGGCGTCGCCGGAGTAGCAGTGGAAGACGACGGTGTCGGGGGCGCCCTCCTCGGCGAGCACCCGCAGGACGTCGTCGTGGGCCTCCCGGTCGTGGATGACCAGGGCCTTGCCGTGCCGCTTGGCGATGTCGATGTGACGGCGGAAGGAGCGCTCCTGGGCGGCCATGCCGTCGGGGCCGGTGCGGAAGTAGTCGAGGCCGGTTTCGCCGACGCCGCGGACCTGGGGCAGGGCGGCGAGGGTGTCGATCTCGGCGAGGGCCGCGTCGAGGGCTTGGTCGCCGCCGGGTTCCCGGGCGCCCTGCCGGGACCAGCCGTCGGGGTCCCCCAGGACGATGCGGGGTGCCTCGTTGGGATGCAAGGCGACGGTGGCCCAGACGGCGTCGTGGGCGGCGGCGGTCTCGGCCGCCCACCGGGACCCGGCGAGGTCGCATCCCACCTGGACGACGGTCGTCACGCCGACCGAGGCGGCCTTGGCGAGGGCGTCCTCGACGGTTCCCGCCTGCATGTCCAGATGGGTGTGCGAGTCGGCGACCGGGACCCGCAGGGGGTCCGGGAGCGGGGGCGGAGCGTTCTTTTCCTTTTGCCTGCCGATTTGTCCGCCGTTGTTCTTCCCGCTTCCCGTTCCGCCGCTGCCGCCGTGGGTCGATGCTGATTGCGCCATGGGCGTGATTCTATAAATGCCGATGAATGTCGGGTGAATCACACCTGGCCGCTCAGCTGACCCTGACCGGGCTCATTTGCGATGGTGCGAAAAAGGGTGCAGGAGATCCGACAGGTGCCAGTGGTGCCCACGACGCCGCGTGGGGCTCGCGGTGTCCGCGTCGTCGTCCGTCCTCGTCTCCGGTACGGGGCGCGTGCGCCGCGTGCTCTCCAGGACCGACGAGACCTGGCCCGAGCGCATGATGCGCACCAGATGCGCACCGCAGTTGACGCAGTCGGGGCTCGTCAGCGGAGACGGGACGCGATTTCCGCCGGTGAAGTACACGACGAAGGACCGGCCCTCGCCGTCCACGTGGTGTTCGATGTCGTACGACCGTTCCCAGCCGTGCCCGCACTTCATGCAGGCGAAGGCGTAGGCCTCGTGGGCCACCTCGCCGCCGTCCGGGCCCTCGGTGGGACGGGTTATCGGGTGCACGCCGTTCGAGGCTCCCGCTATATCGCTCATGGCAGCTCCTCTTGTCCGCAGGACAAGTCTTCCGGGATTGGTACGTCCCCGCGCTTCTCCTCCAGTGGACGCTTTTCCCGGCGGGATCGCAGCAGGTCTTCCCTCTCTTTGGCGCAGATTTAGCTGTGCACTATCGAAACCGCCCGATCGGCAGGTCTGCCCTTTGCCTTTCAGTGGTGCGCTTTACCTTCGCGTGGCCCGTCCGCGGCCGCGTTCTTTGCCGCCACGACCGCATCGAACACCACCCGTTTGGGTATCCCGGCGGCCTGCGCGACCGCCGCGATGGCCTCCTTGCGGCGCTCACCGGCCGCCTCGCGCACCGCGACCCGGCGGGCCAGCTCGGCGGGACCGGCCTCGTCGGGGCCCGGCTCGGCGGCGCCTTCGACGACGATGGTGATCTCACCCCGTACGCCCTCCGCCGCCCAGGCCGCCAGCTCCTCCAGCGGGCCGCGCCGGACCTCTTCGTACGTCTTGGTCAGCTCCCGGCACACCGCGGCCCGCCGGTCCGCGCCGAACACCTCCGCCATGGCGGCCAGGGTGTCGGCCAGCCGGTGCGGGGCCTCGAAGTAGACCAGGGTGCGGCGCTCGCCGGCGGCCTCGCGCAGCCGTCCCAGCCGCTCCCCCGCCTTGCGCGGCGGGAAGCCCTCGAAGCAGAAGCGGTCCACCGGCAGCCCGGAGACGGCCAGCGCGGTGAGCACGGCGGACGGGCCGGGCACCGCGGTGACCGCGATGCCGCGCTCCACGGCGGCGGCGACCAGCCGGTAGCCGGGGTCGGAGACCGAGGGCATGCCCGCGTCGGTGACCAGCAGCACCCGGGCGCCGCCCGCCAGCGCGTCGACCAGTTCGGGGGTGCGCGCCGACTCGTTGCCCTCGAAGTAGGACACCACCCGGCCGCCCGGCTGGACGTCCAGCGCCTGGGTGAGCCGGCGCAGCCGCCGGGTGTCCTCGGCGGCGATCACATCGGCCGCCACCAGCTCGGCGGCCAGCCGCGGGGGCGCGTCCGCGGTGTCGCCGATGGGGGTCCCTGCGAGTACGAGCGTTCCAGTCACCCGGCCATCCTCGCAGCCCGCCGTTTCCGCCGCGTCGGCCGCCGCTTCCGCGAGACACCACCTGATCCACGCCACACGCACAGGCCGCTTCCCTACGATGGCCCGGTGAGCAGTGACACCGCGACCCACGCCCAGCCGGGCCGAGCCGCCGGCCAGCACCCGCCGGCCTGGCAGCGTCGGCTGCGCCGTTTCGGATACGCGGGCCACTCCCGGCCCGGCGTACGGGAACGGCTCGTCCCGCCCTACCACGCGCCGGGCACCCGGCTGTGGGAGACGCTCGGGGCGACCCCCGCGGTGGCGGCCAGAATCGCCCGCTGGAGCGGCTGGGGCGGGCCGCTGCTGGTCGCGCTCGTCGCCGGGCTGACCCGCTTCTGGCGCCTCGGCAGCCCGGACAACGTCATATTCGACGAGACGTACTACGCCAAGGACGCCTGGTCGATCTGGCAGTTCGGGTACGAGGGCACCTGGCCCAAGACCGCCAACGCCAAGATCCTCGACACGCCGCAGCACATCCCGCTCAGCGACGCCGCGTCCTATGTGGTCCATCCGCCGGTCGGCAAGTGGGTCATCGGCCTTGGCGAGCAGTTCTTCGGGCTGCACCCCTTCGGCTGGCGGTTCATGGTCGCCGTGCTCGGCACCCTGTCGGTGCTGATGCTGTGCCGGATCGGGCGGCGGCTCTTCCGCTCGACGTTCCTCGGCTGCCTGGCGGGCGCGCTGATGGCGGTGGACGGACTGCACTATGTGATGAGCCGCACAGCCCTGCTCGACCTGGTGCTGATGTTCTTCGTGCTGGCCGCCTTCGGCGCCCTGCTCATCGACCGGGACAAGGCCCGGGCCCGGCTCGCGGCCGCGCTTCCGGCCGGCGAGGACGGCTCCGCCCGGCCCGACGCGACGGTCGGCTGGGGCCTCAAGCTGGGCGCGCGGCCGTGGCGGATCGCGGCCGGGGTGCTGCTGGGCCTGGCCATCGGCACCAAGTGGAACGGGCTGTACGTGCTCGCGGCCTTCGGCCTCATGGCCGTCCTGTGGGACGTCGGCGCGCGCCGCACCGCGGGCGCCCCGCGCCCCTACCGGACGGTGCTGCGGCGCGATCTGCCGTGGGCGTTCCTGTCGACGGTGCCTGTGGCGATCGTCACCTACGTCGTCTCCTGGTCGGGCTGGTTCACCGCGAGCGGCAGCTTCAGCCGGGCGCGCGGCTGGCAGCACAGCGGCTACTTCCGCCACTGGTCCGAGTCGCCGAAGCCGGACGGCGGCGGCTACGGCACCGGCGGCGCCTTCGACTGGCTGCTCAACCCGCTGCGCAGCCTGTGGCACTACGAGACCGAGGTCTACAAGTTCCATGTGGGCCTGGACTCGCCGCACGTCTACCAGTCCAACCCGTGGAGCTGGCTGGTCCAGTCCCGGCCGGTCTCGTACTTCTACGAGTCGCCGCGGGCCGGACAGGAGGGCTGCCCCAAGGACGCCGCCGAGAAGTGCGCGCGCGAGGTGCTGGCCCTGGGCACCCCGCTGCTGTGGTGGGCGGCCTGCTTCGCGGTGCTCTACCTGCTGTTCCGGTGGGCGCTGCGGCGCGACTGGCGGGCGGGCGCCGTCCTGGGCGGGATCGCGGCCGGGTATCTGCCGTGGTTCCTCTACCAGGACCGCACGATCTTCTCCTTCTACGCCGTGGTGTTCGTGCCGTTCCTGTGCCTGGCGGTGGCCATGATGGTCGGCGCGATGCTGGGCCCGCCGGGGGCCACCGAGACCCGGCGGGTGGTGGGCGCGGTCGGCGCGGGCGCGCTCGTCCTGCTCATCATCTGGAACTTCATCTACTTCTTCCCGCTGTACACGGGTCAGACCGTGCCGATGGATGCCTGGCGGGCCCGCATGTGGCTGGACACCTGGATCTGACCCCGGCCGCGGCCCCCGGAGGAAGCGCTTCCGCCAGCGGTCGCGGCGGGTTCACACGATGCCGGTAGAGTGCGTCGGACCGCGGCCCCCACCGCACCGGTGGGGGGGACTCGAAGAACACAGTGGGGGTTCTGCATGCGGAGTGGCGCGAGAGCCGCGATCGTCAGTGCGGTGTTCGCCGCCATGGTCGTCAGTGTTGCCGGCTGCGGCAGCGGCCAGGATGACTCGTCGGGTTCCAAGGACGGCGCGAACGCCGGGGCATCGGGCGACGAAAAGAACGCCGTGAAGAAGGTGAAGACCGGCCCGCCCAGCGCGGCCGAGGTCAAGACCACCGCCCGTACGTTCCTGGCGGCCTGGTCGGCGGGCGAGACGGCGAAGGCCGCCGCCCTGACGGACGACAGCGACGCGGCCACCGCGGCGCTGAGCGGCTACCGCAAGAAGGCCCATATCGACAAGGTGGAGCTGAATCCGGGACAGGCCAGCGGCGCCAAGGTGCCGTTCTCGGTCAACGCCCGGATCGCGTACAGCGGTGAGAGCAGCGTCCCCTGGACGTATGAATCCTCGCTGTCCGTGACCCGCGACACCAAGACGGGCAAGCCGGTCGTCGACTGGCAGCCCTCGGTCGTCCACCCCAAGCTGGGCAAGGGCGACACCCTGAAGACCGGCGAGTCCGAGGCACCGCCGATCAAGGCCGTCGACCGGGACGGCACGGAGCTGACCGCCACCGACCACCCGACCCTCAAGGGGGTGCTGTCCGGGCTGCGCGAGCGGTACGGCAAGAAGGCCGGCGGCAAGGCGGGCGTGGAGACGTTCATCTCCCGCGCCAAGGGCTCCAAGTCCCCCGACGAGACGCTGAAGGTGCTCTCCAAGGGCACCCCGGGCACGCTGAAGACGACGATCGACGCGAAGCTCCAGCGCACCGCCGAACAGCAGGTGAGCAAGAAGAGCAAGGCGTCGGTCGTGGCCGTCAAGCCGAGCACCGGCGAGATCCTCGCGGTGGCCAACTCCCCCGCGAGCGGCTTCAACCCGGCGCTCCAGGGCTCGTACGCGCCGGGCTCGACCATGAAGGTCATCACCTCGGCGACGCTGATCGACAAGGGTCTGGCCGCGTACGGCAAGGCGCATCCGTGCCCGAAGTACTTCAGTTACGGCGGCTGGAAGTTCCAGAACGACAAGAAGTTCGAGATCAAGAACGGCACGTTCGAGCAGAGCTTCGCCCGTTCCTGCAACACCGCCTTCATCAGCCAGGCGCCGAAGCTGAAGGACGACGATCTGACGAAGGAGGCCCGTGACGTCTTCGGCATCGGCCTCAACTGGCAGACCGGCGTGCCCACCTTCGACGGCGCCGTGCCGGTCCAGTCCGCCGCCTCCAAGGCCGCGTCGCTGATCGGCCAGGGCGGGGTGCGGATGAACCCGCTCAACATGGCGTCGGTGTCGGCCACGGCCTCCACCGGCACCTTCCGGCAGCCGTACCTGGTCGCGCCGTCCGTGGACAACCGGACGCTGGCCAAGGCGAGCAAGACGATGAAGCCGAGCACCAAGGACCAGCTGCGCAAGCTGATGCGCCTGACCGCCACCTCGGGCACCGCCGCCGAGGCGATGTCCGGGATGAGCGGCGACTTCGGCGCCAAGACCGGCTCGGCCGAGGTCGACAACCAGGAGAAGCCGAACGGCTGGTTCACCGCCTACAACGGCGACCTCGCGGCCGCCGGTGTGGTCCCCGAGGGCGGCCACGGCGGCGACACGGCGGGCCCGATCGTGGCCGCGCTGCTGCGCGCGGGCGGCTGACGCCCGTACGGCCGCACACGGCTCAGGAGCCGGGCGGGCGCGGTGATTTCCGCGCCCGCCCGGCTCCGTTCAGTTGAGGTCGTGTCCGGTGGTGCTGTCCACGTGGTCCGGGATCTCGCCCTCGTGGCGGTCCCCGGTCGACGGGGTGCCCGACGGCTCGAACATCAGGATCGAGCCGCCCGGTGACGACGGCTTGTGCTCGGTGCCCCGGGGGACGACGAAGGTGTCGCCCTTGGTCAGGTGGACGGTCGTCTCCTTGCCGTCGGCGTCCCTCAGGGCGATGTCGAAGCGGCCGTCGAGCACCAGGAAGAATTCGTCGGTGGCCTCGTGCACGTGCCAGATGTGGTCGCCCAGGGTGTGGGCGATCCGCACGTCGTAGTCGTTCATCCGGGCGACGATGCGGGGGCTGTAGACCTCGTCGAACGAGGCCAGGGCCTCGGTGAGGCTGACGGGCGTGGGGTGCGGTTTCATGGTCCGATCATCGGCGGGCGGCCGGGCCCGGGTCTTGAACGCCCGTGCGGATCGGCGGCGTTCCGTCACCCGAAATGTCCTCGCGGGGCCGTGGCCTCCGCCGATAGCCTCGGCACCATGGCCTCCGACACCTCAGACACCGCCGCCCACCCCCGCTTCGCCGAGGCCCTGCGCGGCCTCGGCCTGGACGTGGAGATCCGCCGCTTCCCCGACGCCACCCGCACCGCCGTCGAGGCGGCCGAGGCGGTCGGCTGCGAGCTGAGCCAGATCGTCAAGTCCCTCGTCTTCGAGGCGGACGGGAAGCCGGTGGTGGTGCTGGTGGACGGCGCGTCCCGGGTCGATGTCGAGCGGGTACGCCGCGAGCTGGGCGCCGGCGCGGTGCGGCGGGCGAGCGCCGCGCTCGTCCGGGAGACGACGGGCTACGCCATCGGCGGCGTCCCGCCGTTCGGGCACCGCGCCCGCACCCGCGTCCTCGCCGACCGCCGGCTGCTGGACCACGGAGTCGTCTGGGCCGCGGCGGGCACCCCGCACACCGTCTTCCCGCTCGACCCCACGTCGCTGATCGCCCACGCCGGGGGAACCGTGGCCGACGTGCGCGGCACCACCGCGTGACCCCGCTGGTCGCGGCCGCCGTCCTCCTGGCGGCCATCACCCACGCCAGCTGGAACGCCATCGCCCACCACATCCGCGATCAGCTGCTCTCCTTCACCCTGGTGAGCGGCGGCGGGGCGCTGTGCGGGGTGGTGCTGGCCGTCTTCAGCCCGCTGCCCGCCGCGGGCGCCTGGCCGTACCTGATCGCCTCCGCCGTGATCCACCTCGGGTACTACGTCCTGCTGATGCGCTCCTTCCACCTGGGGGACTTCGGCCAGATGTACCCGATCGCCCGGGGCACCGCGCCGCTGGTGGTGACCGTGCTCGCCGCGGTCTTCGCCGCCGAGACCCCGGACGCCTGGCAGGCGGCGGGCATCGCGGTGGCCTCGTCGGGGCTGCTGGGCGTGGCGCTGTGGGGCGCGCGGGGCGCCCGTACGGCGGGGAGCGCCCGTACGGCGGGGAGCGGTGGCCCTCAGGGGCTCGCCCTGGCCGCCGCCGTGGCCACCGGGCTGTCCATCGCCGCGTACACCGTGGTCGACGGCCTCGGCGTACGCGCCTCCGGCACCCCGCTCGGCTACATCGCCTGGCTGATGATCCTGCAGGGGTTCGTCATCCCCGCCTACGCCCTCGCCACCCGCCGCCGCGCGCTGGCCGCCCAGCTCCGCCCGGTCGCCCTGCGCGGTCTGCTCGGCGGCGCCCTCTCGGTCTGCGCGTACGGCCTCGTCCTGTGGGCCCAGACCCGCGCCGCCCTCGCCCCCGTCGCCGCCCTCCGAGAGTCCTCCATCATCGTGGGCGCGGCCATCGGCACCGTCTTCTTCAAGGAGCGCTTCGGCGCCCCCCGCATCGCGGCGGCGGGCCTGATGGTCGCGGGCATCGGCCTGATGTGGCACCCGGGCTGAGCGGTCACCCGCCCAGGATGGCCGTGCGCAGCGCCGTGTCGGTCATGGTGATGCCGCCGTCGACCGGGAGGGTGACGCCGGTGATCCAGGCGGCGTCGGGGGAGGCCAGGAAGGTGATGGCGGCGGCGATGTCGGCCGGTTCGCCGACCCGGCGGAGGGGATAGGCGCCGGCGGCGCGGCGCAGCGCCTCCTCCCGGCCGTCCCAGCCGGGGGTGCGGATGGTGCCGGGGGCGACGAGGTTGACGCGGACGCCACGGGCGGCGGCGTGGCCCGCGAGGGTGCGGGTGAGGCTTCCCAGGCCCGCCTTGGCGGCGCTGTACGCGTGGTTGCCGAAGTCCTGCAGACCGTTGACCGAGCCGACGTTGACGATCGTGCCGCGGCCGCCGGCCGCGGCCAGATGGGGCAGCGCGGCGCGGGCGCAGCGGAAGGCGCCGCCGAGGGTGATGTCGAGGTCCTGGTGCCACTCGTCGTCCGGCTGGTCCTCGAACAGCGGGGTGTCATCGTGGCAGGCGTAGGCGTTGTTGACGAGGACGTCGAGCCGGCCGAAGCGGTCCACGGCGTGGGCGACGGCGGCCTCCGCGTCGGCCCGCTGGGCGACGTCGCAGGCCAGCGCCTCGGCCTCGCCGCTGTCGGCGCGTATCGACTCGGCGG
Organism: Streptomyces sp. NPDC007983; assembly: GCF_042958345.1. Lineage (NCBI taxonomy): Bacteria > Bacillati > Actinomycetota > Actinomycetes > Kitasatosporales > Streptomycetaceae > Streptomyces > Streptomyces sp. NPDC007983. The sequence goes on from NZ_JBIBJI010000003.1 coordinate 465,521, forward strand.
CGCGGGCGGCCCGTTCACCGTCGAGGTCGGTGACGAGGACGCGGGCGCCCTCGGCGGCGAAGCGGCGCGCGGTCGCCTCGCCGATGCCGCGTCCCGCGCCGGTGACGACGACCGCGTACCCCTCGAATCTGCGCATGGTGCACTCCTTCTCGCCGCGTTGCGGACCGGGCCCGCCGGGTGGCGGGCCCGCCGGAGTCACTGCCCCGCCCGGCAGGCGCGCAGTCGCCGGGGTGTGGCCGCGGTCAGTCCGCCCGGGGGGACGGCGGGCCGGCGCCTCCGGCGCGCCCAGGGCGATGGCCGTGGCGTACGAGGCGGCGACGGCGCCGGTGCCCGCGACGAGGACGCGCAGCGGCCGGCCGAGCGCCGAGCCGACGCTCGCGCCGGAGATCTGCTCGGTGGTGTGCCTGTTCCTGAACCGGCCGTGAAATCGCTGCGGTGGTGCCGCTCCGGTGAACGGTGCGGCAGAGCAGTCGTGCCGCGGTTCGCTTGTGATGATCGGTGGCCGTGCGCGGGGCATGGCCAGCTTTCAGGCTGTGCCTGTGCCGGTGGGACAGTCGCGGAGAGTGCGCGCAGATCGTCGAAGGCTTGGAGGAGATGCGCCTCCAAGCTCTGTGAGGGGTCGTCGGCCGGCCGGTGTAGCGGTCCTCGGCGTCACCGTTCTCCTCGTCCCGACGCGCCACCACCCGCCGGTGGTTAGGGACGATGTGCAGGGTGAACCACAGCGATTCGGCCACCACCGCCGCCGGCAGCGCCGGCCCGCCCGCGCGATGGGCGACATGGCCCGCGATACCGGGCACGGTCACCGCGAACTGGGCGGCGTGCGTCAGTCGGAAGACCAGCAGAATGCGCAGCATCTGCCATTCCATGCCCTGCCGCGCGAGCCGGTGCCGCTGAGCCGGTGGCTCCGCCGCACGCGCGCGTGCTCCCCATAACCCCCGTGTCCGCACCAAGCGTTCCCCCGTGCTCCCCCGGGAGAGCCGCCCCTACGGCTCTCACCACCGGAAGGATCCCCACTGAGGGCGGGGCCGGAACGGCACGGCAGGGACCCTTGGCCCCGCGAACCCGGCGTGTACGCCGCGAGAGGGCGCGCGAAGACAGGAAGAGGCGCGCGTACGGCGCTCACCACACGCTCCCCGAGGGCTACGCCTCCTGGGCCGCCAGCGCCGTCCGTACGGCGCGCACCAGGGCCTGCGCCCGCGGGTCGGCGGTAACGCCGCGCTGCATGCCGTTGGTGACGTACGCGAAGCCGATCCGCGCCTCGGGGTCGGCGAAGGCGAGCGAGCCGCCCCGCCCCGGGTGGCCGAAGGAGCCCGGGCCCAGCAGCGGGCAGGCCGGGCCGTGCAGCATGTAGCCGAGCCCGAAGCGGGTGCCGACCACGAGCACCCGGTCCGGCCCGGTGGACTCCTCCGTACGGGCCAGGGTCAGCGTCGCGGGGGCGAAGAGGCGGCCGCCCGCGCGGGCCGTGCGCGCCGACGGCAGCGGGCCGATCAGCGCGGCGTAGAAGCGGGCCAGTGCGTCGGCGGTGGCGACCCCGCCGGAGGCGGGCAGCCCGGCGGCGAGATAGGCCGGGTCGTTCTCGTCGGGCACCGGGCTGATCGCGCCGAACGCGCGCCGGGTCAGCGACTCCGGGTCGGCGTACGCCTCGGCCACCGACCGCTTGGGCCGCAGCCGCAGCCCCTGCGCGGCGGGCGCGGCCGGCGCCTCCACCGACCCGATCCGGCCGACCCGGTCCAGCTGCTCCTCGGGGAGCCCGAGCCACAGGTCCAGGGCGAGCGGCCAGGCGATCTCCTCCGCGATCCAGCGGCCGATGGTGCGCCCGGTGACCCGTCGCACCAGCTCGCTCAGCAGCCAGCTGTAGGTCTGGGCGTGGTAGCCGTGGGCCGTGCCGGGCTCCCAGTCGGGGCGCTGGGCGGCGACGGCCCGCGGCCCGGATATGCCGTCGATGGCCTCGGCCGGGGTCAGCGGGGTGTCGAGGGCGGGGATCCCGGCGCGGTGGGCGAGCAGATGCCGCACCAGCACCCGTTCCTTGCCGTTCTCCTTGAACTCGGGCCAGTACGTGCCGACCCGGCCGTCCAGGTCGAGCTGGCCGCGCTGGTGGAGCAGCAGCGGTACGGCGGAGGCGACGCCCTTGGTGACGGAGCGGACGACCTGCGCGGTGTCCTGGGCCCACGGCTCGCCGTCACCGTCCTCGGCCGGGTCCTTCGTACCGCCCCACAGGTCGACGGCCTTCTCCCCGTCCCGGTAGAGGACGATGGCCGCGCCGCGCTCACCGCGCTTCGCGAAGTTGTCCGCGAAGGCGTCCCGGACCGGTTCGAATCCGTCGGCCACCGTGCCCTGGACGTCCACCACTGATCCGACTCCCACCCTGCCGATCCGACCGTGCTGCCGTCCTTATGGTGCAACGAGCCCGGCCGGGACGTCAGACCGGGGCCGTCACCGAGCGGGGGTCGAAGCCGAAGGGCAGCTCCAGCCGGTGCTCCCGCATCAGCTCCTGGTCGCACAGCAGGTCCTGGGTACCCCCGTCGGCCGCGATCACTCCCCCGCTGAGCACCACGGACCGCGGGCACAGCTCCAGCGCGTACGGCAGGTCGTGGGTGACCATCAGCACGGTGACGTCCAGGGAGCGCAGGATGTCGGCGAGTTCGCGGCGCGAGGCCGGGTCGAGGTTGGAGGAGGGCTCGTCCAGGACGAGGATCTCCGGCTCCATGGCCAGCACGGTCGCGACCGCCACCCGCCGGCGCTGCCCGAAGGACAGATGGTGCGGCGGCCGGTCCGCGAACGCCGCCATCCCCACCCGGTCCAGGGCCCGGTGGACCCGCTCCGCCAGCTCCGCGCCGCGCATCCCGGCGGCGGCCGGGCCGAACGCCACGTCCTCGCGCACGGTCGGCATGAACAGCTGGTCGTCCGGGTCCTGGAAGACGATGCCCACCCGGCGGCGGATCTCGGCCAGGTTCGGCTTGGTCACCGGCAGCCCGGCGACCGTGACCGATCCGGCGCCCGCCTCCAGGATGCCGTTCAGATGCAGCACGAGGGTGGTCTTGCCCGCCCCGTTGGGGCCGAGCAGCGCCACCCGCTCACCGCGCGCCACGGTCAGCTCGACGCCGAAGAGCGCCTGGTGGCCGTCGGGGTAGGCGTAGGCGAGGCCGGACACCTGGAGGGACGGCGGGGCGGAGGTCATGTGAGCATCCATCCGGTCAGGCAGACCGCCAGCGCGGTCAGCGGAAGTGCGGCGGCGTACGTCCACTGTGCACGGGACGCGGTCACCTCGTCGATCACCGGCATCGTGCCCGTGTAGCCGCGGCTGAGCATCGCCAGATGGACCCGTTCGCCCCGCTCGTAGGACCGGATGAACAGCGCTCCGGCCGACTTCGCGAGTACGCCCCACTGCCGCACCCCGCGCGCCTCGAAGCCGCGCGAGCGCCGGGCGATCCGCATCCGGCGCATCTCGTCGGTGATGACGTCCCCGTAGCGGATCATGAACGACGCGATCTGCACCAGCAGCGGCGGCATCCGCAGCCTCTGGAGCCCCAGCAGCAGGGCGCGCAGCTCGGTCGTCGACGCCAGGATGACGGACGCGGCGACCCCGAGCGTGCCCTTGGCCAGGATGTTCCAGGCGCCCCACAGCCCGGACTCGCTGAGCGACAGCCCGAGTACGTCCACCCGCGCGCCCTCCGCGACGAACGGCATCAGCACGGCGAAGGCCACGAACGGGATCTCGATCAGCAGACGCCTCAGCAGAAACCCGGCCGGGATGCGGGCCGTCGCCGCCACCGCGGCCAGCAGCACGCCGTACAGGCCGAACGCCCACAGCGCCTCGCGGGGCGTCGCGACGACGACGAGGACGAAGCAGAAGACGGCGGCGATCTTGCAGTGCGGCGGGAGGGTGTGGACCGGCGAGCGGCCCGCCCGGTAGAGCGTATGCGCGTGCCCCGCCCCCATCTCAGCGCGCCTCGGCGTCGGTCTCGGCCCGGCGCCGCCGTACGACGACGAAGACCCCGGTCCCCACGGCGAGCGTCGCGCCGACCCCGATCACCCCGGCGAGGCCACCGGAGAGGCGGGCGTTGGAGATGTCCTTGACGCCGTAGTCGGCGAGCGGGGAGTCCTTGGCGGCGTGGTCCTCGGTCTTCTGGTCGATGCCCTTGTCGTGGGCGACCTTCTCCAGCCCGTCGGGGCTGGCGGAGGCGTAGAAGCTGACGACGCCCGCGCACAGCAGCGCGGCCCCGAGCCCGGCCGCCCACACCCGGCGCGCGGAGCGCCGCGGTGCGCCGGCCGTGGGGGCGGCGGTTTCCGCGTCCGTGCCCGCGGGCGCCGCCGTGACCGTACGAGCGGCGGCGGGTGCGGCGGCTCCGGCGGGCGCGGCGGGTTCGGCGTTCCCCGCGTTCCCGGCAGGCGAGGCCGGGGCCGGGGTGCGCACCGGGGCACCGGTGCGCAGTTCCAGGCGGCGCGCGGTCACGCCGCGTGCGCCGTGGACGAGATCCGGTCGTACGGCCATCACGGCGCCGACCGTCAGGGCCGTGATCGCCGCCTCGCCGATGCCGATCAGCACATGCACACCGACCATCGCGGTGAAGACCTTGGCCGAAGCCACGTCGGTCGTCCCGCCCAGCGCGTAGATCCCGGTGAAGGCGACGGCGGCGGCCGGGACGGAGACCAGCGCGGCGGCGAAGGACGCGACGGTGACCGTGCGGCTCCGGTTCGGGGCGAGCTTCAGCACGGCGCGGAAGATCCCGTAGGCGACGACCGTGGTGACGACCGCCATGTCCGTGATGTTGACCCCGAGCGCGGTGAGGCCGCCGTCCGCGAAGAGGACGCCCTGCATGAGCAGCACCACGGAGACGCACAGCACGCCCGTATAGGGGCCGACGAGGATCGCGGCCAGCGCCCCGCCGAGCAGATGCCCGCTGGTGCCCGCGGCTACGGGGAAGTTCAGCATCTGGACGGCGAAGATGAACGCCGCGACCAGCCCGGCCAGCGGCGCCGCCTGCTCGTCGAGTTCGCGCCGCGCGCCGCGCAGGCTGACGGCGACCGCGGCGGCGGCGACGGCACCGGTCGCCACCGACACGGGGGCGTCGATGAATCCATCGGGGACATGCATGGCGGGGCTCCGCTCCTGAGCTGCGGGTATCCGCTCGATGGTGACCTAACTGCACATCATTCGCAAGAGCGCCCCGCATGCGAAAGCGCCGACGGCGGCCCTCCCGCCTGGGAAGAGCCGCCGCCGGGGCGTGCGTTGGGCGTCTGCGCCGCCGGTTACACCCGGCTCAGCTCCGGGTCCTTCTCGGAGCCCTTGGCGTCCGCGTCGCGTCCCGCCGGGGCGTCCGCTCCGAGCTGCTTGCGCAGCCCCTCGCCCTCGACGTCCACGTTGGGCAGCGCCTTGTCGAGCCAGCGCGGCAGCCACCACGCCGACTTGCCGAGCAGCGCCAGCACCGCCGGGACGATGGTCATGCGGACCACGAAGGCGTCGAAGAGGACCGCGGTGGCCAGGCCGAAGCCGATCATCTTCACCATCGCCTCGGACGAGCCGATGAACCCGGCGAAGACGCTGATCATGATGACGGCGGCCGCGCTGACCACCCGGGCGCCGTGGCGGAAGCCGGTGACGACGGCCTGACCGGGGCGCTCGCCGTGGATGTACGCCTCGCGCATCCGGGTCACCAGGAAGACCTCGTAGTCCATGGCCAGCCCGAACACCACACCGATCATGAAGATCGGCATCATGCTCATGATCGGGCCGGTCTCCTCGACGCCGAACAGGTCCGCCGCCCAGCCCCACTGGAAGACCGCGACCACCGCGCCGAGCGCCGCGACGACGGACAGCAGGAAGCCGAGCGCCGCCTTGAGCGGGACCAGAATCGACCGGAAGACGATCATCAGCAGCAGGAAGGCCAGCCCGACGACGAGTGCCAGATACGGCATCAGCGCGTCGTTCAGCTTCTGCGAGATGTCGATGTTCATCGCGGTCTGACCGGTCACCAGCACCTCGGCGCCGGTGTCGGACTTGAAGGAGCCCGCGTGGTCCCGGATGTCGGAGACGACCTTCTCGGTGTCGACGCTGCTCGGCTTGTACTTCGGCACGACGGTGAGCATCGCGGCGTCGCCGGGCTTGTTGAACGTCGCCGGGGTGACGGCCGCGACGCCGTCCAGACCGGCGATGGTCTTGCTCACCTTGTTCACCGCGGCCTTGGGGTCGTCGCTGCCCTTGGTGTCGGCGACCACCATCAGCGGACCGTTGAAGCCCGGGCCGAAGCCGTCGGAGATCATGTCGTACGCCTGCCGCTTCTGGCTGCTGACCGGCTGCGAACCGTCGTCCGGCAGCCCCAGCTCCAGGCTGAGCGCGGGCACCGCGGCGGCGCCGAGGCCGAGCACGCCGAGCAGCAGCACCGCCACCGGGCGGCGCAGCACGAACCGGGCCCAGCGGGTGCCCATGTTGGGCTTCTCCTCCGCCTGCGCGCCCTCCGCGGCGGCGGCCTTCGCCTCCGCCATCCGCTTGCGCGCCTTGCGTCCGTACACCCGCTTGCCCGCGAAGCCCAGCAGCGCGGGGATGAGGGTGATCGCGATGAGGACGGCGATGACCACCGTGCCGGCCGCCGCAAAGCCCATCTTGGACAGCATCGGGATGTTGACGACCGCGAGACCGACCAGCGCGATGACGACGGTGAGACCGGCGAAGACGACCGCGGAGCCCGCGGTGCCCACGGCCCGCCCGGCGGCCTCCTCGCGTGTCCGGCCCTCGGCCAGTTCGGCGCGATAGCGGGAGACGATGAAGAGCGCGTAGTCGATGCCGACCGCGAGGCCGATCATCATCGCCAGCGTCGAGGTCGTGGCGGACAACCCGAGGGTGGTGGCGAGCGCGGTGATCCCGGAGATGCCGATGCCGACGCCGATGAGCGCGGTCAGCAGCGGAAGTCCGGCGGCCACCAGCGAGCCGAAGGTGATGGCGAGGACGATCGCGGAGATCACGATGCCGATGATCTCGGTGGAGCCGGTCTCGGGCATCTCCTGGAGCGCGTCACCGCCGATCGCCACCGTGAGATCCGACTTCTGCGCCTTCTCCCCGGCCTCCTTCAGGCCGTCCTTGGCGGTGTCCTCCAGCTCCATGGCGTTGACCTTGTAGCTGGTCAGGATGTACGCGGTGGAGCCGTTCCCGGAGACGGCCCGGGCCTTGTACGGATCGGCGACCGAGGCGACCTGCGGAGAGCTGGCCTTGAGGTCGGCGACGGTCTTCGTGACCACGGCCTTGTTGGCCGGGTCGGTCATCTTCTCGCCCTGCGGCGCGCGGAAGACCACCCGGGCGGTGGCGCCGTCGGCGTTACCTCCGGGGAAACGCTTCTCCAGGAGGTCGAAGGCCTTCTGGGCCTCGGTGCCCGGGATGGAGAAGCTGTCGTTGGCGGGGGGCGAGGCGGTCGCGGCGCCGACTCCGGCGACGGCCAGGAGCGCCACCCATATCAGGGCGACGAAACGGCGTCGCCGGAAGGCGAATCGACCGAGTTTATAGAGGAACGTGGCCACGAGGAGAGGTGCTCCCGTCGAGTCGGTGTCACTGCTGGCAGGTGTGCGTGACCTGACCGGCGACGAGAGCGGCGCGCCGGCTGGGTCCGTATGTCCGTATGTCCGTATGGGGTGTGTGCGGGGGCGGGGAGGGTCAGAGGCCGAGGGCGGGGAGGACCACGGCGTCGATGTAGGCGCTGAGATAGGCGGCATCCGGCTCTTCGCCGTCGATCAGCGACCGGGCGACGAGTGCGCCGCACATCATGTGCACGACGTAACCCAAGGCGGGTCTGTCCGGAGCCACTTCGCCCCGGTCGACGGCACGCCGCAGCAGCGCCTGGAGAGCGTCCAGCTCGGGATGGAACAACAGCTCCCGGAGGGCCTGGTGGAGGTCCGGATTGGTGTGGACCGCCTGGGCCAGCCCCCTCATCAGGGCCGCGTCGCGCTCCCGGGCGCTCTCGGTGCACCGCACGATCTCGTGCAGGTCGCCGCGCAGCGATCCGGTGTCGACATCCTGGAGCGAAACGGGCTTGGTGTGCCGCAGCGCGGAGGCCACCAGCTGCGGTTTGCTCTTCCACTGGCGGTAGAGCGTGGCCTTGCTGGAATGCGTGCGCGCGGCGACGGCGTCCATGGTCAGCGCGTCGTACCCGACCTCCCCGAGGAGCTCGACCACGGCCTCGTACAGCTCGCCCTCCCGCTCGGGGGACAGCCGGCTGCGGCGGACCCGGGCCGTGGGCCGGTCGTCGACCGGCTGGTCGGCGGGCTGGGCCGTCGGCATGGCGTCCCCTTTCGAACGAAACGGTTTCGTACTCCTCCAACCATACGACCACCCGGACCACCCCGATAGCGAAACCATGTCGTTTCGCTCGTGGTGTGCGTCACAGAACCGAGTTGCTTTGCCGGACCGGGGCCGAAACCATGGATGAGGTGAGGGACACCAGCGACACCGACCGCGCGTATCTGCGATTTCCGCATCTGCACGGCGACTTGCTGTGCTTCGCCGCCGAGGACGATCTGTGGGTCGCCCCGCTGACCGCCCGCGGCGAGCCGCCCGGACGGGCCTGGCGGCTGACCGTCGACCGGACCCGGGTGGGCCACCCCCGCTTCTCCCCCGACGGCTCCCATATCGCGTACACGAACTGGCGCAGCCTCGACCCCGAGATCCACCTCGCCCCCGTGGACGGCGGCCCCACCCGGCGGCTGACCTACTGGGGCAGCGAGGACGCCCGGGTGTGCGGCTGGACGCCACCCGACCAGGACGGCGCCTCCCACATCCTCGCCGTGTCCTCGCACGGCCAGCCCTTCTCGCACTTCTCCTGGGCCTACAGCCTGCCCACCGACGGCAGCCCCGGCAGCCGGCTGCCCTGGGGGCCGGTGGCCGACATCGCCGTGGCCGACATCGCCGTCGGCGACGAGGGCCAGGACGGTGAGCGGTGCACCCTGCTGCTCACCGGCAAGCCGCCGCACGAGCCCGCCTCCTGGAAGCGCTACCGGGGCGGCGCGACCGGCCGGCTGTGGCTGGGCGGCACCCGGCTGCTGCCCGAACTCGACGGCCATCTGGACTCGGTCATGGTGGTCGGCGGGCGCATCGCCTTCCTCTCCGACCACGAGGGCGTCGGCAACCTCTACTCCTGTCTGCCCGACGGCACCGGCCTGCGCCGCCACACCGACCACGACGACTTCTACGCCCGCCACGCCTCGACCGACGGCAGCCGCGTCGTCTACCAGTGCGCCGGGGAACTGTGGCTGGTGGACGACCTCGGCCCGGACGCCGAACCCCGGCGGCTGCGGGTGCGGCTCGGCGGGGCGCGCGCCGGGCGGCGGCCCTATCAGGTGCCGGCCGCCTCCCACGTCGACTCGCTGTCCGTGGACGCCACCGGCCGGGCCAGCGCGGTGTGCGTACGCGGCAGCCTGTACTGGCTCACCCACCGCGACGGCCCCGCCCGCACCCTCGCCGACACTCCGGGCGTCCGGGTACGGATGCCCGAGATCCTGGGCTCCAGCGGGCGCGTCGCCTATGTGACGGACGCGGAGGGCGATGACGCGATCGAGATCGCCTATCTGCCGCGGGCGAGCGAGACGGGCGAACCGCGGCGGCTGGCCGTGGGCCGGTTGGGGCGGGTGCAGGAGATGGAACCCTCACCCGACGGCGACCGGCTCGCCATCGCCGCCAACGACGGCCGGCTGCTGCTCGTGGACATCTCCGCGGACGGGGACGGCGAGGTCACCGAGCTGGTCAGGTCGCTCAACGGCCCGGTCGCCGACCTCGCCTTCTCACCCGACTCGGCCTGGCTGGCCTGGTCCCATCCCGGCATCGGGCGCAGCCTGCGCTCCATCAAGATCGCGCGGCTGACGGACCGGACCATAGTGGACGTGACCAGCGGGCGGTTCGAGGACGAGGAACCGGTCTTCACCAGCGACGGCCGCTATCTCGCCTTCCTGTCCTGGCGCGGCTTCGACCCCGTCTACGACGTGCACACCGGCGACCTCTCCTTCCCGCTCGGCTGCCGCCCCTATCTCGTACCGCTGTCCTCCGCCACGCCCTCGCCCTTCGCCCTGTCCCCCGAGGGCCGCCCGGCGGCGGGCGGGCTCGACCCGGACGACGGCGACGGGGGCGGGGACGGCGACGGCACGGTGACCGTCGAGGTGGAGGGGCTGCCCAGCCGGGTCACCGTCTTCCCGGTGGCCGCCTCCAAGTACTCCTCGCTGTGGCCGGTCAGCGGCGGCGGCCTGGTGTGGCTGCGCTGGCCGATCTCGGGCGCGCTCGGCGAGACGTTCGCCAACCCCGCCGACACCTCCGACCGCCCCACCCTCGAGCACTTCGACCTGGCCAAGGCCAAGCGCACCGAACTCACCAGCGAGCTGGACTGGTTCCGGGTCAGCGGCGACGGCTCCCGGCTCGTCGTCATCGACGACGGCGATCTGCGGGCGGTGCCCGCCACCGAGTCGGGCGACAGCGACTCCACGGTCCAGATCGACATGCGCCGTATCCAGCACACGGTGGACCCGGCGGCCGAGTGGCGGCAGGCGTACGAGGAGGCGGGCCGCATCACCCGCGCCTACTTCTGGGAGCCGGGCATGTGCGGCGTCGACTGGGACGGCGTGCTCGACCAGTACCGGCCGCTGGTCGAACGAGTCGCCTCCCCCGACGAGTTCGCCGATCTGCTGCGCGAGGTCCTGGGCGAACTGGGCACCTCGCACGCGTACGTCCAAGCCGGGCGCCGCAACGAGGGCCCGGCCCATTACCAGCGCCCCATCGGGCTGCTCGGCGCCGACTTCACGCGCACCGAGGACGGGGCGTGGCAGGTCTCCCGCATCCTGCCCGGCGAGTCCTCCGACTCCCGGGCGCGCTCGCCGCTCGCGGGCTCCGGCATCCGCGAAGGCGCCCGGCTCACCCATGTCGACGGCCGCCCGGTGGATCCGGTGGCCGGTCCCTGTCCGCTGCTGACCGCGGCGGGCGGCACCACGGTCGAGCTGACCTTCGCCTCCCCGGACGGCGAGGGCCCGCCGCGCCGGGTCGCGGTCGTCCCGCTGATCGACGAGCGGCCGCTGCGCTACCAGGACTGGGTGGCCAGGCGGCGGGCGGTGGTACGGGAGTTGAGCGACGGGCGGTGCGGCTATCTGCACATCCCGGACATGGGCGGCTCCGGCTGGGCGCAGTTCAACCGGGATCTGCGCCGGGAGGTGTCGTTCGCCGCGCTGATCGTGGACGTCCGGGGGAACGCGGGCGGCAACATCAGCGAGCTGGTGGTCGAGAAGCTGACCCGCACCGTGATGGGCTGGGACCTCACGCGCAACGCCCAGCCGGTGTCGTACACCAGCAACGCGCCGCGCGGGCCGATCGTCGCGGTCGCGGACGAGGCGACCTCCTCCGACGGCGACATGATCACCGCGGCCTTCAAGATCCAGGGCATCGGCCCGGTGGTGGGGCTGCGGACCTGGGGCGGTGTGGTCGGCATGACCGGCCGCCATCCGCTCGGCGACGGTACGGCGATCACGGTGCCGATGAACGCCGCCTGGTTCGACGCCTATGGGTGGGGGGTCGAGAACCATGGCGTGGAGCCGGACATTCCGGCGCCCCGCTCCCCGCTGGACTGGGCGGAGGACCGCCATCCACAGCTGGGGGTCGCGGTGCGTACGGCGCTGGACCTGCTGGAACGGCATCCGGCCGCGGCCCCACCGGGCTATGGCCAGGTACCGGACCGGCGACGCCCGAAACTCCCCCCGCGGGGTGACGGTTGAGCGCATGAGCTGAGCTGACTCATGCGTGCCGGGGGCGCATCCCCTGACGGATGCGCCCCCTCGCGCACACTCTTCACTAACCCGTCGACGAGATGGCTTACATCTCCTCGAACGGCTCCTGGTCCCGCATCTCGTCGCCCATGCCCTGCTGGCGGCGCTCCCGGCCCATACGCTCGGCCTGCTCACGGCTTTCGGGCCGGTCCTGGTCGCGGCGCGGCTCCTGACCCCGCTGGGCCTGCTGCGCCTGCTGGCCTCGCTGCCCCTGCTGACCCCGCTGGGTCTGCCGGCCCTGCTGGCCCTGCGCCTTGCGCTTGGCCTGCTGGGCCTTCTCGCTGAACTCGTCCTTCCCCATCTGCGTCACTCCTCATCGGGTGAAAGGGATCGGGCCCGACCAGAGTTACACGCAGGGACATACTCCGCATTTCGATCGACCCCACTCATCGAATTCCCAGGTCAGCGCGGTTGACAGACAGTTACCGGTCACGCTGCGTACGGGCGGTGCGCGCCCGCTCGTCCGCCGCGCCGCCCTCGCCCACGAGATGGCCGCGCTGCCCGCGGGTGGCCGCCAACCGGGGTTCGATCCTGCGCATCTCCCTCCGTCCCACCGCCCCGATCAGGGCGGGCAGACAGCCGCGCAACGGCTGCGTCCCGCGCAGCCACCACTGCGCGTACACATGAGCCGAGCGGCGCTCCATCCCGGCGACGAGCCGGTCCACGGCCGGACCCAGGGGATACGTACGCCCCGCGGGCCACGGCATCCGCGACCGCAACTCCCGCATCAGCTCGTCCCGGTCGGCGCCGCGCACCATGTCCGTGTCGGTCCAGCTGAGATAGCCGACCCCGACTCCTACGCCCCGGTGGCCCACCTCGGCGCGCAGACAGTGCGCGAACGCCTCGACCCCCGCCTTGGACGCGCAGTACGCCGTCATCATCGGCGCGGGCGCGATCGCGGCGAGCGAGGCGATCTGCAGCAGATAGCCGCGGCTTGCGATCAGCGCGGGCAGGAAGGCGCGGGCCGTGGTGACGCTGCCCAGCAGATTGACCTCGACCACCCGCCGCCAGGCCGTCTCGTCGGTGTCGAGGAACGGACCGCCGGTGGCCACCCCGGCGTTGGCGCAGACGATGTCCACCGCGCCGAAGCGCTCCACCACTTCCCGCGCGACCCGGGCCATCGCCTCCGGGTCGGTGACATCGGCGTGCCAGTGGCCGGAGTCGGTGGGCAGGCGCTCCGACACCCGCTTCAGCTCCTCCGGTTCCAGGCCCACCAGCGCCACCCGCACGCCGCGCGCGGACAGTTTGCGGGCCAGCAGCTCGCCGACTCCCCGTGCCGCGCCGGTCACCACCGCGACCCGGCCCTCCAGACTCCTGCGCGCGCTCATGTCGTCTTCTCCTCGACTGCGTGGGGGTCGCCGACCGCGTGGGGGTCGCCCTCGGTCATGGCATCGGGCACGGCATCGGCCCCGGGAGCTCGCTGGGCTCCCTCGTGGTCCCCGGCGAGGCGGCGGATCACGCGGCTCACCGCCCCGGGGTCCTCCACGGGGGTCATATGGCCGAGGCCGGGCAGCTCGGTGAGGCCGGTGCAGTGCGGCAGGGCGGCCGCTATGGCGTGGGCGTGCTCGGGCGGGGTCAGCCGGTCGGCGGTGCCGACGATGACGGCGGCGGGCATGGTCAGCAGCCCGACGCGGTCATCCAGATCGAGGTCACCCATGACATGCGCCCAGGCGGCGCGCACGGTGCGGGGGCACGCGTGCACGATCTGCGCGCACGCCTCCACCATGGCGGGCGCGGAACCCGGGCCCATCGTCCCGTACCGCAGCAGGCGCTTGGCGAGGGGTGTGACCGGCCCCATGGGAACCCGCGCCCCGAGGATCGCGCGATGGATCCGCGCCCGTAGCCGATCGGAGCGCAGCGGCACCACGCGCGCCCGCTCGATCAGCCGGGAGGCGCCGGTGCTGCACAGCACCACGGCGGCGGCGCGCTCGCTCAGCGCCGGACGGCCGGCGGCGGCCATCACCGTCATTCCGCCCATGGAGTGGCCCACGACCACGGCCCGGCGGTCCGGCTCCAGGGTCTGCTCCAGCACCGCCTCCAGGTCGTCGGCCAGTGCCTCGGTGCTGTAGCCACCGGGGCCGGGGGCGGCGCTGCGGCCATGGCCGCGCTGGTCGTAGAGGATCACCCGGTGGTCGGCGGCCAGTTCCCGCAGGACCGGCGCCCAGAACGCGGTCGAGCAGGTCCAGCCGTGCACCAGGACGACGGCGGGAGCGGCGGGGTCGGCGGGCCCGTGCAGCTCGGCGTGCAGCCGGGCGCCGTCGGCCGAGGTGACGGTCAGCTCGTGCGCGCCGGCCGGCGGGGCGTACGGCCCGGAGGGGACGTAGCGGGTGCGCCTCATCGCGATCCCCTCCCCGCGGCGGACTCCGCGCCCTGGGCGGCTCCGGTCCGCTGCCGCAGCACGTGGTACTCCGCGAGCCGCACCCGCCGGGTGACCCGTTTGAACTCGCTGGTCGAGCCCGGCCACAGGGTCGTGTTGCGGCCGTTGTCCAGATACCAGCTGTCGCAGCCGCCCGAATTCCACACCGTGCGCTTCATCCTCTCCTGGACCATGTCGTTGTAGGCGCGGACCGCCGCCGGACGGGCGTCCAGGGCGACCTTGCCGCCGAGGGCGTCCAACTGCCGCAGATAGTCGGTCACATAGTTGAGCTGTGCCTCGATGATGAGGATCATCGAGCTGTTGCCGAGCCCGGTATTGGGCCCGATGATCGTCAGGAAGTTGGGGAAGCCCGCCGCGCTGGCGCCGCGCAGCGCCTCCATGCCGCCCTTCCACTCCTCCGCGAGCGTGGTGCCCGCCGCCCCGGTCACGCGCTGGGCGATGGGGATGTCGGTGACGTGGAAGCCGGTCCCGAAGATGATCGCGTCGGCCTCGGTCTCGGTGCCGTCGGAGCCGATCAGCGTGGTGCCGCGGATCTCCTTGAGCCCGCCGGCCACCTCCACATGCGGCTGGGCGAGCGCCGGGTAGTAGTCGTTCGACAGCAGGATGCGCTTGCAGCCGATGCGGTAGCGGGGGGTCAGCCTGGACCGCAGCACCGGGTCCTTGATGGCCCGCCCCATGTGCACCCCGGCCAGCCGCTCCACGAACCCCAGCTCGGCCGGGCGCTTGGTGAAGGCCCCGACCTGCAACTCCCGGATCCCCCACAGCAGCCCGCGGCGCAGCGCCCCGGAGACCGGCAGTCTGCCGTGCAGCCAGCGCTCGGCGGCGGTGATCCGGCGGTCCATGCGCGGCAGCACCCAGGGCGGGGTGCGCTGGAAGAGGGTGAGCCTGCGCGCCTCCTTCTGGATCTCGGGCACGATCTGGATGGCCGATGCGCCGGTGCCGACCATCGCGACCCGCTTGCCGCGCAGGTCGTAGCCGTGGTCCCAGCGCGCGGTGTGGAAGACCTTGCCGGGGAAGCCGTCGAGCCCGGGGATGTCCGGGATCTTCGGGTCGGAGAGCGGCCCGGTCGCGCTCACCACGACATCGGCGGTCAGCGGCCCGCGCGCGGTCTCGATCTCCCAGTGCAGCGCCGCCCCGTCCCAGCGCAGGGCCAGCACCTCGGCGTCGAAGCGCAGATGCGGCCGCAGCCCGAAGGTGTCGGCGACCCGCTCCAGATAGGCCCGGATGTGCCGCTGCCCGGAGAAGGCGCGCGGCCAGTCGGGATTGGGGGCGAAGGAGAAGGAGTAGAGGTGGGAGGGGATGTCGCAGGCGCAGCCCGGATAGCTGTTGTCCCGCCAGGCCCCGCCCACCGCGTCGGCCCGCTCCAGGACCACGAAGTCGGTGATGCCGGCGCGGCGCAGTCTCACCGCCGCGCCCAGCCCCCCGAACCCGGACCCGATCACCGCCACCCGCACGTGCTCATCCGTCAGCCCAGCCGCCATGCCGCCGCCTCCCGCCGCTCGAACTGCCTTGAACTGCCTGAATCGCTTGAACTGCCTGAACCGCTCGGAACCGTGCCAGCGTTCACTGGCACGATGGGAGCGTAGGACAGGGATCCGGCGAGCGGTAGGGGCTGTGGATAACCGAGTTACCGGCGGTCACACACGACCGCCCTCGACATAGGCTGCTGCTGTGGCGATGAGCGAAGCGGACCAGGTACGCGAGTACCGGGTGACGGAACTGGCCGAGAGGGCCGGGATCACCGTGCGCACCCTGCGCTTCTACCGGGAGCGCAAGCTGATCCCGCCGCCTCGCCGGGAGGGCCGTATCGCCTGGTACAACGACCACCACCTGGCCCGGCTGCGGACCATCACCGCCCTGCTGGAGCGCGGTCACACCCTGGGCGGGATCGCCGAGCTGATGGCCGCGTTCGAAAGCGGGCGGCGGGACGTCGGCGAGCTGCTGGGGCTGGACGGCGGCCTTCCGGCCTGGTCCGAGGAGACCCCGGTCCGGCTCACCCCGCAGGCCCTCGCCGACTACTTCGACGAGGAGGCCACCGCGGAGAACCTCACCGTCTCCCTCGACATCGGCTATCTCGCGGTCGACGGCGATGACATCGTGCACATCAGCCGCCGGCTGCTGGACACCTCGCGGGCCCTGGTCGCCCAGGGCATCCCGCTGTCGGCCGTCCTCGCGGCCGGGCGCGAGGTCCGGGAGCATGTGGACGCCATCGCCGAGACCTTCGCCACACTGCTGATCAGCCATGTGCTGACGGACGCGGACAAGCGCGGCGAGGAGATCGGCGAGACCGTGGAGCGGCTGCGCCCCCTCGCGAAGAGCGTCGTGGACGCCGAGCTGTCGATGGCCATGGACCGCCGGCTGCGGGCCGGTCTGGCGGAACGGGCGGACGGGCGCACGGAGGACACCGGGCGCCCGCCGCCGGATCAGTGAGCGGCGCCGTAGGTGACCGTCACCGGGGCGTGGTCGCTCCACCGCTGGTCGTACGCGGGGGCCCGCTCCACGACCGCCTTCAGCGCCCGCCCGGCGAGCCCGGGGGTGGCGACCTGGTAGTCGATGCGCCAGCCCGCGTCGTTGTCGAACGCCCTCCCCCGGTACGACCACCAGGAGTACGGGCCGTCGACGTCCGGGTGCAGCGCGCGCACCACGTCCACGTAACCCGCCTCCTCGAAGACGCGCGACAGCCAGGCGCGCTCCTCCGGCAGGAACCCGGACTTCTTCCGGTTGGCCTTCCAGTTCTTCAGGTCGGCCTCCCGGTGGGCGATGTTCCAGTCGCCGCACACCAGCGCCTCGCGCCCGTCGGCCGCCGCCCGCTCGCGCAGCTCCTTGAGGTACGGAAGGAACTCCGCCATGAAGCGCTCCTTCTCGTCCTGCCGCTCGGTGCCGACCTCACCGGAGGGCAGATAGAGGCTGCCGACCGTCACACCCGGCAGATCGACCTCCACATAGCGGCCGCTGCCGTCGAACTCGGAGGAGCCGAAGCCGACCCGGGCGCCCTCCAGCTCGCGCCGCGCGTACACCGACACCCCCGCCCGGCCCTTGGCCGCCGCCGGGGCGTGCACCACATGCCAGCCGTCCGGCTCGCGCACGGCCTCGGGCAGTTCGCGCGGCTCGGCGCGCACCTCCTGGAGGCACACCACATCGGCCGCGGTACCGTCCAGCCAGGGCAAGAAGCCCTTCTTGGCGGCGGCACGCAGCCCGTTCACATTCACGGTCGTCACGGAGAGCACTACGGCACGATACGACATGGAAAATCCGATGCCGCCCCCGTCGCATGGAAGTACGATCCCCCGCGTGAATATCCGAACGGTGCGCTTCGACCACCCCGACGCTGTACGTCTCAACGACGAGGTGCAGGCGGAGTACGCCGAGCGCTACGACGACGAGGGGGACATGACGCCCCTGGACGTCGCCCATTTCGACCCGCCCCACGGCCTCTACCTCATCGCCTACGACGAGACCGGCCGCCCGGTGGCCACCGGCGGCTGGCGCAGCCAGGACCGGAACGACGAGGGGTACGAGGACGGGGACGCCGAGCTGAAGCGGATGTTCGTCGTACGGGAGGCGCGCGGACGCGGGCTGGCCCGGCTGATCCTCGCGGCGCTGGAGGACAGCGCCCGGGCGGTCGGCCGCACTCGTATGGTGCTGGAGACCGGCGTCAAACAGCCCGAGGCGATCGCGTTGTACACCTCGTCGGGATATGTGCCGGTGAGGAAGTTCGGGCTGTACCGCTTCGACGAGCTGAGCCGCTGCTTCGGCAAGCCGCTCGCGCTCCCGGAGGACGCCGCGGTTCACCAGAAGAACCAGCCGGGCGTCGCCTCGTAGATCCGCGCCGCCTCGCCACACCGCCCGGCGCCCTCGGAACCCTCATGGGCGGCGATCACGGCCGCTTCGCGCTCGCCGTAGGCGTCGGCCCCGTCCGCCGCCACGATCAGGGCGGCGATCACGGCGAAGAAGACCCAGGGGACCGCGCTGTGGCGCGGCGCCTTCTCCTGCACCACCCAGGCGCCCACCACGGCCATCACCGCGGCCGCCGCCACCAGGCAGAGGGCCACGGTGGTGAGGCGGCCGAGGAGGGGCGAGGGGTCGCACAGGACGTAGACGCGCCCGCCGCGCAGCCGCTCGTAGAGGGCCGCGCCGCTCAGTGTGAAGCCGAACGCGGCGATGTGATGCGGCCGCACGGCCCATACGGCGGAACCCGCCCCGTCGCCGGAGCGGGTCCCCTCCTCCGTCAGCCGCTTCATCCCTGCGCGGCGAACTTCTTGCTCATCGCGTCGAACACGCCCTTCGCCTCGGCCCCCAGATGCGGACCGGCGAGCCAGGTGTGCTCGTTCGAGCTGATCGAGCTGTTGGACACCAGCACCGTCTTGCCCCCGCGGTTGACGAACCAGCCGCCGCCGGAGGTGCCGCCGGTCATCGAGCAGCCGATGCGGTACATGGTCGGCGTGGTCGGCGCGAACGACAACCGGCCGGGCCTGCTGGTGCAGTTGAACATCTTCGCGCCGTCGTAGGGCGGCGCCGCCGGGTAGCCGTATGCCCCGATCGAGCTGACCTTGTTCGCCGACGGCGCCCCGAACCACACCGGCGCGGCGGCCCCGACCGTCTCCTGCAGCGACTTGCCGCCGCCGTTCTCCGGCTTCACATGCAGCACCGCGAAGTCGTACGCGGAGCCCACGTTGCCCGTCTTGCCGCCCGTGTTGATCCACTGCGACGAGGTCTGCGACCAGTTCGCCCACCACACGCCGTACGGGGTGACCTCACGCTGGGCGGCGGTCTCCGTCCGGGCGGCGGACAGCCCGTTGTCGTTGTACGACGGCACGAACACGATGTTGCGCATCCAGCCGCCCTTCTTGCCGGAGTGCACACAGTGGCCCGCGGTCCACACCAGGTTCGACTTCCCCGGGTGCGCCGGGTCCTCGACGACCGTGCCCGAGCAGACCATCGGCCCCTCGGGGCTGTCGAAGAACACCCTCCCGACCGGCGCCATGTTCCGGTGGTACGGCCGCGAGACCTGCTTGGCCGGTACGGCGGGCGGCTCCGGATCGGTCGCGGTCCGGTTCTCGCCCGCGCTCTGCGCGGAGAGCGTGTTGGGCGAGTCCTTCGCCTTGGACATCCGGGACGGCTGCCAGAAGTTCTTGATGACGGGATTGGCGAAATCGGACGCATCACGCGCCCACTTGTCCCAGTCCTTCCAGCCGCCCTGCTTCCACTTCTTCAGGTCGTCCAGACTCGTCGGAACGCCCTCCGGCAGCTTGACCCCGTCATCACCCTGCTGACCGGCCGCGGCCGGCGACGTCGACTCGGAACCGGCCTTGTCCTCACTCGGCCCGCAGGCCGACGCGGTAGCCACGAGCAGTGCGGCCACCGCGGCGGCCGCCGCGGTGGAACGGCGTATGAATGGCATGGCGCCTTATCCCCCTGTGGTGCTGTTGTTCTGCTGTGCGGAGTTCATGCGACGGCGCTTTCGCGCCATGTCCCTTCCAGGACGCACCCACTATGCCCGGGCCTCTCGCCAGGGCCATCACCTGTCTCACGGCCCGCACACAACAGGAACGGTGTCAGCACGAATCCCTGACATCGGACGCCTCGTCAGAACAACGCCATGGGCGGCCGCGTCAGGCCGTCTTGCGCCCGCCCTCCGCAAGGAGGTTCGCCGCGAAACCGAAGAACGCCACCCCGCTCACCTGCTCCATCCGGCGCCGGAACGCCGGCCGCCGGATCCGCTCGCTCAACGCGGACGCGGCACCGGAGACCACCCAGTACCAGAGCGCCAGCTCGACGATGTCGATCGAGGTGAACACCAGGGTCGAGGTGAACACCGAGGCACCGTGCGGGGTGAACTGGGGAATCAGGCTCATGTAGAAGACCCCCGCCTTGGGGTTGAGCAGGTTGGTGCCCACCCCCGCGCGGAACGCCGCCCACCACCCGCGCGGCCCCGATCCACCCACCGGCCCCGGATCCAGCGCCTCCAGTTCCGGCTCCGCCGCCGCCCGCCGCGACCGCCACAACGCCGACGCCCCCAGCCACACCAGATACGCCGCCCCGGCGACCCGCAGCGTGTCGTACGCCACACGCGAAGCCGTGAGCAGCGCCGTCAGCCCGACCGCCGTCGCGAACCCCCACACCAGACACCCGGCGAGTACCCCCAGCGACGCCGCCAGCCCCGCCTGCCGCCCATGGGACACCGACGTGCGCAGCACGAGCAGGGTGTCCAGCCCCGGAGTGACATTGATGAGCGCGGCAACGCCCGCGAAGGCAAGAGCTGAGGTGAACATGCCCGCAGGCTAATCCAGCACAAGTGAAACCCCCGCCGGACTTTCCCGGCGGGGGTTTCGAGCTGCAGTGGACCTGAGGGGATTTGAACCCCTGACCCCCGCGATGCGAACTACGGGCGGCGCGGTCGCTGAGGTCTGCTGGGCTGGTCAGTCGGTCGGCTGGGGCTGATGTCGATCGACGGTGGTTGAAGTGGTTGCTGTACTTCCCTGCTGTACGACCACCCGCTGACACCGCCTTAGGAATTCGTCACGCAGATGCGGTGATCAGCCCGTCGATGCCTCGCCTCAACCTGCCCGGCGACACACCAGAGCGAATGGATGAATTGCTCTTATCGTCCACTTAATTCACTCTTTCAGTTCTTTGGTGCTTTTTCATTCTTATGATGCTATTGATGTGCTTGGGTGAGTAACGGTACGTCACCACCTGCCGTGGGCAGCCGAACTGCGGTCCCCTGCTTGGGCGGCGCCCGCAGACGTCGATGCGCAGCAGGGGGCGGCTCTCGCCTGACCAGTACTCACGAGCGCGCTCGGGGTCCCCTGCCGGGGGCTGAGCTCAACCACGAGAAGAAGGGTCATGCCATGGCAGTGGACACCATGCGGTCCGCCCCACCAGGCAGAGGACGTAAACGCAATCGCATCAAGCGGGCCCTTGCCCTGCTCCCCGGAGTGGCATTGCTGGCGGCGGTCACCATGCACGGGAGCTCCGCGAGCGCCGCAGAAGCCCCCGTGCAGCTGGGCACTGCCACCAGTTACGCGGTCCTCGCCGGTTCAACAGTCACCAATACGATCACCCCCACCGTCATCAACGGCGACCTCGGGGTGAGCCCGGGCTCTGCGGTGACCGGCTTTCCGCCCGGAATCGTCAACGGGACGATTCACGCAGCCGACGCCCCCGCCGCTCAGGCGAAGTCCGATCTCACCATCGCCTACAACGACGCGGCCAGCCGGGGCCCCGGGGCCTCCGTCTCGGGCGATCTCGGCGGATCAACATTGACACCGGGCGTCTACACGTCATCGTCGTCGCTGGGGCTCACCGGGACAGTCACTCTCGACGCCCAGGGCGACCCTAACGCCGTCTTCATCATCCAGATGGCCTCGACTCTGACCACAGCATCAGCAAGCAACGTTCTGCTCGTCAACGGGGCCCAGGCATGCAATGTGTTCTGGCAGGTGGGCAGCTCCGCCACGCTCGGGACCAATTCCTTCTTCAAGGGCAACATCCTGGCCCTGACGTCCATCACGGTGCAGACCGGCGCGGTCATCGAAGGCCGGGCCCTCGCGCGTAATGGCGCGGTCACGCTGGACAACAACGTCATTACGAGGGCAGCCTGCGCCGTTGGTCCGCCTGGCCCGCCCGGTCCGCCCGGCGCGCCTGGAGCACCCGGTGCGCCTGGAGCACCCGGCGCCCCCGGAGCACCCGGAGCACCCGGAGCACCCGGCGCCCCCGGCCAACCTGGAGCACCCGGCCAACCTGGAGCAGCGGGACCCGCAGGACCGGCAGGACCGGCAGGAGCCGCTGGACCCACAGGTCAAGCCGGGCCCGCGGGACCGGCCGGACCGGCTGGACCGGCTGGACCTCCCGGACCTCCCGGGCCTCCCGGGCCCCCCGGACCGGGTGGTCCTGGAATCCCCTGCACTCCGGGCGACCACGACGGCCATGGCCACGGCCACGACAAGGACCACGGCCACGACCAGAACCACGACAAGGACCAGGACAGCGACTGCGATGGGCCGCCGCCGCTGTACGAAAGCCACGACGACGATTGCGCCCTCTTCAGGAGCGCGGCAGTGCGGGCTCATCGGACGTGCTAGTCCTGAAAAACCCGATCCCGTCATCGTAAGGAGTGAAGTGCAAGGAGCGGAGAGACGACGGCACTAAGCCTTCGCAGGTGCCACCGCCCGGTGCACCGCCCCTGTCCGCCGTTCGACGGCCTGGGCCCCCGGACACACCATCCGGGGGCCCAGCGATGCCCCCCAAACGCTGGGTGTGGTGCATGGGGAGATCGTCCAACCACCCTGAGTCCGGAGCAGAACTCCCCTGTGCTGCCTGGTTTCTGGCAACGGCAACACTGCACGGATCTCTCGCCGCTCTGATCACAGCTATCAGGAGCTTGCCGTGCCCCGGTTGCGGTTGTCCCAGCCCGGGGGCGGAGAGAGCCGTGAGTCCCCTCTAACGCGGCGACGCCGTACCGCCGACATTGCGAATCATGCGCTGGAGGATGGTGAGGTCGGCCGCATAATCCCTGTCTGCGATGCCTTCGTGGATCTCCGAGCGCACTTCGGCAACGAGGTTTTTGATCCGAACCTTGGCGTCTCGCCCAGCACCCGTGAGCCTCAGACGGTCGGCCTCGTCAGCGGCGAGCCATCCGCGGTGGAGGAGGCTGTCAACGGCGTGGCCCAGGTCTTCGGGACTCACCTCGTCGAGGAACGCGTCCAGTCAGGCGCAGACTTGCGCCCGTGTAAGGCCGTTCTCGGCGGCGTCGACATAGTTCAGTGTCCACCACTGCTGCTGGGTGACGTCTACGCCAGCCAATGAGCTGCGGACATGTTGGAGAAGCGCACGGGTGGTAGCCCATGTCCAATAGGCGACGGGCTGGGCAGCCAGGGCCGAGACATCAAGGTGTTCGGGTTCCGTTTCCATGACTGGACACGCTAGAAGTTGAACCTAAGTTGAGGTCAACGGTCGATCGACTTCGCCGACGGGACACACCGCTCTCCAGGTTGCGCAGGAAGGAGCAGGGAGCGGCCAAGCAAACGACCGGAGAGCTGTGGACGAACTCGGACTTCGTGTTCACCACCCGCTACGGAACCCCGATCGAGCCGCGCAACTTCAACCGCTCGTTCGCCGACCGGTCCTCCAAGCGGGCATCCGCCGGATACGGCTGCATGACACGCATCACGCCCGCGGGCCGCTGCTCGCCGCACTCGACGTGCACCCGCGCATCGCGATGCGGATCCTCTGGCACAGCAAGATCGGAAGCAGTCTGTACTTCGCTTCTGTACGGCACCAAAAAGCCCCCGCCAGGTTTCCCCGGCGGGGGCTTTGAGCTGCGGTGGACCTGAGGGGATTTGAACCCCTGACCCCCTCGATGCGAACTACGGGCGGGGCGGTCGCTGAGGTCTGCTGAGCTGGTCAGTCAGTCAGCTGGGGCCGATGTCGATCGACGGAAGTTGGGGTGGTTGCTGTACTTCCCTGCTGTACAGCATCTGCTGACCGCCACCTTAGGAGTTCAATCAACTGGCCGAACCGCCTAAACGCCAGGGGCATGGCTGGGTGAAGTGTGAGTCTCCAGGCGCGTCCAAGGGCTCCTCAAGCGTGGCGGCGTTGCCGTCAGAGACTGCCGTCACCGTCATCGTTTCCAGGCGCTGGCGTTACCAGCGAATGAGCGAGCGCCATGCAGCCATCACGGTCAAGCGAGATGCTCTAACCGGTCCGTCAAGAGCCCCACGAATCACAGGGCCGACTCCGATGCTTCAGGCCGGGAATTGCGATCTGCCCGCAACGAATCTGCAGGACCCTGGAACGAATAGGCCCCCAAAGGGGTATCCCTTTGGGCGAGCGTCCGGTTTAGGAGATCTTCCCTGCGCGTAGCAAGATTCTCTTTGCCCATTACAACATCATCGACGATTTCCATGAAGGCATCGCCGATCGGCGATGATATCTTGGATGCGGTATTGACTGACTCGGCTAGCAGCAGGATGGTGAGGGCGTCAAGGGAATGCCCCCGCGCCATGTGGATACTGTCCTCCGGGTCTACGTCGCCCGTTTGGATTTTCTCAAGAATTTCTCGTGCGCCATCGAAGCGGACATTCGCGTGCGCATGAGAGAACTCACCGAGGGCTTTGGTCAGAGCCCGGAGGCGATTCCAGCCAGCCGCTTTGACCCAATCTTTTGGAGTCGTATGCGGTGAAGCGGCCAGCTTTTCTGCTTTCTCTGGCTTCTCGGTCCATACTCTCATTCTGGCACTTTGCTCCAAGATGATGCGAAGTGCTGCTAGGGCACGGTCATCATCTTCGAGCCACAGCCAGTATGCAGAGCGGAGGGCGGAAGAGCACGAGGCGGCTGCATCACCAACGGGACTTCCCTTAAGCCACACTGAGAGAATTCCCGCCATCTCACCCGCGACCATGTACCGGAAGTCCCTGTTTTCCAGGTACTGGAAGTCTAGATTCCCTGTCCTTTCCTTCTCCATGGCAAACGCCTTCAGTGCCCACTTAACTGCTCTGGATCGGCGCTCATAGAAGTGCAAGTGGGTGAACTCGTCGTCGCTGTAGAGCCTCCCGGCAGGGCGCCTCCCCATCATTACTTCCGCGTGCGCTCTTGCCGCATCCTCCAGGCCAGCCACCACATCCGGCCGCAGGCCAGCCTTCGGCAACAGGGGCGCCATCGACAAGAAATTGGGCGCACCTGGGCCCGCATATCCCCTTTCGAAGGAGCTCGAGAGGATCTTAGCGGGAAGATCTATCTTGCCTTGTTCCTCTGCCAGGCTGGCCAGGCAGAGCCTGATTTGACGCAGGACCAGTGTGATGATGTCTGCGAGTTTTTCTGAGGCGTCTCTCAGGGCGGCTGGTGGTTCAGACTCAAGGACTTGACCAGCTTCCCAGCGCGCTAGCTCACTCCATGGTCCGCGTCCATGAAGGAATTCCGACATCGATTCCATCAGCTCAACTGGATACACCTCATGGTCCGGGCCGATGGCGATCGAGGGACCGCCTGACGAATGTTGCTCCGTCTCATCGTCCCATGCTTCATGAATTGCAGCTTCGGGATTTCTTATGACACGCCGAGCGAACGGGTAGTTATCGTGGCACTTGGCCCAGGCTCGCCCGGCGAAACTGGCTGCCGACTCACCGCTTTTATGCGTAACGCCGGTGTTGTAGGCGGCATTCTCAGCCCATCGTTCAAATTGGGACCGAAGGATCGCGGTAGCGCCCATGAATTGCCCGCAGAAGAGTAAGCGTGCTGCTGCGTAGACGCTGTCGGCTCCCCAAGCGAGATGATCTATCCAGTTGCCACCGTATGATGATGGTGGTCGATTTCGGGTAACGCCTAGCTGACGAAATGCGAAGTCAGTGTATCCGATAGAGAGCAAGGCGGACATGATGGGCTCGACGGCTTTCGCAGGCATGCTGTTTATGGCGAGCATGCGGGCATTATGGCGGGCGATCAGGGCTTCCAGTATGTACTTACTCCCCATTGCAGCCATTGCCTCATACTCGGCCACAGATGACCCGCGTTTGCTCGCACGACGTTGGGCTCGTCGCACATACCGTGAAGTCCTCTGAAGGCGGTCGGCTTCCGACTTCGGTGGTTCACGCAACTCTCGCCTGCGTCGACTGGCTCTTCCCATAGGTCCCCCTCTGCGGCAACGCGACAACTTCGCATGATGCCGCACGGCTTCATCCAACTCCTACTGGTTTGAGGTATCTGATGCCGCACCAGCAAGCCATCAGGCGTCCCGATGCGGGTCCCGACCCTCTGACCTCAAGGCATGCTTGAGCCACGGCGAAGGAGTCCGCCCGGTCGGTCCCTTGATCCATAAGTTCGGACAGAGCCTTGGTGGCGCTCCGAACCAGTCCCTGCACTGACCTGCCTGAACACTCCCTCTACCTATCCGCTGAGCGCTTCACGGTCCGCCAGGGGTGCGTAGCGTCATCCATACGATTCAACAGGCAACGGCACCACTGCTAGACCTCTTGATCCGTAGGTTCGGGCATGGCGCTGGCGCGAGCCTCGGTAGCGGTCTGATCTGGTGCTCGGGGATGGCCGCTGAACGGGCCTCATGTGCCGTCGTTGCCGTCAGGGTTGCCGTCAGTCGATTGGCCTTGAGTGGAGCTTGACTCGCGTGATTGTGGCCCGCACAACAGCCGTGGTGTCGCCGACCACCAACGCAGCGAGGCCGTTGAAGTCCGCAGGTCTTCCCATCTGCGGATTGCCAGCCTTGTCTCGCAGACGGATCCGCATCATGCTACAGACATGTCTGACGACGCTATTTCTCAGCTGCTGAACATCTTGCCCGCTCTACTCGCATTAACGTTCGGAGCTCGCATCGGTTACGTGCTCGCGAATCGAGGGACGGCGAGAGATATAGAAATGATTGAACGCCACTTCGAGAACGGCTTAGCACTGACCAAGCAGCAACATGATATGCAACTCGAAGCTGACCGACGCAGGCGCATACGAGAGGAAATGAAGGAGAATTACGACAGCCTCGCCATATGGCTTCACGAGCTTGAGCGGACATTTGACGAGATTAGAGCAGGGGCACTTTCCTCAAATGGCGACACAAAGAGAAAAGCGACCGCGATAATCGACCAGAGGCCTTGGGAAGTCGTCAACACACCGACGGAGATGGCTTCATGCAAGTTCTACTGGAGCGCCGACACACGAAAGATCCTACGTAAATTCCTCGGCCCATATGCCAAGTTCATTAGTCAAGCCCGCTCCATGATGGAGAAAAACAGCGAATCCGACAGAGAGCAGCACATTACCTTCGACATGGAACTCTGGCAGTCTCACGACGAATTGATCTCCTTGATCAATGAAGTAAGAGATCAGATGAGATCCGACTTGGAGGAATTAAAGTGAGCAACAAACTCAATTAGACTCTCGATCGCCGACGAGCGGCCAAGCGGAATCGCCGCCAGGGGCCATTGGCACGCTGGGGTGGTACCTCAACATATAAAGGAGACGCCACAACGAGGCGATGGGTCCAATGAGGGCTATCGATATCCATGAGAACGATGGCATGTCCGCGCATCCGAGGTCTTTCACCCGCAGGATACTCGCGTGATATCCAGCCATGGACCCCAAAGGCTGCCTGCTCACGCGCGCGTTCACCGCCTCGATTCGGGAGTATTTCTGTAAGGAACTCTGGAATCACATGTACCCCAGCTCGCTCCCGTTGTTCCAACTCAATTATTAAGTCATGCAACCAAGTAGTGTCGGAGCCCATTCTCCCTGGGGAGAGGTCTCGGCTGCGCAGATGCTGAATAGATCCACAAAGAAGAAGTCCCATGTTGCGAGGCTGCCCCGACTCGCCAGCAGGAACATCACCAGCGAATAGCGCCACGTCCGCTGGCGGGCACCCTCCGTCCTCGTAAACAACACTTTGAGCCAAGCCCAAATCGAAACGAATCCAGCGATTTGGCTGTAGATTGAAGTCCGTTAAGTCTGCCGGATCATGCAGCTTCTCGACCTTCTTAACCCCTCTCATTAATTCATCGATCGATGCCCGTCCTGCCGATTCCTCACTTCGGGACCGCGATGCAGTTAAATCAATGACTGGAGGGATCTTGAGCGTCCCACCGGCGCTGGATTGAGTGATTACACGCGCAATTCCAAGGCGCCCATAGAGTTTCTGCTCAGAGAGGTATAAGAGTTCGGTCACTGCTTTCTCCTGTCGACTGGGCGAGGGTTGACTGGATCACTCAGCGGGAAGTTCACCGTGCTCAAGGTAGACTGGATGGCCCTGAATGCGCGCTGTGACCGCCTGCTTTACTCGTCGAGCCAGACGCGAGATCAGAATTTGGTTGAGATCTTCCACCGAGTGGTATTCAGCGGCCAGCAGTTCGTCAGAGGCGAGCTTGATCGACGCTGCCGTGTCCGGGCTCAGCTCTCCACCGTCGAACAGGTACAGGACCTTGTCCCCCTCGGCCTCGTTCGGTGCCCAGTCGACCACGAGTAGCGAGCCGATGGGCGGCGTGATCCCTAGCTCCTCCTTGACCTCGCGACGGCACGCGGTCAGAGGCGATTCCCCCGTCTCGATGTAGCCGCCGGGGATCTCCCACATCGGCTTGTACGAGGGCCGGACCAGCAGTACCCGGCCCTGGCCGTCGAAGAACAAGGCGCCTGCTGCCATGCGCGGCCGTGCCATCCGCTGTACCTGCTCGTTCTCGGACATGCCGCGAGCCTACTGGCCGTGGTTCCGAAGCTCTGGGGCTGGTGTGGCCATCTACCAGGGGCGTAGCTCAGCGTGTGACACTCGGCTGACCAGAGTGAGGGGATCAAAACGGTGCGTGGCATGACTGACCGCCGTCCGTTCGGCAAGCGCGTGAAGTTCTACCGCGAGCGTCGCGGCCTCCATCAATGGCAGCTCGGCGAACTGCTCAATCGCTCCGAAGACTGGGTGTACCGGGTCGAGGCCGGAACCATCCCGGTGAACAACGTCAAGATGCTGGCGGACCTGGCGGACGCCCTCCGGGTCCACGTGGAAGATCTGCAAGGGGCCCCGACGCTCCTGGACGACAACGAAGACCACGCGGGCAGCGTGCCCGCCATCCGCGCCGCTCTCATGCAGTCCCGGCGGCTGGCCGGTGCCCTCTACGACGCCCGCGAACCGCTCCGCCTGGAGCGGCTCACCGTAGAAGTCAACGATGCCTGGGACCTGTACCAGCACGCCCAGTACGCGAAGCTGGCCTCGTGCCTTCCCTCACTGCTGGCGGACGCGCGCGTGGCCACGCAGGAGCATTTCGCCGGGAAGGACAGAGCCGAGGCTCTGAGGCTGTTCGCTCTGACATGCCATGTCACAGCGGCCTTCCTACGCAAGCTGGGTGAGACCAACCTCGCCTGGACGGCTGCGGATCAGGGAGATGTCGCCGCCAGCGCGTCAGGGGACCTGACCGCCATCGTCGCGCTCCGTCGGTGCGTCGCACACGTCCAGCTCGGTGCCGGGCTGGCGGCGGAAGCAGTGAGCGTCACGCAGGATGCTGCCGATGACTTGCCCAAGGGCTGGTGGGAGACATCACCCGTCGCGCTGTCCCTCTACGGGACGCTTCTGCTTAACGGGTCTGTTGCGGCGGCACGGCTGCGTGACCGCCCTTTGGCTGACCGCATGATCGATAAGGCTCAGCAGGCAGCCGATCGGCTCGGTGGCGACGCCAACGAGATGTGGACCTCCTTCGGTCCGTCCAACGTCGAGATTCACCGCCTGGCGCTGGCGCTGGAGTTCGAAGACGTGCAACTGGCCGTCGACATAGCCCCAAAGGTGAAGCCCGCCGGGCTCCCACTGGAGCGGCGAGCGCGGGCGCGTCTCGACGTCGCCCGGGCGTATGGGGAGGCCGGAAGGACAGACGATGCAATCGATCACCTGAAGCGTGCTTACAAGAACGCACCCGAGCAGATGCGGGCCCATGGGTTCGCCCGCGACCTGGCACGTCGGCTGTACAAGCGCAGTCCGCGACGCGACGTGCGCGAACTCGCGTTGGGGCTCGGTGCGCTCGATTAGGCGCTGACTTCTCGACATCGCGGGGTGGACCCGGAATTTTTCTCCGGGTCCACCCCGTGTTTGGTTCCTACGGTTTCCTCATCCAAGCCCGCCTGAGCCTGGGGAGGTTACCCACCCGTGGATGTTGACCAGGTAGACGTAGACAAGATCGCGGAGACGATCGCCCGCGCCTTGGTCAAGCGGACGGTGCTGCCCCCGTACGAGGAACTGAGTCACCTGCACAAGATGCTGCTGGAGCACGTCAAGACACTGATGCCGCTGGCAGAGAAGCAGATCGACAGGCTGAACCGGGGCACCGTGGCTTGGTACGAGAAGCGCAGCAGGTTAAACACCATCCCCCACGAGATGGCCCAGGGTCTTGGCTCCGGCTTGAAGTCGGCCGATTGGCATGTGCGGAGCATGGGCTACACGTGTCAGTTCCTGCTCGACAACGCCGGGCTCGCTCGGGAGCGCGACCGGTGATCTGAATACCGGGCGGGAGCTGCTGCCCGTGGGAAGGACCCGCAGCTTCCGCCCTCAAGCCCTCTGGGCGTGGTGACTGTGCGGCGGACATCGCCCCGTTCGCCACTGCGCGGATGTCACCCACCACGCCCCGGAGGGCGGCGGACACTGCACCGTCCGCTGTCAGCGGTCCGGCTCCCGTTCTCGCTCTAACCCGTTCCGCGGGAAGGGAGTCGGACCGCGCACCACAACCGCACAAGCAAACCGGACCACCCCTCAAACCCTGGCAGGCGTGGGGTGGTCCGGTGGAGAGTCCCTGATCAGGACCCCGGTGCCGATGGTACCGGGGACGTCGTCGTGCCCGCTTCGGCACCGCCTTGCCCCGGATGAGTCCAGGTGAAGAAAGGGACGGTGACACGTGCGAGGCACGCACGGCGAGGTGGGTTCGACGCTGGCCATGCGCGATGCGTCTACGACACGCTGCCCAGACACAGCGATACAGGCACCGACGCGGAGCGACCACGACGGGCCGAGCCACCGCGCGGCAGCAGCTGCTCCCCGCCCGCCACATCCGGGGAAGCACGTCTGCTCACGCGGCCGCATGCGTGACGGCGGCAGTACGGCGGCCGGCCACATCGAGCCGGGGACGACGACCGACGTGCCCCATGCCCGGGCTCCCCTCCCTCGCTGCTGGCCGTTCCTACGCGCACAACAGCGAGGGCCGCAGTCGGCGGACGGCTGGCCATGTAAGCCGCCTCGCGTAGCCGCCCGTCGATGGCTGGCCGGTTGGGCGCGTGGTCCTGGTCGCGCCGCTGCTTCTGCGTGTCCGCTGCGATCGGCGGGGCGTACGGGCTCGGCTGTTGCCGGTGCTGACTGCGTCTGGTGGTGCGCTGCTGCGGGGTGGCGCGCTGAGTGGCCCGGGGGCGCCGCTGAGCGGGGCGGTAGACAGGAGCGGGCGGCGGCCACGGGCCGCCAGCGCGCGCGGCCCGCGCAAGCGGGCCGCCTTGATCACAGTAAGGAAACTCTGAACAGCTCATCTATGCCGCCTCGGCCGCCCGCTGCGGACGCGCGGATCAGAGGCGAGAGCCACGCGTGGCCAACGCCACAGGGTGCGGATGTCCCCAGGAAGCTCGGAATTCCGGCTTGGGACAGGTGAGCAGGCATAAGCGACGCGAACGGGGTGGCAATGAACGACCAGGAGTCGGCGGAGATTCGGGCTCGCCTTGCCGAACTCGACCAGAAAATTGCCCTGCTGGAGGAGCTAGCCAGACGGGTCGCCGAGAACCTGGCCGCTAGTCCTTCTTCTGACGCTCGGTGAGGCTGGCGAGCTGCTGGAAAACCCCCATGAGGTCGTCAACCTTCGCGGTGAGGGTGTCCAGGCGTTCGGATAGCTCCAGGTATTCAGCGCTGGGCATCTGCCGGTGCCCCACCGGCTCGCCTGCCCCCGGAGCCTCGCTGGGCTCTGGGGGCAGGGGGTCAACCACGAAGTTGCCCCGGCCCGGGGTGGAGTAGATCAGCTCCTCGTCGCGTAGAACGCGGAGTGCAGACCGCGCGGTCATGTTCGCGATGTCGTACTTGGCTTCGAGCTCGCGGGAGGACGGGACCCGTTCGCCCGGCTTGATGCGGCCAGAGCGGATCTGCTGGCGCAGTTCGTCGGCGACCAGCCGGTAAGGCGGAGTGTGGGTGTCCCTCGGCAGGCTCATAGCCCGAGGGTAGCCCGCTAAGCCCACCCATCGCACTAGAACACCTGTTGCCTTCTCGTATCCGAAGTGCGCTAGCTCGCACGCATCATTGGTGAGCTATGTGCTTGACGCGCTAGCTCACTTAGTGCACTGTTGATCGGGCCGCAACGAGCGGCTGTAGATCGAAAGGGAGCAAAGGCATGGCTATGACCCGTATCCGCGTGGGGCTGCTGCCCTCGACGATGTTCATCGCTGGCACCGCCCCGGTGCCGAAGATCAAGGACCCGGAGTCCGGGACCCTCGCCACCGACCGCGACACCGGCGAGTTCCTGCACACCCTGACCGTCTTCCTCATGGAGGAGGGCCGGGCGGAGCAGATGAAGCTCACCGTGCCGGAGAGCGGTCTGCCGGACGGTCTCCAGCCGGGCACCCCGGTGCGAGTGACGGACCTGTTCGCCACCCCGTGGGCGCGCATCTTCAACGGCCAGCTGTCCGAGGGCGTGGCCTACCGGGCGGCGAAGGTAGAGCTTGCGGCGGTGGCCCAGTGACGCCCGCTCCCGAACGGTCCTACCCGGTCGCCCCGGAGAGCGAGGACCACGATTCGCGCTTCACCAACGGCCTGGCCCTGGACGTGGCCGAGGTGATCGAAGCGCACGGCTACCCCAAGTTCACCTCCGGCCGTGACCTGCTGGAACTGCGCATATCCCTCTACCGATTCCTCTACAAGGACGCACTGTGACCATTCAGGAAGTCATTGGGTCTGCCCCGGCTCTGGCCGGGGTGGCCCTGGCCCCGGTCCTCGTATGGGCCCTGTGGTGGCTGGTGCGCTATGTGCGTGCCGACGCGATGACGCGGGCCAGCATCCGGCAGGCCATACGCGTCCGCCGTGGCTGGCGGCGACTGGCTCCGATGGCCGGACTGTCGGTGACCGACAAGACCCCTCCGGCCGTGATCGTGGCGCCAGACGGGAAGGTGCCCAAGCCCAAGATCCTCATCCCAAAGATCGAGGTCACCGCCGACCGGTACGGGGTGCTGGTGCGCGCGGTGTGCCTGCCCAAGGTCAGCCTTGCGGAGTTCCAGCGGGCGGCCCCCTACCTGGCCGACGCCTGGCGCTGCACACGAGTCTCGGTCCTCCCCGACAAGCCGGGGCAGCTGGTCATCCGTGGCGTGCGTGTTGACCCACTGGTCGTCCGCACTGAGCACACTCCCACCGGCAGGGTGCCAGAGGAGCTGGCGGTGTGGCATCTGGGGCTGGACGAGTACGCACAGCAGGTGAGCGTCAGCCTGTCCGACGTGCCCGGCGTCACCGTGGCCGGGCTGCCCGGCTTCGGTAAGACGTCCCTGGTGAACCGCTTCATCTGCGATACGGCGCCCTCGGCGGCGATTCAGTACGCGGTGGCCGACGGCAAGGTGACCTCATCCCATGAGGGCGACTACGCCGACCTGGCGCAGCGGGCGTTCGCGTTCGTCGGCGATGACCTCACGGAGGCGAACGCGTTGTTCAAGCGGTTGGTGAAGCTGCGGCGGGGCCGCTCGGCGTCCGTCCGTGCCCTGCTGGGCGTGAAGAACATGTGGCACGTTGGGCCCTCCGCCTCCTGGCCGTTGACCGTGCTCATCGTGGATGAGGCGCACACGTACTTCCGTGACTACAAGGGGTCGGACCCGCAGACCAAGAAGCTCGCCGCGTTGGCGGCCGAGAACGCGCGGCTGGTTGAGGACCTGGTGAAGAAGGGCCGGAGCGTCGGAATCCTGGTGATCATCGCGACGCAGAAGGCGACCGGGGATGCCATTCCCACCTTCATCCGGGACGTGTGCCCGGTCGGCATGTCCTTCGCGCAGAAGACCGCTGAGGCGGCCGTGGTCGCGCTGGGGGAGGACATCCGCAACTGGCCGGACGCCAACCCAACCGCTCTCCAGGACCCGGCCTACGTCGGCGTGGCCTCCATGGCCCACCAGGGGCGTCCCGGCTTCACCCGCATCCGCACCCCCTACGTCGCCGACGACGACGCGGCTCGCATCGCCACCGACACCGCCCACCTGACCCGCGACCCCGCCGAACTCCTCGAAGAACTGTCCGCCTCCCTCCTGTGGACCGAGACCCCGATCCCAAAGTGGGAAGCGGCCTGACTCGCCCTCGCTCGATCATCCCGACACCCGGAAGGAGGTGAATCCCCCATGTCTGAGGACCGGATCACTCAGCGCACCGTGACCGTGGTCATGGGCATCATCGCGGCCCTGGCCTTCGTCTTCTCCTTCGGCAACGTCTGGGCCTTGGCCCTCCGCCTCGGCGTCCCCAGCCCGATCGCTCCGCTGATCGCCCCCATGGTGGACCTGTCCGTTGTCGGCCTCCTGGTAGCCCTGCGCTACCTGTCCCTGCGCGGCGTCCCCGCCGAGCAGATCAAGGCCGCTACCCGGCTGATGCACCTGTCCGGGCTGCTGACCCTGGCCCTCAACATCGCCGAACCCATCGTCGCCGAGCACTACGGCCGCGCCGCCGTGGACGCGGTCGCTCCGCTCCTCCTGCTGGGCTGGGGAGCAGTTGGTCCGCAGCTCCTGCGCCACTTCCACGCCGTGGCTCACACCGCC
Organism: Streptomyces sp. NPDC007983; assembly: GCF_042958345.1. NCBI lineage: Bacteria > Bacillati > Actinomycetota > Actinomycetes > Kitasatosporales > Streptomycetaceae > Streptomyces > Streptomyces sp. NPDC007983. The sequence goes on from NZ_JBIBJI010000003.1 coordinate 499,887, forward strand.
CCGGCTGAGACCGCCCCGGCTCCCGAGCCTGAGCCCGTTCCGACCCCCGAACCAGTAGCGACCCCAGTCACGCCCAAGCCGGACATGTCTCCGGCGGTCGCCGTGCCCGCGCCGCTGCTGAAGGCGGCCCGCACCATCGCCGACACTCACAAGGCCGAACACGGCGAGCCCATCACTGCGGCCCAGCTCCGGACCCGCCTCGGCGTCGCGCTGCCCCTGGCCACCGCCGCACACGCCCAGCTCTCCGCCTGATCCCCCCGCCGGCCGTTCCGGCAACCCAGACCCCCAGCCCCCACCGGGCTCGGTCCGCCATGCCCCGAGCAGCACCCCTCCCCTGGCCTGGTGCTGCTCGGGGCCCTCTCCCCCGAAAGGACGCGTCACCGTGAAAGCCCCCCTGGACCTGCGCCACGTGGCAAGCCTGGCCCTGCGGGACCTCATCCACCTCGCCCACCACCCCAACTTCGACCGCATCCACGACCAGATCAACCGAATCCGCGGTTGCACCCGGCCCGTGCAGCTCGTCGGCTCCACTGAGACCCGGGACGCGGCGACGGACACCGTGCTCCGCTCGTACAGCACCGCCGACGAACCCACCGGACGCCTGCTGACCGCCTGCGGCAACCGCCGCTCTTCCCGCTGCCCGTCCTGCTCACGCCTGTACGCAGCCGACACCTACCACCTGATCCGGGCCGGACTCTCCGGCGGCAAGAACGTGCCGGACACCGTCCGCACCCACCCGCGCCTGTTCGTTACCCTCACGGCGCCGTCCTTCGGGCCGGTTCACAACCGGCTCACCACCGATGCGGGCGAGAACCTGGCCTGCCGCTGCGGCGAACGCCACGGCCCCGATGACCCCGCGTTGGGCACGCCGTTGTCCCCGGCCACCTACGACTACGCCGGAGCCGTGCTGTGGAACGCCCACGCCGGAGCCCTGTGGGCCCGCTTCACCACCTACCTGCGCCGCGAACTGGCCGCCCACCTCGGCATCACCCAGAAAGCGCTGAAAGCAGCCGTGCGCGTCTCCTTCGCCAAGGTTGCCGAGTACCAGCAGCGCGGCCTGGTCCACTTCCACGCCGTGATCCGCCTCGACGGCCCCGAAGGCAGCAACCAGCCTCCACCCCAGTGGGCCACCGCTGACGCGCTCACCCACGCGGTCAAGGAAGCGCGTGAACGCGCCGTGCTCACCGTGGCCTCCGGCGCCATCGGCGAACGCGAACTCACCTGGGGCGATCAGATCGACATCCGCGAAATCGCGGCCCTGGGGGACGGCGAACTGACCGATCAGAAGGTAGCCGCCTACGTCGCCAAGTACGCCACCAAGAGCGCCGAGGACTCCGGCACCGTGGATCACTCCCTGCGCTGTACCCACTGCGCCGGACGCGGCTACCAGCGCGGGCCGGACGGCTTCCGGGACCTGTGCGACCACTGCGACGGCACCGGCCAGTCCGAGCCCATCGCAGATCTGCGCGTGCACCGCCACGTCCGCCAGATGATCCGCACCGCCTGGAACCTCGGACACCTCCCGGAATTCGCGGACCTAAAGCTCTGGAAGTGGGCCCACATGCTCGGCTTCCGGGGCCACTTCTCCAGCAAATCCCGCCGCTACTCCACCACCCTCGGCGCGCTCCGCGACATCCGCCGCAACTGGCGCACCCAGCAAGCCCGCGCCGCCGCCGACGACCGGCCCGAGCTGGACGACGAGACCACCCTCGTCGTCTCCCACTGGCAATACCTGACCTCCGGATACCGCCCCGGCGAAGAACTCCTCGCCGCCCAGGTACGCCACGACCTGGCCCAAGCCCGAGACGAAACCGCACGCCGCAAGACAGAAGGAGACCCCTGGCTGTGACCGTCCCCAAGGTCATGACCGCCCCTCCCCCGGCACGGAAGGAAAACGCACCGGATGACCACGACCGCGATACCGCGCAAGTGGCACACCACGGCCGAGGTCGCCGACATGCTCGGCTTCGGCCTCTCCAAGACCAAGATGCTCGTCCTGACCGGTGAGATCCGTTCGGTCAAGATCGGCCGCAACCGCCGCATCCTCCCGGACTGGGTGGACGAGTACGTCAACCGTTGCGTCCAGGACGAGACCGAGAGGTGGTCCGCATGAGCGGCAAGCGCGGAAACGGAGAGGGGTCCATCTACCCCTACAAGAACGGCTTCGCCGCGTACGCCTGGGTCACCACCCCGGACGGCAGGAAGAAGCGCAAGTACGTCTATGGCAAGACGCGCACCGAGGTTCACGACAAGTGGATCAAGCTCCACACGGAAGCGAAGAAGGGGCCTGTCGCCACCAGTGTGCCGACACTTGAGCAGTACCTCGCGTACTGGCTGCGGGAGGTCGTGGAGCCTGATCTGAAGCCCAAGACGGCCGAGACCTACGCGATGCACGTCCGGCTCTACATCGCGCCCGGCCTCGGCCAGAAGCGCATCGACAAGCTCACCGTGCGGGACATCCGGACGTGGGTCAACGATCTGCTCGAACAGTGCCAGTGCTGTGCCCAGGGCAAGGATGCCCGGCGCGAAGAGCCGCGTTGCTGCGCGGTCGGCCGGTGCTGCGATCGGGCCCCGTCCCGCCGTACGGTCCAGGACGCCCGTGCCGTCCTGCGTTCCGCGCTCACCAACGCCATGACGGAAGAGCTGATTTCGAAGAACGTCGCGGGCCTGGTCAAGGTGCGGTCCGCCCGGAAGGTCAAGCGTGACCCCTGGTCCGTGGAGGAGGCCCGGAAGTTCCTCGAAGCAGCCAGCGCCGCCCGTGATCCGCTCTACGCGGCGTGGGTGCTGGTCCTGGTCCTCGGGTTCCGACGCGGTGAAGTGCTCGGGCTCACCTGGCAGGGCGTCAACTTGGATGCCGGGGAGGTCACGGTGCAGCTTCAGCTTCAACGCATCCGTCGGCGTCTGGTGCATGACGAGACCAAGACCGAAGCTTCAACGGCCACCCTGCCGCTTCCCGATATCTGCGTCGCCGCTCTCCAGGTGCGCAGGAAGGAGCAGGAAGCGGCCAAGCAAACGGCCGGAGAGCTGTGGACGGACTCGGACTTCGTGTTCACCACCCGCTACGGAACCCCGATCGAGCCGCGCAACTTCAACCGCTCGTTCGCCGACCGGTCCTCCAAGGCGGGCATCCGTCGGATCCGGCTGCATGACACGCGTCACACCTGCGGGTCGCTGCTCGCCGCACTCGACGTGCACCCGCGCATCGCGATGCAGATCCTCCGGCACAGCAAGATCGCGGTGACCATGGAGATCTACACGCACGTCCCGTCCGAGGCCACCCGCAAGGCGCTGCGGAGGCTCGGCAAGCACCTGGGCAAGCAAGATCGGAAGAGTCGGAAGTAGTTGCTGTACTTCGCTGCTGTACGGCACCAAAAAGCCCCCGCCAGGTTTCCCCGGCGGGGGCTTTGAGCTGCGGTGGACCTGAGGGGATTTGAACCCCTGACCCCCTCGATGCGAACGAGGTGCGCTACCAGTCTGCGCCACAGGCCCTTGCAACGAGTGAAACTCTAGCATCCCCTGCGGGGTGCTTGGAAATCCGTTCCCCGCTGGTCAATGGAGTGCACGTCACTCGTTGGCGGCGCGGGGCCGGTCCTCGTCCGCGTACTGGTCGAAGAGGGGGGTGCGGCCGCGCTCCCGGGAAGCGCGGGACGGGGCCGTGGAGCCGTGGCCGGCGCCGGGCTCGGCGGGCGGCGCCGGGTCCTGGGCCGGGACGGGGTCGACGGTGCTGGAGCGGGCGGAGCTCCAGGCGTCGGGGGCGGCCAGGTCGACGCTGCCGGTCGCGCGGGGGGCGACGGGCGCCGTGACGTACGTCGGCAGCGGGACCGGCACCGGCTCCCAGCCCTCCCCGGCGGCCGGACCGCGCTCACGCTCGCGCTCCTGGTCCACCCACTCCGCGTGATCGGTCTGTTCGACCAGGGCACGGCGCCCGGCCGCGTGCGCGGACGCGGCCGGAGCGGCGGCGGGCTCGGCCTCGGCGGGGGCAGGCGGGTCGGCGGGGCCGTCATCGGCGGCGGGCCCGTCGGCGGGCGGATGGGTGCGCGGGCGGCGCTCCCGCAGCCGCTGCGCGGCCTGCTCGGCGCGGCGCTGGTCCATGGTGAAGATGAAGCGGCGGCGCTCCTGGGCGCGCAGATAGGCGATGTACGCGCTGAGCAGTATGGCCGGGAGGGCCGGGGCCCATAGCAAGGCGAGTCCGCCGACCGCCGCGACGACCGCGCCGAGAGTGAAGGCGACGAAGAGGATCACGGTGGTGCGGCGACGGCGCGCAAGCACCCGCGCGCGCCGCCCGCGATCCAGCGCGCTGCCCCCGGTCGGGGCGGCCGGGGCCGCGGCCACCTCGTCCACCGGCGGCGCGTCCGGACCCGCGGGAGCGGGCGCGAGCAAGGTCACGGGTTCGGCGAAGGCCCGGACGTCGACCGCGTCGGTGACGGCTTCCGGGTCGGCCGAGTAGCGCTCCGGACCCGCGGAGCGCTCGGGGTCGGCGGAGCGACCCCCGGCGTCGGGGGCGTCCGCGTCCTGCGCGGTGCGTACCGCCAGGTCATCCGGGGTCCCCGGGCGCTCTCGGTCCTCTAGCCCCTTGGCGTAACGGCGCTCCATGCCCGCCCTTCCGGACAGCAGCCGGATGGCGGTGCTGAAGCGTTCCGTCGGACGGGCCTCATTGAGCTCGTCCTGCCTACGGAGCCACATCGGCACCAAATAGGCGGCCCAGGCCCCGACGATGACTGCGTAGATGAGGCCACTGCTGCTCACGCTCACACGGTAGAGGGGTCCGCATGAGGCCATCCGCCAATTGGCGCGGTGTGTCGCACGATCTGGCTGATATCTCGAAAGTTTTTTGTGATTGTTGGGATGACCAGGCTGGGAATGTGCCCAATGTAATCGAACAAAGTTTTTATTTCTGCGATGCCCCTGGTCGGGTCCGGTGCCACCGGGCGAGCAGTCCCTCGGACAGCTCCTCCACGGTGAGCGCGAAGACCAGATGGTCGCGCCATGCGCCGTCGATGTGCAGATAGCGCGGCCGCAGCCCCTCCTCGCGGAATCCGAGTTTCTCCACCACCCGGCGGCTCGGCAGGTTCTCCGGCCGGATGCACACCTCGATGCGGTGCAGCCCGACGACGCGGAAGCAGTGGTCGGCCGCGAGCGCGACCGCGGTCGGCATGACGCCGCGGCCGGCCACCGCCTGATCGACCCAGTAGCCGATATGGCCCGAGCACATCGAGCCCCAGGTGATCCCGGCGACCGTCAACTGCCCGGCCAGCCGCCCCTGGTACTCGATGACGAACGGCAGCATCCGCCCGGCGTGCGCCTCGGCGCGCAGATGGCGCACCATCTGCCGGTAGGTGGGCCGCTGGGTGAGGGGGCCGCCGGGCGCGGGCGGCGGGATGGTCGCCTCCCAGGGCCGCAGCCATTCCCGGTTCCGCTGGTTGACCTCGCGCCAGGCGCGCTGGTCGCGCAGCTTTATGGGGCGCAGGATCGTGTCACCGTCCGCCAGCACGACCGGCCAGGGCGCGTTCAGCTCGCGCTCCCTGCGGGACCGGTGGCATCGGCGGGCCGGGGGTGGTCGCCGCCGTGGATCTGGTCGACCGCGTGCACCAGGAGCCGCCCGAGCACCGCGAGACCGTCGCGGACGCCTCCGGTCGAGCCGGGCAGGTTGACGATCAGGGTCGTTCCGGCGACCCCGGCCAGCCCCCGGGAGAGCGCCGCGGTGGGCACCTTGGCGAGCCCTTCGGCGCGGATGGCCTCCGCGATGCCGGGGATCTCGTAGTCCAGCACCCGGCGGGTGGCCTCGGGGGTGCGGTCCATCGGAGTGAGGCCGGTGCCGCCGGTGGACACCACGACGTCGTACGAGGCGGCCACCGCGTCCCGCAGCGCGCTCTCCACCGGGTCGCCGTCGGGCACCACGCGCGGGCCGTCGACCGCGAAGCCGAGCGTGGTCAGCCCCTCGGCGATCAGCGGGCCGCCCTTGTCCGGGTAGACCCCGGCGGCGGCGCGGTTGGAGGCGGTGACGACCAGGGCGCGGTACCGCGGCGCGCCGCCCGGGGCGGTGGGGGCGGTCATTCCCGGCTCCAGTCGCCGGACTTCCCGCCCGTTTTCTCCTCCACCCGTACGTCGGTGATGACCGCGCCCTTGTCGACGGCCTTGACCATGTCGATCACCGTCAGGGCCGCGACCGAGACCGCCGTCAGGGCCTCCATCTCGACTCCCGTGCGGTCGGTGGTCTTCACGGTCGCGGTGATCTCGATCGCGTCGTCGGCGACCGTGAGGTCGACCTTCACGCCCGACACGGCGAGCGGATGGCACAGCGGGATCAGGTCCGGGGTGCGTTTGGCGCCCATGATGCCCGCGATCCGGGCGGTCGCGAGGGCGTCGCCCTTGGGGACGCCCTCGCCGCGGAGCAGTTCGACGACGCGCGGCGCGACGAGCACACGGCCGCTCGCGCGGGCGGTGCGCGCGGTGACGTCCTTGGCCGAGACGTCGACCATGCGCGCCGCGCCCGCCGGGTCGATATGGGTGAGATGGTCCTGGGCGCTGCTCATCGTTCTCCCGGTCCGGGCCAGGTGGCTCTGTGCGACGACACCGTACCCGCCGTAGGCCCCGGCTAGGCGAGAAGGACGACGTCCACCTCGGCCCCCGGCGCGACCTCGGCCACCTCCTCGGGGATCACGATCAGCGCGTTGGCCCGGGCCAGGGCCTTGATCAGATGCGATCCGGAGCCGCCCACCGGGGCGACCGTGCCCGCCTCGCCCGCCACCGCCGACGGCTCGTACCAGCCCCGCAGGAACTGGCGCCGCCCCTCCGGCGAGGACGCGATCCCGTCCGGGCAGACCGCCCGCACGGTGGTGCGGTGGACCGGGCCCGCGCCCAGCATGGTGCGGATCACCGGCCGGACGAACAGCTCGAAGGAGACGTAGGAGCTGACCGGGTTGCCGGGGAGGGCGAGCAGCGGGGCCCGGTCGGGGCCGACGCGCCCGAAGCCCTGGGGCTTGCCGGGCTGCATGGCCAGGGTCCGGAACTCGACCTCGTGCATCGCCTCCTTGACCACGTCGTACGCGCCGACGCTGACGCCGCCACTGGTGACGACGATGTCGGCGCGGCTCAGCTGGTCCTCGACGGTGGCGCGCAGCGTCTCGGCGTCGTCGGCGACCGCGCCCACCCGGTAGGCGATCGCCCCGGCCTCCTGGGCGGCGGCGGTGAGCTGGTAGCTGTTGGAGTCGTAGATGCGGCCGGGGCCCGTCTCCTCACCGGGCTGGACCAGCTCGCTGCCGGTGGACAGGACCACGACGCGGGGCCGCGGCCGGACCCTGACCGTGGCGCGGCCGATCGCGGCCAGCAGCCCGATCTGCGTCGCCCCGAGGACCGTACCGGCGCTCAGCGCCAGCTCCCCCGCCCCCGCGTCGCTGCCCCGTGTGCGCACGTGCTGCCCGTCCCGGACCGGCCGGAAGACCCGCACCAGGCCGCTGCCGCCGCGCGGATCCGTACTGCGGGCGGGCATGCCGCTGACGGGCCCGTTGTCCAGGCCGCCGTCGGTCCACTCGACCGGGACGACGGCCTGGCCGCCGGGCGGCAGCGGCGCGCCGGTCATGATGCGGGCGGCCTCGCCCGGGCCGACGGCGGGCAGCTCGCCGCTGCCCGCCGCGATGTCCCCGACGACCGTCAGCACCGCGGGGTGCTCCCCCGTCGCCGCCCCGACATCGGCCGTGCGGACCGCGTAGCCGTCCATCGCGCTGTTGTCGAAGGGCGGGAGGGCTGCGGGCACGGTGACGTCCTCGACCAGGACGCAGCCCAGGGCGTCCAGCAGCTGCAACTCGATGGGGTCCAGCGGGTGGATGTGCCCGAGGATGTCGTCGAGGTGCTCGGCGACCGACCAGACCCGGTGACGGTCCCGGCCCTCGCCCGTGCCCTGATCGGCGGCCCGTGCCGCGGTGCTGCTCAAAGTGCTACATCTCCTCGGTGACGTAACTGCGAAGCCATTCCCGGAAGTCCGGGCCCAGGTCCTCACGTTCGCACGCGAGTCTGACAATGGCACGCAGATAGTCTCCACGGTCGCCTGTGTCGTACCGCCGGCCCTTGAAGACGACGCCGTGCACCGGGCCTCCGAGGTCCGGATCGGCGGCGAGCGCCTGGAGCGCGTCGGTCAGCTGGATCTCCCCGCCGCGGCCGGGCTCGGTGCGGCGCAGCACGTCGAAGACGGCCGGATCCAGCACATAGCGGCCGATGACCGCGTAGGAACTGGGCGCGTCGGCCCGGTCGGGCTTCTCGACCAGTCCGGTGACCTGGACGACGCCCTCGTCCAGGGTGGGCTTCACGGCGGCGCAGCCATAGAGGTGGATCTGCGCGGGATCCACCTCCATCAGGGCGATGACGCTGCCGCCGTGCTGCTCCTGTACCTCGACCATGCGGGCCAGAAGCGGGTCGCGGGCATCGATGAGGTCGTCGCCGAGGAGGACGGCAAAGGGCTGGTCACCTACGTGCGGGGCGGCGCACAGCACGGCGTGGCCGAGGCCCCTGGGGTCGCCCTGCCGGACGTAGTGCATGGTCGCCAGGTCGCTGGACTCCTGGACGCGGGCGAGGCGGGTCTCGTCGCCCTTGCGCGTCAGAGCCTCTTCGAGCTCGTAGTTGCGGTCGAAGTGGTCTTCCAGGGGCCGCTTGTTGCGACCGGTGATCATAAGAACGTCGGACAGGCCGGCGGTGACGGCTTCCTCGACGACGTACTGGATCGCCGGCTTGTCGACGACCGGCAGCATCTCCTTCGGGGTGGCCTTGGTGGCCGGGAGGAAGCGGGTTCCGAGGCCCGCGGCAGGGATGACAGCCTTGCTGATCCGAGTACGCGATTGAGTCATGTCCCGAACCTTATCCGTTGCCTTTCGGGCGATTGATGAGGATACGGTGAATATGACATGAGACAGGAAGTATGTGCACTCGATGAGCACCACTGACGTTAGTAAGCCCGCGTTGCGGAGACGCCTCCTGACGATGAGGTCCGGGTTGACGGCGGATGACATCGAGGCATCCTCGGCCTCGCTGGCGTGTCGCGCGCTGGAGCTGCCGGAGCTGGCCCGGGCGGACACCGTGGCGGCCTACGTCTCGGTGGGGAGCGAGCCCGGTACGCGCGCGCTGCGGGACGCGCTGCGCGCGCGGGGCGTACGGGTCCTGCTTCCCGTCCTGCTGCCGGACAACGATCTCGACTGGGCCGCGGACGAGGGCCCGGACGGACTGGTGCGCGCCGGGCGGGGCCTGCTGGAGCCCGGCGGGCCGCGGCTGGGCCCGGAGGCGGTCACCCGGGTGGACGCGGTCCTGCTGCCCGGGCTCGCGGTGGACCGGCGCGGCATGCGGCTGGGGCGCGGCGGCGGTTCGTACGACCGGGTACTGGCCCGGCTGGCCCGGGCCGGGGCCGACCCCGCGCTGGTGGTGCTGCTGTACGAGGGCGAGTTGCTGGACGCGGTCCCGGCGGAACCCCACGACCGGCCGGTGCACGCGGCGGTGACGCCCTCGGGGGCGCACCGCTTCACCTGACGCCCGGCCGGCACCGGTTCACCTGACACCCGCCCGGCAAAGCGGCGGCCCCGCCGGAAGCGCCCGAAGGCGCCTCCGGCGGGGCCGGATGGTTCGCGGGCTCCCTCCCCTGGCCGGGGGCGGGAGAGGCCCGCAGCGGGCCGTCTACGGCCTCAGGGGCGCCTCAGGCGCCTCATGGGGTGAGGGCCAGCTGATCGTCGGTGGACTTGTCCACCGCGGTCTTGCTGAACGCCCAGGGCAGCAGCTCGCCCTTCGCCCACTTCTCGGTCTGGTCCGTGTAGTGCGCGTTGTAGGCGTGGCCGGAGGCGCCGGTGAGGTTGATCCACCGCGACTTGTCGAAGTTGTCGAGGTTGACGACCATCCGCATCGACGGCACCCACGTGACGTCGTACCCGCCCGCCGCGTTCCAGCCGGTCGCGTTGACCGCCGCCTCGCCGCCCGCGAGGTCCCACGGGCCGCGGTTCAGCATCCACTGGACGACCCCCGGGCCCTCGGTGCCCAGCGTCTGGTTCTTCAGCGTCAGCCGGTGCAGCCGGCCCCAGCTCCAGGTGTTGATGTTCTTGCCCAGCTTGGCGGTCAGCTCGGAGCGCGCGTTCTTCATGGCCTGGGCGAGGAGCTGGTCCCGGTTGGTCGCGCCCGGGTGGTTGCGGGTGCCGGCGGTCTTCCACCAGTCGTTGCCCGGCTCCTTGATGATCTTCCGTACGACCTCGTACCAGCGGTCGCCGCCGTCGGGCTGGGCCTGGTCGGCGTCGCGCGTACCGCATTCGCGCACCAGCCGGGTGTTGCCGTCCAGATCCTCCAGCGGACCGGAGTCCCCGGCCGGCCGCACCCGCAGGCACTGCCCCTTGACCCGCAGCTCCTTGGGCAGCTTGTCGCCGAAGGCGAGCATCAGGGTGTTGCGCCAGACGGAGTTGAAGTACGCGGCGGCCGCCGAGTCGGCGTCCTGGGTGTAGTCCCAGCCCTCCAGGAGCTTCTGGGCCTCACGGACGAACGGGTCCTTGACGTTGATCTTCAGCAGATAGGGCGTCAGCACCTTGGCGACCTCGCTGCTGTTGTCCGTCTGCAGGGACTGCATGTCATCCGTGGAGATCTTCCCGCCGTCCTTGATCTTGGATTCGATCAGGTCGGTGATGCGCTGGCTCCGCGCGCCGTATCCCCAGTCGTCGGTCAGCAGGTACGGATACTTCTTCTTGTCTATGACGGCCTGGTTGGCGGTGACGATGTAGCCGCGGTCGGGGTTGTACTCCCAGGGCAGCGCCGACTGCGGAATGAACTTCGACCACCGGTAGCGCGAGTCCCAGCCGGGCGCCGGGTAGCGGCCGTCGCCCTCGTTGCGCACCGGGATATTGCCCGGCGCCTGGTAGCCGATGTTGCCCTTGGTGTCGGCGTAGATGAGGTTCTGGGCGGGGACCGCGAAGTCGCGGGCCGCCTTGCGGAAGTCGTCGAAGTTCCGCGCGGAGTTCAGCCCGAAGACCGCGTCCATGCTGTTGGACGGGGACAGGGCGGTCCACTTCAGGGCGACCGCGTAGCCGTCGCCGCGGTCGGGGGCCACATCGTCGGCCCCGCTGCCCACCGGTGCGCTCTTGCCGACGTTCGTCAGCTCGTCGTCCCGGTCGGAGACGATCGGCCCGTTGTTGGTGCTGCGTACCGTGATCGTGCGGTTCTTGCCCCCCGCGACCTTGATGGTCTCCTCACGGCTGCGGAACGGGACCTGCTTGCCGTCGTACAGGTAGTGCGTCGCGGTGACCTTCTCCAGGTAGAGGTCGCTGACGTCGGCACCCAGGTTGGTCATTCCCCAGCTGATGTCCTGGTTGTGGCCTATGACCACGCCGGGCATCCCGGAGAAGGTGTAGCCCGCCGCGTCGAACGGGCACTTGCTGCTGACCTGGTTGCAGTGCAGGCCCATCTGGTACCAGACGGACGGCAGCTGGGGCGCCAGGTGCGGGTCGTTGGCGAGCAGCGGCTTGCCGGTGGTCGTGTACTTGCCGGAGACGACCCACGAGTTGGAGCCGATGCCGCTGCCGTTGGGGCCGAGCAGCGCCGGAACCTTCTCCAGGGTCTTCGACATCGACGTGAGCCGGCTCTGCAGCCCCTGGGTGGCTCCGCCCACCCCGCTCGCGGCGCCGGTGGATCCCGCCGCGCCGCCCGTGGCGCCCGCTGTGCCCGTCGACGTCGCCTTGGGGTCGAATTCGTCAGTGACCTCGTCGAGCGCGCCGCCCTGGACGATCGGCTTGTTCCGGCTGTACGGATACGACGGGTACAGCTCTTCTATCTGCTTGGCGCTCAACCGGCTCGACGCCAGGGCACGGTCCACCTCGTCCTGCATATTGCCGCGCAGGTCCCAGGCCATGGCCTTGAGCCAGGCGACCGAGTCGACCGGGGTCCACTTCTCCGGCTTGTAGCCGTCGTTCTTGAAGTCCAGCGCCGCGTATTCGGCCGACAGCGCCTTGCCCTCGTGATCCTTGAGGTAGGCGTTGACGCCGTCGGAGTAGGCCCGCAGATACTTCTTCGTCGACGGCGACAGCTTGGTGTCGTATTCCTGCTGCGCCACCCGGCGCCAGCCCATGGTGCGCAGGAACGCGTCGGTCTCCACCTGGCCGGAACCGAACATCTCGGAGAGCCGACCGGCCGTCATATGACGGCGGACGTCCATCTCCCAGAAGCGGTCCTGGGCCTGGACGAAGCCCTGGGCGCGGAACAGATCCTCGGGTGAGTCGCCGTAGATCTGGGGTATGCCATTACCGTCGCGCTTGACCTGGACGGGATCGGAAAGCCCCTTGAGCTGCAGCGACCCCGTGGTCTCCGGGAAAGAGGCCCGCACGGTACTGATACTCCAGTACGTGCCGAAGCCGAGACCCCCCACGAGCAGCAGCACGACTGCGATCACGATCAGGCGGAGACGTCGGCCCTTCTTCTTGGGAGAAGAGCCGGTTTTGTTGGCGGGCATCGCTGTCCTTCGAGGGGCAGGGTGATCCTGGAGTGCTGGAGCAACCATAGGCGCAGGGCTGTCGCCGCCCCTACGCGGAGTCATGACTGACGCCGTCCACCGGCCACCGGACCGGGCCTCCCGCACGTCTCCCGCACCTCCGCGGGCGGCCCGTGTGGAAGGCCCGCGTCAAGAACCCGTAAAATGTTAGGTAAGGCAATGAAGTTCCGGTCGGCCGGGAACCGTTCATCTCGTCCCCGAAGGTCCTCCCGCCGCTCATGTGAGAAAGGTTCGGCCCCTGACTGTCCACCACCTCAATGAACTGCTGCTGGTCTGCTCTCTCGTCCTGCTCGTCGCGGTGGCGGCCGTAAGGATCTCCTCGCGCAGCGGGCTGCCCACCCTGCTGCTCTACCTCGGGATGGGCGTCGCCCTCGGTACGGACGGGCTCGGCGTCACCTTCAACAACGCCGAACTGACGCAGGTCATCGGCTACGCCGCGCTGGTGGTGATCCTGGCCGAGGGCGGCCTGGGCACCAAGTGGCGTGAAATCAAACCCGCGCTGCCGACGGCCGCCGTGCTGTCGACCGCGGGCGTCGCGGTGAGCGTGGGGGTCACCGCGGCGGCGGCGCACTATGTGGTGGGGCTGGACTGGCGGCAGGCGCTGATCATCGGCGCGGTGGTGTCCTCCACGGACGCGGCGGCGGTCTTCTCCGTGCTGCGCAAGGTGCCGCTGCCCAAGCGGCTCACCGGCATCCTGGAGGCCGAATCGGGCTTCAACGACGCCCCGGTGGTGATCCTGGTCGTCGCCTTCTCCAGCCAGGGTCCGATCAACCACTGGTACGTCATGATCGGCGAGATAGCGCTGGAGCTGGCGATCGGCGCCGCCGTCGGACTGGCGATCGGCTGGCTCGGCTCGTACGGCCTGCGCCGGGTGGCGCTGCCCGCCTCGGGTCTGTACCCGATCGCGGTGATGGCCATCGCGGTCGTCGCGTACGCGGGCGGGGCGCTGGCACACGGCTCCGGCTTCCTCGCCGTCTACCTCGCCGCGCTCGTCATGGGCAACGCGAAGCTGCCCCACTGGCCGGCCACCCGCGGTTTCGCCGAGGGGCTCGGCTGGCTCGCCCAGATCGGCATGTTCATCCTGCTCGGACTGCTGGTGACGCCGCACGAACTGGCCGACGACATCTGGCCGGCCGTCGTCGTCGGCCTGGTGCTGACCGTGGTCGCCCGGCCGGTGTCGGTGGTGGTCAGCACGATGCCGTTCCGGGTGGCGTGGCGGGAGAAGGCGCTGCTGTCCTGGGCCGGGCTGCGCGGCGCGGTGCCCATCGTGCTCGCCACCATCCCCATGGTCGGCACGGTGCCCGACAGCCGCCGGGTCTTCAACATCGTCTTCGTCCTGGTGATCATCTACACCCTGATCCAGGGGCCGACGCTGCCCTGGCTCGCCACCCGGCTGCAGCTGGAGGAGACGGAGGGCACCGCGGACCTGGGCATCGAATCGGCGCCGCTGGAGCGGCTGCGCGGGCATCTGCTGTCGGTGTCGATCCCCAAGGACTCCCGGATGCACGGGGTGGAGGTCGCCGAGCTGCGGCTGCCACCCGGGGCCGCGGTCACCCTCGTCGTCCGGGACGGCTCCAGTTTCGTCCCCCTGCCCTCGACCGTGCTGCGGCGCGGTGACGAACTCCTGGTCGTGGCCACCGACCCGGTGCGGGACGCGGCCGAACAGCGGCTGCGGGCGGTCGGCCGGGGCGGCAAGCTGGCGGGCTGGCTGGGCACCGGGGCGGCTGGCAGCAATGGCTGACGACAATGGCCGACGGCGTGGCGTAGGTCACCGTATGCCGTACCGCAGTGGACTGGCGGGCCGGAATACTGCACTATGGAGCGTCGTTAGCACTCAATGAGTGAGAGTGCCAGGAGGAAGTACGTGCCGACCTACCAGTACCAGTGCACCGAGTGCGGCGAGGGCCTCGAGGCGGTGCAGAAGTTCACCGACGACGCGCTCACCGAATGCCCCCAGTGCCAGGGGCGCCTGAAGAAGGTGTTCTCCGCGGTCGGCATCGTCTTCAAGGGCTCCGGCTTCTACCGGAACGACAGCCGCTCCTCGTCCAGCGGCTCGAGCGGCGGCTCGGCGAAGCCCGCGGCGAAGAGCGACAGCGACTCATCGTCGGACAAGACCTCGTCGTCTTCGTCCTCCTCCTCGGACACCTCCTCGGGGTCTTCGTCGTCTTCGTCGTCGGCGTCTTCTTCTTCGTCGTCGTCATCGTCGAGCAGCACCAGCTCGGCCGCCTGACCTCGTACGCACCGCGCCCCCGCCCGCTCCCCTCGGGGAAGCCGCGGGGGCGCGGTGCGTTCCGGCGCCGCCGGCCGGGGCTGGCTAGGGTGATCGCATGGCCGAGACGAGCAGCGCACACGCAGACATAGGGGTCATCGGAGGGTCGGGGTTCTACGCCTTCCTCGACGACGTGACCGAGATCACCATGGAGACTCCCTATGGGGCTCCGAGCGATTCGCTCTTCCTCGGCGACATCGCGGGGCGGCGGGTCGCCTTCCTGCCCCGGCACGGGCGCAAGCACCATCTGCCGCCGCACCGGATCAACTACCGCGCCAACCTGTGGGCCCTGCGCGCGGCTGGGGTGCGGCAGGTGTTCGGACCGTGCGCCGTGGGCGGACTGCGGCCGGAGTACGGGCCGGGGACGCTGCTGGTACCGGACCAGCTGGTGGACCGCACCAAGGCACGTACCCAGACCTTCTTCGACGGTGAGCCGCTTCCGGACGGGCGGGTGCCGAACGTGGTGCACACGACTTTCGCCGACCCGTACTGCCCGGTGGGGCGGCAGGCCGCGGTGGCGGCGGCACGCGGACGCGGCTGGGAACCGGTGGACGGCGGGACGATGTGCGTGGTCGAAGGGCCGCGCTTCTCCACGCGGGCGGAATCGCGCTGGCACGCCGCCCAGGGCTGGTCGGTGGTCGGGATGACGGGGCATCCGGAAGCGGTGCTCGCCCGCGAACTGGGGCTGTGCTACACGTCGTTGACGCTGGTCACCGATCTGGACGCGGGAGTGGAGACGGGTGAGGGCGTCTCGCACGCCGAGGTGCTGAAGGTGTTCGGCGAGAACGTCGGGCGGCTGCGCGAGGTGCTCTTCGACGCGGTGAGCGGCCTTCCGGACAACACCGACCGGGACTGCCTGTGCGCGCACGGGCACGAGGGCTGGGAACTGGGGATAGAGCTGCCGTAGCGGGCGGGGCTGGGACGGGTGCGCGCTCGTGTGGGGGACCGAGTTGTCCACAAGGCGGCGGCCGTCCACAGGCCCCGGCGGGATCGGGCGGGGCCGGGCATGGTGAAGGAGCCAGAAGCTCCCGGCTCCTCACGGCAGGCGGTGTTGTGCCATGTCCCATCCGTTCTCCCCGTCCCCCGCGTCCCCGCCCCCGTCACCCGCGTCCTCGTCCCCTGCATCCCCGCTCCGCGCGTCTTCTCCGCCGGCCCGCGCCACTCCCCCGGCCCGCGCGGTGCCACGCTTCGGTCCGGTGCGGGTGGCGCGCGACGGCGGATACCGGCTGCGGCGATTCGTGCGGCGACGGCGGCGCTCGATGGCGGCCGGGCTGGCACTGACGGCCGCCGCGCTCGCCGCCGCGGCACCGTCCGGTCAGGGCTCCGAGCGCCCCGAGCCCTCCCCCACCACCGCGGCCGGGAGCCGGTACGAGCCGTCGCGCCCCGCCACGGTGTCCGCACCCGTCCGGATCGCCGACGCGGCGGCGGTGCGGCTGCTGCACCCCGGCGACCGGGTGGACGTGCTGGCCGCGCCCGCGTCCGACGCCGTCCGGCGCCGCGGCTCCGGTGCCCCGGCGCGGGTGGTCGCGCGCGGGGTCCGGGTGGCCTCCGTCCCCGGCCTCCGGGGCGGTGATCCGCCGGCGGTCGAGGTGGACGAGCCGGATGCCGGGGCGCTGGTGGTGCTCAGAGTGCCGCGTCCGGCCGCCGCCGCACTCGCCGGGGCCGAGGCCACCTCACGTCTGGCGGTGACCCTGTGCCGCTCCTGACACGCATGCCTCACCTCATGGGCCGAATCGACGCCGGTGTAGGTTGCGGAACCGTCCGCTCCTGCACCGTGGCGGCGAGAGAAAGGCAGTGGGTTGAGCACAGAGAAGGTGCCCGAGGAGAAGCAGAGCGTCCTGGAGGGCTTCAAGGCCTTCCTGATGCGCGGCAATGTGATCGACCTCGCGGTCGCGGTCGTCATCGGAGCCGCCTTCACCGCCGTCGTGAACTCCATAGTGAAGGGCTTGATCAATCCCATAGTCGGCGCCTTCGGCACGAAGGACCTGGAGAAGTACCGCTCCTGCCTCAAGGCGCCCTGCGAGACGAACGCGGCGGGCGAGGTGGTGAAGGGCATCCCGATCCTCTGGGGCAGCGTGCTGTCCGCCGTGCTGACCTTCCTCATCACCGCGGCGGTGGTGTATTTCCTGATGGTGCTGCCGATGTCGCGCTATCTTGCGCGCAAGGCCGCCCGGGAGCAGCAGGCGGAGGAGGAGCAGGCCGAGACGGAGGCCGAGGAGATCATGCTGCTCCGCGAGATCCGGGACGAGCTGGTGGCCCGCCGCGAAGGCGGCCCCAGCACCTGATCGAGCGCCTGCTCGGTCAGAGGTGGTGGGGCGGCTTCTCGTCGAGGAACCGGGCCAGATCCGCGGCGCTGTCGGCGCTGTGTCCGCCGGGAGTCCGCTCGCCCCACCCGCGGTCCGTGTCGTCCGAGGACGGCTGCGCCAGAGGGTCGTCGAAGATCAGCGCGGCGGCCGGATCGCGCGGTCCTGGGTCGGGGGCATCGCTCATGGCTCAAGCGTACGACCGCGGCAGCGGTTCGGTGTACCGGCCGAGCTCGTCGTGCCACCACAGGTCCCGGCCCGGCTTCCAGGACACCGGGCGGCCGAGGCGGTGCACGACCAGTACGTTCCGGACGCCGGGGCAGCCGGTGAGCGCCCGGTCGACGAGCTGCTTGAGCGGGTGCTGCTCACCGCAGCGCTGTTCCCCGTCCGCGGTGATGACGATCTTGGCGTCCATCTCCCTGATCCGGTCGCGCAGTTCGTGCGGGCGCAGTCCCACCGGCAGGCTGCCGCGTACGACGTCGAGGCGGCCGCAGGCGAGCGTGGCGATCACGGATTCGGGCACCAGCGGCAGATGGACCGCCACCCGGTCACCGGCCCGGACCCCGAGCCGGGTGAGGGCGGCGGCGGCCCTGGCGGCCTGGTCGAGCAGTTCGGCGTGGGTCAGCTCCTCGGTGCAGTCGGGCTCGCTGATCCACCGGAGGGCCACCCGGGAGGTCTGCCGCGTGGCGGCGGCCAGGGTCGGGAGCTCCTCCGTCCGGGAGGTACGGGGCACGGCGGTATTCCTTGAGGCGGGGACGAACGGCATACCGCACAGCCTGCTGGCTCGTCATCAACATCTGATGAACGACCGCTATATGAGGCGGAGATGGCCCGGCGCACGCCGCCCGGAGGCGCTCGTGAGGGCCCTCGTTCCGGGGCCGGTCACGCCTCGGTGCCCGACCATGACACGAGCTACCGTGCTACGCATAGCGTTCATGGATGCCGAGCGAACCACCCATGACTCCCCGCAACCCGGCCGGACCGACGCACTGACGGATGTACCCGGGGTGCGCGTCGGCCATGCGCAGCGCACCGGAGGCGGATGGCTGACCGGAACGACCGTCGTGCTGGCCCCCGAGGGCGGCGCGGTCGCCGCCGTCGATGTGCGCGGCGGCGGCCCGGGCACCCGGGAGTCCGACGCCCTCGATCCGCGCAATCTCGTCCAGCGCGTGGACGCCGTCGTGCTGACCGGGGGCAGCGCGTTCGGCCTGGACAGCGCCTCGGGCGTGGCCGGCTGGCTGGAGGAGCACGGCCGCGGCTTCCGGGTCGGCCCCGATCCGGCGCAGGTCGTCCCGGTCGTCCCGGCGGCCGCCCTCTTCGACCTCGGCCGGGGCGGCGACTGGCGGGCCCGGCCGGGTGCCGACCTGGGCCGGGAGGCCGCCGAGGCGGCGGCCCGCTCGGAGCCGGGCGCACCGGTGGCGCAGGGCAACGCGGGTGCGGGCGCGGGCGCGGTGGCCGGTGGGCTCAAGGGCGGCACGGGATCGGCATCGCTGGTGCTGCCGTCCGGTGTCACGGTGGCCGCGCTGGTGGCGGTCAACGCGGTCGGATCGGTGGTCGACCCGCGGACCGGAGCGCTGTACGGGCAGGAGTATGAGCCGTCCGGTGACGGTGGGCCCCACCGCCCCGGCGAGGAGGAGCACGCGGAGGCGGCGCGCCGCCTGGCCGCCGCGCGAGCCGAGTCGGAGCGGCGCCAGGCCGCATCGGTGCGGCCTCCGCTGAACACGACCCTGGCCGTGGTCGCCACCGACGCCGCGCTCACCCGGGCCCAGGCGCACAAGCTCGCGGGCACGGCGCACGACGGTCTGGCCCGGGCGATCCGGCCGGTGCATCTGATGTCCGACGGTGACACCGTCTTCGCCCTGGCCACCGGTGATCGCCCGCTGGTGCCGGAGGAGAGCGGGGGTGATGCGGAGGATCCGGCGTTCGGGGTGCACCGGGAGGCCGGGGCGCTGAACGAGGTGCTGGCGGCCGGGGCGGACGCGCTCACCCGGGCCGTGGTCAAGGCGGTGCTGGCGGCGGAGGGCGTGGACGGCCCGGGCGGGGTCTTCCCCGCGTACCGGGATCTGTACGGCGGACCGTTCTGAGCGGATGTCCGTCGGGCGGGCGAGAGGGCCCGAGTGGGACCGAGAAGGGCTGAGAGGGCTGAGAGGAAGGGGGATCACCATGGATGCCGATCTGCTGGTTGTCGGCGGCGGTCCGGCGGGCTGTGCGGCCGCCGTGATGGCGGCGAGCCTCGGGATGCGGTCCGTCCTCGTCGAGTCGGGCGACGTGCTGTGCGGTGCGCTGCGGCGTATCCCGGTGGTGAGCAATGTCCTGGGCTTCACCACCGGTCCGGGGATGGCGGCGGCGATCGAGGCCGACGTGGAGCGGTGTGACCTCTGCCGGGTCGCACTCGGGCGGCGGGCCGTGCGGATCGACGCGTTCGAGGACCGGGTGGAGGTGACGGTCGACGGGCCGGGGGTGGCCGGCGCGCGGCTGACCGCGCCGTATGCCGTCGTCGCCACCGGGGTGGGGCCGCTTGGGCCCGCCGCCGCCAAGTGGCTCGCAGGAGCGGAGGGCCGGGAGCTGCCCCAGCTGTGGGAGGCGGACGCCGCGGCGATCACCGGCCGCACGGTTCTGGTCCTCGGCGCGGACCGCCCACTGGGCACCCTCACCCGCGCCCATCCGGACCTGCGGGCCCGGTTCCTGGTCGCCCATCCGCCCGAGGACGCCTACAAGACCGAGGAGATCGGGCAGGACGCCCGGGTGGAGCTGGTGGCCGTGCGGCGGCTGGAGTTGGGGCCGCCGTCGGCGCCGCCGCGGGCCGATGCACTGACCGTCGCGGGCGAGCGGCATGCCCTCTCGGCCGACCTGGTGTTCCTGAACCTGGGCAGCGCCCCGGCGCCGCCCACCGGGTCCCTCGTCACCGGCGCGTCCGGTTACTGTCCGCCCGGGCGTCAGCCCCCACGCATCCGTACTGCCGGTGATCTGCGCTCCGCCCGCTTCCAGCGGATCGCGACCGCGATGGGCTCAGGCAGCGAGGCCGCGCTCAGCGCCTACTACGCTGCGCGCGGCCTCGCCACGGATGGGGTGGGGGATGGCTGAGATGGGGTCAGACCGCGACCGCCACCTTCTCCTCGTCCCCGGCGGCGCCCTTCGCGGAGGCGTCGCCACCGGCCGTGGCCGTGGCACCGGCCTCCGCCTTCTTCCGCAGCCCCTTGAGGAAGACCACCAGTCCGGCCGTCACCACCGTGCCCGCCACGATGGCCAGCAGGTAGAGGAACGGCTGGCCGATCAGCGGGACCACGAAGATGCCGCCGTGCGGGGCGCGCAGCGTGCAGCCGAAGGCCATCGACAGCGCACCGGTGATCGCGCCGCCCACCATCGAGGAGGGGATCACCCGCAGCGGGTCCGCCGCCGCGAACGGAATGGCGCCCTCGCTGATGAAGGAGGCGCCCAGCACCCAGGCGGCCTTGCCGTTCTCCCGCTCGGTCTTGGTGAACAGCTTCCCGCGCACGGTGGTGGCCAGCGCCATCGCCAGCGGCGGGACCATACCGGCCGCCATCACCGCGGCCATGATCTTGAGGCTGCCGTCGCTCGGGTTGGACACCGCGATGCCGCCGGTGGCGAAGGCGTACGCGACCTTGTTGACCGGGCCGCCGAGGTCGAAGCACATCATCAGGCCGAGGATCACGCCGAGCCCGATGGCGTTGGCGCCGGAGAGCCCGTTGAGCCAGTCGGTCATCGCCCCCTGGGCGGAGGCGATGGGCTTGCCGATCACCACGAACATCAGGAAGCCGACGACCGCCGAGGAGATCAGCGGGATCACCACGACCGGCATGATGCCGCGCAGTGCCGCCGGGACCTTGAACCGCTGGATGCCCATGACGACCGCGCCCGCGATCAGGCCCGCGACCAGACCGCCGAGGAAGCCCGCCTTGATCGTGGTCGCGATGAAGCCGCCGACGAAGCCGGGCACGAGCCCGGGCCGGTCGGCCATGCCGTAGGCGATGTACCCGGCCAGGACCGGCACCAGGAAGGTGAAGGCCGCGCTGCCGATCTGGAAGAGCAGCGCCGCCCAGCTGGCGGTCTCGGTCCACACGAAGTGGTCCGCGACCGACTTGGCGTTGGCGATCTCGTAGCCGCCGATCGCGAAGGCGAGCGCGATGAGCAGACCACCCGCGGCGACGAACGGGACCATGTAGCTGACGCCCGTCATCAGCCACTTGCGCAGCCGGGTACCGAAGTGGTCGCCGCCCGCGTCCATCGGGGCGGAGCCGTCCGAGGCGTCACCGGCCGCGTCCGCCGGTGCGCTGGTCTCGCCGCGCGCCGCCTTGTCGCGCGCCTCGGCCACCAGCTCGGCCGGGCGGTTGATGCCCGCCTTGACTCCGACGTCCACCGTCGGCTTCCCGGCGAACCGCTCCTTGTCCCGGACCTCCACGTCATGGGCGAAGATCACCGCGTCGGCGGCGGCGATGGTGGCGGCGGGCAGCTTCTCGAACCCGGCCGAGCCCTGGGTCTCCACGACCAGCTCGACACCGGCCTCACGGGCGGCGTTCTCCAGCGACTCGGCGGCCATGTAGGTGTGCGCGATGCCGGTGGGACACGAGGTGACGGCGACGATCCGGAAGGGCGCCGCCGCGGCCGCCGGTGCGGGCGCGGCCCCGGTCGGCTCGGAGGCCCCGGTCGGCTCCGCCGGGCCGTTCGCCGCGTCCTTCGGCTCCTCGGCCGCGGGCTCCTCCGCGGCGCTGTCCGGGGCGCCGGCCGCGGCGCTGTCCGGGGCTGCGGACGGTTCCTCGTCACCGCGGATCAGGGCGGCCGCCCGGGCCGGGTCGTCGGCGGCCCGCAGGGCGCCGGTGAATTCGGCGTTCATCAAAGAACGGGCGAGGCTGGACAGGATCGTCAGGTGATCGCTGTCGGCACCCGCGGGGGCCGCGATCAGGAAGATCAGGTCGGCCGGTCCGTCCGGCGCGCCGAAGTCGATCCGGGTCGTGCTGCGCCCGAAGGCCAGCGTCGGCTCGGTGACATGCTCGCTGCGGCAGTGGGGTATGCCGATGCCGCCGTCCAGGCCGGTCGGCATCTGCTCCTCGCGGGCCGCCACGTCGGCGAGGAAGCCGTCGAGGTCGGTGACCCGGCCCGCCGCGACCATGCGCTCGGCGAGCGACCGGGCGGCGGCTTCCTTGGTGTCGGCGGACAGGTCAAGGTCGACCAGATCCGCGGTGATCAGCTCACTCATCTCGCGGCTCCCTTGGGTGCTATACCGCCCTGGGGCAGGCGGGCGGAGGGGGTGGGGACTGGGGGGTGGGAGTGGGTCGGGCCGGTCACGCGGGCTCCTTGAGCACGCGTTCCAGCGGGACGTCCGACGTCGTGGTGACGGCGGACGGGTCCAGGTCGGCCGGGGTCGGCATCGCGCTGCCCGGCAGCTGTACGGCGGCCGCGCCATGGGCCACGGCCGAGGCGAGCGCGGCGGCTCCGGTGCCGCCCGCGGCGAGGAATCCGGCGAGCGAGGCATCGCCCGCACCGACATTACTGCGGACGGTCGCGACCTTGGCCGTGCCGAAGTAGACACCGGTCCCGTCGACCAGCAGCTGGCCGTCGGCGCCGAGGCTGGCCAGGACGGCGCGGGCACCCAGCTCGCGCAGCTCCTCGGCGGCCTTGACCGCCTCGCCCACGGTGGCGATCGGGCGGCCGACGGCCTGGGCGAGTTCCTCGGCGTTGGGCTTCACCACATCGGGGCGCTCGCGCAGGGCCGCGGTCAGGGAGGGGCCGGAGGTGTCCAGGGCGATCCTGGCCCCCGCGCTGTGGGCCCGGGCGACCAGCTCGGCGTACCACTCGGGGGCGAGCCCGCGCGGAAGGCTGCCGCAGCAGGCGATCCAGTCGGCGTCGGCGACCCGGTTCCGTACCGCCTCCAGCAGGGCCTCGGCCTCGGTGTCGCTCAGCTCGGGACCGCTCGCGTTGAGCTTGGTGAGGGTGCCGTCCGGCTCGGCGACGGAGATGTTGACCCGGGTCGAGCCGCGCACCGGCACGCCCGCCGCCTCGATGCCCAGCTCTTCGAGCAGCCGTGCCAGCAGCGCGCCCTCGGGGCCGCCGAGCGGCAGCGCGGCCACGGTGCGGTGCCCGGCGGCGGCCACGGCGCGCGAGACGTTGACGCCCTTGCCGCCGGGGTCGACCCGGTCGGTGGTGGCCCGCAGCACGGCGCCGCGCTCCAGCGCCGGGATCTCGTACGTACGGTCCAGGCTGGGATTGGGGGTGACGGTGAGGATCATGCGCGTACTACTTCCGTGCCCTGCTTTTCGATGGCGAGGGCGTCCTGTGGGCTGAGACCGGTGTCCGTGATGAGCAGGTCGACATGGTCGAGGCCGCCGAAGCGGGCGAAGTGCTCCTGGCCGAACTTGCCGGAGTCGGCGAGCAGCACGACCCGGCGGGCGGCGCCGATCATGGCGCGCTTGACGGCGGCCTCCGCGAGGTCGGGGGTGGTCAGCCCGCTGTCCGGTGAGAAGCCGTTGGTGGCGAGGAAGACCACATCGGCCCTGATCTCGCCGTAGCCGCGCAGTGCCCAGGCGTCGACGGCGGCCCGGGTGCGGTGGCGGACCCGGCCGCCGACCAGGTGCAGGGCGATACCGGGGTGGTCGGCGAGGCGGGCCGCGATCGGCAGCGCGTGCGTGACCACGGTGAGCCCGGCTTCCAGGGGGATGGCGGCGGCGAACCGGGCCGCCGTCGACCCGGCGTCGATGATCACGCTGCCGTCAGCGGGGAGTTCGGCGAGGGCGGCGCGCGCGATGCGGTCCTTCTCGTCGGCGGCGGTGCTCTCGCGCTCGGCGAGGTCGGGCTCGAAGTCGAGACGTCCGGCCGGGATCGCGCCCCCGTGCACGCGGCGCACCAGACCGGCCCGGTCGAGGGCCCGCAGATCGCGCCGTACGGTCTCGGCGGTGACCTGGAACTCCTCGGCGAGGGACAGGACATCCACCCGTCCGCTGTCGCGGGCGAGCCGGAGGATCTCCTGCTGACGCTCCGGTGCGTACATGTGGGTTTACGTCCCTTCCATGCCCGAACCTGTGATTTCGCGGCCAGATTACGTCGCCACTTCCGGAAAGTAAACAGACTCGGGCACGAAACAAACTCGACCGGACAGACTCGGGCCAGCTTCGAAAGCCTGGGCCCGATCCCCGGCGCGCCCCGCCAGGATCAGTCATGTCCGAGGGCATCACAGCACATCCGGGCATCCCTCATCTTCATCGCATTCTTCGCATCCGGGAGCGGACATGACACTCGACGGCAAGGTGGCCCTGATCACCGGAGGCAGCCGCGGTATCGGCGAGGCCATCGCCCTCCGGCTCGCCGAGGACGGCGCCGATGTCGCCCTCACCTATCACCATCAGGCCGACCGGGCGGCGGACCTCGTCGAACGGATCAAGGCGCTGGGCCGCCGGGCCCTGGCCGTACGGGCGGACAGCGCGGACCCGGCGGCGGTGCGGGCGGCCGTGGCCGGGGCCGCAGCCGAGTTCGGGCGCCTGGACATCGTGGTGAACAACGCGGGCGTGGGAGCGCTCGGCCCGATCACCGAGCTGTCGCTGGAGGACGTGGACCGCGTCCTGGACGTCAACGTCCGGGCACCGTTCCTGACCGCCCAGGCGGCGGTCGAGCGGATGGCCGACGGCGGGCGGATCATCAACATCGGCAGCTGCATGGCCGAGCGCGTCGCCTTCCCCGGCGGCAGCCTCTACGCGACCAGCAAAACCGCCCTGACCGGCCTGACCAAGGCGCTCGCCCGTGAGCTGGGCCCGCGCGGGATCACCGTCAACCTGATCCACCCCGGCCCGATCGACACCGACATGAACCCCGCCGACGGCGAGAGCGCCGCCATGCAAAGCGGCTTGACCGCGCTCGGCCGCTACGGACTGCCCTCGGAGGTGGCCGCGACCGTCGCCCATCTCGCGGGCGAGAGCGGCCGCTACATCAGCGGGGCGTCGATCGCCGTGGACGGCGGCTTCGCCGCCTGAGCAGCCCGACGCGAGCAGCCCGATCACGAGCCGCCCGATCAGGCAAGGAAGAGCCCCGGCGCTCGGGGGAGTCCGCCGGGGCTCGGTCTATGGGGTCTGTGACGTGCGGTCGGATCCATGCGGCGCGGCGGCTCAGGCCGCGGCGTCGAAGCCGGTCTGACGGGCCATCTTCTTCAGTTCCAGCAGCGCGTGCTTCTCGATCTGACGGATGCGCTCACGTGTGAGCCCATGCTGCTTGCCGACCTCGGTGAGCGTGCGCTCCCGCCCGTCATCGATGCCGTACCGCGCCTTGATGATGGAGGCGGTCCGGTCATCGAGGCGGCCGATGAGGTCTTCCAGCTCCTCGCTGCGCAGCAGCGTCATCACCGACTGCTCGGGCGAGACGGCCGAGGTGTCCTCCAGCAGGTCGCCGAACTGGGTCTCGCCCTCGTCGTCGACCGACATGTTGAGGCTCACCGGGTCGCGCGCCCAGTCGAGCACGTCCGAGACCCGCTCCGGCGTGGAGCCCAGCTCCTCGGCGATCTCCAGGTGCTCCGGCTCGCGGCCGTGCTCACGGTTGAACTCACGCTGCACCCGGCGGATCCGGCCCAGCTCCTCGACCAGGTGGACGGGCAGCCGGATCGTGCGGGACTGGTCGGCGATCGAGCGCGTGATGGCCTGGCGGATCCACCACGTGGCATACGTCGAGAACTTGAAGCCCTTGGTGTAGTCGAACTTCTCCACGGCGCGCACCAGGCCCGCGTTGCCCTCCTGGATCAGGTCCAGCAGGGGCAGACCACTGCGCGGATAACGGCGGGCCACGGCCACGACCAGGCGCAGATTCGAGCGGATGAAGACATCCTTCGCGCGGGCGCCCTCGGCGGCGATGGCCTCGAGCTCCTCACGGCTCGCGCCCGCGGCTCCGGCGTCCTCGACCTCCCCGTCCAGAATCTGCTGGGCATATACACCCGCCTCGACAGCCTGGGACAGCTCGACCTCCTTCGCCGCGTCCAGCAACGGGGTGCGAGCGATCTCGTCGAGATACATGCCGACCAGGTCGCGATCGGCGATCTCCCCGCCTGTGGCGCGAACACTGTTGGCCCCCTCAGCACCACCGGTGGTGGCCTGATTGCGGGCGACGGCACGGGTTGCCATGCGTGCTCCCTTACAGATGGATCGGGCGCGGACTATGAACGGACCTTCCCTGGGCGGGTGCCCCGTCCGATGGAAACAACGACTGGAATCCGGACAGAATTCCCAAGCCGCGCCCACCTTTTTACGATCATGCAGTACCCTGTGCCGCCACAGGGGGTTCAGCGGGAGGCGACAGCGTCGAGAAACGCAGGTCAGGGGTGCCGATCGCGCCGGAGCAGCCACCTTCCCCCGCCTTCCCACCTCGCCTCCCACTCCACAAGACGGATCCCATGGCCTTCTGGTTGCCCGGACCGGTTGCCGGAGGCCCGGGGCGGGTGTGCGCTTGAGGGGAGGAGGTCCTGCCATGAGTCCTGTCATGAAGGGTTCCGTCTCGACCCCGGCGCGCGGGCGCCACCGGCCGCGCCTCCCCGCCGCGCCGCTCCACGCCTCCGCGTCCTGGGTGGTCCCCGTCGTGTTGGGTGTCCTCAGCGGCGGCTACGCGATGTTCATCGGCCACAACCAGGGCGCGACCGTGCTCGCCGCCGGGCTCCTCGGCCTGGTGGGGGCGATCCTCGTCGGCGCGGCCTGCTATCTGGTCGGGCGGATCCAGGCGCGGCTGCTGCCGGAGGTCCGGGCGGGGCTGTACGGAGCGCTCCTCGGCTGCGTGATCGGCTTCCTGTACTGCCTGAGCGGGGCCACGGTGGCCCGGGCGTCCGTCATCGCCCTCGCGGTGGCGCTGGCGATGGCGGCGGTGTCGTTCTACGTCTTCCACGCCCGGGAGGAATGAGCGGACCGAACGGGCGGAGCGCCGGGCAGAGCCGCCCGCCCGGGCCTCAGCCGAGCTGCAGCGACCGCTTCGCCAGCCCCATCCAGAAGCCGTCGATCACGCTCCGCTGGCTGTCCAGCTCCGACTCCGCCGCGCCCAGCGTGACGAACAGCGGGGCGAAGTGCTCGGTGCGCGGGTGGGCGAGGGGTCCGCTCGGGGAGGCGTGCTCGAAGTCGAGCAGGGCGTCGATGTCCTGCCCGGCGAGGGCGCGCCGCCCCCAGTCGTCGAACTCGGTCGACCAGCCGGGCGGCGTCGGGCCGGCGTGGCGCAGCGCGGCCAGGTTGTGGGTGAAGAAGCCGCTGCCGACGATCAGCACTCCCTCGTCGCGCAGCGGGGCGAGCTTGCGGCCGATGTCCATCAGCTTCCGCGGGTCCAGGGTCGGCATCGAGACCTGGAGGACGGGAATGTCGGCGTCCGGGTACATCTCGACGAGCGGTACGTAGGCACCGTGGTCGAGCCCCCGGTCGGGGATGTCCTGGACGGGTGTGCCCGCGGTACGCAGCGTCTTGCGGACGCGCTCGGCCAGCTCGGGCGCGCCGGGCGCGGCGTAGCGGACCCGGTAGTAGTGCTCGGGGAAGCCCCAGAAGTCGTAGACCAGCGGAACCGTTTCGGTGGCGCCGATGGCGAGCGGGGCTTCCTCCCAGTGCGCGGAGATCATCAAAATGGCGGTGGGACGGGGCAGGTCCGCCGCCCAGGCGGCGAGCTGTCCGGGCCAGACCGGATCATCGGCGAGCGGCGGAGCACCATGGCTGAGATAGAGGGCGGGCATGCGCGACACGGCGGCGGCTCCTCGACCAGACGAACACCAGAAAGCTTGAAGTCTCAAGCAGTACGCACTTCACGGTATCGCACACTTGTTTAAAATTCAAGAAGTAGTCCTTACACTGAACGATGTGGACGCCATGAACTCCCCCGCAGACACAGCCCCGGACACAGACGCAGACACAGCCCCGGACACCGACGAGCCCCGCTGGCTGAACG
Organism: Streptomyces sp. NPDC007983; assembly: GCF_042958345.1. NCBI lineage: Bacteria > Bacillati > Actinomycetota > Actinomycetes > Kitasatosporales > Streptomycetaceae > Streptomyces > Streptomyces sp. NPDC007983. The sequence continues at coordinate 527,854 of NZ_JBIBJI010000003.1, forward strand.
ATGACGAGCAGCGCGCCTGGCTGGCGTACGTCCAGGCCAGGATGTTGCTGGAAGACCATCTCGACCGTCAGCTGCAGCGCGACGCGGGCATGCCGCACATCTACTACAGCCTGCTGGTGAAGCTCTCCTGGGCGCCGCGCCACCAGATGCGGATGACCGAACTGGCCGAGGCCGCCAAGATCACCCGCTCCCGGCTCTCCCACGCCATCACCCGCATGGAGAAGGACGGCTGGGTACGGCGCGAGGACTGCCCCTCCGACAAGCGCGGGCAGAACGCGGTCCTCACCGAGAAGGGGTTCGACGTCCTCAAGCAGACCGCGCCCGGCCATGTCCACGCCGTCCGCTCGGCGATCTTCGACCGGCTCACCTCGGAGCAGATCGCCCAGTTCGGCGACGTCTGCCAGATCATCGCCGACGGGCTCCAGCCCGAGGGCGCCGATCTCCCCTGGCTGCGCTGATCCAAAGCACACGCAGGCCCCGCTCCACCGGGCGAATGCCGGGGAGCGGGGCCCACGCGTCCGTACGCGTCGTCAGTGCGCCATGACCGGAACGGCGTCCTCCACCGCCCCGTCACCCGAACCGGCGACCGCGCCGCCGCCGTCCTGTCTCCCGGCGCTGATCAGCGTCGTGGCGATCGCAGCGGCCAGCAGCAGGATGCCGACGGCCCAGGCGATGGCCGCGGTGTAGCCGTGCACCATCGACTGCAGCTGCAGCAGCTTCGGCGACGAGGCCGTGGCCATGTGGCCCTTGGCGTAGGCCGTGGTGGCGCTGGCGGCGATGGTGTTGAGCAGCGCGGTGCCGATCGCGCCGCCCACCTGCTGCGAGGTGTTGACCATCGCGGAGGCGACGCCCGCGTCACGCGGCTCGACACCATGGGTGGCCAGGCTCATCGCGGGCATGAACGCCGTGCCCATGCCGAGGCCGAGCAGCATGATCGCGGGCAGGATCAGCGCCGGGTACGAGCTGTCCAGGTCGATCTGGGTCAGCAGCAGCATGCCGGACGCGGCGACCAGGAAGCCCGGGCCCATCAGCAGCCGCGCCGGAACCCGGGTCATCAGCCGGGCGCCGATCTGCGTCGAGCCGGTGATCATGCCCGCGACCATCGGCAGGAAGGCCAGACCGGTCTCGACCGGGCTGTATCCCTTGACGATCTGCATGTAGTAGGTGAGGAAGAGGAACAGACCGAACATGCCGATGACGGCGAGACCCAGCGAGGCGTAGACCCCGCCGCGGTTGCGGTCGGTGACGACGCGCAGCGGCAGCAGCGGCGCCTTGACCCGGGACTCGACGATCACGAAGGCGGTCAGCAGCACGGCGGCCGCGATGTACAGGGCGACGGTCGGGCCCGCGGTCCAGCCGTCGGACTCGGCGCGGGTGAAGGCGTAGACCAGCGCGACCAGACCCGAAGTGGCCAGCAGCACACCAGGGACGTCCAGCTTGGAAGGGTTGCGGCTCTCGCTGGGCTCGCGGATCACGGAGATCGCGCCGACCGCGGCGACAATGGCGAACGGGATGTTGACGAAGAACGTCCAGCGCCAGTCCAGGTATTCGGTGAGGACACCGCCGAGGATGAGGCCCACGGCACCGCCGCCGCCCGCGATGGCGCCGAAGACGCCGAACGCCTTGGCCCGCTCCTTGGGGTCGGTGAACATCACGGCGAGCAGCGAGAGCGCGGAGGGCGCGAGCAGCGCGCCGAAGACGCCCTGCAGGGCGCGGGCGCCGAGCAGCATGCCGCTGCCCACGGCGGCGCCGCCGAGCGCCGAGGCCGCGGCGAAGCCGATGAGCCCGATGATGAAGGTCTGCTTACGGCCCCACAGGTCCGCGATCCGGCCGCCGAACAGCAGCAGGCCGCCGAAGGCGAGGGCGTAGGCGGTGATGACCCACTGCTTGTTGCCGTCGGAGATGTGCAGGTCGGCCTGGGCCGAGGGCAGAGCGATGTTCACGATGGTCGCGTCGAGGACGACCATCAGCTGCGCGAGGGCGATGAATATCAGCGCTTTCCAGCGCCGGGGGTCGGCGTATGGGGCCTTGTTCAGGGCCGTTTCAGGCATGGGTGGGCCTACCTAGCGGTGCGGAGAGTGATAAATGGGACGTTTGACACCCGGCTCGGGCCGGGCGGAGTCATGGAGTGAGAAGAAGGAATGAGAGCCGGGACGGAGTGAAAGCTGACGAAGTGCGGCGTCGCACACAAGGAAGACCGGTGGACGCGCGAGAAGTAAGCGGTGTTCGGTGAGCGGCCGGGTGCGAGCTACGTCACGGCCGGTGCTGCAGATCCTCCAAGGTGACGGCTGAGCCGGGAAGTTCGGAGCGCGCCGGGGCCGACAGGCCGTCCAGGAACAGCTGTAGATGCCGGTGCACGAAGGCGTCGAAGTCCACACAGACGCTGCCGGGCAGCGGCCGGGTGAGCTGGGTGAGCGCGACCATGAGATCGCCGACGTCGATGTCGGCGCGCAGGCGGCCGGCCGCTCGGGCGGCCCCCATCAGGGCCTCGATACCGGCGTCCAGACGGTCGCGGGCGGCGATGTGGTCAGGGTGCTCCTTGTCGATGCCGTCGGAGAGCAGGGGGCACAGCGCGCCGATCCGCTCGTCCGCCGCCGCGTGGACGAAGCGCCCCAGCGCCAGGAAGGCGTCGGGCTCCTCGGCCAGGGCCGATTCGGCTTGTTCGGCGACGCGGGACATCACCGACAGGGTCACCTGGTGGATCAGTTCACGGCGGTCAGCGAAGTGCCGGTAGATGGTGGCATTGCCGACTCCCGCCCGTCGAGCGATTTCATCGAGCGGGACCTCGGACCCGTACTCGACGAGCACCTCGCGGGCGGCGCTGACGATCCGCTCCCGGTTGCGCAGGGCGTCGGCGCGCAGTCGGGGCGGTGCATGCCGTGCGCGATCCGCGGCCTGTGTGGCGGTGGCTCCGGTCATGACAGCTCCCCTTTCTGTGTCCGATCGTCCCGGCATCGAACCATTCGAGGTGAACGATTCGAGGTTCAACATTTCCGGGGAGTCAGTCCCCGTTTGTTCGGTCACCGGTTCAAACGGGGAACCAGTCCCCGGAATTTCGCAGTCCGTAGGTGACCTGTGTCACACCTGATACGCGCCCGTTTCGCCCGCCCGGCCCAGTCGATTCGCCCGCCCGGACGCACCCCACGGGCGCCCCGGCGCGCTCCGGCACACCGTGGGCGGCAATGAAGCAGACCCCCGAGGGCCCCCGCCCTCGAATACGCAGGCTCCGCCGAGGCAGCGCGTTCCTCATCGCGGCCGTGCTCACGGTCGCGGTGGTCGCCCCGGCGGCGATGCCGCGTCCGGGGAAACCGGCCGCCGCCGAGCGCGCCCCGGCACCGGTGACCACGGCGAAGGCCGGATCACTGGAACCCTGCTCCCTCGCTCCCGAACCCGGGCTGCAGATGTCCGAGGGCATCCCCACCAGCCGCGGCTACAGCCGCAGTACAGGGACGGTCAACGCCCTCAATCTGATGATCGACTTCCCGGATGTGCGCGGCAAGGGCACGGCCCGCGAGCGCTTCGAGGAGTTCTTCCCGCAGACCTCGCAGTGGTTCGCCCGCAGTTCCTACGGACGGCTCGACTACCGGCCCGCGATGCCGATCCGCCACTGGCTGCGGATGCCGCACTCGTTCCGCTCGTACGGCATAAAGCGCGGCAGCCTCTTCGAACCCGGCTACCGCAAGCTGGTCGCGGACATAGCGAGGACGGCCGACGCGAAGGTGGACTTCCGCCGCTACGACCTGGTGAACGTCCTGGTCACGCCCAACGCCGGGCCGCCCGCCGCGCATGCGGTGCTCTCCGTGACGTACGCCGACAACCAGCGCGCCCCGATCGCGGACGGAGTTCCGCTGGCCAATGTCTCCTTTGTCTACAGCCGTCAGGACGACGGTTCCGGTTCGCTCCGGAAGACCGGCTTCCGGGTCCTTCCGCACGAGAACGGCCATGTCTTCGGACTGCCCGACCTCTACACCCGCGGCGGCGGCGACAACGTCGGCCACTGGGACGTGATGTCCGAGGACTGGGGCGCCGGCAACGACCTGCTGGCCTGGCACAAGTGGAAGCTCGGCTGGTTCGGCATCCGCCAGGTTCACTGCGCCGCCCACCCCGGCACGACGGTGCACGTGCTGTCGCCGCTGCACCGGCCGGAGGGCACCAAGCTCGTCTTCGTCCCGGTCTCGGATTCCGCCGGATACGCCCTGGAGGCGCGCACCGGCGGCGGCAACGACGAGGCGGTGTGCAAGCCCGGCGTCCTGGTGACCTGGGTGGACACCCGTATCGACTCGGGCGGCGGCCCGGTCACCGTCCTGGACAGCTCCCCCGGCGGCCACGGCTGCACCCAGGAGCGCAACGTCCACCCCGGGCTCAGCGACGCGGCCTTCGGCCCCGGCGAGACGTACGAGGGGGGCGCGGACGGAGTGCGCGTACGGTTCCGCGTCACCGGCCGGGACGCGGACGGCTCCTACCGCGTCGAGGTCACGCGTCGCGCCAGTGCCGGCGCCCGAGGCTGATCAGCAGCAGCTGCTTACGGGCCGTGTCGGCGATCCGCTCGCGCTCCCGCTCGTCCTCCTGGGCCTCCATGAACGCGGTCGCCGTCGTCACCATGCGGTCGACGTACAGCTCGGCCAGCATCCGGACGTCCTCCGGCGGCCAGCCCGCCGGGGTGAGCCGGGGCGCGAAGGCCGCGGCGACCTCGTCGACCAGCAGGCCCAGTTCGGTGGCGATCGCCGCCCGCACCGGCCGCACGCCGCCGTGCCGTTCGCGCGCGATGAAGCGGATGTGGGTGGGGTGGTGGCGCACATGCTCGGCGACCGCTTCCATCACCGCGTCGATCCGCTCCTCGTCCCCGTCCCGCTCGGCGAGGATGGCGCGGACCATGCCCTGGAGACTGCCCAGGGACTCCTCGACCAGGGCCACGCCCAGGTCCGCCATGTCCCGGAAGTGCCGGTAGAAGGCGGCCGGAGCCATGCCCACCACCCGGGTCAGCTCCCGCAGGCCCAGGCTGCTGAGGCTCTGGTCCTCCAGCAGCCCCAGTGCCGCGTCGAGCAGCGCGCGGCGCGATTTCTGCTTCCGTGCCTCGCGGATCCCGCATGTGTGACTCATATCATTCCAGTAAACAGGTGTTCGCCGACATTGACCAGTCCTCTCCGGGGGTACCTTAGGTGTCAGTGAACAGTTGTGAATCCAATTGTTCACTAAATGAGTATCCCGCTCAGGATCCACCACCACGAGAGAGGCTCACATGCTCTTCATCGTCGCGGCTCTCGCCCTGATGGGGGTTCTGCTGGGCGCGGCGGCACACACCCCGCTCCCGGTCTTCCTCGCCGCCTCCGGCGTCATCGGCGCATGGCTGCTCATCTTCTTCATCCGTGAACGCACCGGACACAAGGGGAGCTGACCCATGGCACTCACCGCACCCAGCCGCACTTCGCCGGTCCGCGCGCGCCGGGACGCCGACGGCATGGCCGTCGCCTCCTTCGTGCTCGGCCTGATCGGCACCCTCCTGTTCAACGCGGTCTTCGGGCCCTGCGCCATCGTTCTCGGAACGCTGGCGATCGCCCGGGAGACCGAGCGCCGGGGCCGCGCGCTGCTCGGCATCGCGCTCGGCATCGCCGACGTGATCCTGCTGATCGTCCTGATGACGCTGGACCACTCCGTCTTCTGGCAGTTCGGCAGCTGAGCCCACCGCCCCGGCGGCCCTTCCACTGAGTGGAAGGGCCGTTGCCCGTGCGTGACCCCCGTCACCACGCTGCTGTGCATGACCGCATTCGCACGGAACCAGTGGTACGTCGCCGCCTACGGCCGGGAGATCGGCCGCGAGCTGCTGGCGCGCACCATCCTGAACGAACCCATCGCCTTCTACCGCACCGAGCCGGACGACTCGGAGGGCGCCGAGCCGGACGGCCCGGAGGGCGGCACGGTCGTCGCGCTCGCCGACCGCTGTGTGCACCGCCGCTATCCGCTCTCGGCCGGCCGCCTCGACGGCGACAAGGTCGTCTGCGGCTACCACGGCTTCACCTACGACACCGCCGGCACCTGTGTGTTCGTGCCCGGCCAGAAGCGCGTCCCGCGCACCGCCCGGGTCGCCTCGTACCCCGTCGTCGAGCAGGACTCGCTGGTCTGGGTGTGGATCGGCGACCCGGCGCTCGCCGACCCGGCCGCGATCCCGCGCGCCCCCTGGCTCACCGATCCGCGCTGGACGACGGTCGGCGGCATGGAGCCGATCGACGCCGGATACGGGCTGCTCGTGGACAACCTGATGGACCTCTCCCACGAGACGTATCTGCACGGCGGCTACATCGGCACCCCCGAGGTCGCCGAGACCCCCATCACCACCGAGGTCGACGAGGGCGCGGGCATCGTGCGGGTCAGCCGCCACATGGACGACGCCGAATGCCCTCCCTTCTACGCCCGCTCCACCGGCATCGAGGGCCGCATCACCCGCTGGCAGGACATCGAATACCACGCGCCCTGTCTGTATCTGCTGCACAGCCGCATCGCCCCGGCCGGGGTGCTGCCGGAGGCCGACGGTTCCGATCCGAACGCCTTCCATGTGGAGATCACGTACGCCATCACGCCCTCCACCGACCGCACGGTGTACGACTTCTGGGCCGTCTCCCGGGACTTCGCCCAGGACGACGACGAAGTCACCACCTTCCTGCACGACTTCAACCGCACCGTGGTGACGCAGGACGTGGACGCGCTGAACCTGCTCCAGAAGGCGCTGGACACCGAGCGCGAGGGCTACCAGGAGCTGAGCATCAACATCGACACCGGCGGCCTGGCCGCGCGCCGCATCCTCGCCCGCCTCGCCGCCGAGGGCGAGCAGCGCAGCACCCCGGCGACCCCCGGCCCGGCGACCCCCACCCCGGCCACACCCGGCCCGTCGACCACGGCCGCGCCATGAGCGGCGCGCCCAGCGCCGAGGTCTACCGGATCGACTGGCTGCCCGGCACCGATGTGCTGCACGGCGTCTGCCACTGCGGCGCCGAGCGCACCGCGCAGGACCCGGTCGAGCTGTGGCAGTGGATGCTCGCGCACCCCGAAGGACACACCCCGCACACGCCCGAACCCGGCCCAGCGCAGAAAGGCACCGCCGCGTGAGCAGCGCCACCGAAGGCCACGAGTACGACGACACCCTGCTGGTGGCCGCCCGAGCCGACGCCGCGCAGGACGTGGTGACGCTCACGCTCCGTCATCCGGCGGGGCGTGAGCTGCCCGGCTGGGAGCCCGGCGCCCATGTCGACCTCGTCCTCGGGGACGGGCTGATCCGGCAGTACTCGCTGTGCGGGGACCCGGCGGACCATACGTCCTGGCGGATCGCGGTGCTGCGCGCACCCGACGGACGCGGCGGTTCCGCCCGGGTCCACGACACGCTCACCGAGGGCGCGCGGGTGCGGGTGCGCGGGCCGCGCAACCACTTCGCGCTGCGCCCCGCCGCCCGCTATCTGTTCGTCGCGGGCGGCATCGGCATCACCCCGATCCTCCCGATGGCGGCCGCCGCCGAGGCCGCGGGCGCCGACTGGACGCTGCTGTACGGCGGGCGCACCCGCGCCTCCATGGCGTTCGCGGACCAACTCGCCGACGCCTACGGCGGAAAGGTGCGGCTGGTGCCGCAGGACGAGGCGGGGCTGCTCGACCTCGCCGCGTATCTCGCCGAGCCCGATCCCGGCACCCTGGTCTACTGCTGCGGCCCGGAGCCGCTGCTGCGGGTCGCCGAGGAGCGGTGCCGCGCCTGGCCGCCGGGCGCGCTGCGCACCGAGCGGTTCCAGCCCCGCCCGGCGGACGCGGAGTCCGCCGACTCCGGCGGCTTCGAAGTGGTCCTCGACCGATCCGGACGGTCCCTCACCGTCGAACCCGGACAGAGCGTGCTGCGCACCCTGGAGGAGGCGGGGGTGCCGGTTTTGTACTCCTGCGAGGAGGGCACGTGTGGTACGTGTGAGACGGATGTCATCGAGGGCGAGGTGGAGCACCGCGACTCCGTACTCACCGATGAGGAACGTGCGTCGGGCGAGACGATGATGATCTGCGTCTCACGCTGCCGGGGCCCGAAGCTGGTGCTGGACCTGTGAAAGGCCCTGCGAAACGGCGCTGAACGACCGTCGCCGCCTCTCAAACGAATGGGACCGGGTGACCCCGCCCACTGGACAAACAGGTTGGTTAGGCTAACCTAAGTACGCCTTCGGGGTGCCGTCCCCTGGGCACCGTCCCCGTACGTCTTGAGAAAAGGCACCACCATGCGGTCCATGCGCCACGCCAGAGAACTTCCGCTCTCCCGTCGCGGTCTCCTCGCCGCGGGCGGCGCCACCGGTCTCGGAGCCCTCGTCACCGCCTGCGGCGGCAAGGGCGGTTCGGGCTCCGGCGACGGAAAGGGCGGCGGTTCCTGGTCGTTCACCGACGACCGCAAGAAGAAGATCACCACCGATGGCACTCCCCAGCACATCGTCGCCTACGTCGCCGCGGCGGCCGCGCTGTACGACTTCGGGATCGACAAGCAGATCACCGGCGTCTTCGGCCCCACCAAGCTGAAGAACGGCAAGCCCGACCCGCAGGCCGGGGACATCGACGTCGACCGGCTCACCAGCCTCGGCCAGACCTGGGGCCAGTTCAACGTCGAGAAGTACGCCTCGCTCAGCCCCGATCTGCTGATCACCAACATGTTCGACCCGGGCGCGCTCTTCTACATCCCGGACGACAGCAAGAAGAAGATCCTCCAACTGGCCCCCAGCTGCGCCATCACCACCGGCCGGGTCTCCATGCTGGAGCCCATCAAGCGCTACGCGGCGCTGGCCGAGGCGCTGGGCGCCGACCTCAAGGCCAAGAAGGTCACCGACGCCAAGGCCCGCTTCGAGAAGGCGTCCGAGGAACTCCGCAAGACCGTCAAGTCACACAAGATCCGGGTCATGGCCTGCTCCGCGAGCGCCGACCTCTTCTACGTCTCCAACCCGAAGGTCAACGCCGACCTGATCTACTTCCAGGAGCTGGGCGTCGACCTCGTACAGCCGCGAAAGACCGACAAGGGCGGCTACTTCGAGAGCCTGAGCTGGGAGAACGCCGACAAGTACGACGCGGATGTGCTGTTCCTGGACAACCGCACCGCGACCCTCCAGCCGGGCGCCCTGAAGTCCAAGCCGACGTGGTCGAAACTGCCCGCCGTCAAGGCGGACCAGATCACGCCCTGGAGCAGCGAGCCCCGCTTCTCCTACGCCGGTGCGGCCCCGCTCATCGAATCCCTCACCAAGGCCATTCAGGACGCGAAGAAGGTCAGCTGACCCGGGCCGACCGGCCACAGGCGCCGGCCGGCCGCCGGCGCCGCCCCAAGGCAAGCGAAGGGAAGACGTCGCTCCCATGACCACCGCAGCCACCGCCACCCGCCCCTCCCCCACCGCCGTACCGTTCCGCTTCTTCGACGCGCACGTCGTACGGACCCGGGCGCTCGGACCGTCCATGTCCCGGATCACCTTCGGCGGCCCCGGCCTCGGCACCTTCACCACCGGCGGCCGCGACCAGCGCTTCAAACTGTTCCTCCCGCACCCCGGCCAGCCCGCCCCGGTCGTGCCGGTCGAGGACGGCGAGGGCTGGTTCGCCAGCTGGCGGGCGATGGACCCGGCCGTACGCGGCATCATGCGCTCGTACACCGTGCGCGAGCAGCGCCGCGAACCCGACGAGATCGACGTCGACTTCGCGCTGCACCACGACGGCGGCCCGGCCGCCCGCTGGGCCGCGCGCGCCGAGAGCGGTGACCGCGTCACCCTGCTGGGCCCGGTCGTCGAGGACAACGGCGGGGTCGACTTCCGGCCGCCGTCCGGCACCGACTGGGTGCTGGTCTCCGGCGACGAGACCGCGCTGCCCGCCGTCGCCGGCATCCTCGACTGGCTGCCCGCCGGCACCCCGGCGAAGGTGTGGATCGAGGTCCAGCACGCCGAGGACATACAGGAGCTGCGCACCGCGGCCGACGCCGAGATCACCTGGCTGGTCCGGGACGGCGCCGCCCCCGGCTCCCCGCGCTCCGCCCTGCAGCTGGACGCCGTACGCGCCACCCCGCTGCCCTCCGGCGCCCCGTACGCCTGGATCGCGGGCGAGGCCGGGACCGTCAAGGAGATGCGCCGCCACCTGGTGCGCGAACGCGGCTTCGAGCGCAAGGCCGTGACCTTCACCGGCTACTGGCGGCTCGGCGCCTGTGAGGAGCAGCTCGTCGAGGAGGCCGTGAGCGGCAGCGGCCCGAAGTCCGACGACTGACCGACGTCCCCTCGCCCTGACCGCTCGCTGAATCCGCACTGACTCAACTGGCCGACGGATCCCGATCGCCGTGGCGCGCCACCGCGCGCCCGGCGCCCCGGCCGGTGCCCGCGCATGCCCGCACTCACCCCACCTCCTCACCTCCCCACCCCCACAGGCACGCCCGCGAGCGCGCACACACCCGCGCGCCCGCATGCTCCAGGAAGGACAGATCGTGAGTTCCCTCGCGCAGACCGCTGAGGACCCGTCGCCGGAATCGATACCCGGGGCGGCGGATGGCAGGGCCCACCTCTTCAACGACCGTACGGCGGAGAGCTACCGGCGCTCCGTGACCGACGGCGTCGGCCTGGTGGCCTCCACCGTCGCCCGCACCGACCGCCCGTTCACCGGCGTGACCCCCGGTGAACTGGCCCCGGAGATCTCCGGAATCGACCTGGAACAGCCGCTGGGCGACCCGAACGCCGCGCTGAAGGAGCTGGAGCGCGTCTACCTCAAGGACGCCGTCTACTTCCACCACCCGCGCTACCTGGCCCACCTCAACTGCCCCGTGGTCATCCCGGCGCTGCTCGGCGAGGCGGTCCTGTCGGCCGTCAACTCCTCCCTCGACACCTGGGACCAGAGCGCGGGCGGCACCCTGATCGAGCGGCGGCTGATCGACTGGACCGCCGAGCGCATCGGCCTCGGCGACGCCGCCGACGGCATCTTCACCAGCGGCGGCACCCAGTCCAACCTCCACGCGCTGCTGCTGGCCCGCGACGAGGCGTGCAAGCTGGTGGAGAAGGAGGCCGCCGCGGACGGGGAGTCCGTCGCCAAGTCCGAGATCCTGCCGCGGCTGCGCATCCTCACCTCCCAGGCCGGCCACTTCTCCGTGCAGAAGGCCGCCACCATCCTCGGGCTCGGCCACGAAGCCGTCATCGCGGTCCCCTGCGACCAGGACCGGCGCATGCGCACCGTCACCCTGGCCCGCGAACTCGACCGCTGCCTCAGTGAGAACCTGGTGGTCATGGCCGTCGTCGCGACCGCCGGAACCACCGACTTCGGTTCCATCGACCCGCTGCCCGAGATCGCCGAGCTGTGCTCCCGGCACGGTGCCTGGCTGCACGTGGACGCCGCGTACGGCTGCGGGCTGCTGGCCTCGCCCACCCGCCGCCATCTGCTCGACGGCATCGAGCGCGCCGACTCGGTCACCGTGGATTACCACAAGTCGTTCTTCCAGCCGGTCAGCTCCAGCGCCGTCCTGGTCCGCGACCGCGTCACGCTCGGCCACGCCACGTACCACGCGGATTACCTCAACCCCGAGCGCAGCGTCGAAAAGCTGATCCCCAACCAGGTCGACAAGTCCATCCAGACCACCCGCCGCTTCGACGCGCTCAAACTGTGGCTCACCCTGCGCGTCATGGGCGCGGACGCGGTCGGGGCGCTGTTCGACGAGGTCGTGGACCGGGCCGCCGAGGCCTGGGGCGTGCTGGACACCGACCCGCGGTTCGAGGTCGTCACCGAGCCACAGCTGTCCACGCTCGTCTTCCGCTACGTGCCGGGCGACGACGCCGACCCGGACCTCGTCGACCGCGCCAACCTGCACGCCCGCGAGGCCCTGGCCGCCTCGGGCGAGGCGGTGGTGGCGGGAACGGTCGTGGACGGCCGCCACTACCTGAAGTTCACGCTGCTCAACCCGGAGACGTCGCTGCGCGACATCGCGTTCGTCCTCGACCTCCTCGCCGAGCACGCCGGTCAGTACCTGGCCCTGCACATCGAGCCCGAACTCAGCCACTCCCGCGCCAGCTGAGCCGCTGACCGCACGTCCCCCTCGGAGAACCCCGTGTCCACCCCGCACATATACGACTTCGTCGGCGTCGGCCTCGGCCCCTATAACTTGGGCCTCGCCTGCCTCACCGAGCCCATCGACGAACTCGACGGCCTGTTCCTGGAGAGCAAGCCCGACTTCGACTGGCATCCGGGCATGCTGCTGGACGGCGTCACCCTCCAGACCCCGTTCATGGCCGACCTCGTCACCCTGGCCGACCCCACCTCCCCGTACTCCTTCCTCAACTACCTGAAGGAATCCGGGCGGCTGTACTCGTTCTACATCCGCGAGATCTTCTATCCGCTGCGCGCCGAGTACAACAAGTACTGCCGCTGGGCGGCGGGCAAGCTGAGCAGCGTCCGCTTCGGCCACGAGGTGACCAGCGTCCGTTACGACGACACCGACGGCCTCTACACCGTGTGCTCCCGGCGCCCCTCCGGCGAGACCACCGAGCACCGCGCCCGCCATCTGGTGCTCGGCACCGGCACCCCGCCCTTCATCCCCGAGACGTGCCGGGGACTCGGCGGCGACCTGCTGCACAACGGGCGCTACCTGGAGCACAAGGCGGCGCTCCAGGCCAAGGAGTCCATCACGATCGTCGGCAGCGGCCAGAGCGCGGCCGAGATCTACCAGGACCTGCTGGCCGACATCGGCGACCACCGCTACCGCCTCAACTGGGTGACCCGCTCCCCGCGCTTCTTCCCGCTCGAATACACCAAGCTCACCCTGGAGATGACCTCGCCGGAGTACGTGGACTACTTCCACGCCCTCCCCGAGGACACCCGCTACCGGCTGGAGTCCGAGCAGAAGGGCCTGTTCAAGGGCATCGACGCCGAGCTGATCAACTCCATCTACGACCTGCTCTACCAGCGATCCGTGGACGGCCCGGTGCCCACCCGGCTGCTCACCCACACCGCGCTCGACCATGCCTCGTACGACGAGTCCACCGGTACGTACACCCTCGGGCTGCGCCACGAGGAGCAGGAGCGCGACTTCACCCTCACCACCGAGGGCCTGGTCCTCGCAACCGGCTACCGCTACCAGGTGCCCGCCTTCCTGGAACCGGTGCGCGACCGCATCCGCTGGGACGGCCACGGCCGCTTCGACGTCGCCCGCAACTACAGCATCGACACCACAGGGCGCGGCATCTTCCTCCAGAACGGTGCCACCCACGCGCACAGCCTCACCTCCCCCGACCTGGGCATGGGCCCGTACCGCAACTCCTGGATCATCCGCGAGCTGCTGGGCCGCGAGTACTACCCGGTCGAGAAGTCCATCGCCTTCCAGGAGTTCGGCGCGCCGGAGGGAACCCTGACATGACCCTGTTCAAGCGTGACGACGACCGCCTCGGCGGCTTCGCCCTGCGCACCCTCGACCCGCAGGCCGACGCCCCGCTGCTGCACCGCTGGGTGACCCACCCCAAGGCGTCGTACTGGATGATGCGGGACGCGAGCCTCGCCGACGTCGAGGCCGAGTACCACAGGATCGCCGACCACCCGCACCACGAGGCCTTCATCGGCCTGCACGAGGGCGAACCCGCCTTCCTCGCCGAGCGCTACAACCCGGCCGAGGTCGAGCTGGTGGGGCTGTACGAGCCCCGGAAGGGCGACATCGGCATGCACTTCCTGTGCGCGCCGACCGACACCCCGGTGCACGGCTTCACCCTCGCCGTGATCACCACCGTCATGGAGTTCTGCTTCGAGGACCCCGCCGTCCGGCGCGTCGTCGTCGAGCCCGACGTCCGCAACGCGGCGGTGCACGCGCTGAACGCGGCGGTCGGCTTCGACGTCGTCGAGAAGATCGCCAAACCGGAGAAGGACGCCTACCTCAGTACCTGCACACGCGAGCGCTTCGCCGCCGCGCGCGCCGCCCAAGGAGTATCCCGATGAGCCCCCGCGATGCCGTCGCCCACCTCACCCCCGACCTGTGGGAGCGGGCGGGCCGCCTCCTCATACGCAAAGCGCTCGCCGAATTCACGCACGAGCGCCTGCTGAAGCCCGAACTCGGCGACGACGGCCGGTACGCCGTCCACAGCGACGACGGTGCGGTCACCTACCGCTTCGCCGCCCGCGTCCTCACCCTCGACCACTGGCTGGTCGACGCGGACAGCATCACCCGCCACGGCCGCGACGGCGCGCGGCGCCCGCTGGACGCCCTCGACTTCTTCCTCGAGCTGCGCGGCGCCCTCGGCCTCAGCGACGACATCCTCCCCGTCTACCTCGAGGAGATCAGCTCCACCCTCTCCGGTACGGCCTACAAGCTGGCCGCCGAGCCGGCCGGCGCGGCCCAGCTCGCCAAGTCCGGCTTCCAGGAGATCGAGACGGGGATGACCGAGGGCCACCCCTGCTTCGTCGCCAACAACGGCCGCCTCGGCTTCGGCATCCACGAATACCTCTCGTACGCCCCGGAGACCGCGAGCCCCGTCCAGCTGGTCTGGCTGGCCGCCCACCGCGACCACTCCACCTTCACCGCCTCCTCCGGCCTCGACTACGACGCGCTGGTGCGCGCCGAGCTGAGCGAGGAGACCCGGACCCGCTTCGCGGACACCCTCAGCGGCCTCGGCCTCGACATCGCCGACTACCACCTGCTGCCGGTGCACCCCTGGCAGTGGTGGAACAAGCTGTCCGTCAGCTTCGCCGCCGAGGTCGCCCAGCAGCGCCTGGTCTGGCTCGGCCCCGGCGAGGACGAATACCTCGCGCAGCAGTCGATCCGTACCTTCTTCAACACCAGCGACCCGTCCAAGCACTATGTGAAGACCGCCCTGTCGGTCCTCAACATGGGCTTCATGCGGGGCCTCTCGGCCGCCTACATGGAGGCCACCCCCGCCATCAACGACTGGCTCGCCGGACTGGTCTCCTCCGACGAGATCTTCCGGGCCGCCCGCTTCTCGATCATCCGCGAGCGGGCCGCCATCGGCTACCACCACCGCCAGTACGAGGCCGCCACCAACCGCTACTCCCCGTACCGGAAGATGCTCGCCGCCCTGTGGCGCGAGAGCCCCGTACCGTCGCTGGAACCCGGCCAGCGCCTCGCCACCATGGCCTCCCTCCTCCACACCGACACGGGCGGCGGCTCCTTCGTCAGCGCCCTCATCGAGGAGTCCGGCCTCACCCCGGCGGCCTGGCTCCGCGGCTACCTGGACGCCTACCTCACCCCGGTGCTGCACAGCTTCTACGCGTACGACCTGGTGTTCATGCCGCACGGCGAGAACGTCATCCTGGTCATCGAGGACGGCGCCGTCCATCGGGTGATCTTCAAGGACATCGCCGAGGAGATCGCCGTCATGGACCCGGACGCGGTCCTGCCCCCGGCCGTCGAGCGCATCCGCGCGGACGTCCCCGAGGACAAGAAGCTGCTGTCCGTCTTCACCGACGTCTTCGACTGCTTCCTGCGCTTCCTCAACGGCGTCCTGGTGTCGGACGGGCTGCTGGAGGAGGACACCTTCTGGCAGACGGTCGCCGAGACCGTCCTGGCCTACCAGCGGTCCGTCCCTCACCTCGCGGACAAGTTCAACCAGTACGACATGTTCGCCGAGGACTTCGCGCTGTCCTGCCTCAACCGGCTCCAGCTGCGCAACAACCGCGAGATGGTCGACCTCCAGGACCCGGCGGGCGCGCTCCAGCTGATCGGCACCCTGAAGAACCCCATCGCGCCGTTCCGTACGACGGAGACCTGAGCCTTCGAGCGCCGGGCACCGCTGCGGAGGCGCAGCGGTGCCCGGCTGCTACGTCACGACCCTCCGGTGGCGACGTACGGACGGCACACCCCGCCGTCGTAGTCCGTCGCCACCTCCAGCACCTTCCGGCCGTCTTCCGACGGCAGCAGGCTGGAGCTGTAGTTGGGGCAGGAGTCGAGCTTGCCGGACTTCACGGCGACGGGCGCCGGGATCTCGCGCCACGCCCCCTCACCGCCCTCGCTGTTCGTCCAGATCGTGCGCCCGCTGCCCTCGGCCCGGCTGCCGTCCTTGTTGTACATCGCCTGGCCGACCAGCAGCAGCTTGCCCTGCGGATTCCCCTCCTCCGGCGCCCACGCCAGATTCGGCGCGTGCAGGAAGTACTTCCCGTCCGCCGTCTCCGCCCGGGTGCCCAGGTCGGCCGGATCGCCCCAGTCCCACCCGTCGCGCGAAGTGCGCAGATGCGCCACGCAGGAGTACTTGCCTCCGGCCGCGCAGATCTCGTACGACATGACGTATGTGCCGTTCGGCAGCTTCCGCACGACCGGCATCCCGGGCCGGTCGGACGCCAGCTTGCCGGCCACGGTGTCGCGAGGCCCGCTCCACGAGACGCCGTCCTTCGACCGCACGGCGACGAGCTTCTGGCTGTGCCGCGGATCGGTCTCGTCGGAGTAGTGGCAGACCAGGTTCCCCTCGGCGTCGATGGAGAACTCCGGCTCCCACAGCCCCCTGGCGTTCGGCGAGGTGGCGACCGTGGACAGATAGCTCCAGTTCCGTCCGTGATCGGTGCTCTTGAACACCCGGATCGACATGCGGGGCTCGGGCTTCTCGTCCTGCCCGAACGACGCCGCCCACAGCAGCGTCCCGGCGGGCATGTCCCCGACCTGCCGCGGCAGCTCGTACAGCGTCGCGCAGCACAGCCCCTTGCCGTCCGCGGCCTTGCCGTCGGAGACGGTCCCCACGCGGCGGAAGCTCCCGCCACCGTCGGTGCTCTCCTGGATCTCCCCGACGCCGTTGCCGCCCTTGTGCACGACGGACGAGGCAAGCACGCGCCCGTTCGCGCCCCCGCTGTGCCGCAGCCGGATCGCCCGCGGATAGAGGCCCCCGCCCTCCCCCAGCGCCTTGGCGCCCGCCATCTCCCCGGGCGCCGCGTTGTTCGCCACGCCCTTGCCGCCCTCACCGGCCTCGCTGCCCTGCGGAGGGTCACCGCGGCACGACGTGAGAGAAAGAGCGGTGACGGCGGCAACGAGCGTCATGAGGAACGCCGCCGGCCCGCTGCGCCGACGTGAACGGAGGTTGGTGCTTGCTGACATGAAACTTCCTGACGTTGTGGAGGGGGCGAGTGCCTGTGGACCCTGCGACAAGACTGCTCGTCGTTGCTGGTGATCCATTAGTGATCCACTAACGCGCCGCTAACAGGCTGTCAGGACCACCAGGCCGACCACGCCACCGCCCCGCGCACCGCTCCAGGCCGCCGAGACGACGACCGAACGCATCTTGCGCGTGCGCAATAGTTGCACAAGCGCTATATCGCCAAGCGCCCAATACCTCCCCCGCATATCAACCGTCGGTCGTACGCCCGACGGGGGCGAACCCCGAAGACCGCATCCGCTACGCTGTGGGTGGTCAGTCCGATGCCTCCGTAGCTCAGGGGATAGAGCACCGCTCTCCTAAAGCGGGTGTCGCAGGTTCGAATCCTGCCGGGGGCACAGCAAAACACCAGGTCAGGAGCCCTTCCGTCCAGCGGACGGGAGGGCTCCTGCGCTTGCAGCACACATATGGCACACATGCCATGCGCGCGGACGGTGGGGAGCTGTGCAGGATGCCCGTCAAGGATGAGCTGGCCCGGCGCCGGTACGAGAAGTTGATCGACCGACTTGAGTCGATGATGCGGGCCGTACTCAGGCCCGAGCACCAGGGTTACTACGGCCAGCTGATCCTGGGCAGCGACGATCTTGCGGAGATGGGCGAGCTCAAGGACGTCCGGCGTGCCGCGCTGGAGGCGGGGCGTCGCCTCGGCTGGAAGACGACCACCCATCTCGTCGGCGGCCGGCTCTTCGTGATCGACGAGCGGGGAGTGCCTGAGGAGATCGAGCGGCTGGCCGGGGATGCGGCTGGTGCTGCGATGGACCGGGCCTGGCAGGAAGGCCGCCGCCCGCGCGGGTGAAGCTGGTCCGGGGGAGACGCAAGGGGCCGCCCCACCGCATCATGCGGTGGGGCGGCCCCTTCGGTTACGGCTCCCCGGCACGGATTAGGCACACATCACGCGGCATCGTCAGCCAGAGCGGCCACCGTCTCGGCGGCCTCGCGGGCCTTCCTCTCGGCCTTCTCCAGCTTGGCCTTCGCCTTGGCCAGTTGCTTGGAGCGGCGCTTGTGCATCTTCTTCGAGACCTCGTCCAGGCGGTCCGGGAAGAGGTGCCCGTACGTGTCCAGGGTCAGCGTCGCGGACTTGTGGCCGAGCATCGTCTGAACGACGTTGACGTCCGCGCCGCTGGCGATGGCGAGCGAGGCTGCCGTGTGCCTCAGCTTGTGCGGGGTGACCTTGAGGTGCCCCAGTCCGGCCTTCGCGACCGCTGGCGCGAAGAACCGCTGACGGAAGTTGCGGGCCCGCAGAGGCCCGCGCTGCGGGGCGGTGAAGAGCAGTTCCTCATCTCCCCGCCCCTGGACGTGAGGCTTCAGCTCCTCGGTCAGGAACCGCGGGATCGGTACGGAGCGACGCTCGTGGTTCTTGGGGGTGTCGAGGTAGAGCTTGCCGTTGTCCTCGACGTACGCCTCGACGATGTGTGCCCGGCAGGCGTCCAGGTCGACACGACCCACCTTCAGTGCAGATGCCTCGCCCCAGCGCAGACCCGTGTAGGCCAGCAGAAGGATGAACACCCGGTAGGTGCCTGCCGCGTTGGCCAGCGCGTCGGCCTGCATGTCGTCGAGGTACACGTGGTCAGCGGGCATCACCTTCGGCAAGGGCACGCCGACAGCCGGGTTGACCGCCAGGCGACGGGACTTGACCGCGTAGGCGAGCACCTGGCTGAGGATGACGTACGCCTTGCGTACCGAGCGTGGGCTGAGTTTCCGGCCGCCCGTCGCCTGACCGGACAACATGCCGGCGAGCCACTCGACGATGTCCTCGAAGTGGATGCGGTCCAATGGCGTGGTGCCCCACTTGGGGATCACGTGGACGTCGAGAACACCGCGATAGCGGCCTCGGGTTGAACGCTTGAGATGGAGCTGCGCAGCCAGCCAGGACTCCGCAATCTCTGCGAACTTCGCCCGCGCGGCGGCCGGATCACGGTAGGAGCCGTCGCTAAGGCGGGACTCCATCTTCGTCCGCTCCGCCTCGGCATCGACCTTGCGGGTGAAGGTCTTCATCTTCGGCTTGCCGTCGGGGTCGTACCAGCGCACGCGGTAGCGCCCCGGTGGCGTACGGGCCGCCCGCTTGGCTTCCGCCGCAGCGCGAACGTACGCCGCATGCCCTATGCGGTCCTCAATCCAGACCCGCGCCAACTAGCACCCCCTCCGGTCGTCACCGGACACCGACGGGAGCGGCAGGAACAGGGTCGTGGGAGGCTCGCCGAGCGCGGTGGCGATGGCGGCGAGGTCGTCGATGTCGCAGCGGCGGCGGGCGCGTTCGGTGCGGCTGAGGGCGGTGTTGGCCATCGGGCGGCCCAGTGCGGTGCAGCGGGCGGCGAGCTGTTGCCGGGTCAGGCCGCGCACGAGGCGTAGGCGCTCGATGGCGCGGGCGGTGTGGAGGCCGGCGGGGCCTATTTCGACAGGTCGGTTGGGCATGACAGATAGCTGTAACTTGCAGCCGGCCGTTATGGCAAGAGTTAGTTCTTAAACTCTCCAAAAGTCATTCGGGGGCGAAGTGGCGTTCGTCTCGTCGAATTCCGGTACATCACGAGCCGTTTCAGCGGGGAGGTTGTGCTACTTTCCCTCCGCGTCGCAGAGGTGGGCGATTTGAGTATCTATCGGATGCAGTGTCCGGCGGGCT
Organism: Streptomyces sp. NPDC007983; assembly: GCF_042958345.1. Lineage (NCBI taxonomy): Bacteria > Bacillati > Actinomycetota > Actinomycetes > Kitasatosporales > Streptomycetaceae > Streptomyces > Streptomyces sp. NPDC007983. Next base: position 547,555 of record NZ_JBIBJI010000003.1, read on the forward strand.
GGCCGCGTCACTCCTGACTGCTGGACACCGCCTCCGAGCTGCCGAGGTACCGGATTCCGGCACCTCGGTCGGCTACTTCGCCGCAGAAAATTTCGGCTTCCGCGGGAGCGATTTCGGCAACCGGCGATCCACCCTTACTGTTTTGGTCTTCCCTGGCGACGCCGAGGGAAGTAGCCGGGAGTTTTCAGAATTCACTCTGGACGCTTCCCAGGGTGGTGTGGCTGTGTTGCCCACGCCTGCCATCAAAAACCCTGATTCCGATATGGAGACCTCATTGCCGAACCACTCCCCGCGCCTTGCCGGCACCGAGCGTGACCAGCTCGCCACTCCCGCCGACGTGGCCGCGCACCTCGGGGTACCGGTGAAAACCCTCTACCAGTGGAAGTACCGGGGCATCGGCCCCAGCGTCCACAAGGTCGGCCGTCACCTGCGCTACCGCTGGCGGGAGGTGGACGCGTGGCTGGATGCCCAGACGTCGTACGACCTCACGGCCTGACCCCGCGTCTGGCGCGGACAACGAAGCGGCCCCCGGCGCGCCAACGCCGAGGGCCGAAGACTTCCAACTGATCGCCCATCCCTGAACGAACGAGCTGGTGAGGGGCGGGGCCTTGCACGTCCTGCCCCTCACCGGAGAGGAACGCCTATGGAGGACCCTACGTCCCCCAACTCCACGAACACCTCCCCCACCGGCTGGCCCTCTCCCGCGGTCCCCGGCGAGGGCGTCCCCTGGCGCCGCAGGGATCAGGCCGACACACGGTCCCCGGCGTCGGGGACCGTCGAGCACTCAGCGGATATGGAAGCACACGGGGACCGTCCCCAGCCGTCTACCGATGCCGCCGTTGGGGACCGTCCCCGCGACGTGCCCGCTGCCCGGTCCCCGCACGTCCCGGTCCCCGTATCGACATCCGGCGCAAACCCGCAGGTCAGCGGTGCCAAAATGGGGACCGGCCCCCAAGAGGCTGCAGTTGCACCAGGGGACCGCAATGGGGACCGTGATCGCGGTCCCCGCCAGTCGCTGGGTACCGACAACCCCGTGGCGAGAACCGCCCAGCAGGATGGGACTGGTCCCGTCGACGCACGGGGACCGGATCACGGGACCAGCTCCCGGCCTCCTCGGGGACCGGCAGACCCTGGGGAACGAGGTTCCGGTGAGGGTGCGGAACTGCTGGATGAGTTGCGGGCGGCGATCGGCAAGTACGTCGTGCTGCCCAGTGACGAGGCGCTGACAGCGGTCACCCTGTGGGTGGCGGCCACGCACATCCAGACCGTTCTGCAGCACGCGCCGCGTCTGGCGGTCGTAGGCCCGACGAAGGGCTGCGGCAAGTCCCGGGTTCTGGACGTGCTCCACGAGACCGTTCACCAGCCGATCATGACGGTGAACATGTCCACGGCGGTGCTCTTCCGCGTCATCGGCAAGAACCCGCGCACGATCCTGGTGGACGAGGCCGACGCCATCTTCAGCAAGGCCGGCGACAACGAGGAACTGCGCGGCCTGCTGAACGCCGGACACCAGCGCAACCGGCCCGCCTGGCGCATCTCCGGTCCGGAGCACAAGCCGACCCCGTATCCGACCTTCGCCATGGCCGCGCTGGCATCGATCGGCGACCTGCCCGACACGATCACAGACCGGGCGGTCGTGCTCCGCATGCAAAAGCGCAAGCCGGGCGAGAAGGTGACCCCGTTCCGCTCGCGCTACGCCACACCGGAGCTGAACGCAATGCGGGACAAGCTGGCCGCCTGGCTGGGACCGCTGCGCGGCACGGCCGGCCGCATGGCGCCAACGATGCCGGTGGAGGACCGGGCGGCGGACACCTGGGAACCGCTGGTCATCATCGCCGACCTGGCCGGCGGCCACTGGCCAGCCAGCGCCCGTGCGGCCTGTATCGCGATGACCCGGTTCGAGGCCGTCCAGGACGAGCAGACCAACCTGAAGACAAGGTTGCTGCGCGACATCCACCGCGTCTTCGAGGCACACGGCAACCCCGAAGCCCTGTCCTCCCTGGATCTGGTCACCGCCCTGCTCCAGGACCCCGACGCACCCTGGGCAGAGCACGGCACCAACGGGCTCAACACCTACCACCTGGGCAGAATGCTCCGGGACTTCGACATCCGCCCGGCCAACTACCGGTTCGACAAGGGCAGGCAGGCCAAGGGGTACGCCCGCAATCGGTTCCTCGACAGCTGGGCCCGGCACTGCCCCGACGTCACCGAGACGGCGCCCGCCCCCGCGCACGACGCCACGCCCGCGCGCCCGGCCCAGGGCAAGCCGCCCACCGCCCCGGCGGGCCAGCTGCCCATCGGACCGCCCGGCGGCGCCGCCGGCCCCAAACGCGCCCGCTGACCCGTCTCCCCCGGGGTCCGTATCACTGCGTCGCATCCGTCCCCGCGCAGGTCAGCGCGGGGACGGATGTCCTCACCGGGACGGACATCTCCGTACCTGCCCGAGTGTCCGTACCTGTCCTGACCAGGCATGGGGCGGATGCGACGCACGTGACACAGCCCCCGCCCCCTCACCGGAGCATCACCATGCACGAACAGCACCACGAACTCCCCACAGCTCAACAGCAGACGCACACCACATCAGCCCCAGACAGCACAGCAAGGTATGCCGTTGGACCGTCCAAGGGTCGGTCCAACGGGAGTTCCGCCCCGGGGGTGGCGGAGACCCTCGGGCGCCAGGGGGTACCCGAGCCGGAACACCGCGCCAACGCTGCCGCTGTCGTGCTGCCGCGCGCCGCCGAAGCCGCCGCCCTGCACCGCATCGCCCGTCGCCGCAAGCGCAAAGACACCCAGCGCAAGGAACGCGTCGACGTGCGCTACAGCGTCGAAGAGAAGGCCGCCATCCTCACCAGAGCCCGGTCGCTCAACATCGCCGGCGCTCACTACGTCGGCGCCGTCGTCATGGCCCACATCCACGGCGACCTCGCCCTACCGGGCCAGCGCACCCCGCTGGACGACTACATCGACGAGCTGACCGCCCTACGCGAGCAGGTCGCCAAGATCGGCAACAACGCCAACCAAATCGCCCGGAAACTCAACTCCGGTGGCTATCCACACCCTGGGGATACCGCCACCCTCGCCCAGACCGAACGCACCCTGGTCGCGGTCCGTACTGCCATCAGCGAGATCGCGGCAGCGGCGAACCAGGCCGTCACCAACAAGGCAGCCCGATGATCGCCAAGATCAGCAGCGGCAAGGACACGGCCGGTCTGATCCGCTACCTGTTCGACACCAAGAAGGCCAAAGACCACATCGACCCCCACCTCGTCGCCTCCTGGGACGGCTTCGCTCCCGACCCCGGCCGCACCGACGACTTCACCGCCACAAAGAAGCTACTGGTGGCCGACCTCGACCTGCGCGTCAAGCAAGCCCGCCGACTCGGCCGAGCTCCCGAGCGACACGTCTGGCACTGCTCGATCCGTGCCGCCACAACCGACCGCCACCTCAGCGACGAGGAGTGGGCCGACATAGCCCAGCGCGTCGTGGCCGCCACCGCCCTCGCGCCACAAGACGACCCGGACGGCTGCCGCTTGGTCGCCGTCCGCCACGCCCCCGACCACATCCACATCGCCGCCACCAAGGTTCGTGGCGACCTGAGCACCGCACGCCACTGGAACGACTACCTCACTGCCGACCGTGAACTCGCTGCGATCGAGAAGGACTACGACCTCCACCAAGTGGTGCGCGGTGACCGCACGGCTGCCAAGCGCCCCACCCGAGCCGAACAGGAAAAGGCCCGTCGCGCAGGCAAGGAAAGGACCTCCCGCGAACGACTGCGCATCACCGTCCGCCAACTGGTGTCCATCGCCACCAGCCCGGAAGAGTTCCTCAACGTGCTTGGCGGGGTCGAGGGCGTCCGCCTCGACATCCAGCACTTCCCCTCCGGGGACGTACGCGGCTACAAGGTCGCCGTCGAAGGCGACACCAACGCCGCAGGCGAACCGATCTGGTTCTCCGGCTCCGAACTCGCCCCCGACCTGTCCTTCCCCAAGATCGCAGAACGCCTCACCGGCATAGAAGCCCCGCCGGTGACCGAGTCGGGCAGCCAACGCAGGCCGAGCCCTTGGCACCAGGCGACCGCTGCGGCTGAACGCATCCCCCACCACCTCGACCGGAGTAACGACACAGCCGCCCAAGCGCATATCGCGGCCTTCGCCGAGGTCCTCGACGTCCTGCCTCTGATCGCCCCCGGCCACCACCTACGAGCACAGCTTCAGCAGGCTGCCCTCGCGTTCGAACGCGCCTCCCGCTCCCGCATCCGCGCCAGGCAGGATCAGGCCCGCGCCTTGCGCGGCGCCATACGCGCACTGCGAACCGCACCGGTTACCGGTGGCGAGACCGGCCTGGCGATGTTCCTCGACATCACCATCCTGGTCGTGATCGCAGCCAGCCGCTGGCACCAGGCCCGCAGGAACGACCAACAGGTCGCCGCGACCCACCAGACCCTGATCCACCTCCAGGCTGCCTACGAGCAGGCGGCGGATCGGCCGCTGGCCGCCCTGGCCCAGCACAAGCCGCCTACCTACACCGTGGACCGCCACGCTCAGCACATACGAGCCGTGCTGCCCGACTACGCCGAGCAAGTCCTCGACGACCCCGCCTGGCCGGCATTGGCCGCCACTCTCACCCGAGCCGAGACAGCTGGCCACACACCCCGGCAACTCCTCGAGCTCGCCGCCCGCCAGCGCTCACTGGATGACGCCCGCTCCACCGCCAAGACCCTCATCTGGCGCATCCAGCGCCTCGGCACAAGGCCGGCACCCAGCCAGCGAGCGCGGGCCGCACAAGCACGCAGTGGCGCGACCGCGCGAGCGACACAGCCCGCCGAACCACATGTGCCCGGCACGTCCCACCAACCCAGGGCAATGGCATCACATCTCCGACACCGCTGATTTCACCCCTGCCGATGCGCACGCCGAGCGGTCGCCGCCCGAAGTGCTGGCAAGTTTCGGCAAGTTCGTGGCTTGGCAGCCCAGTCGCAGGCAAGCTCTGGCACAGAGATCGTTACCGGCTTCCGAGGAGGACATCATGGCCCTGCGTAAGCTCGGCAAAGACCCGGAGAGCCCCAGTGGCGGCTCGCCCACCATCTACCTCGACGAGGAGAAGGACAACTACCTCGTCCAGGGGTGGAAGGTGGAGGACATCGAACGCCTCCGCCAGATGGACATCCCCGGACACGAGTCGGTGGTGGAGATCCCCCGGCGCATGGTGCAGTTCTTCCTGGAGGTGAAGAAGGATGACGAGGACTCCGACGTTTGAGGAGCTGTTCCGCGACTGCCAGAGGACCGCGGTCCACCTGGAGATGCGCGACGCCTACATGAAGTCGGACCCGGCCTTCATCGACTGGAAGGCCGGACAGGACCTCGACCCCGCCGAGCGCTGGGCCGACTGGCACACCCTCGTCACCGCCGCTACCTCCCGAGGCGTCGAAGTGCGCCGGGCACGAATCGTCTCGACGCCCGTCAGCGAGTACATCCGCTTCGAGTACGACGTGACCGACGGGCTGAACCTCGCCGCCGGAGAGGACGTGCGCTGGCTCTCGCGCCGCAGCGCCACGGACCTCGCGCTACCGGGCAACGACTTCTGGCTGTTCGACTCCAGCCTCGTCCTCGTCAACCACTTCGACGGCGACGGCGAGAACATGGAAGTGGAACTCACCGATGCCCCCGAGGTGGCGAAGCTCTGCGAGTCAGCCTTCGAGGCCGTGTGGCAGCGGGCGACACCTCACGCGCAGTTCGCCCTGGCCTGACGGTCCAATCAGCAGCCCCGCACCGACATGACCTCACCCTCCTCAAGCGTCCAGGAAGCCCGCAAGGCACTCGGGCAACGCCTCGCCGAGATCCGGAAAGCGGCCGGGCTCACCAAGCGGGCGCTGGCCCAGACCCTGGGTTGGCACGAGTCGAAGGCTTCGCGCTTCGAGAGCGGCGCCCGCGCGCCCTCGGAGCGCGACCTTCGCGAGTGGTGTTCCGCGTGCGCCGCGGAGGGCGAGGCAGAGGACCTCATCTCGACAGCCCGTGGAATCGAGGGCATGTATGTCGAGTGGCGCAAGATGGAGCGCCATGGGCTCAAGTGGGCGCAGGAATCTGTGGTTCCCCTCTGGGAGCGCACGGAGCGCTTTCGGATTTACTCGCCGTGGCTCATCCCCGGTCCCGTGCAGACGGCCTCATACATCACCGCCCTTCTGACCTCCATTCGCGACCGCCGAGGGCTTATCGACGACGTGCCGGCGGCCGTCAAGGTGCGCGTGGAGAAGCAGCAGGTCGTCTACGGCAACCACACGTTCGCCATTCTCCTGGAAGAAAGCGTTCTGCGGTATCGCATCGGCGGCACCGACGTGATGGCGGGCCAACTCGGCTACCTCCTCAGCGTCATGGCACTCCCCTCGGTGAGCATCGGCATCATCCCTCAGGGCGCCGACCGATCAGGGCTCTGGCCCGTAGAGGGGTTCTTCCTGTACGACGACGAGCTGGTGAACGTCGAATTGATCTCGGCACACCTCAGCGTCGTCCAGAAACACGAACTTGCCATGTATGCCAAGACGTTCAGCGAGCTGGCCGAACTTGCCGTCTACGGCCCCGCAGCGCGTGAACTCATCACGGCGGCCATCGATTCTCTAGGGTGAACGTCGTGCAAGTTCGGGCACATTCATAGAGGCCCGGCCGCCCCTCTTTCTAGCTTTGTCATCACGGCAGAAAGCGTGCTCCGGAGGGGCCAGTGATGACTTTGGCAAGTACGGGCAAGCGGGGCGAGACGGCCGAGGACGCTGAGGGCGCCGACACCCCCATCGACGTGGACGCGATCTCCTCGCAGACGAACACCGTCCTCGGCCAGGAAATGGGCACCACAACCCGCGCGGAAATGGACCGCCAGGTGCCGGCGATCGCCCGCCACCTGAACCGGTTGCTCCGCGAGGACCTGGGCGCGGACGACGACAGCGAGGTGCGCAGCCTGCTGCGCAGAGGGACCACGCTGGTCGACCTCACCAACCGGCCGACCGCGGAAACGCCGGCCTTCGGGACCTACCTCTACCTTCGCGATGTGGCCCTTCTGACGCGGCGACTGCTGTGGGTCTACGCCGAGCGGAACGGGCTGGATGCCCCGTGAGCGTCAGGGACGACCAGATCATCCGGGAGCTCTCCCACTATGTCCACGAGCACCCCGCCGACAGGATGGCGCTGCTGCCGGTCTACGACGCGGCCCGCGACCACTCGCAGCGCCGCACCTGCACCCACGACCAGCGCTGCCCCCTCGTAGTCACAGGAGCCGTCGTCGTCGACGAGCACAATCGCGTCCTGTGTCTGCGGCACGAGCAAGGCTATGCCCTCGCGGAGGCGGAGCCAGAGGAAGCGGACGACTCCCTCAGCGAGGCGGCCCTGCGCCTGCTGGCCGAAGAGGTCGGCATCCGGGACGTATGGACACAGCCCGGCGCCGAGGGACCCTTCCTGGTCGACGTGGCCAGGCCGGGGCAGCACAGGTACGGCTCTCGCCTCCGGGTCGGCATCCGCTACCTCTTCCATTCCCACTCGCGCGCCGTGTTCCCGGCAGCGATCGAGACGGGTGCGGCGGCCTGGGTGCCCCTCGCGCAGATAGGGATTGTGTCAGTCCGCAGCCGCGTGGAACGCCACCTGATCGGAACCGGATGAGTCCCCGAAATCAACAACTCGCCTACTTGGTGAGCCTCCTCGCACTCGGCGGCTCCCTCCTGCTCGGTACCTGGAGGGGCTGATGCACGAGCGCAGGCCCGAGGAGCCGCCCTCCATACCGCCTCCGCCTCGCGGAACCGTAGGAAGCACCCGGCCCCCGAGTGATGTCCGGATCGGTGACTTCGTCTACCTAGACGGCGCCTATCAGCGAGTCCGGGACATGCGGTCGGCCGGCACCGCAGCCCACCGCGTACTGATCTTTGCCCGACGGGGCCCCTGGGTCATGCGCGAAGCCCGGACGACGTACCGGCCCATCGGCGTGCGCTGATCACCAACTCTGTTCGGGCGTCCCACCGTCACTCTCACCTCACCATGCGAGGAGCTTTGCCATGCGCTTTCGCAAGATCCACGGCGCCGGAAACGACTTCATCCTGTTCTCCGACCTCGGCCCGGACAACGACAACGACTGGTCTAAGGAGGCGGAACGCCTGTGTGCCAGACGTACCGGGGTAGGTGCGGATGGCCTGGTCATCAGCAGGCTTATCAGCGACAGTCCTGCCGTCCTCGAAGTCGCCTGCTTCAACGCGGACGGCTCGTTCGCCACCATGTGCGGCAATGCCCTGCGGTGCTCCGGCTGGGCCGCTCACCGTGATCACGGATTCCAACAGATGACTCTCCAGATGGCCGGCGTGGTGCACGAAGCGGTCGTGTCTGACGAGTCCGTGTGGGTCACGGCCGAAGTGGGTGCGGTTCTCCCTCGACGCTTACAAGCCGTCATCAACGGCAGGCCGACCTGGTTCGACAGTGCCCACACCGGCACCGAACACGTCGTAGCCATCGTGGACGACGTGGACGCCATCGACGCGGTCATGGTCGGGCGCCTCGTCCGCCACCACACCGACCTCGCCCCACTGGGGACGAACGTCAACTTCGTCCAGTCCACCGGCCAGCAGGCGCTGAAGATCCGCACCTACGAACGCGGCGTCGAGGCGGAAACCCTGTCGTGCGGCAGCGGGGCAGTCGCAGCCGTTGTCGTCGCCACGATGCGGGGTCTGGTGGCCCGGCGGGCCGTCACCGTCCACAACCGGGCCGGGGAGCCGCTCACGGTCCGGCCGCACGACGCCCGACCAAACCGAACTCGCTGGGTCGGCGGCCCGGTCACCCACACCTTCGAAGGAGTACTCGCATGACTCTCTTTCTCAGCCCCACCTCGGACCTCGCTGTGCAGAAGGCCGCTGAAGGGCTTCGCGAGTGGGGCCACAGCCGCCAGGGCCTCGGCGTCGCGCTCGTCTATGGGCCCGTGTCCGCCGAGGACAGGCTCTACCACTCGAAGTGCCCCGTCGAACAGCGCTCGGTCACCGCCCTGGCCGAGGCACTGGAGGAGATCGGCGCCCGCTGGAAGGTGCTGAACCCGTGCGAGCCCGACTTCATCATGGAACTGGTCGAGTACGACGTGACCCTCTCCAACCTGCACGGCCCATACGGCGAGGACGGCCGGCTGCAGGGCCTGCTCGACTACCTGCGTGTCCCCTACTGCGGCAGCGGAGTCGGGGCATCCGCAGTGGCCGCCGACAAGATCCTCTGCAAACGCGTGATGCTCACCCTCGGCGTCCCCACACCCGGATGGCACGTCTGGTCCGGCGGCCCCGTGGCCTGGAACGGGCGACCCATCATGGTCAAGCCCCCCTTCGGCGGATCCAGCGTGGGCATGAGCCTCGTACGCGATCCGGCAGACCTGCCCGGCGCTCTCGCGGACGCCGCCGGCGACGAGGGCGCGCCGGTACTCATCGAGGAGTACGTGACCGGGATGCCGATGACTGTGGGGCTGCTGGAACTGCCGGGCGGCTCGGTCATCGTCTTCCCGCCGCTGGCCACCGAGGCCAGCGAGGCCGCCTTCTACGACGCCGACACGAAGCTCGACGTGGACTCCAGGGGCGCTGTAACCGTGCGCGCCGCCAACCTGGCCCCTGCCGTGCTGGACGCGATCACCGAGGACGCCCGGACGCTGTGGGGCGGACTCGGGTTGCGCGGTTCGGCACGCATCGACTTCATCCTCACCGAAGACAGCGAGCCGTACGTGCTGGAGGTCAACACCACACCGGGCATGTCCCGCGACAGCAACTTCGCGGTAGGAGCGGCAATGGTCGGACTCACGCACACGGACGTCGTATTGGCCATGCTCCACGAGGCCCTGGCCCGCCCGCCATACGATGTTCCCCTGCCCACTCCCGCGTTCTCCAGCACCACACCACTGACACGGGAGGCTGCCGTCTCGCCGTAGGAGCCAGCCACTGTGCCGCGAGTCCACGAAGTCCCCATGTGCCGTCAGCGCATCGACCCCGTCGAGTGGGATCGGCACGGAGGCTGGGCACTGGGAGACAGGATCGAATGGTCCAACCGGGCGTGCGGCCTGGCATCTCTGCGAATGATCCTGCTCGCCTACGGACGCGAAGCACCCACGGTCACGGAACTCCTGAAACTCGCGGTTAAGAATGAGGTCCTGACCCCGCGTGGAGCACTCCATGCGGGGATCGCGAGCCTGGCGACCGACCTCGGAGTCCCCTCGACCGCCGAACCTGTGCCCGCCGCAGAACTGACGAGGCGGCTCGACCACGCCCCGCTCATCGGTTCCGTGACCGAGCAGTTCCCTGACGACGGCCGTTCGGGCGGACACCTCGTCATCCTTCGCGGTTACGAGGATGGCCCCGACCCGACGATCCACTTCCGAGACCCGTCGGCCTGGGGCCAAGCGCACGATCGAGTCCCCCTCAGCCGTGTATCCGCTTCCTACACCGGCCGCGCAATCACTTTCGCGCCCCTCATTCACAACGGAGAGTCTTGATGACCGAGGCAGACGGCGGCACGACCGAGGCCGCCGGCGGCCGGAGGATCGCCGTACTCGGAGAGATGCTGGTATTGGGCGACGAGTCCGTCGATGCCCACCGAGAGGTCGGGCGCATGGCGGCCGAGTACGGCGTCGATCTCGTCGTGGCAGTCGGCGACGCTCTCGCCAAGCAGCTCGCCCTCACGGCGGGAGCGGCGGGCGTACCGGACATCGCGATGGTCGGTGACAACGCAACCGCCGCCGCGTACCTGAAGTCCATCCTCCGTCCTGGCGACGTCGTTCTCGTGAAGGCATCGCGCGGCGGCCAGCTCTGGCAGATCGCGCAAGCGCTCACGGGGCAGCCCATCACGGGATTGTGAGTCATCCTCAGCCCTTTCGGATGGGCTCCACGCCCTGCCCGTCGAAATGTCCCACTCACCCTTTAGGCGGCTACGCCGCAGGCAACTCCTCTGAAGCTCCCGATTCGGCTGACAGGTCACCGATGGTGAGACCCAACATTAGAGCCCCTTCGAGTGCCGCGAGGATGCTCAGGAGCTGACCCTTCTCCTCAGGCGTCCCGTGATCAGCATGCTTCATCTTCTGCAACTGATTCCGAATGGAAACCAATGCAATGGCGATCACATCGTGGATAAAGTCGGGACCTTGACCATCATCGTTCTCGCTAGCTTCGCGGGGCGTGATGGGGTCACCGCCATAAACAAGACACAGGGCTTCCGCACGTTTGGTCGGGCGTATCTGCCCCTGCACTTCATGCGTCAGATCTTCCGCATCCGGAAGATTGGCATCCACCCAGGCCAGCACTTCTCCAGGCTTAAAGCTTTCTCGCATTATGCGATCAAGCAATTCGATAAGAGAGTTTGCGGCCTGGGAAACACCGTCCTCCGAGAACCGAAGAGCGTCTCGCGCCCCTCGAATTTTCCTCACTAGCGGAGAATTTCTGCGCTCCACACGCTTTACCGACGCTTCCGCCACCATGGAGCGAAAGCTGGTTACGAGGTCGTCTACACCTTCCGGGGCCAGCGTTGCAAGATCAGAACCCTTCGCGCTCGTCACCTCCATAGGTAGAGCGGCAAGGACCTTCTCCCCGAGGAAATCGTCGAGCGAAACCAGCATTTCGACGGCATTCACCGCAAGTACGTTGGCCGGCTGGACAGCTTTGAGCTGACTCTGGGAAGAAATCTTGACGGCGTCATTCCATGCCACAACGAAAGGAGTGAGTGCGCGCACGCCACGTCGAACCGCCAAGGCGACCACAGCACCATCCTGCTTCAGAGAATCCATGAAGCGCTTATAGCTTGCCGCCCCCAGAAGGCGCTCAGCGAAGCTGCTGTAGTTCTGATTCTTAAATCGCTCCACCCAACGTTGCAGCTGCTGCTCGCCCTCGAATTCGTCGACGAAGGCTTGGAATATCTCCTTGAGCCGCTCTTCCGTAACCTCTGAAAAGCAGTCTTCAACCCGCTCCTGCCACGGGCGCTGGTCACTGTCGTTGGTGAGCGCCTTGCACAGCGAGACGACAGCCTCCATCACGAGCACAGCAGACTCGCTGATACGCAGCGTCTCGAGTAGCGCAGGGTCCAACGTCCGCGCACAGGCGGCAAAGCTGGACTGGTAGATGGTGACAGGTACGGGTTCTTGCACTGTGCCTCGCCTCACTCCGACAAGTACGCGCGCTCATCAAAGAAAGTACCGATGTACGCAACGATGCGGTACAGAATTTTGTTGACGGAGCTACCGTCGAGAACCGGCAGGGTCTCCAGTATCGGTGGACTGTACGACACACCACTGACATCACTGAGTGCCCGTCAGTTACCCTGCTCTGAATCGGCATCGGCCAGCTCGACAACTGCTGGCGCGCGCACCGAGGCACCGAGCCACTGGGACCGGCCCAAGGACATGCCCGAGATCACGGGGCTAGCGGCAAGGCCGTGAAGTTACGGCTTGGGTGGGGTTGTCCAGGGTCTTTGAGCTGTGGATTCACCGGACGTGAGGAGCAGAGCCCCGGTAGAACTGGCAGTCGACCAAGACAGCCGTTCACAAAGACCGGAGGCTCCGCTGTCCGAACAAAGTGCCAGGCCCGAGGCCCCCACATCGACCGCACCAGCTACAAAGCCACCACCAGCATCGACATCCTCACACCCGCAGGCCCTTGACGGCACGACCCCGCCGCAAACTTCACGACCTTGCTACTAGTCCCAGGGCTCGACCAAGTTGTTGCGATAGGCGTAGCCGACGGCCTGGGCACGGTCGGCTGCGCCGATCTTGGTGAAGATGCGGTTGATGTGTGTCTTCACCGTGGCCGGGCTGACGACGAGCCGGGCACAGATCTCCGCGTTGGACAGGCCGCGGGCGATGAGGGTGAGTACCTGGGTCTCGCGCGGGGTCAGAACGTCGGAAGGTGCGGGAGTTTGCGGCGTGTGGGCCTGTTTTCGCTGCGCGGCGGGCGGTGCGACCTCGCTGGTCTGCACGGCCGCGACCAGGCGGGCCTGTACCTCAGGATCGAGCCAGATACGGCCATCGTGGACGCTGCTGATGGCGTCCTCGATCGCGTCGTCGTCGGCGTCCTTGGTGAGATAGCCCCGCGCTCCCGCCTGCAGTGCCGGGAAGACGGAGTCGTCGTCGGCGTAGGTGGTCAGCACGAGTACCTTGCAGCCGGGTACCTGCTCACGCAGTGTCGCAGTGGCCGCGACACCGTTGAGGACCGGCATGTTCAGGTCCATCAGTACTACGTCCGGGGCCAGTTGTCCGGCGAGCAGCACCGCTTCCGCACCGTCACGGGCTGCGCCGACCACCTCGATGCCGTCCAGCATGTCGATCAGCAGGACCAGGCCCTTGCGTACGATCTGCTGATCGTCCGCGACCAGTACTTTGATCTTCTCGCTGTCAGACGCCGTCTCGCCGGGCTCCGTCACGCGGGTATCTCCATCCGTACTTCCCATCCATGCGCTGTCGGCCCCGCGTGCAGGGTGCCGCCGACCCCGGTCACGCGTTCGCGCATGCCGGTCAGCCCCAGCCCGGAGCCTTCGGCCAGTGCCGCCCGGACCGGTCCCGGCCCGGTGCGGCGGTCTTCGACGGTCAGGATTGTGGCCCTGGGCTCATAGACGAGCGTCACCGTGGCCTGTGCGTCGCGTGCGTAGCGGACCGTATTGGTCAACGCCTCCTGCACACCGCGGTACAGGGCTTCACCCGCGTCGGGCCGCAGCTCCCGGTGCGGCCCGATCACGGACAGCGTCACGTCGAGCTCCAGGTCCACCCGATAGCGTTCGACCAGTTCGGGCAGCCGCTCGAGAGAGGGCACGCGCTCGCCGCGCAGCGCCCGCACAGCCCGGCGCGCATCGGCCACACCCTCCTTGACCAGCTCACCGGCCCGGTCCAGCAGCCCCCGCAGATCCCCGCTCGCCTGGTCGCGCCGGGCCATCCGCCGGGCGGCCTGTATCTGCACGGCCAGTCCGGACAGGGTATGGGCGAGCACGTCGTGCAGATCCTGGGCGATACGGGTGCGTTCGGCCAGCGCCGCCGCCTCGGTCTCCGCCTCCCGGGCGTCCTCGAGCTGGGCCAGCAGCACGGTGACGGCCACCTCGTTGATGATCGACTGCCGCACCACGATGCCCACGACGGCCAGGAGGACGCCGAACAGGACCTGATGCAGGAAGTTGTCGGTACCGCCGTCCAACCCGGCGGCCGCCGCGCCGGTCAGACAGCCCATGACGACGACCGCGAGCACAGTGGCCGCCCGTCGCTCCAGGATGAGGAAGGCCATCAGAACCACGACGGACGGTGGCAGGGTGGACATCGAGCCGGGCTGCAGGATACCCAGAGCAAACCCGAAGCCGTCCACCAGCACGCAGAACACCAGGCAGCGGGCAGGACGACCGGTGAGGGGCCACAGGTTCGACGCGACCGCGGCCATGGGCAGCAGACAGCCGACGAGCACCAGGGTGACTGCCAGGTGCCTGCCTCTGACGCCGGGGGCGGGGGAAGCATGCAGGGACTGGACGGCAATGGCGGCCATGACTCCCCACAACACGGGCTGCATACGCCGGCCCCTGCCTTCGCGTCGCTCCCGGGCACTGGCAAGAGCCACGGCCAGCCGTGGACTGACCGGGCCCATCGGCTGAAGTGTGTCCGTCACTTCTGAAGAATAGATGCACGCTGCGCCGCTGATCGCAAAGCCCGGCCCGGGCCCGCGAACGCGGAACCGGGCCAGGGGCGGAGTGTGTTGCGAGCAGCGGTCTGCTGGGTGCCACGCTTCAGGCCACGGCGGGGGTGACAAGGGGGGAGGTGAGCCGGTAGGCCCGGACGCGCACCACCACCAGGCGGCACACCACCTGAGTGACAGCCATCAGCAGCAGCGCGGCGGTCCAGGCGGCGGTGCCGGTGATCAGGTTGTCGCGGCTGAACTGCGCAATGCTGTGAGCGCCGCTGTGCTCGGCCCAGTACACGAAGGCCGAGCGCGCGCCCATGCCCAGCACCCACAGAAGGGCGGCCAGCCACCCGGCTTTGGAGTACGCGGCGCCGTCCTCGGTCACGCTGACGCGGGTGGCCAGTCCACTGGCCAGTCCGAGCACTATGCCCATCGTGACGCCGAAGAGGTCCAGCTGGACGTCATGGCCCTCGGTCGGGAAGGAATGCAGGTAGTGCGCGGCGGCGGCGCTGACGGACACCAGCGGCAGCAGAAGCGTGCGGGGCGTCAGACGGCCGCCGCGCATCTGCGGAATCACCAGAAGGATCAGGGCGGCGGAGATGAGGTAGTCAGTCGTCGTCATGGGGAAGAGCTTGCCGCCCGCGGCGCCGCACGGCCTCGGCCCGCGGGTTGACTCCTGGTTTGATACCTGGCGTCAACCCACGGGTTGACGCACCAGACCGCCCGGGTTACGTCAGCCCGTGGCCGAGCGGGTAGAGCTCGCGGGCCGGGTCGTCCGCCCGTGGCACCGGCACCGGGAGCCGTCCCCGCGGCCGTACCGTCCCCGCGATCACCCGTGCGCAGTCGCGCAGTTCGGCCTCTGGACCATGAATGAGTGGTCTGCATTGTGAAGTTGCAGATCATGGGGCTGGTGTGCGCGAGCTTCGAGGCTGCGCGGATAGGGGCGGTTTCGGGGTCGTCGGCTTGGGCTGTTGTTGCAGCGGTGGGTGCTCCAGGCCCGGCGGATGAGGCTGCGCACGGTACGCCTTCGAGTGGCCCTTGCTTGGAGGTGCTCGCTCCGCAAGTCAGCGCACGCTCATCGTCCGGTCGTGGTCATGGACTGTCATGGACTCAGATGCTGCGATGAAGGCTTGCAGGAGAGGACGGTCGTCTCCTCGGCGGGTGGCCATGAAGATCCGGCTCACTGTGGGAGGCCCGTCGAGTTCGAGCCTGCGGGCGCCTGCGGGGAGCAGCGTCGTGACGCTGTAGGGGGCGATGCTGACGCCGAGGCCGGCCGCGACGAACATGATGATGGTGTGCCAGTTCGAGCACTCCTGCGCGACCTGGACGTCGATGCCGGCGTTCCGCAACGGCTGCGTGTTCATGTCGAACGCGTGAGTTCCTGCTGAACGCGGGAACAGGATCAGCGGGTCAGCGGCCAGCGCCCTTGCTTCTACACGGTCACCCCTTGCGGCGGGGTGCTCTGTGGGTATGACGGCGACGAACCGTTCCGATGCCAGCAGGGAAAGGTCGATGTCGTCGCGCTCCTCGGCGTCCCGCACGATCCCGACGTCGGCCGTACCCCGCTCCAGAGCCGCCAGGACGTCGGTGGTGAAACCGTCGTGAAGTTTCACCTGGACGTCCGGGCGGCGGCAGGAGAATGCACGGAGGTGTTCGCTGACGATCGCGGTGGCGGAGGTGATGAAGGCGACATCCAGACGGCCGGCCTCACCTCGGCCGACACGCCCGGCCTCGTCGAGGTCGGCCGCCAGACGGTCCAGAAGGTTCCGGGCCCTTGGCTGGAACGCCGCTCCCGCCTCTGTGAGGCGGACACTTCGAGAGGTCCGCCGGAACAGCTCAACGCCGACGATCTTCTCAAGCTGCCTGATCTGCTGGGACAGGGCGGGCTGGGCGATGTGCAGCCGCTGGGCGGCGCGGCCGAAGTGCAGTTCCTCAGCCACAGCCAGAAAGTACCGCAGATGACGGAGCTCGATTCGCTGATCCATAGTTCGAGCTTATTGATAGAGGTCAAGGTGTGTATTGGACATATGGGTGAGTGAAGCCGGAGGCTACGGGAAGCCACACCGGAAAGGGAACCCTTCTCATGCCGCACACCTCTGCCCCGACCATGGTCTCCTCGATCGGCTCACAGAGTGACGCCGACGCGTTCTACGCGCTGAACGAGGAGTGGATCTCGCGCCTGTTCACCCTGCAGGAAGAGGACCGGGCCGTTCTCGGAGATCCGTTCGGCCGCATCGTGGGCCCGGGCGGCGACGTGCTCATGGCGCGCGAGTCGGGCAGCGGCACTGTAGTTGGGTGCGTCGCACTTCTGGCCTATCCGGACGCCGTGTTCGAGCTGGCGAAGATGGCCGTGGCTCCCGCCGCGCAAGGACGCGGCATCGGCCGCCGACTCATAGCCGCAGCGATCGACCGAGCCCGGGCACTCGGTGGGGCCCGGCTGTTCCTCGGCACGAACAGCAAGCTGGCCCCCGCCCTTCACCTCTACGAGGACGCGGGGTTCGTCAGGATCACCCGCGACCGTCTCCCCGTGGCCGACTACTACGCCCGCGCCGACATCCTCATGGAACTGCAGTGATGGCACTCTGTGATCACTGGGAGACCTGTGCCTGCGCTTCCCTCATGGCTAACCGAACCGCTTTGGGACCAATTCGCGACCCTGCTGCCGGTGCGGCCGGTCTACGATCCGGCCCACCCGCTGGGCTGCCACCGCCGCCGGGTCAGCGACCGGATCGTCTTCGACAAACTGCTGCAGGTGCTGCGTTTCGGCTGCTCCTACCAAGCCATCGCCGATTCCACCTGCTCAGCCACCACGATCCGGGGCCGTCGCGACGAGTGGATCCGGCTCGGCGCCTTCGCCCAGCTCAGGGAGATCGTCCTGAACGCCTACGACCGAATCGTCGGTCTCGTGCTGGAGCAGATCGCCATCGACGGGTCGATCACAAAGGCCCCCGGAGGCGGGGAAGCCGCCGGACGCTCGCCCGTCGACCGAGGCAAACGGGGGATGAAACGCTCAGCCATGACGGATGGTTACGGCATCCCCCTGGGCCGGGTCCTGGCCGGGGCTAACTGCCACGATTCCCCGTTGCTCGCTCCCACCCCGGACCTCCTGAACGACCTCGGCCCGCTGCCCGACGACATCACCGTGCACCTGGATGCCGGCTACGACTCGGCCAAAACGCGTGCAGTCCTCGACGAACGCGGCCTCCGCGGCCAGATCGCCCACAAAGGCGAGAAGGCGCCCTTGCAGGCCACTCAGCGCTGGCACGTCGAGCGCACCCACACCTGGCAGAACGCCTTCCATCGGCTCGCCCGCTGCTACGAACGCCGTCTCCACGTCATCAACGCCTTCTTTGACCTCGCAGACGCCGTCATCACCGTACGTAGCCTCATCCGCCGCGCCTGGACCGCTCGCCGCTGGGACAACCGCCCAACCCGACGCCCCTGAAACTGCCCTATCCGTGCGGCCTCTAAGCTCACTGGAGAGCCGGATGACAGGAAACCGTCATGTCCGGTTCGGCGGGAGGCCGTGCGGAAAAGGACTCGCCTTCGGCGAGCACCTCGCCGCGCGGCCCACCCATCCGGCTGGATCATGATGCACCGCCGGCTCGCCCGCGACTACGAGACCCTCCCCGTCAGCTCCGAAGCCATGATCCACGTCGCATCGATCGACAACCTCGCCAAGCGCATAACGGACGAGACCACGCCAACCTGGCGAGGAACTTACTAGACCTTAAAGGGTAATTCGTCTAGACCAAACGCCCTCACGCCCTCTCAGTCACCGCCCGGGGGAGCCGACATGCAGAACGCGGCTCGGACGAATTCAGCAGCTCAACGCGGCCCCGAGATCACGCAAGTTCGATGGCTCCACCCGCCGCGGAGCTCACCCGCGGAGCGGCACTCTCCCGGGAACATGCATGACGTGACAGAGAACAGCACAACCACGGACCGCCGCATCGCGGTCGTCATCGGCAGCACCCGCCCGACCCGCATCTGCCCCGAGATCGCCGGGCGGGTACTCAAGACAGCCCAGCAGAACAGCCGTCTCACCTACGAGCCCGTGGACCTCGCCAAGGTCGCGCTGCCGTTCCTGGACGAGCCGCGCAAGCCCGCCCTCGGTCAGTACGAGCACGAGCACACGCGCCGCTGGAGCCGGACGGCCAGCGGCTACGACGGGTTTCTCTTCGTCTTGCCGCAGTACAACTGGGGCTACCCCGCGGTTCTGAAGAACGCCCTCGACTTCCTCTACGCGGAGTGGCGCGACAAGCCCGCCGCCGTCGCCAGTTACGGCACCCGCGGCGGCAACCGGGCCGTCGCCCAGCTGCGCGGTGCGCTCCAAGGGCTGCACATGCGCATCATCGAGCAGAACCTCGAGCTGGTCGTCACCGACGCCCACGCCGACGAGGACGAACTCACGGACGTCGCCCCCACCTTGCAGCCGTTCACCGAGCAGGTACGACTGGTGGACGCCCAGCTGACCGAGCTCCTCACCGACGACCAGCAGTAATCGGCGGTCAGTAGCCGCCTGGCGCCAGTCGGGCAGAGCCCAGATGCGTCGGCCTCGATCCGGGCTCAGGCTGGCCGGTCCGTGGCCCGGAGGCCGTCCATCAGGAGGTTCAGCAGGCGACCGGCCAGAGCTTCGCGCTCGGGTCGGGGGGCCACGGTGAAGATGCCGATCAGGGCGGCGGCGATGTCTTCGGCGGTGACGTCGGAGCGGAGGTCGCCCGCCGCGCGGCCGGCGTCGAGCATCCTGGTGATGGCCGTCAGGAGCTCGGTCCGAGTCTGCGCATGGGCGATCTCACCCGCCTCGATCATCGCGAGCAGCGTGTCGAGCATGCCGTTCTTGGTCGCGATCCAGTCCCCGAACAAGTCCATCCAGCGCCGCATTGCCGCAGCCGGGGCCAGCCGACCGAGCAGCTCGTGGGCGCCGGTTGTCAGCCGCACGACCTGGTCCCGGTAGACCGCGTCGACCAGTGATTCGCGGGTCGGGAAGTGCCGGTAGAGCGTGGCGATGCCGACCCCGGCCTCGCGGGCGATCGCGCGCATCGACGGCTCGGCGTCCGCCGAGGCGAACACGCGAGTCGCCACCGCGAGCAGCTGGCCACGATTGCGGGCCGCGTCCGCCCGTGGCGCGCGTATCTCCGCGTCAGTCGAAACGGAACGCGCTCCGCTTGTGTTACGGTCATCCATGTAAACGGAGCATAGTCCGTTTCAGTGCGTCCGTGCGTCCACTGCGTACGCAGGTCCAAGGAGACAGAGGAACATGCAGGAACAGAGCAATCAGACGCCGACGGGTCGCAGCAGGGCGGTCCAGCTCGATGCATTCGGCGGCCCCGACGTCCTGGACGTCCGCGAGGTTCCCGCACCGCAGGCCGGCCCGGGACAGGTCCGGGTGCGGGTCACCGCGGCCGGTCTGAATCCGATGGACTGGTTGATGACCGCCGACGCGGACACCGCCGCCCGGTTCGGCCTGACCCTGCCGGTCGGCTTCGGGACCGACTACGCGGGAGTGGTCGACCAGGTCGGCGACGGGGTGAGCGGCTTCACGTCCGGCGACCGGGCGTTCGGGGGCGCCCTGTCCCGCGCGGTCGCCGACTTCGTGGTGGTCGACTCATCCGGGGACACCGCGGCGAACGAGGCCCACCACACGCCAGACGGCGTCGACGACCGCATCGCCGCCACCCTCACGATCGCGGGCCGCACGGCATCCGCCGCCCTCGCCGCGATCAACCCCGGTCCGGACGACACCGTGCTGATCGGCGGCGCCGGAGGCGGGGTCGGGGTGTTCGCCGTCCAGCTCGCCCGAATCGCCGGAGCGCGCGTGATCGGGACGGGATCGCCGTCCTCGGCCGACTACCTGCGCGAACTCGGAGCCGAACCGGTCGTCTACGGCGACGGCCTGGCCGACCGGGTCCGTGCCCTCGCTCCCGACGGCGTCACCGCCGCCATGGACCTGCACGGAGAGGAGACCGTGCACGTCGCACGGGAACTCGGCGTCCCGGACAAGCGGATCTGCACCATCGCAGCACAGATCGACGGCGTGACGGCGGCCAACGGCGCGAACGCGGCTCCCGGCACCCTGGAAGAGATCGCGCGCCTGGTTGTGGCGGGTCGACTCCGCGTGCCTATCGAGGCGAGTTTCGCGATCGAGGAGATCCGCCGCGCGGTCGAGCTCCAGGCCGGCCGGCGCGTGAAGGGCAAGGTCGTCATCGACCTCTGAGAGGGCGTTTGATCTAGGTGGATTGCCCTTTATCTCCTAGTAAGTTCCTCGCCAGGTGGGTGTCGTCTCGTCCACCTGCGGCAGCTCGCCATTCACGGCTTCATCGAGGACGCCCCCGAGCACGGCAAGGGCCGGGAGCGGTGGTGGAAGGCAGCCCACCAGGGCCTGCGCTTCGACGACACACTGCTCACGGACACCAGCCCGGACGTGCGCGGGGCTGCCGACATGTATCTCCACGAGGCCGCCACCACCCAGACCCGGGACCTGTCGACCTGGCTCGGCAACCGCCAGGCATGGCCGGAGGAATGGAACCGCACCTGGGACATGAGCAGCGCGACATTACGGCTGACACCCGAGCTCACCCAAACGTCGAGAAGATGCACGCCCTCGTCGACACCTACCGCGACCGGGCCGCCGACGAGGACGACGCCAACACCGCCCAGGTGCGCATCCACACCCACGCGTTTCCCCTCACCACGGAGTGACCCAAAGAGATAGGGGCCCCGGCCGGACCAGCTCGCCCAGGCCGCCTGAACAGCAACGGCCTCACGGGCGGCCGTCGCCCGAGAAGATCTCGACCATCACACAGGCTGCGTGCCCGTGCTGATCTGCTGGGTGAGCTTGAGCATTTCTTCGATGTGGTACATCTCGCTGATCTTGCCGTCGACAATGCGCACGATGTTCTGGCCCTGGAAATCGACCGGGTTGCCGCTGGCGGCGAACCCGAACTCGTCTCCGGTGTGGGTCGCGGTCAGCTGCCACTGGAGGACGACCCAGCCGCCAGGCAGCTCCTCCTGGAACAGGATCCGGATCTGCCTGTTGGTGAATCCGTCACGGGTCGCGGCGATCAGCGCCCGTATGCCGTCGACGCCCGAGACGGCATCGGAAGCGGGGTTGTGGTCGATCAGATCAGGGGCGAACACCTCATCCGCCCCGGCGACGTCCCCGGCGACGTACAGCTCCAGCTCGCGCGCGGCGACCCGCAACGCGGTGGTCGTGGCCGAGCGCACCATCTCGCTTGCGGTGTTGGCCGTAGTGATCGCGGGCATGTCGTCCTCCATGTTGTGTGGTGCGGGCTGACCACGAAACGCGTAGGTCATGGACCTATTAGTGCATGGACTGCACCGGTTACATCAACTGCACTAATGGCATAAACTCGAACCATGGCTGCTGACCGTCTTCCGGAGTGCGGCGTCCCCCGGTTCATCACCCTGCTCGACGGGCCGTGGGCCACCCTTATCGTGCGCGAACTCCTGCGCGGACCCCACCGCTTCACAGAGTTGCGCGACGCCCTGCCCGGCATCAGCCCGCACACCCTGACCAGCCGGCTGCGCCGGTTCGAGCGACACGGCATCGTCCTGCGCACCGCCTATTCGGAGATTCCCCCACGGGTCGAGTACCGGCTCACTCCCCTCGGTGAAGGACTGCGCGCTGTCCTCGACACCATGGCCACCTGGGCCCTGACAGTCCCCGACGGCGAGCCAACAACCACCGAGTGACCGTAGAAGTCGACTGACAGGCGGTTACTCAGCGTCGCCGCATCATCAGCCAGGGCTTAAAAGGCCACAGTCCGATGCACCCCGAGACTCACCTCGCACTGCACCATGTCCGCGCCGCCGAACTCCGCGCCGAAGCCGCCGCGTACCGCCTCGCCACAGCGGCCAGACACCCCCGGGACCTCCGTACCCGTCTCGGCTGGACTTTCGTGGAAATCGGCCTGCGGCTGGCTGCCACCCCCAAGACAGCAGCCGCCATTCCATAGCCCTCTTCCGCGACCGCCGCCCCCATGGGGAAACATGATCGCGAAGATGGGGAATTGGGTGACACCGAACCCACCTGAGGTGGGGAATTGCATGGTTCAGACCGCGATTCCGTGAATCCCCAGCTCATGATCGGAGCAGGATGCGGGTGCGGAGGAGGCGGAACGAGGCTCGGCCGTACATGGCCCGCTTGATCGTTTTGATGCGATTGACATGGCCTTCGACGACGCCCGAGCTCCATGGAAGGGTGAGGCCGGCGGTGACGGCGTCGAGGTCGAGACACAGGCCCTGCGCGAAGGACAGGATGGGCGCCGGCGCGTCGCAGCTCGGCTTCGCGTATCCACGTCAACAGCTGGTGGCCGCGCCGTTGTTGGAGCAGGTCGTGGAAGGTCCAGGCGAGGTCGCACGCCCGGGCGATGTCGGGGCATGTCAGCCGCACCTTGAGGAGCTGTTCCTCCTCGCGGAGCTTCAGAGTGCCACGGGGCAGCATGATCCAGGTGGTGATCTTGCGTGGGCTCGGGATGGCGCCGCGGGCAGGTTCGACAGTGAGCACTGTGCATCGTGAAGTTGCTGGTCACGGGCCTGGTGTGCGTAGGGTTCGGGATGTTTGTGCTGGTCGTGGGCGGATGACGTCGGCGAAGATCGTCGGTCAGCGGGCGAGTTCCCGGTTCGTCAGCACCAGCAGGGCCCGCACGAGCGCGGTCGCCCACCTCGGATTCGTGCGGATCTTGCCGAGCACGCGCCAGTTCTTCAGGTGGGCGAAGCCGTGCTCGACCGGGGCGCGGACCGCGGCCAGTGCTTTGTTGGACAGCTTCTGACCGCGGGTCAGGGGTCGGTTCCGGGCGGCCTTGTAGCCGGTGATCACCGCCGGTTCGGCGTCCGGATCGCTGTCGTCGAGGCCGACGAAGCCCAGGTCGGCGATGGCGCCGAGCCCGGCCGCCCGCAGTTTCGCGGTGAGCTGGTCGTGGCGGCAGGCGGTGATCTCCGAGGCTCGTCCGGGGGTGTCGCCGAGGTGAGCCCAGAAGCCGCCAATAGTTGATCTTGGGGTCCTCGTTGGCGGAGCCGTCACCCGGTCAGCTCAGTGTCGTTGGTGTGATGTTGGGCTTTCTTCGTGGGCCGGGTGGGGATCTTGACCTCGATCGAGCGGACCGCCTACCCGCGGTTCAAGCGGCTGATCACCGCGCATGCGCTGCATCTGTTCTTCTCGCCGACGCGGGAGGAGGCGGCGTGGGCCGCTGAGCGGATGGACGCTGACGGCCATCAGCTCGCGCTGCTGCTGGCGCTGAAGTCGTACCAGCGGATGGGGCGGTTCCCGAAGGCGGACGAGTACCCGGAGATGGTGGTCGACTTCGTCCGTCGTGCGGTGGAGCTGCCGGAGGGCACCACGGCGTTGTGGGCGACGGGCCGGACGGCCGAGCGGCAGCGTGCGGAGGTGCGTTGGCGGGTGGGCGCGACGTACGACCAGGCGCGGGCCCGCCGGATTGCCGAGGAGTCGGTCCGTAAGGAGGCCGCGGCGAAGAACCGCCCGGCCGATCTGATCAACATCGCGCTGGAGAGGGTGGTGGAGGCTGGGTTGGAGCTGCCGGCGTTCTCCACCTTCGACGCGATGGCCTCGATGATCCGCGATGAGGTGAACACCTCGATCTGTACGGGCATCCACGACCGGATGAGCGCGGTGGAGCGGGCTGAGCTGCTCAGGCTGCTGGAGGAGCGCGACGGTGACGGGACGACGCTGTACAACCGGCCGAAGAAGCCCGCGCAGGGGCCGACGTGGTCGCACTTCAAGAACCTCGCCAGGCGTCTGGAGTGGGTGGACAGTCTCGGCGACACGTCGGTGTGGACGGACGGTGTCGCCTCGGGGAAGATCACCGACTTCGCCGGGGAAGCGGACGCGGCGGATGCCTCGGAGTTGCGGGACTTCACGCCGGTTCGGCGGGTCGCGCTGATCGCGTGCCTGGTGCACAAGGCCCGGATGCGGGTCCGTGACGATCTGGCCACGATGTTCTGCAAACGCATCGCCACGAAGATCAAGAAGGCCAAGGCGGAGTTGGAGGAGATCCGGCTCGCCGAGCGGGAGATCGTCGAGGCTCTGATCGGGAACTACCGCACCGTGCTCAAGCACATCGACGAGGGCGGCCCTGCCCAGGAGGCCCTGGAGAAGGCCGCGGCCATGACGGATCAGACCCGCCAGGCGCTGGACGGCCTGGACGAACAGGCGCCCGTCGACGAGGTCGTGGGGCGGCTGGAGGGCAGGGTCTCCCCGGCGGTCCTCGCCCTGGCGAAGGCGCTGGGGGTGCAGGCCGGCGGGGTCGCTGCGGTAACGAAGGCGGTGGAGGGCTTCGGCGGTTTCGCCAAGCAGTACGAGCAGATCGAGAAGGTCTCCGCTCATCACGGCAACTTCTGGGAGGTGCTGCTGTACGGGCAGATCGGCCGGGACCGGGCGGTGATGTTCGACCTGGCCGGGAAGCTGGAGTTCACTGCGACGTCGGAGGACGGCCGGGTCCTGGACGCGCTGGCACACGCGCAGCGGCACCAGGCGGCGCGCGGCGAGTACATCAGCGCCCTGGGCGAGGACGGCCGCGCGGTGGACATCTCCTTCGCCACGCAGAACTGGCAGAAGGCCGTGGCCGACAG
Organism: Streptomyces sp. NPDC007983; assembly: GCF_042958345.1. NCBI lineage: Bacteria > Bacillati > Actinomycetota > Actinomycetes > Kitasatosporales > Streptomycetaceae > Streptomyces > Streptomyces sp. NPDC007983. The sequence goes on from NZ_JBIBJI010000003.1 coordinate 572,795, forward strand.
GACGCGGCCGGGGCAGTTCGTCCGCAAGCACTTCGAGGCGATGGTCTTCACGGCACTGGCGGAGGAACTGCGCACCGGCGATGTGGCGGTGGCCGGGTCGGAGGAGCACGCCGACTGGTCCGAGCAGCTGCTTCTGTGGGAGGACGTGGAGACGGCGCTGCCCGCCTACCTGGTGGAGGTCGGCCTCGCCGAGGCGGGCGACACGACCCCGTTCGATGCCGGGGTCTTCCGCCGGCAGCTGGAGGACCGGCTCCGCGCTGCCGGCGCGGCGGCGGACGCCGGGTACCCCGACAATGAGGGCCTGGTCATCGACCCGGAGACCGGCATCCCGTCGCTGAAGCCGCACCGCTCGGAGGGACAGCGGCCCTCGGCGAAGCGGCTGGAGCAGGAGATCAAGGCCAGGATGCCGGGGTGGTCGCTGATGGGGATTGTGGCTAGGACCGCGTACTGGGTGGAGTGGTGGCGCCGCTTCGGCCCGGCCTCGGGCAACGAGCCCAAGCTCACCGACCCCCTGGGCCGCTACGTGCTCGTCACGTTCGTCAAGGGCACCAACATGGGCCCGTACGAGGCCGCCCGGCACATCCCCGGCGTGAGCGGGCACGAGCTGTCGTACACGGCGAACCGGCACTTCTCGATCGTGCTGCTCAACGAGGCCATCGCCGACCTGGTCAACGCCCACTCCCGCCTGGACATCTCCCAGGCGTGGGGCGACGGCACCGCCGTGGCCGCGGACGGCACCCACATGGACACCTACCTCGACAACCTGCTCGCCGAGACGAGCGTCCGGTACGGCAAGCCGGGTGGGATCGCCTACCACCACATCTCGGACACCTACATCGCGCTGTTCACGCACTTCATCCCGTGTGGCGTGTGGGAGGCCGTCTACATCATCGAGGGCCTGCTGAAGAACACCTCCGAGGTGCGGCCGACCACCGTGCACGCGGATACGCAGGGCCAGAGCTTCCCGGTCTTTGCGCTCGCCCACCTGCTGGGCTTCGACTTGATGCCCAGGATCAGGAACTGGAAGGAACTGACGTTCTACCGGCCGTCGAAGCAGACGGAGTACGTGCACATCGACGCCCTGTTCGGGGAGCCGGGCAAGAATACAATCGACTTCGACCTGATCGAGTCCCAGTTCCGCCACCTGATGCGCGTGGCGGTCTCCGTACGCGAAGGCGCCATCTCCTCCTCCACGCTGCTCAAGCGGTTGCGGTCCGGGTCACGGAAGAACGCCACCTACGCCGCCTTCCGCGAGGTCGGCCGCGTCATCCGCACCGTCCAGCTCCTGCGCTACATCTCCGACGCGCCGCTGCGCCGCCGGGTGACCGCGGCGACCAACAAGGTCGAGTCGTACAACCGGTTCTCCCAGTGGATCGGCTTCGGCAACCGCGGCGTCATCGCCGACAACGACCCCATCGAGCAGGAGAAGACGATGAAGTTCAACGCCCTGCTCACGAACGCGGTGATCTTCCACAACGCCCTGGACATCGCGGAGATCGTGCGGCAGCTGCTGGAGGAGGGCTGGGAGATCGACCCGGAAGACCTGGCGCACATCCCGCCGTACCTGACCGAGCACATCAACCGGTTCGGCGAGTACAGCACACACGAACGCGGCATCCAGCCTCAGGCGTACGACCCGACGCTCGACATCGATTTCACCCCGCTGCGCGAGCAGGACCTGACCGCCGCCGACCTCGGTCAGGCCGCCTGACTGCCCGACTTGCCGAAGGACTTCGGCGGGACTCCCGAGCAGTTCGGTCTTCAGTGCCTACGGGCCCGTCCCCCGCGCACGGTCAGTCGAACAGCTCCCACTCCGGTGCCGACGGCCCCGCCCGCGACCTGCTTGGCTTTAGAGGGTCCTGGCACGGGTCTGCGAGAGCGCTGGCGCTATTTCGGTTCGCTGGCTGTCGGTGCCGGGGCGGTCTGTGCCAGGCCGGCGAGCAGCAGGTCGATCATGCGGCGGGACTGGTAGTCGGGGAAGGTTTCGACTCCGATGCACAGGTTGCCGATGGCGAGCATGAAGTCGTAGGCACGGATGTCCGCGTGTGTGGAGCCGGCGGCGGCAGACGCTTTCAGCAACTGGTCGAGCACGGGCAGCAGGCGTTCGACGAACTCGTTGTGCAGGCTCTCGAATCCGGCTTGGTCCGAGTGCAGTGCCTCGGCGAGGCCGTGCTTGGTGACCAGGAAATCGGCGAATTGGTGTACCCAAAGCCGCAGGACCTCGTACGGCGTATCGGCGGCGGGCGGCGTGTGCGCGGCAGTGGAGAGCGCGTCGACCTGGTGTCTGAAGACGGCGACCACCAGGTCCGCCCGGGTGGGGAAGTGGCGGTAGATGGTGCCCATGCCGAGGCCCGATTCGGCGGCGATCTCCCGCACGGGAGCGTCGACTCCCGCACGGACGAATACGGCCGCCGCGGCGTCCAGCAGTATCTGCTCGTTTCGGCGGACGTCTGATCGCTTGCGTCCGGCAGAGGGTGGCGGCGTGTTGGGCGTGGACATCGTGAGCACCTCCCACTTGTGAAGCGGAGCAACGTTCCGTATCGTAATGCGGAGCGGGGTTCCGTTTTTTAATCATGCCAGACGCCTCGCAGCACGGGCCACTGGGCCCCTCCGGGAAAGGCATTCACCTCATGAGCGACACCACGTCCGCCGACGGCGGCAACGACTCCACCACTCCGGTCATATCTGTCAGGCCGATCGCACTTGCCGCCCCGGACCGCGGCCAGGACCTGCAGGTACGGGTCACAGCGCCGACGACCGGCCACAACCTGCCCGTCGTCGTCTTCTCGCACGGCATGGCCGCGACCATGGACGAATACGCACCGCTCGTCGACTTCTGGGCCGCCCGCGGGTTCGTCGTCATCCAGCCCACCCATCTCGACGCGCTGGGCCTGCTCCCCGACGACCCGCGCACCCCGCTCATCTGGCGTATCCGCGCCGCCGACCTGACCCAGATCCTCGACCAGCTCGGCACCGTCGAAGCCGGCGTGCCCGGGCTGGCCGGCCGCATCGACCACGACCGCATTGCGGTCGCCGGACACTCGTGGGGCGCACAGACCGCCAGCATGCTCGCGGGTGCACGGGTCGTCGACGCCGACGGCATTCCCGGTGAGAGCGTGAGCGACTCGCGTGTGAAGGCGGCGGTACTGCTGTGCCTGCCCGGTACCGGCGGCGCCGACCTAAGCCCGCTCGCCGTCCAGTACTTCCCGTTCATGAGCCCTGATTTCGCCGAGCTGAAGACGCCGAGCCTCATGGTCGCCGGCGACCGTGACCAGTCCCCGCTGACGGTGCGCGGTCCGGATTGGTTCACTGACGGCTATCGCCTCAGCTCGGGCGCCACCGATCTGCTGACCCTGTTCGGCGCGGAACACGTACTCGGCGGCATCCTGGGTTCCAACGACACGCGGACCACCGACGAAAGCCCCGAGCGTGTCGCGGTCGTCCAGCACGTCACCCTGGCGTATCTGCGTACCGCGCTGGGCCTCGACAACGACGCGTGGCCTACCGCCCGCCGGTCCCTGGCCGCGGCCGTCGACGCGCTGGGGAGGATCGACTCGAAGTGACCAACCCCCTCGCACCGGCCCGCAGGCCCAGTTTCGGAATCATGACCGCCCCATCTCAGGTCGCCTACGCCGATGTTCTGCGGGTCTGGCGTGAGGCGGACGGCATCCCGCAGATCGAGCACGCCTGGCTGTTCGACCACCTCATGCCGCTAGGCGGCGACCCGAACGGACCAACCTTCGAGGGCTGGACACTGCTGTCCGCCCTCGCAGCCCAAACCGAGCGGTTGCGGCTCGGGGTGATGGTCACCAGCAACAGGTTCCGCCCACCGGCCGTGCTGGCCAAGATCGCCGCCACTGTCGATGTCATCTCCGGCGGCCGACTCGAGTTCGGCATCGGCGCAGGCTCGCGGCCCGACGTGCCACTGGCCCGGCGTGAGTACGCAGCTCACGGCCTTCCCTTCCACGATGCCGCCCACGCGGTCAAAAGCCTCGCCGAGGCGTGCACCATCACCCGCAGACTATGGACCGAAACCACACCGTTCGACTTCCAGGGCGACTACCACCAGCTGAGCGGCGCGTTCTGCAGCCCCAAACCCGTCCAGCAACCCCACCCGCCGATCCTGATCGGCGGCCAGGCCACCCCGACACTGCGCGTGGTGGCCGAGCACGCCGACCGCTGGAACATGCCCGGGGGCAGCATCGAGCAGGCGATCGCCCGCAGCGCGACGCTGGACCGGCTGTGCGCCGAGGTCGGCCGCAACCCCGCCGAGATCACCCGATCCATCATCCTGCCCGCCTCCTACGACCGACCCCAGGACACCCGCCACGTCGTCCGCGCGGCACTCGACGGCGGGTTCAGTCACATCGTCCTCGGACTCGACGCCCCCTACCCGGCCGAGGTCGCACGCCGGGTCGCCGACACCATCATCGACCCCCTCTCCAAGACGAACTGATACACCGAATCACGGTCCACAACGCGAAGGCGGCGCCACCGCTGCCCCTGAAACCGAGGAACCACCGATGACGAGGACCCACCCACCCCGTCAGGGTGTTGCCGCAGTAAATGCCGGATTTACTGCGGCGGAGCCCCTACCGTGATCACCGCGACCTGCGGCGGGCCATTCCGGCCGCCGGGGCGAGGTATACGCATTACTGCGGCAGCGTCAGGGGGGGCGGGGCGGCGTGACGATCGAACCGGTGACCGATCTCGGGAGTGGGGGCGCGCTTCGGTTGCCGCGCGCTCGGGTCGTACCTCTGTCCGCCCCGCCCGCGTCGTACACCGCGGCGGTCGAGCGGTACCTCACCGGCGCGGGCATCGCGAAGTCCTCCGCGCGGATCTACCGGATCTCGCTGACGACGTGGGGGTGGATGCTCGCTGGCGAACCGGCGCCGACCGGACCCGCCCGCCGGGGCGCGAAGCCGCCCGTCTTCGCCCTCACAGGAATCGACGACCCTTCACTGCCGGAGGTGCTGGCCGAGCTGGCGGCGGCGCGGGCGGACGAGATGGACGCCGACACCGTCAACCGGGAACTGTCCATCGCCCGCAAGGCGATCGGATGGTGGCAGCGCCAGGGCTGGATCGTCGGCGACCCGACGGTCGGCATCGAGCGGCGGCCGGCACCGCCCGACCGCACCAAGGGACTGGCCGAGAACCAGATCGCCGCCCTGTGGCGGCTGGACGTCTCGCTGCGGGAGAAGACGTTCTGGAAGATGCTCTACGAGTCGGCAGCCCGCGCCGATGAGGTGCTGTGCCTGAACGTGGAAGACCTGTACCCGCAGGACAAGCGCGGCAGGATCACAGCCAAGGGCGGGGCTACCGAGTGGATCCACTGGCAGTCTGGCACCGCCCAGCTCCTGCCCCGACTGATCGCCCGGCGCACCCGCGGCCCGCTGTTCCTCACCGACCGCAAGGCCCCAGCCGGAACACCCACGCTGGACGTGTGCCCCGAGACCGGCCGGGCCCGGCTCTCCTACCGCCGGGCCGAAGAGATCTTCGAGGAGAACACCCGGCAACTGGCCAACCCCCTCGCCTCACCCGAGGACATCGAGGACCTGGACGGCTGGACACTCCACCGGCTGCGGCACTCCGCGCTCACGCACGACGCGGAGGGCGGCACCTCCACCCCGATGCTGCTGGCCCGCTCCCGCCATGCATCGGTCCGCTCCCTGGAGCGGTACGCCCGCCCTGGCGTCGACGCGGTCGCCCGGCGCGTCGCGGAGCGCGACCCCGCCGCGCGTCGCCGGATGTGACACCCCTCGTTGGCGGCTTGGGACAGCGTTCTTCCCGGCAGCCCAAGTACGTGGCCCTGTCACGGCCGCAGACCGTCAGTACTGGCTACCGCCAAGATCAACTACTGGCGGGCTTCTGGGCTCACCTCGGCGACGCCCCGTCCGGGGCGGGCCGCGGAGACCACCGCCTGCCGCCACGACCAGCTCACCGCGAAACTGCGGGCGGCCGGGCTCGGCGCCATCGCCGACCTGGGCTTCGTCGGCCTCGACGACAGCGATCCGGACGCCGAACCGGCGGTGATCACCGGCTACAAGGCCGCCCGGAACCGACCCCTGACCCGCGGTCAGAAGCTGTCCAACAAAGCACTGGCCGCGGTCCGCGCCCCGGTCGAGCACGGCTTCGCCCACCTGAAGAACTGGCGCGTGCTCGGCAAGATCCGCACGAATCCGAGGTGGGCGACCGCGCTCGTGCGGGCCCTGCTGATGCTGACGAACCGGGAACTCGCCCGCTGACCGACGATCTTCGCCGACGTCATCCGCCCACGACCAGCACAAACATCCCGAACCCTACGCACACCAGGCCCGTGACCAGCAACTTCACGATGCACAGTGCTCAGTGATGAGCCGATGCCCAACGGCCGACGGCTTCTACCGACGGCTAGCCACCAGGGCGGGCGGGCGAGTGGTCGGCATGCCGCGCCTTCTCTCAGCAATCCACCGCCGATCCGGGTAGCGAACCCAATCGCAGGCCGACCGTCACTTCAGACGAACGGCACCCATCGGCTTACGATCCCAGCACCCCCTTCACAGAACACCTGTTCGACGTGAAGGATGGAGGCGATCGCGTGTCAGTTCGGCACGTCGCTCGTTAGGCAGCGCAGTCGAAGCGCCGGGTGGGAAAGCGCTGATGACCAGTGCCCACCCGCTACGGGAGGGGACCCATGGGCGATCGCAGCACAATCGAGTGGACCGAGGCGACCTGGAATCCCACCACAGGATGCGACCGGATCTCCCCCGGGTGTGATAACTGCTACGCCTTGACGTTATCCAGGCGCCTCAAGGCCATGGGCGTTGCCAAGTACCAGGCTGACGGGGATCCCAGGACATCCGGCCCGGGCTTCGGCCTTACCCCTCACCCTGACGCACTGGCCGTTCCCCGCCAGTGGAGGGCCCCACGGATGGTCTTCGTCAACTCCATGAGCGACCTCTTCCACGCCAAGGTCCCCCTGGAGTTCGTCCGGCAGGTCTTCCAGGTGATTGCCGAGACTCCCCAGCACACCTACCAGCTACTGACCAAGAGAGCCCGCAGGCTGCGGCGTGTGGCCGGCGAACTCGACTGGCCTTCCAACTTGTGGATGGGCGTCTCTGTCGAAGATGCAGAGCACCTGGATCGAGTCGACGACCTTCGACAAGTTCCCGCTGCCGTGCGCTTCCTGTCCTGTGAGCCGCTTCTCGGTCCGCTTACCGGTCTCCAACTGGACGGCATCGGTTGGGTCATTGCCGGGGGCGAGTCCGGGCCCCACCATCGGCCGGTACAGGAGGAGTGGCTGGTGGACATCCGCGACGCCTGCCACCACGCCGAAGTGCCCTTCTTCTTCAAGCAATGGGGTGGCCGCAGCCCGAAGTCAGGGGGCCGCGAACTTGACGGAGCAACCTGGGACGAGATGCCGCCCCGACTGCCCGTCGCAGCCCATTAACGGCCAAAGTCCAGCAGACGCCGTACGCACTCTGGTGGCATATGGCAGCGTTGTGTGACCCTCTCCCCAGCGGGGCCGACGGGAGTAGGGGGACCGATCGTGGCCGTACCGAAGGATGCCGTGTGGGAACGCGATCCGCACACGGCGGCCAAACATGACTTACTCAAGCAGTACTTGGCCGCATGGGCGCCGATTCTGCTGTCACGACTCGACGTGATCACTTACGCCGAAGGCTTCGCGGGTGCCGGCATCTACAAACAGGGCGAGCCCGGCTCCCCGGTCATCGCCTACGAAGTCTTCGCCGACACTCTGCACAGGTTCCCGAAACGTATGCGCGTGATCCTCATGGAGGAGGACGCCCGGCGCGTCAAAGAGTTACAGCGCCAGATGGAGCTCGTCCACTCCCGGCAAACGGACGACATCACCAAACGAATGGCGGTCGACGTACATCACGGAGATTTCCACCCGGCCCTCCTGGAGAAGCTGCGGGGCATCGGAGCGTTGGGGAAACCCCTCTTCGTCCTGCTGGACAGCTTCGGCGGACCCGACATCCCCTTCTCGCTCCTCCAAGAGCTGGGGCGCCATCCCAGCACCGAAGTGATGGTGACCTTCGAGCCCAGCTTCCTCACCCGGTTCGCCGAGAAGCACGAAGGTCACCGCCAGCTCGGCGACGAAGCCTTCGGGAGCCCGGAGTGGCAAGGCGTCTTCCAGCAGTCCCCCTCGGGCAAGTTCACGTTCCTGCGCGAGCAATACCGGAACACGCTGCGCCAGGCCGGCTTCACCTACACGCTGTACTTCGAGATGGTCGACGAGGGGGGCAGGATGCTCTACCTGATCTTCGGCACCCAGCACGAACTGGGGCTGGAGAAGATGAAAGACGCCATGTGGAAGGTGGACCCTTCCTACGGCGTCCGCTACCGCGACCCCAGGGACACTCAACAGCAGATGCTTGATCTCGTATTCGAACCGGATACGGCCCCGCTGCGACGGATCCTGCACGACTTCATCTCCGAAGCACCCGACGGGCGAACCATCCCGGAGCTCAAGCGATACGCCCTCTTGGAAACCGTCTACCGGCCCGCCCAAGTGATCGAGGCCATCCGGCAGCTGCGTGAGGCGGGCGCCGTGACGACGGAACCTCGTGCCATCAACGCAAAGACGCGAGTGAGCCTGGCGGCGACGCCGTCCGCTACCCGTCCGTCAGCCGAGCAAGGCGCCCTCTGGTGAGACGTCGCGAGGGCACATCCAGGGCACATGAGCCCGGGAAACGGCGTTGACCCGTGAGAACTAGGGAGAAGAGATTTCCCAGGTCAACGCGCATTCTCCTGCGAAGCCCCAGGTCAGTGCCCTCCCGCTTCCAATCGCTGCACGAGTGAGAGATAGGAACGTGCCAGGTGGCGCTGACCCGCACGGACAACACCACGGGCACGAACAAACGCAGCGGTCACTGCTGTACAGCAATTACAACGCCTGTAGGGGATGGTGGTCGACTACGGCTGCCCACGGCTGTGGCTGAGCGTGTCGGTTGATGGCGGCGATCACCCGCGGATCAGGCCCAACTCGCCCGCGCGTACTCCGGCCTGGAAACGGGAGCCCGCGTTGAGGGTGACGAGCAGTTCGGCGACCCGGCGGCGGTAGGTGCGCAGCGACATGCCGAGTTCCCGTGCGGCTGTCTCGTCGGTGACGCCGGAGGTCAGGGCGCGCAGGACCCTGCCGGTCCGGGCGTCGATCAGGGGCCGTTGCGGACTGAGGAAGGCCGCGAGGTCGGTCGCGCTCTCCCAAGCGGCTTCGAACAGCGCGTATGCCCCGTCGACCAGGGCCGGCGCGGCGCTCATGGTGTACGTGCGGTGTCCATGAGCGGCCGGGGCGGACGTCATGGGGCTGGTGAAGATCATGGTTCGCCGGTCGATGAAGAAGGTTCCCCGGGACATCGGGGTGCCGGTGATCCTGATCCGCATACCGTGGGCGGCCATCTCGTGCAGGGCTTCCCGGTCGCGCTCGTCGGCGAGTACGGCGGGGCTGTACAGCTTGCGGGCCTGAACCGCCCCGTCACGGCGCATCGTCAGGCGGGCGGCCTCACGCGCGCCGGGCCAGGTGTCGAGGTCGCGGGCGACGTTGACCCATTCCGCGTCGTGGGACTCCGTCAAGGGCTTGATCCGCGCCCAGAGCTCAACATCACCGCGAAGCGTCATGACCTGTGGCATACGTCCATTGTGCCGGTGGCAGCAAAATGCCACGGGCTCGTCGGCCGGTGCCGGGCCTTGCAGGCTGGAGCTCATGAGCAATGACTTCCGCCTCGGCGGCGACCTCCCCGTCAACCGGCTCGGCTTCGGCGCCATGCGCCTGCCGTCCAAGGCCGGCATGGGCGGCCCCGCCCGTGACCCCGAGGCCGGCCGTGCCGTACTACGACGCGCCGTTGAACTCGGGGTCGACCACGTCGACACCGCCGACTTCTACTTCAGCGCCGGCGGTGCGGTGCGAGCGAACACCCTGATCCGTGAGGCCCTGCACCCCTACCCGTCCGGCCTGGTCATCGCCACCAAGGTGGGCCCCGTCATCGGCCCCGACGGCCTCTCCCACGGCGCCCCGGCCGACATGCGCGGCTTTGTCGAAGCCAACCTCGACGGCCTGGGCGTGGACCGCCTCGATCTGGTCTACCTGCGCATCGGCGCCATGGAACCCCCGCACGGTGAGTCCCTCGCCGAGCGCTTCGAGGCGCTCGCGGCGCTGCGTGCGGAGGGCCTGATCCGTCACCTCGGCCTCAGCAACGTCGACACCGGTCATCTCACGGAGGCTCGCGCCATCGCACCTGTCACTGCCGTGCAGAACCATGCCGCCCAGGGCGACGAAGCCGACCTCCTGGCCGCATGCGAGGAGTCCGGCATCGCCTTCGTGCCCTTCTTCCCGGTGGGTGGCGGTCGGGAACTCGACGACGAGCGTTTGGCCAAGGTGGCGGCCCGGCACCGCGCCACCGTCCCTCAGATCGGCCTGGCCCGGCTACTGGCCTCGTCGCCGGTGGCCCTGGCCATCCCGGGCACGGGGTCCCTCTCCCATCTGGAGGAGAACATGGCTGCCGCCGCGATCACCCTCACCGACGAAGACCTCGCCGACCTCTCCTGACATCGCCCACGGAAGAAGCCTCCATCATGAAGCTGCTGATCCTCGGTGCGACCGGTCCCACCGGTCGTCATGTCGTCGACCTGGCCGTGCGATCCGGCGACTCGGTCACGGCCTTCGTCCGCAATCCGGCGGCCCTGGGTGACCTGGCCGAGCAGGTCACAACGGTTACCGGCGACGCCACCTCGCACCGCGACCTCGCCTCCGCGGCAGCCGGGCACGACGCGATCGTCTCCGCGCTCGGCAGGGGCAATTCGGTACGCGCCGACGGCCTCTTCACTCGCGCCTCTATGGCGGTGATCGGCGCGGCCGGAGAAGCGGGTGTCTCCCGTCTGGTGTGGCTGTCCTCGTTCGGTGTCGGCCACACCTTCGGCTGGTCGAGCAGCGCGCAGAAGCTGATCTACGGCACGCTGCTGCGGTCGATCTACGCCGACAAGGCGATCGCGGACGAGAGCATCCGCTCCAGCGGACTGGACTGGACCGTCGTGTACCCCACCAGGCTGACCCACGGCCCCGCCAAGGGCACCTACCGGGCGGACGACCGGCTGCCGATGAAAGGCAACCCGACGATCAGCCGCGCGGACGTGGCCGCCTTCCTGCACAAGGCGGCACAGGGCAGCGAGTGGATCCACCGCACCGCCGTGATCTCCGACTGAACGCTCACACCGCCGTTTATGACAGTCGTTATAGACGGGTGTAGTCTGCCAGCGTCTATAACGACTGTCATAGGAGGATGTTGTGACGATCATTACCGTGAACGCCCCGAAGGGGCGGCTGGGCCTGGAGCAGCGCCGTGAGCTGGCCGAGACGCTGACGGACGCGGTGCTGGTGCCCGAGGTCGGACAGCCGGCTCCGGCCGCCCGCGTCGGGTTCCAGGTGCACTTCGTCGAGCGCGAGCAGGACATGATGGCGATCGGCGGACGGCTGCTTTCGGACGCCGACCAGGAACTCGACGTGATGGTGATCGACATCGCGGTCATGGACGCCGCCTGGCAGCCGGACGTACGAGCCCAGGTCATCGAACGTGCCCTGGCCGCACTGGCGGCGGCCTGCGGACTGCAGAAGCCGGCACCGACGTGGTGGGTCAACTTCCGCGTGATCGACGAGGGCAGCTGGGGCTCGTCCGGGGGCGTACTGTCCGTCCTCCCGCTCCTGGACAGCGGGGTGTTCACGGAGGAGAGGGTTGAGGCCGTCCGCGCAGCGCTGGGTACCTGAAGTCCAAGACGTCGAGCGCAGGCCGACTCGGTCAGCGCGGGCCGACTCAGCCCTTGATCGTGGCGAGGATCAGCGCCTGCAGTTGCTCCGCGGTGCGGTCGAGGGGCTCGATGCTGCGCTTGGCGCGGCACATGGCCACGGTCCCCTCTACAGCGGCGACGGCGAGGGTGGCGAGCTGTGCCGCCTGCTCGCGCTCGGCGCCGTGCTCCCGCAGCGAAGCGGACAGCAGGCTCTCCCATGCAGTGAAGACGTCGGCGGCGGCTACCACGGCGGGGGGTGTCTCGTCGGTGGGCGGCTCTTCGATGGAGACGGCGAGAACCGGACAGCCCGCCCTGAAGTCACTGTCGACGACGATCTTGCGCCACAGGGCGAGGAACGCCCGCAGTCCGGAGACCGGCCCCGCCTCCAGCTCCTTGCGCAGACGGCGCGCGACCCACTCGCCCGTGTAGCGGACGGCCTCGGTGGCCAACTGCTGCTTGCCTTCAGGGAAGTAGTGGTACGTCGAGCCGAGCGGCGCCCTGGCGTGCTTGGCCATCTCGCGGATGCTCGTCGCGTTCAGACCGCGCCGGCTGATCATGTCGGCCGCGCCGGCCACGATCCGCTCGCGCGCCGCCGGGCTGGGCTTGGTCACGTACACGATCCCTTCTGACCGCACTGGATATAACGACCGTCATAGTCTAGCGTGACCTTCGCTTATAACGACTGTCATAGGACTGAGTCGTCGAGCGAAGAGTCGAACGAAACGAAGAGAGGTATGCCCATGCCGATGATCCGGCTCACGGCCCCGGCCGGCGCCCTGACCGCACAAGGCCGCCAGAGCATCCAGCGTGACCTCGCGGCGGTGCTGCTGCGCTGGGAGGGCGCACCCGACACGGCGTTCTTCCGCGCCCAGGCGTGGAGCTACCTCACCGAACTTCCGGCAGGCGCCCAGACCACGGCCGAGGACGACGAGCCGCGCTTCCTGGTGGAGGTCACCGTCCCTCACGGGGCCCTGTCCGAGCGCCGCAAGGCGGGCCTGGTCGAGGAGGCGACGAAGACGGTTCTGGCCGCGGCCGGCCTCGGCCCGGACGAGGCCCTGCGGGTGTGGGTCCTGGTGCACGAGCAGCCCGAGGGCACCTGGGGCGCTGGCGGCTCCGTCGTCCGCTACGCCGACCTCGTCGCCCTGGCTCAGCGGGACAAGGCGGGCACGATCGATGCGTGAACTGATCTACATCGCCAAGCGCACCGTCGAGTGGCGCGAGGCACCTGACCCGAAACTCCAGTCCGGCGGGGAGGCGATCGTCGCCCCGGTGGCTGCCACCTCCTGCGACGTGGACTCCTCCATCCTGGCCGGTCACGGCTTCATCGATCCGCCGTTCGCCCTGGGCCACGAGTGCGTCGCCCGGGTCGTCGAGACAGGCGACGCCGTGACCACCGTCATTCCCGGCGACCTGGTCGTCGTTCCCTGGTCCATCAACTGCGGCGCCTGCGAGCGCTGCCGGGCCGGGCTGACCGCGCACTGCACCGCCGTGCCCTACATGGCGATGTACGGCGCACCGATCGGCGGCAGTTGGGGCGGGCTCTTCTCCGACCTGGTCCGCGTGCCCTACGCCGACGCCATGCTCGTCCCGCTACCGGCCGGCCTCGACCCGGTCGCCATGGCCTCGGCCAGCGACAACTGGTCCCTGGCCTGGCGCCTGGTCGCCCCCCACCTCAAGGCCCGGCCCGGAGCACGCGTTCTGGTCGTCGCCCGGGGCAGCATCGGCCTGTACGTGTGCGACATCGCCCGCGCCCTCGGCGCCTCCGACGTGCTCTACGTCGACCCCGACCCCGAACACCGCACCCTGGCCCGCGCCTTCGGGGCCGCCACCGCCGAGACCCTGGACCCGATCCCCCAGGGCTACGACATCGCCGTCGAGGCCACCGGACGCGTCGACCAGCTCGCCCTGACCGTCAAGTCCCTGACTCCGGAAGGGATCTGCGAGTCGGCAGGCAACCACTTCCGCCCCGGCGAACTGCCCCTGCTCGACATGTACCTCAACGGCGTCACCCTGCGCATCGCCCGCGACAACGTCCGCGCCCACATCCCCGACGCCCTCGAACTCGCCGCCTCCGGCAAGGTCGCCCCCGAGAAGGTCGTCTCCCACGTCATCGACTGGGAGGACCTGCCGACCGCACTGCCGGAGAAGCACCTGAAGCCGGTCTTCGTCCGGGCCGATGACTGACACCACCCGGCCCGCACCCCACCAGCCCACCGCACCGAGAAACCCGATGCACACTTCCCTCACCGACCCGCCGCCCACCGGCATGGCCACCGACCCCACGCGAGCGACAGACGAGGTAGAGGAACTGGAACACCAGAAGGCGGCCATCACCCGCCTCGGCCACGAACTGCGCGCCCTGGTGGAAGCCACCGTCCGCACCGCCGCCTCCCCGGACACCCTCCACCGCGTGGCGGACGGCGTCCGTCACGTCACCGGCCAGTTGACGGGGCGCCGGCGCTCGCGGGCGGAGATCCCCGAGGTGGACGAGTTTCCCTCGGGCGCACGCATGTACAGCCCTGTCACCGGGGTCGGCAGCCCACTGGCCCCGCCCGTGCGGGTGACGCCCACCGCCGACGGCCTGGTGGGTCACTGCACGCTCGGCATCGCCCACGAAGGCCCGCCCGGCTACGGCCACGGCGGCATGAGCGCCATGCTCCTGGACGAACTCATGGGCCGTGCCTGCGCAGCAGCCGGGATGCCGGGCCTGACCGTCTCCCTCCAGATGCGCTACCACCGCCCGGTCCCACTGGAAACACCCCTGCGGATCCTCGCCCGCGTCACCGGCACGGACGACCGCAAGATCTTCGTGAGCGGGTCGATCACCACCCGGACAGACCCTGGCACGAACCTCGTCACGGCCGACGGAGTCTTTATCGCTCCCGACCCCCACCGCGCTCGCACCTTGTTCCCGGGGCTGCAAGCCGAACGGTGACCAGCCGGGGCGCATACCGCAGCCCGTCAGAAGTTGCTGGCAGAACGGATTCAGCACACATGAGGCCGGGAAACCCCGTGAACACGTGAGAACTACGGAGGGGTGTTTTCCCAGGCCAGACACACCATGGACGACGTTTCCGCAGGTCACAGCCCCGCCCAGGGAAAACTCCTAAAGCGGGTGTCGCAGGTTCGAATCCTGCCGGGGGCACCAGCGAAAACGCCTGGTCAGAGGCCCTTCCGTCCAACGGGCGGGAGGGCCTTCGTACTCGCAGCACACATATGCTGCTGCGAGCAGCGGTGGGGCGCTGTGCGATATGCCCGCGAAGGACGAGCTGGCCCGGCGCCGGTACGAGAAGCTGGTCGACCGCTTGGAGGGCCTGATGCGAGCTTCCCTGAAGCCTCGCTACCAGGGCTACCACGGGCATCTGATCCTGAGCAGTGGCGATCCTGAGGAGATGGGCGAACTGAAGGATGTCCATCGTGCTGCACGCGAGGCGGGCCGCCGTCTCGGCTGGCAACCGAAGCCACGTCGTCGACGCAAGACTCTTCGTGTATGACGACCGCGAGGCCCCCAGGGAGATCAGCGAGCTGGCCGCCGGGGATGCTGCTGACGCCATCGACGCAGAACTTCGCGGCCGCGAGTAGAAGCAAGTACGGTCGGCCGTCGCCGCCCCACCCTTGCTGAAGAGCCTCCGCAGCAAGCCGGAAATCTGTCGAGCCCGACCCTGTGGCGGCTCTACCCTTCCCGCATGGCCCATGGAAAGACCTCGTACGTTTGCCTGCCCTGCCGGGCCTCGTACAAGCAGCCCTACCCCGGCTACCACGACCACGACCGGGTCTGTCCACGCTGCGCCGAACCACTGATCCACGTCGGCTCCGCCTTCGCGGCGCCCAAGAGGCGGGACACCGCCGCCTGGCGCACCCTCTCCGTGCTGCTGCACGCCGGTGTGCGCTTCCACAAGAGCTGCTGCGGCGGCCCCGGCTACCGCCCGCGCACCCTCAGCGAGGTGCGCGAGCGGATGGCCCACGCCCGGGCCACCGGAGAACCATTCGCTCAGGCGTTGGTCCGCCGAGACCTGCCCTAGCAGCCCGGAAGCAGGGGGCGTTCCGCCGCGCCGCCGAAGCGACCCCTGCTGTCATACACAGCACGCATAAGGCACACATCACGCCGTGGGACCCTCCAGGACGGCCACGGCCTCGGCAGCCTTTCGGGCCCTCTTCTCCGCCTTCTCCAGCTTGGCCTTCGCCTTGGCCAGTTGCTTGGAGCGGCGTTTGTGCATCTTCTTCGAGACCTCGTCCAGCCGGTCCGGGAAGAAGTGCCCGTAGGTGTCCAGGGTCAGCGTCGCGGAATCGTGGCCCAGCATCGTCTGTAGGCCGTTGAGGTCCGCGCCGCTGGTGATGGCCGGCGAAGCCGCCGTATGCCGCAGCTTGCGCGGGGTAACGGTGGGATCACCGAGGCCGCAGGCGGCCGGAGGATCGCCGTACTCGGAGAGATGCTGGAGCTGGGCGGCGAGGCAGTCGAAGCACACCGCGAGATCGGGCGCTTCGCAGCCGAGAGCGGCATTGATCTCGTCTTGGCGGCGGCGACCTCGCCAACCAGCTGGCCCTCGCGGCAGCACGTGCCGCCGTGCCGCCCGCTCACCATGACCGGCGAACGGCTCGTCGACCGTGCGGGGAGGCTACCGATCTCCGGGATCAGTCAAGCCCTCCAGTGTCCTTGAGGTGCTCCATGAACGCGGCCGCGATCCGCGGACGGGGCGCCTCTGGAACGAGGGTGTCCGGCAGCTCGGCTTCCAGACCCCATTCCGTGTTGAAGGTGACGGCCTTTCCCGTCGGCACCACGTTGTTCGAGAGCCAGATGGCGAAGGCGGCCGCTGTGTGCACAGTGCAGTCCATAACGGACAGACCCTCGGGGGACAGCAGGGCCATACCCTCAAGCTCTTCGTCGTCCAGGGTGATCCCGAAGTGCATGGACGATCCGCTGACCGGGCCGTCGGAGCCATCGTCGACGCGAATGAACGCCTCGGCGTCGCGCTCGAGCAGCAGGGCCTCCAGGACCTCGTAGGTCAGGCCCCAGCTCTGCCCCTCCGGCGGGCTGAAGATGTACATGGTGCGGAGTTCGGCGATCTCTTCCGGTTCCATCGTGGCGCTGTGCTTCCTGTGCGGCGGGGCAGCGGTGGTCAGGGTACGTAGCGGGCGTGGCCTTTGACACCGTAGGCGGCCATCATGACGCGCCAGTACTGGACCGAATCCTGGTTGTTGGTGACCGTTTCGACCCCTCGCATCTCCGTGTTCCTCGGGTCGTCGAGCGCGGCAGCGTACTTCTTCAGCTCGTTGCGGTCCTTGTAGTAGAGGAAGTCCTTCTTCCCCTTCTCATGGTTCTCGCGGAGTTCGTCGAGCGAGCGGTAGCAGCGCTGGTTCGGCTTGTGGACATACTTCGCCTCGACGGCCATCCCGTCGAGATCACGGAAACCATCCACCATCAGCGTGTTCCCTACGCTGTGGCCGGGCGGGATGGGGACCTCGTACTCCGGGGAGCCGGACACGCGCTTCTGGTAGGCCACCTCCGCCGGCTTGCCGCCCGAGACTTCGCCCGGGCGCAGCGAGCTCAGCCAGGTCTGGAACTTCTTCTGCTCCCCGGGCGTGAGAGGCGGAAAGCGGGGGTCGGGCGGCGTGCCCGGGGGAATCGGCTGGACGCGCGGGCCGCCCTGGGAAGGGCGGTAGCCGACCGGGACCATGGTCGGGACGCGGATCAGCGGAGCCAGGAACGGCGGCAGACCAGGTGGCACGAGGCTGTCGTTGTCGGGCTGCGGCATCTTCACCCTGGACTTGGAAGTGTCCAGGGCGGCGGGGATCTTGCCGAGGGCGGCGATCCGCGTGTCGCCGGCAATGGCCTCGTGAAGGCCGCCGTCGTGGCCGTCCCCTCCGAACCTGGGCTGTTCCCAGGGCCAGAGAGGCTCTCCGGTGAGGGGCATGGATTCCATGGCCCGACGCTCCTTGGCGGCCTCTATGTGACCGGCGTAAGCGTCGCAAGCGTTGGCGAGCATCTTGCAAGCGGTGGGAAGATTCGCCATGAGCGTCTCGTCCGCTCCCACCTCGCTCGGCGGCGCGGCCTTGCCGACGAACTTCTTGAAGAAGTCCTCCACCGCGTCGGCGGTCTCGCCGACCTGGTCGAGGTTGGCGGTCTTCCAGGCGGTGTCGGAGTCCCAGTAGGCGTCTTCGAGGATCTTGGCGGCGCTGCGCCAGGTCTTGGCGACGGCGCGGAGTTTGTCCGGCTGGCCGAGGAAGCGCTCGTTGAAGAAGTACTGGTCGGCGCCGCTGGTTTCGCCGACCACGTCGGGCAAGTCCTCGGCGTTGTGGCTGGCACGTGGGTTGCAGTCGGGTCCGGATGGCTGGTCACCGATCCCCGGGTCCTGAGGGCTCTTGCCGAGGAGCTCTGCGGCTGTCTTGCTCTCGTGCTTCAGGAACTCCTCGGACGCTTTGACTAGGGCCCCGGCGCCGTTGGCCATCACCTGATGGGCAAAGCCGGACTTATCGAAGACCGCCTTCACGGCCTCCTTGTACACGGCGGCAAAGGCCCGTCCCGCCTCGTCGTCACCCGCCATCCCGCCGTGCTCGCTGAGTTCGGTGAAGAGCAGACTCAGCATCTCGAAGATCAGATCACGCAGCCGCACCATCGACCAGGAGGCGTTGACGAAGTTCGACGTCTGATGCCGGAGATCCAACGTTCCCCCGCCCTCCCCGCAGAGCCACAACGGATACTCACGGCACCGTACACGAGTGTGAACTGTGCGTACGCGAGCGACGATTGGCCCCCATGCAATGCGTGAGCGGACTGTCCGGAACAGAAGGCCATAAGCCGGGTCGAGCAATCAGCGACCACGCGGCTGGGCAGGGGAAACGACGTCAGATGGCTTGGGAACGATGGCGATCGGCCCACCATCGTGCGAGTGCTGGCAGCCGACCGCGACCGGGATGCTCAGGGCGGAGGGCGCCAGCCGTCCAAGCGCGCGTCCGGGGCGGGGCTGCGGTGGCGATGCACACCCGCACCGCGTGGTGCAGCCCGTTCCCGGCGGCGCATCGCTGGTCCGCCCGGCAGTCGGCGCAGGCCACGGCGTGGTCGAGGAACGCGCCCCAGGGCGTCGACTCGGGGTGGGCGGGGCGTACGCGCAGGTGGGGTGGCAGGCCCACACCTCGTACGTGACGCGGATCGTCCCGTGGTCGATGGTGACGGTGCCCAGCGGCCGACCGGTGGTGAGGTGGGCGCCGCAGAGTGCACAGGTCCAGCCCTGGAGCTGCTGGTGGGTGAGCGCAGCCGGGTCCAGGTCGGCCGCGGTCGTGGCGAGCTGCTGGTGGGCGGTCATCGCTGCCGCCTGACGGGGAAGCTGTGCTCGAACGGGTCGCGCTGCTTCGGGAAGCTGTCGGCGCGCGGGCCCGGGCAGGCGTAGAGGGTGCGGCCGCCGACGCTGGCTCCGTGCTCGATCGCGACCACGACCGGCTGGCTGGTGGTCGTCTGGCAGCGGGCGCAGACCTGGGGCGTCACCGGGCCGTCGCCTCCTCGGCCAGTTCAGCGGCAACCGCCCGCACGACAGCCTCGCGGAGCCGGGTTGAGTCGGTGAGGTATCGGTCGGGCCCCACCGGAACCCGCCGGTGCAGGCGTGGGCCGCTCCTCCAGTGTGCGGGCGGTACGCCGACATAGGTGACCTCGGCGCCCTGCGCGCCCAGGGCATGGACCCCCGTATGGAGATGTCTCCAGTGCTGGGCTTCGCCGCTGGGGATGAGCCAGTACATCAGGCCGTAATCGGCGATGACGGCCCCGGACGTGTCGCCGAGTAGCTCCAGCGCCCGTTCACCGATTTCAGCGGGGCGCGCAGCACATCCCAGTGCGGGCCGACCTTGACCATCTCGACGTCGCTGCCGCGCGGTGGCGGCCATGGAACAGTTCCGGTCGTCATCTCACTGCTCCCGGAGACGTGCTGTGGTCCGCGAGGTCGCGATAGCTGGATGTGTCCATGCATCGATGTCACCGCAACGGCAGGCGTAGCGGGATATGACAACCTATGACACGGAGTGGATCATGACTCGAGCTGTGACCATCACTGGTACCCGATCGACGGGGCATCGCGATCTCGACGGCTATGCCGAGCTGTTCACCAGCTACCTCGCCCCGTTCGCCGACACCGAGACGCGCTTCTACATCGGCGGCGCCAAGGGCATCGACAGCCTGTCCCTGCTGTGGCTGGCCGGGAACACCCACGCGCAGATCACCATCGTCGTCCCCGGCACCGTCCTGCAGCAGCCCCCTGAGGCGCAGCAGGCCATCACCCGCAGCGGTGGCCGCATCACGGAGGTGGTCGAGCTGCGTGCGGCAGAGCTGAGCAGCGCGGCCTTCCACGCTCGGAACCGGTGGATGGTCGATCACTCCGAGATGGTGATCGGGTTCCCTCTCCTAGGGCATCAGGGGACGGCGGGTACGTGGCAGACCCTCAACTACGGTGCCGAACAGGGGAAACCACACCTGATCGTGCCCGTGTGACGTGGGTCATCGGCATGATGAGGGCATGAGCACGTGCGAAGCCCTCCTCGGTGCTGCTGCCCTCAAGTCTCTGCGAAAAGCGCGGGGCTGGTCTCTGGCCGATACCGCGCGGGCACTCGTGGCGACGGCGCGCCGTCTCGGCCAGCCCCTCGCCCCGTCCGTCCCGAGCGTGCAGCGATCCGTTGCCCGGTGGGAGAGCACGACGAGCCCCATCCTGCCCAGTGACCGGTACCAGCTCCGGCTCGCGCACCTCTATGCCCGCAGCGCTGACGGTCACTTCTCACTCGGACCTGGAAGCGACTTCGCCGAGCTGCTCGACGCCCTCGCGCACCTGGGCGAAGCAGAGGCCCGGATACACGAACTACGCACCCTCCTGGTCCACACGGCAGCCGATGACGGGTCCGGTCTCCTCGCCCTGCTCGGGCCCACCACCCGGGTGTCCATGACAGCCGCGCTCGCCGATCCGGCACTCGCCGATGACACGCTCCTCCACGGCCTGCGGACGGCAGTCGAAGACGTCAACGCGCAAGTAGGATCACTCCCCTTTCCTCGGCTGCAACTCCTGCTCGCTCCCGTGACCGAGTCCTGCCGACGGCTAGTGGCGGGCGGCGTGCCCGAACCGCTGCTGCCCGGGTTACGCACGGTCGCCACTGAGGCGTACACCCTCGCCGGGCGGTTGGCATTCGAGACCCATGACGACCAGACGTCCCGCGCTCTGTACGCGGCCGCGACGGACGCGGCAGGGCTGCTCGACACCACATGGCGCCGAGCCATCGTTCACATGAGCCACGCCCTGGTCACGCTGCACTCGGCCCCCGGCATCGACGTTGCTCGTGGGCTGGTCGAGGCCGCGGTACGCGATGCCCGCACGGGCGACAGCATTCGCGTACGGGCCCGAGCCCATGCCCTGCAGGCCGAGATCGCCGCCCGTTCGGACGCCGAGCGGCATGCGCAGACATCGCTGGCGCTCGCCTGGTACGACGTCGAACGCGACATGGACGGCGATCCGGCGCCTACGAGCTTCAGCGCTGATCACCTGCGGGGCTTCGAGGGCTTGTGCGAGCTGTACGTAGGGGACGCGGCAGTCGCCCACGAGGTCTTCGCCAGGAGCGCGAAGGCCCTGAGAACGCCACGTGAACGGGTACAGCGGATCATCGTCTCAACCGATCAGGCTCTGGCTTGCATCCGGCTCGAAGCGCCGGAGCGGGCCGTCGACCTCCTGCACGACTGCGTCGACACCGCCGCCGACACCGGCGGGCGCGTGCCTGCGCTTCGACTGCGCCAGGCGCGCAAAGCACTGCGGCCCTGGCGGCACGAGAGGTTCGTCGCGGACCTGGACGACCATCTCATCGACATACTCGGAAGCTGATACGACGAGACGTGCCCCTCGGCGGCTGTGTCAGGACGACACGCACCCCCTTTGCCAACGCGTCGGCGAAGGCGCTTCAGTGGTGGTGGCCGTGGCGGCCGAGGGTCTCCACGGGGGTCGCGCCGGGGCGGGTCCACTGTGGCACGGGGCGGCTGGTCGGGCCCCAGGTGGCGTTCCCGTTCGCGTCCGAGCGCCAGGACCAGCACGGGCCGCGCCCCTCGGGCCAGCCCTCGGGGTTGTCCTCCCACGCCTCGCCGCGGCCGTAGGGCGTCATGTCGAGCAGGCCCAAGGACCCGTTGACCCGCTCGTTGCCACGGCCCGTCGTGGAGTAGGTGAGGAACACGCGGTTGCCGTCGCGCAGGAAGCAGGTGAGGTAACCCATGTCGCCGCCGACCGGCGCGTCCACGTCGCGCACCGAGTACCAGGGCTGGGTGTAGCCCATGAACGCGACGTAGGAGGCCACTTCGTCCCACCGGCCCGGGGTCAGGATGGCGAACGAGACGCCGCGGGCTCCCAGGTAGACGGCGTCCTTCAGGTGCCAGGCCGTGGTGGTGCAGCCCTCGCACTGCCCCTGGTGCGGCGCGTCGTCGTACCACATGTGCTTGTAGACCACGAGCTCGTCGCGGCCCTGGAACAGGTTCAGGAACGGGACCGGGCCGTCGGGTCCGACGACCTGGACCGTCCCGTCGAACTCCACCATCGGCAGCCGGCGGCGGGCCGCGGCGATGGCGTCGCCCTCGCGGGTGTGGGCCTTCTCGCGGACCAGCAGCTCGTCACGGGCGATCTGCCAGGTGGCCAGGTCGACCACGGGCGGGCGGCCGGGCTGTGGGGTGGTCGGGGCGTCCGGTGCGGTCGTCATGGTGTCCTCCGTGGTGTCTCGTGCCTGGCAGCGTCGTACGACGTTCTACGACGGTCACCAGAAGAGACTCGCGACCCGGCCGGAACTCATCGCAGCGGGGCGCGTCGGACTCGCGGAAATGTCGGGGGCGCGGCGCACTGCCGAGCGAGCGGCCCCTCCCCCGCCGTAGCGCGGCGTCCGATAGCCGCCAGACAGGGCGGTGGCAGGCGGCCAGCCTGTGGGGTGTGAACGATTCTTCCGAAGCGCTCGTCGAACGGTATCTGCTGGCCGGCGCCGAGTTCGAGCAGCGGTTGCGGGCCGTGAGGGCCGAGCAGTGGGCCTGGCCGACGCCCTGCACGGAGTGGAACGTACGCAACCTGGTCAATCACATGGCCCGGGGCAACCTCGGCTACACAGGACTGCTGAACGGTGACACCGGCGAGGACTTCCTGCGCCGGCGGGACGCCGACGCCCTGGGCGCCGACCCGGTCGGCGCGTACGTTCGGTCCATGCGGGATTGCGCCGCGGCCTTCGCCCGGCCGGGTGCCTTGGAACGTGTTCTCGACTACCCCCTGGGCCGGATTACCGGTCGACAGGCCCTCGCCGTGCGCACCACCGACAGCGTGATCCACACCTGGGATCTCGCACGCGCCCTGGGCGCGGACGACCGACTGCATCCGGATCTCGTGGAGTGGATCGACGACCATCTGGAGGAGATCTACGCCGGACTGCCCGAGACTCCCACCGCCGCCCGGACGACCCATCGGTTCTTCGCGCCGCCCGTGGCCCCTCTCCGTCACGACGCCGCTCGCCAGAACCGGTTGTTGCGCCGGATGGGCAGGGACCCGAGGGAAAGGAACACTACCGGCCCCGGACGCGCTTGAGCTTGGTCCAGCCCGTCCAGCCCCGTTCCCTCAGCAGCTCTATCAGTCGGCGGGCCGGGGGCACGGTGTCGTACGCCAGGGTGTCCATCAGCGCCACGAGCGGGGGCTCGAGATCGGCGTCGTCGACGTAGTGTTCGCCCCGCTCGTCGGCCAGTTGCGTGAAGTAGCCGGCCAGGCCGTCGGCCAGGTCGGTCAGGCGTGGATCGTCGGCGGTGTGGTCGAGGGCCTGGCTCAGGGTCCGGTAGAAGCCGATGAACCGCGGGTCGGCGATCTGCGCCCGCTTGCGGGCCATCCACTCCGGGACGCGTTCGGGTGAGCGTGCGGCCAGGGGGATCCAGCCGTCTCGTTCGGCCTGGACGATCCGCTCGTCGATGCCGAGAGCACGGAGGTGGTCGAGGAAGGCGACCACCTCCTGGGGCAGTGCCAGGTTGTCTCCGGCGGCCAGGCGGGCGAGCTGGTCGCGGTGGCGTTGGCGCTCCTGGATCTCCTCGCGCAGCCGTTCGTCGATGTCCGTGACCGCCGCGGCGAAGTTCGCTTCGCCGGCCTGGAGGAGTTCGCGTACGCGCGCCAGCGGGACCCCGGCCCCGGCGAGGGTGCGGATCTTGATCAGCTCGACCACGGCGCCCGCGTCGTACCTGCGGTAGCCGGAGTGGTCCCGTTCCGGTTCCGGGAGCAGCCCCTTGGCGTGGTAGTGCCGCACCGCGCGCACCGTGACTCCGGCGTACGAGGCCAGTTCCCCGATGGTCAGCATCCCGGCAGGTTACGGATGATCTCCGCGATGTGCGGGGCGTGGGTGAAGACCAGGCGGTGGTCGGCGTCGAGCCAGGCCGTGGAGGTGTGCGGTCGTTCGCGTACGAGACGTTCGACGCCCGCGCGCCAGAGCTGGTTATGGCGTGGCGCACGGCCCTCGGTGCTGTCGCCGGCGATGTTGGTCGACATGATCAGGCTGATGGGGTGGTCGATCTTCCGGTAGCGGTCGAGGATCGCCGATCGCACCACGTCGATTTCCAGGTTCAGGTCGTGGATGTCTTGTGCGGTGAGCAGCACCGGTTGCGCCAGGTCGTCCGCCAGGGAGCGGAATTCCGCCAGGTCGGCATCGGTGATGAACGGTTCGGGCAGCGGGTTCGCGCCGTCGATGAGGACGAGCCCCGCGACGGCGCCGGGGCGCTCGGAGGCGTAGTGCACGGCCAGGTCCGCGCCCAGCGAGTAGCCCACGAGCAGGGGCGCCGTGGGCAGGTCGAGCGCCGTCAGTACGGCGACCAGGTCGCTCAGGAACGCGTCGAACGAGTACCGGTCGGAGGCCGAGGCGAGGCCGTGGCCCCTGAGGTCGAAGGTGACCACCTCGTAGTCGCGCCGAAGAAGCGCGGTCAGCTCGTGCAGGTCGGCCTGGGTCGAGATCAGTCCGGGGCACAGGACCAGCGGGCGTCCCCGGCCGCCGCGGGTTATCGGGATCGTGACGCCGTCGTGGTGGATCATTTTCGTCGTCATGCCGGTCATGCTGCGGGGCTGCCCCTGCGGCAGGGTCAAGGCGGGGGCGCCGTGAACCGTTCGGCGGCGTCCCAGAGTTCGCCCTCGCGCCGCGGATCGTACGACTCCTCCGACGACCGGGCCTCACGGCCGCGGTCGACGTAGGACCCGGTCGGCGCCCGGGTCGTACCGAGGGCGACGTCGGCGAGGTAGCGGCCCGCGGCGCCGCGGGTGGTGGCGAACGGGGTGAGGGTCATCGCGGGCAGGACGCGACGCATCGCGAAGCGGGAGACGGGGTCCGCGTTGCGGGCGAGGCCGGTGCCGGGGACGAATCCGGGGTTGTAGGCGACGACGTCGATTCCGGCCGGGAGGCGGCGCGCGTACTCGTGCACGAGGTAGATCGCGGCCAGCTTGCTCGTCGAGTACGCGGTGCGCCCGGCGGCGGTGGTGTCCGGCCTGGGGAAGGCGCCGGTACGGGCCAGCACGTCCGGGGACTTCCAGTCCGGGCCGGGCACCATGCCCAGGTTGTGTCGGAGGTCGCCGAAGTGGGTGTCGCTGACGGTGATCACGATCCGGGCGGGGGCGGCGAATCGTTCCTGAGGAAGGAAGCTGTCCTGAGAAAGGAAGCGGTCCTGAGAAAGGAAGCGGTCCTGAGGCAGGAAGCGGTCCTGGAGCAGGCGGACGAAGAGGTGGTTGGCGAGGACATTGACCGTGAAGGTGGACTCGAGGCCGTCGGGTCCCTCGGTCAGCGCGTTGGCGTACTGCACGCCCGCGTTGCCCACGAAGCCGCGCAGCGGCGGGAGTTCACCCTCGTCGAGCCGGGCGCGGATCTCGGTGGCGGCCGAGCGGACGCTCCGTAGCGAGCCGAGGTCCGCCGGGACGTACGAGACGGTACGCCCGCCCGTGGCGAGCCGTGAGCCGGACGAGCCGCGGGTGACGACGAGGAGGTGCGCGTCCGGCGACCGGCGCAGGATCTGCTCCGCGGCGACGCGGCCGATCCCGCGGCTCGCGCCGGTCATCACGATGGTGTGCTCCATGGAAGGCCCTTTCGTTGCTCCGCCTGTGGCCGTCCCCACGTTCGCCGCGACCATCGCCGTCGGCCAGTGCCGTGCCCGTCACTAGGACCGGCAGTACCCAGGCTGATGTGGCGCGGCGTGGCGAGAATGAGCCCATGGGTTTCTCGCGCTCCGACTTCGCCACACTCCTGCGCACCTGGCGCGACCGGCTCTCCCCGGCCGACGCGGGCTTCACCGTGACGGCCGACCGTCGTGCGCCGGGGCTGCGCCGTGAGGAGTTGGCGCAGCTGGCCGGGCTCTCGGTCGACTACGTGCTGCGGCTGGAGCAGGGACGCGCCAAGAACCCCTCGGCCCAGGTCGTCGGCGCCCTCGCCCGCGCCCTCCAGCTCTCCCGCGCCGAGCGCGACCAGCTGTACCGGAGCGCCGGGCTCCTGCCGCCGCAGGACGGGACGGTCAGCACCCATGTGCCCGCCGGAATCCAACGGCTCGCCGGGCGGCTGGGCGACGTCCCGATCGGGGTGTTCGCCGCCGACTGGACCCTGGTGTGGTGGAACGCCACGTGGTGCGCCCTGCACGGCGACCCCACCGCGCTCCCGCCCTCCGAACGCAACCTCGCCCGTGCCCTGTTCGGCGGCGGCGCCGCGCACGCCGCGATGCGTCACGTCCAGCCCGAGCGCGGGCAGGACGCCTTCGAGGTGTCGATCGTCGCCGACCTCAAGGACGCCGTGTCCCGCTATCCCCGGGACGTCCAGCTCGGTCGTCTTGTGAAGGAACTGCGCGCCGGGTCCGACGCCTTCGCGCACCATTGGGCCGTGCGGACGGCCGCCATCCAGCACACCGCCGACCGGAAGACGATCCGGCATCCGGAGGTCGGCGACATCCTGCTCGACTGCGACGTCCTCATCGTCCCGGGTGCGGACCTGCGCATGGTGACCTACACGGCGGCGACGGGGAGCAGCCACGCGGCGAAGCTCGACCTTCTGCGCGTCATGGGTGGCCGTACGACCAGCGCGCTCCCCTGACCTGCGCCGGTTCCGCGCGCCGACGTGTGGAGCAGGTGCTCAAGCTGTGCGTGCAGCAGTGCCGGGACGCCGGCCACACCTGGCAGGAGATCGGGGACCTGCCCGGCGTCACCCGCCAAGCCGCTTTCCAGCGGTTCGGCAAGCCCATCGACCCCCGGACCGGAGAACCCATGGACAAGACAGTGCGCATGGCCGACGCCGGAGGGTCTCTCCGGCCTCGTCCGAGGCAACCGGTAAATCTTCGGAAGTTTTCGTGATTCTTTCCGGAATGCTGTTGACTGTTGATGTGGGCAGCTCAAAACTGCGGGGCAAACGCCGCATGGTCTCCCCACCGGCCTCATGAGGGCGAGGAGGAATCACGCACATGACTGACGCACCCGCTCACGCACACCCGACAACCGGCAGACGCGGTCGCTTAGGCGCGCTCGGCCGGTTCAGGCTGCTCATCAGCAGCGCCTGTACGACGGTGCTGGTCACCGTGGCCGCGATGGCGCTGCCCGGCACCGCGCACGCCGACACGGTCATCACCACGAACCAGACCGGCACCAACAACGGCTACTACTACTCGTTCTGGACGGACTCGCAAGGCACCGTCTCCATGAACCTGGCCTCCGGTGGCAGCTACGGCACATCGTGGCGCAACACCGGGAACTTCGTCGCGGGCAAGGGCTGGAGCAACGGCGGACGCAGGAGCGTGACGTACTCGGGCACGTTCAACCCGTCCGGCAACGCCTACCTGGCGCTCTACGGGTGGACGTCGAACCCGCTGGTGGAGTACTACATCGTCGACAACTGGGGCACGTACCGGCCCACGGGGACGTACAAGGGCACCGTCACCAGCGACGGCGGGACGTACGACATCTACAAGACGACGCGGTACAACGCACCGTCCGTCGAAGGCACACGCACCTTCGACCAGTACTGGAGCGTGCGGCAGTCGAAGCGGACGGGCGGGACGATCACGGCCGGCAACCACTTCGACGCCTGGGCCCGCGCCGGGATGCCGCTGGGCAGCTTCAAGTACTACATGATCCTCGCGACCGAGGGCTATCGGAGCAGCGGCAGCTCCAACATCACCGTGGGCGGTGGCTGATGAGGACCGGAACGCGTCGCCCGTTACGTCCCCTGGTCGTGAGGCTGGCCGTCGTCGCGACCGCCGCCGCGGGCACCCTCAGCGTCCACGCCGCCACCCCGGCGCAGGCCGGGGCGGCGGCCTGCAGCGGGTACGTCGGGCTCACCTTCGACGACGGCCCGTCCGGCAGCACCTCCGCCCTGCTCAACGCGCTCAGGCAGAACGGGCTGCGGGCCACGATGTTCAACGAGGGCCAGTACGCCGCCGCCAACCCGTCCCAGGTGCGGGCCCAGGTCGCCGCGGGCATGTGGGTCGCCAACCACAGCTACACCCATCCGCATCTGACCCAGCTCGGTCAGGCGCAGATCGACTCGGAGATCTCCCGGACCCAAACCGCCATCGCGAACGCGGGCGGCGGCACGCCGAAGCTGTTCCGGCCGCCGTACGGCGAGACCAACGCGACGGTGAAGTCGGTCGCGGCCAAGTACGGCCTGACCCAGATCATCTGGGACGTCGACTCGCAGGACTGGAACAACGCCAGTA
The DNA here is from genome assembly GCF_042958345.1 of Streptomyces sp. NPDC007983. Classification (NCBI taxonomy): domain Bacteria; kingdom Bacillati; phylum Actinomycetota; class Actinomycetes; order Kitasatosporales; family Streptomycetaceae; genus Streptomyces; species Streptomyces sp. NPDC007983. The sequence goes on from NZ_JBIBJI010000003.1 coordinate 601,260, forward strand.
CGGACGCGATCGTGCAGGCCGCGGCCCGGCTCACCAACGGCCAGATCATCCTCATGCACGACTGGCCCGCCAACACGCGCGCCGCGATTCCCCGGATCGCGCAGGGGCTGGCCAGTCGCGGCCTGTGCGCCGGGATGATCTCACCGCAGACCGGCCGCGCCGTGGCCCCGGCCTGACAGCGACATCACGCGTGCAGCGCGGCGATCAGGCCTTGGTCACGTCCTCGGTCGTCGCGGTGCCGCCCCCAGGACGCCGAAAGCGGCGCCACCGGGTGAATTCGGTGACGCCGCCATTTCTTTCAGGGCTCGGCGGTCAGTCCCTGATCTCTGAACCGACGCGGAGAATCCCCACCGCGCCGCCCTGCGTGCCAGGACACTTCCGCTTCGAGGTCTTGCCGTTCGAGACCCAGGGGCCGTAGAAGGTGACCTCCACGCCGCGGGAGTCCACGCAGATGATTTTCACCCGGTGCGCGCCGAGGTGGCCCAGGCCCGAGCAGTACGAATAGCCGGTGGTGCCGCCCCTTGCCCACGCATTGCAGTCGGCGGAGCGGGTCGAGACATCGCCACCGTCATTCGCCATGGCGTTCGGCGTGATGAGACTGGCGCTCATGGCCAGTCCGGCGATGGTGAGGAAAGACTTCTTTCGATTCATGCCAGTGTCCCCTGATGTGCGAAAGCCGGTGGTGATGGGCGTTCGGTCGTGGCTCAGAAGAGTTCGACCTGGTAGCCCGCCTTGTAGACGCCCACCGCACCGCCCTGCGTACCGGGGCACTTGCGCTTGGACCACTCACCGCTCTTTCCCGACTTCCACGGGCCGTAGAAGACGGCCTTCACACCCCGGCTGTCGATGCAGGTGACCTTTGCTCGATACCGGTCGAGCTTCGCCAGGTCGGCGCACTTGGCATACCCGGTGGTGCTCGTATTCTTCGAGGTGCAGACGTACTTGACGCTCACGTCGTCGTCCGCGGCAGCGGCGGCGGGCGCGAGCATGGCACCTGTGGCCATGACGGCAGCGGCGAGGGCCGCGATGGAGCCGACTTTGCTCCTCATTCAGAATCCCCCGTTTTCATTTTTTCAGGCTGAGCCTGTTGCGGTCGCGGAACTTTCTACCCGCGCCTGTTCGCCGGACGCAAGGGGTTTGCGCCACTCAATCCCGGGGAACGCCGGACTCCCGCCATATCGGACGAAGTCATGCCTTTGCGCTTCAGTGCCCTCGTGGGCACACAACCGCCACCATCAAGGACCAAGCGGAATTGCCTTGCCGAGACCCTGACTTCGCCCATGACGTCTGCTAGCTTTCCCGCCAAGCACGATCACTTCGATCAGGCTCAAACGGGGAGCAATTTTGAAGTTCAAGACCATCGGCGTGGCTGTCGTCGCGTCACTCGCGGTATTCGGGGGAACTCAATCGGCATCCGCTGCCGACTGGCTCACCGCAAAGGCACCCACGTACAAATCCGGGAAGGTCACCGCGAAGGCGACCATGCTCGGCCCGCAGCCCGCGGGCACGAAACTGTGCGTATCCCTCCTGGTGGCCCACCCCTACTACCCCGACATCGAGGTGGCCAACAAGTGCAAGACCACCCAGGCCGGGTCCGTGAGTGTCACCGTCAAGGTCGGCACGTGCGGTAAGTACTCGAGCTACGCCAGCGTCAAGCGGGCCGGCGCGGGGACGTCCGTTCGTAAGTCGAATCCCGCGATCTACTGCAAGTAGGCAGCAGCGGTCGGCAGGCCCCCGTCTCCGCGGGGCCTGCCGCCGTGCGCCCCCGGCGTCGGAGGTCCGGCGTATCGTCAGGCCGCCGCCTTGGCGATGATGCCGTCCATCTCCTCTCGGCCGAAGGCGCGCAGGGTCGTGGTGCGGACGTTGCCCAAACTGCTGAGCTGCAAGGATGCCGCGGTGGCGGTTTCGTCGTCGGGTGCCTCGATGGTGTAGACGACGTCGTACGGGCCGACGGTCCAGAAGAAGTCGAGGAGCTTCACCCCTTGCTTGTCCAGCGCCGCCTTGAACGCCTCGTAGCGCTTCGAGGTGTCCCGGTAGGCGCGGACTCCCTGCTCGGTCCAGTTCAGTAGCACGACGAACTTCGGCATGACCTTCACCTCCACGAAGGGGCACATCGCAAGGTCAATCGTCGACGTCAGGCGCGCCGCCCGCCCGAGGTGCGCAGCCATTCGGGTGGTACGCCGGGGCGCCCGCCGCCACCTCCGGCCAGACCGTCTCTTCCGGACCCGCCGGATTCTCGTACGCGGGGGTCCGGTGGGCCGCGAACTCCCCCTGAAAGGGAGGCCAGGTGTCCGACATCGAAGGGCTCGCCGACAGAATCCCGGACGCGTACGTCGAGCTCTGCTCCGTGGGCCTTCCAGTGGTTCCCGGTGGTCACCGGCCGGCCAGACCTCGCCTGACGCAGAACGAAGTCATCTGGGAAGGCCCTGATGAATCGGGCACCTGGCAATGCCGGGTCGGTGCTTACCCCGGGCCGATCAGCGGCACCTCCACCTGAGCTGGTCAGCCGATGGGGTTGACGAAGGTGCCGGGGTGGGTGGCGCCGCGCTGGTCGACGAGGCTGTCGTTCTCCCAGGGCCACTCGATCTTGAGGGACTCGGTCTCGTTGGGCGGAGTGATCTCGACCCAGGCCGGCTGGTAGAAGCCCTCTTCCTCCTTGGTGAAGGCGAGGTTCAGGGTGAACTCGGTGCTCTGGCCGGCCTCCACCTCCACGGGGCTCCCCTTCTGCGAGGACCGGGGCAGGGACCAGCGCTCACCGCCGTTGATCGAGGTCAGGTCCACACCGGGGAAGCCGCTGAGCTTGCAGGAGCTGGTGCCCTTGTTCATCAGGACGATGGTGGCGGTCGTCGCGCCGTCCGCGCCCGCGTCCGGGACCGGGAGCGCGTCCTCGCCCGTGGCGAAGGCGGCTTCCAGGTTTTCGGTGCGGCAGCGCTCGACGCCCGCGTGCGCCCTGCCGCTGCCTTCGGCGGCGCCCTGCCCGCTGCCCGACTGCTCCTCCGTGGCGCCCGCCTCCGAGCCCTCCTCGGCCTTGGTGTCGGAACCCTGCGCACCGCCGGAGGAATCCGAGGAACTGCCGGACCCCGCCGGGGCCGTGTCGGCCTGGCCCGCGGACTTCGTGCCGCCGGTCTCCGAGCCGTTGCAGGCCGTCAGGGTCAGGGCGGCGGCCGCGGTCAGGGCCGCGGCGGCGACGCGGAGGGTGCGACGGCGGGCAGTGCGGGCAGTGGTGTTGGAGCGCATTTTCGGGTCCCCCGGAGAGGTCGGTGTCGTGGTCCGTTCGGTACGACAACAACTCTCGCCGGGGCCACTACCGCACCACTGCCGCCCCGCTAACTTCCGGCTAACACGACTGTGACCAGGGAACGGACGCCAAGGGGACCCCTCAGCGAGTGACCATCACGCTCACTTCCATGGCGCCCTTGTTGTCGTCCAGGCAGGTGTCGGCGTCGTTGATGCGCAGCTCCAGGGTGCCCGCGCGGGCGGCCCGGAACGTCCACTCGCGGCCCACGCGGTGGCTCGGGAGGCTCTTGGGGTTCCCGGAGAAGCGGCCCAGGAGGGTGGCGAACCGGGACTTGGAGTCGACCTTGCAGCTCCAGGCGCCCCGCAGGGATTCGTCGGCGGCGGCTGTATGCCCCAGGGGGCCCACCTCCGGCAGGAAGCCGGAGTCCACCGTCCAGGTGCCGGTGGAGTAGCGCACCGTCACCGCGTCGCCCTTGCGGAGCGGGGTCCGCGTCGCGCGCTGCCAGCCCTCGGACGACTGGACGCTCAGCTTCGTGGTCGTGGTGACCGGGGCGGCCGGAGCGGCCGAGGTGGGCTGATCGGCCGACGCGGCGCTCCCGGAGCCGAACGGGGGCGCGTCCGTCACCACCAGGAAGACCCCGGTGACCAGGGCGGACACCAGCCCCGCCGCCACCGGCCACCACCACCTCACCCTGCGGCGCGGGGGCGCCGAGGCGGGTATGCGGTCCACGACGGTCGGCTCCGCGCCGACGAGGGTCGGCTCCGCGCCCAGGGCGCGCATGCTCGTCTGCGTCGCGGCCTCCGCCAGGGGCTGGGGCACCCGTACCGTCGCGGCGCGGATGCCCGCGTCGCCGGTGGGCGCCGGGACGGCCGGGCCGGAGTCGGAACCGTCCACGACGCTCCGCAGCGCCTCGCGCACCTCGGCCACGGAGGGCCGCTGGTCCGGGGACTTGTGCAGCAGTGCCTCGACGACGGGCCGCAGCGGGCCGACCCGGTCCGGGATGTTCGGTTCCGCGAAGGTGACCGCGTGCAGCGCGGCGGCCTGGGTGGTGCGGTGGAACGGCGCCACCCCGGAGGCGACGGCGGACAGGGTCGCGCCCAGGGCCCACAGGTCGGACGGCGGGCCGACCTCGTCGGCGGTCAGCTGCTCGGGGGCCATGTAGCCGATGGAGCCGAGGAGTTCACCGGCCGTGGTGAGCGAATCGTCGCCTTCGAGTGCGGCGATGCCGAAGTCGGTGAGGACGGCGCTGCCGTCCGGGCGCAGCAGGACGTTGGCGGGTTTGATGTCGCGGTGCAGCGCCCCGACCGCGTGCACGGCCTCCAGCGCGCTGAGCAGCTGGAGGCCGAGGGCGGCGGTCTGTTGCGGCGACAGCGGACCGGAGGCGGCGAGGTGGCGGTCCAGCGACGGGCCGTCGATCAGCTCCATCGTGATCCACAACCGGCCGTCGTACTCGACCAGATCGTGCACCCCGATCACATGGGGGTGGTGCACCCGGGCGACGGTGCGCGCCTCCCGCACCGCCCGGCGCAGCCGCCTGCGGTGCTCGTCGCCGTCGCTGTGGACGTGTAACTCCTTGACGGCGACCTCGCGCTCCAGCACCCGGTCCCGGGCACGCCAGACGGTGCCCATGCCGCCCCGGCCGAGCCGGTCCAGGAGCAGATAGCGTTCGGCGATCAGCCGTCCGTCCTCGGCGGATCTCACTCGGTCTCCCCTGTCTCTCCCCCCGGCCCCGGCCGTACGCGCGGGGAACGATGCGGCGAGCATAGCCGGACCGTTGTCGTACCCGTGGTGTTGACTGAGGGGGTGAGCGATCGGCCGGGCCGGGCGACAACAGCCCACCGGCACACCGGACTTCAGGGGACACAGCCATGACCACAGCCGAGCGGACTCCGCCTCCGCCCACGGTTCCGGACGCCGCCTGGCTGGAGGCCCGGTTCGGCGCGGGGTCCCTGTGGCGGCCGGACGAGGCCGACCTTCCGGCCGAGCTGGCCCACCAGGAGTCGCGGGAGTTCCTGACCACGGTCGGGTTCCCCGCCGTCGAGATCGGCCTCATCGGCTTCGACTCGACCCATCTGCGGGACCCCCAGCGACGTCACACCTTCGACGCCGACGAGGTGTACGGGAGGCGCCGCCCCGACGACCACTCCCCACCGGAGAACTTCTGCTTCTGCTTCTGCCTCCACTACGAGGACATGCTGATGCTCGACGCGGCGGCCGGCGACATCGATCACTACGACCCGAACGGCTGGGACCACGGGCAGGGCTACAAGGGCACGGTGGCCTCTTCACTGCACTCGCTGGCCGTTCTGCTCGGGCTGCTCGCCGAGCGGGCGGAGGCCATCGACGCGCTGGAGGACGAGGACGCCCGCGCCACGGCCGTCGAGGAGCTGCGCGAAAGGATGATCGCCTTCGACGCGTACGTGGAGGAGGCCCCGTTCTGGGATGAGGTGTTCGAGTATCTGGCGGATTGACCGGCGCTCATCGCGGGTCACGGGTGTTCAATGGATCACATGGCGGACGACAGCGGATGGAGCGTCGAGCTGAGCGGGGTCCCGGAGACCCTGCTGTGGAACCTGCACATGCGCGCGTACGAGGCGCGGCGGCCACGGCCGGTGCTGGCGGACCCCAAGGCCGTGGAGCTGGCCGACCGCATCGACTACCCCTTCGAGGAGACCTTCGGCCCGCCCGGTCCGCTGCTCGCGCAGGGGCATGCGCTGCGCGTGCGGACCTTCGACGACGCCGTACGGGACTTCCTCGCCGCCCACCCGGACGGCACCGTCGTCGCCCTCGCCGAGGGGCTGGAGACCCAGTACTGGCGGGTGGACAACGGACGGGCCCGCTGGCTGTGCGTCGAGCTGCCGGAGACCGCCGCGGTGCGGCGCGCCCTGCTGCCGGACGACGAACGGCGGCGCACCCTCGCCCGGTCGGCGCTCGACCTGTCGTGGCGGGAGGAGGTCGACCCCTCCCGCGGGGTGCTGATCACCGCGCAGGGGCTGCTGATGTATCTGCGGCCCACCGAGGTACGGGACCTGATCGCCGGGTGCGCGGAGGGGTTCCCGGGCGGGGCGCTGGTCTTCGACGCGGTGCCCCGCTGGTTCAGCGCGCGCACGATGCGCGGCGAGCTGCGCACCGCGCGGGGATACCGGCCGCCGCCCATGCCGTGGGGCATGGACGCGGGTGAGCTGGCGAAGGTCCGCAGCGCCCATCCGCGCGTGTCCGAGGTGCGGGAGCTGCCGCCGCCGCGCGGGCGGGGGCTGTACCACGGGGCGCTGGTGCCGGTGCTGCGGCGGCTGCCCGCCGTACGGAATCTGCGCCCCACGATGACCGCGATCGCCCGCTTCGGCTGAGTGGCTGGTTTCCTACCGATCTCCACTGATCACCGAGTCAGTCGCCACCTCATCACAGGGCTGAAATTCCGGCGCATAGCGGGTCAGAAGGGTGTATTCCACGCCCACGTCCATTGCGCTTATCTCAACACCTCCGTAGCGTGTCGGCCATGCGGCAAGAGTTCGACGTCGCGGCCCGCGTCCGTCAGGTGATCGACGAAGCGGGCTGCAGCCAGCGGGAGTTCGCGCGGCGTGTGGTGATGGACCCCTCCAAGCTGTCCCGCTCGCTCGGCGGCACCCGCCGTTTCACCGTCGCCGAACTGGCCCGCATCGCCGACGCGGGCCGGGTCGACGCCGGGTGGCTGCTCGGCACCGCCGGCCCCGGCGAGCCCGCCGCCGGCGCCCCCGAACCGGCCGCCCGCCCCTCACCCCCCGAGGGCGGGCGGCCCCTCCAGATCGTGCGCGAGACGGTCCGGCTCATCGCCGAGCACGGCTTCCACTCCGTACGCGTCGCCGACATCGCCGCCGCCTGCGACACCAGCACCGCCGCCATCCACTACCACTTCCCCGGCCGGGCCGAATTACTGGAAGCCGCCGTGCGCTGGTGCATGGACGAGGACACCATGCGCCGCGCCGCCCGCCTCGCCGAGGCCGACGACGCCCTCGAGGAGCTGCGTCAGCTCATCGACCTCCAGGTCCCGGACAGCACCCAGCAGCGCCACCAGTGGCTGGTGTGGATGGACCTGTGGGCCGAGGCCGCGCGCTCGACCGCCATCGGGCAACTGCACGCCGCGTTCTACCGGGAGTGGCGGCGGACCATCGCCGAGGTGATCCGGCGCGGCATCGCCCAGGGCGTCTTCCGCGACGTGGACCCGGAGTTCGGCGCCCTGCGGCTCACCGCGCTGATCGACGGATTCGCCACCCAGGTGGTCGCCACCGCGCCCGCCGAGGGCGGTACGAGCGCGGACCACATGCGCGCCGCCTGCCTCGCCTACGTCGACACGGAGCTGTCCGCACAGCCCCCTCACCGTCCCGACGAAACCCGTTCATCCCCGTTCCCGTAGCTACGGAGCAGTCGCAGAAGACGGAGAAACCCCATGCCCATGAACGACAGCGTCATCATCACCTGCGCCCTCACCGGGGCCGGTGACACCGTGGGCCGCAGCCCCCACGTCCCCGTCACCCCCGAGCAGATAGCCCGCTCCGCCGTCGAGGCCGCGGAGGCCGGGGCGGCCGTGGTCCACATCCACGTACGCGACCCCGAGACCGGCGCCCCCTCCCGCGATCCGCGGCTGTACCGCGAGGTCGTGGAGCGGGTGAAGGAGACCGGCACCGACGTCGTCATCAACCTCACCGCGGGCATGGGCGGCGACCTCGTCATCGACCCCGAGGAACCGCTCACCCACCTCCCCGGCACCGACCTGGTCAGCGGCCTGGACCGGCTCCCGCACGTCGAGGACCTGCTCCCCGACATCTGCACCCTGGACTGCGGCTCGCTCAACTTCGGCGACGGCAGCAACCTCTACGTCTCCACTCCCGACATGCTGCGCACCGGCGCCAAGCGCATCCAGGAGCTGGGCGTCCGCCCGGAGCTGGAGATCTTCGACACCGGGCAGCTGTGGTTCGCCAAGCAGCTGCTGGCCGAGGGGCTGCTCGACGACCCGACCGTCTTCCAGCTGTGCATGGGCATCCCGTGGGGCGCCCCCGCCGAGCCGGGCGTCCTCAAGGCGATGGTCGACATCCTGCCCGAGGGCGCTCAGTGGGCCAGCTTCGCGCTGGGCCGCATGCAGATGCCGTGGGTCGCCCAGTCCATCCTGCTCGGCGGCAACGTACGGGTCGGGCTCGAGGACAACCTCTACCTCAGCCGGGGTGTCAAGGCCACCAACGGCCAGCTGGTCGAGCGCGCCGTCCAGATCACCGAGCTGCTGGGCGCCACCGTCGCCACGCCCGACGAGGCCCGGCAGCGCCTGGGCCTCAAGCCGCGCTCGTAACCCCTCCCGGTCTGCGTCACCCCTCCTCACCCCCTTAGGACCCCCATGCCCTCACCCCCCTGCGCCCCCGACCGTGTCCGCCGCGTCGCCTGTATCGGCGCGGGCGTCATCGGCGGCGGCTGGGTCGCCCACTACCTCGCCCGCGGCTACGACGTCACCGCCTGGGACCCGGCGCCGGACGCCGAGGTGAAGCTGCGCCGCCTCGTCGACGCCGCCTGGCCGGCACTGGAGCAGATCGGCCTCGCCGAGGGCGCCTCACCGGACCGTCTCACCCTCGCCCCGACCCTCGAAGAGGCCGTCGCCGAGGCGGAGTTCGTCCAGGAGAGCGCCCCCGAGAAGCTGGAGCTGAAGCGGAGCCTGCTGGCCCAGCTGGACGCGGCGGCCCCGGCGGGCGTCGTCATCGCGTCCTCCACCTCCGGCTATCCGATGACCGACATGCAGACCGAGGCCACCGACCCCGGCCGCCTCCTCGTCGGCCACCCGTTCAACCCGCCGTATCTGATCCCGCTGGTCGAGGTCGTCGGCGGGGAGAAGACCGACCCGGCCGCCGTGGAATGGGCCTCCGCCTTCTACAAGGCGGCCGCCAAGTCCGTCATCACCATGGACCGCGAACTGCCCGGCTTCATCGCCAACCGCCTCCAGGAGGCGCTGTGGCGCGAGGCCCTGCACATGGTCGCGAACGGTGAGGCCACCGTGAAGGACATCGACGACTCGATCACCGAAGGACCCGGTCTGCGCTGGGCCTTCATGGGCCCGTGCCTGACGTTCGCCCTGGCGGGAGGCGAGGGCGGCATGGGGCATATGCTCGATCACTTCGGACCGTCACTGAAATCGCCATGGACGCGTCTCGAAGCCCCTGAGCTGGACGACTCGTTGCGTACGGCCATGGTCGACGGATGTGACGAGGCGGCGGCCGGGCGGACTATCGCCCAGCTCGTCGCGGAAAGGGACCAGGGCGTGATCAACGTCCTGCGGGCGACCGGCCGGTTGCCCGAGCAGCGCAACGAGGGAGGCGACAAGTGAGCGACCAGCTCCCCCACTACCACCAGACCGTGCGACCGGAATGGATCGACTACAACGGTCATATGAGCGAGGCGTTCTACGTCCTCGTCTTCGGACACAGCACGGACGAGATGATGGTCGAGACCGGTCTCGACTCCGGATACCGGGTGAAGACCGGCTGCTCCCTCTACACCGTCGAGACGCACCTACGCTATCTCCACGAAGTCGAGGAAGGCGCCGAGCTGACCATCCGCACCCGGGTGCTGGGTGTGGACGAGAAGAAGGTGCGGTTCTCCCACGAGATGTACGTGGGCGAGCCGGAGGGCGGCGAGCCCGTGGCCACCACCGAACTGCTCGCCCTCCACATCGACCAGAAGGAGGGCCGCGCGGCGCCCTTCCCCGAGGAGATCCGCGAGCGGCTCACCTCCCTGATCGAAGAGGCCCCCAAGTGGGCGGGCCGCTCCATCGGCCCGGTGCCGGCGGCCGCCTAGGCGCGGCGCACGCAGAGACGAGGGGGTCACCGGGCCGTGCGGCCCGGTGACCCCCTCGACGCGTTCAGGCCGTCGCGTAGATGTCCCGGTGGAGCGACGTGCCCGACCCGATGATCAGCACATGCCGCGTCGCCATACGTGGCGGCCGCCGGGGCCGGTCAACTCGCCCCGGCCAGGGCGTTGTCGAGCAGGATCTCCGCCGCCGCCCGGGCATGCCGACCGTAATCCGCCTGGTCCAGCACCATCGCGCGACTGGCCGCCCCGTCCGCGAGCGTGACGAGCTGCTCGGCGAGAGCGGCGGGTTCGCGGCAGCCCAGCTCCGTCGTCAGCGCCGTGACCAGCCGCACCATCAGCAGCTTCTGCTCGCGGGCGTGGGCATGCACCGCACTGTGCGGGTCGGGGAACTCCACCGCCGCGTCGATGAACGGGCACCCCCGCACCGGACCCGCGTCCGGTCCGGGCTGGTCGAACAGCCGGAGAATCCGCTCCCGAGGGGCAAGGTCCTCACGGGCCAGCACGCTCTCCAGCGTGCTCCCCGACGCGCCGAGTTCCCGCAGGTGGGCGATCACCAGGTCGCTCTTGGTCCGGAAGTGGGCGTAGAGCGTGCGCTTGGACACCGGCGCCTCTTCCGCGACCTGCTCCATGCCGGTCGCGTTGATCCCCTGGCTCGCGAACAGCTGGGCCGCCGCGGCGAGGATGCGCTCGCGCGCGCCGCGCCCCCGCCGTTGCGTCGTCGTACCGGTCGCAGTCACCCACTAAGCATACGCCCGCGTTTACTTACGGTCCGGCGGGCTGCTACGGTCCCACCCAAGTAAACACAACCGTTTACCTCACTCGTCCTCGAGGAGTCTTCCATGAGCGGAATTGGCACCACCGAGCTGAGCGGGTACGCGGAGAAGCTGATCCGCGGCCGCCACGCCACCCGCGCGTTCCGGCCCCATGCCGTACCCGAGGAGACGATGCGCGCGATCTTCTCCCTGGCCAGTGCGGCGCCGTCCAACTCCAACGCCCAGCCGTGGCAGATCGAGGTGGTGAGCGGGGAGCCGCGCGAGCGCCTGGCGGATGCCCTCCAGGCCGCCCACGCCGAGAAGCGCGTCTCGGTCGATTTCCCGTACAGCGACGACATGTACTCGCCGACGCAGCAGGCGCGCCGGGCCGCCTTCGGCGCCGGGCTCTACGGCGCCCTGGGCATCGGCCCCGACGACCACACGGCACGTGCGGCGTACGACGCCGAGAGCCTGCGCTTCTACGGCGCACCGCACGTCGCGTTCCTCTTCGTCTCCGGCGACGCCGACGCACGGCTCGCCGCGGACGTCGGCGCCTACATGCAAACGCTGCTGCTGGCGATGTCCGCGTACGGCGTGGACAGCTGCCCGCAGGGGCTGTTGAGCTTCTACGCCGACACCGTGCGCGGCGAACTCGGCATCACCGGCGGAAAGCTGCTCGTCGGCATCTCCTTCGGCTACGCCGACGCGGCCGCCGCCGTCAACCAGATCACCGCGGAGCGCGCCACGCTCGAAACGACCACGGCATTCCATCGATAGCCGCGAGCACCAGGGCACTTGGTGCTCAGGCGGGCGGCTGGGCCGTGTCCTTGCCGACGGGGGCGGACCGGGCGTACCAGCTGGCGAGGATGCGCAGTTTTTCGAGGTCGTCGTCGGTCTTGCCGGCGTAGACGAAGAGGATCTGGTCGGGGTCGCCGGGCAGGGAGAGGGCTTCGTAGGTGATGTCGAGGCGACCGACGACGGGGTGGCTGAACCGTTTGGTCCCGCGCAAACCGCTCTTACCTGCGAAAACGCGGCATCAAGGCAGTCATCCCGGAGAAGAAGGACCAGTCCGCCAACCGGAAGAAGAAGGGCCGCCGGGGCGGCCGCCCCACACGCCACGACGGCGATCTTTACAAGGAGCGGAACACCGTCGAGCGGCTCATCAACAAGTTGAAGGCATGGCGCGGTATCGCGACTCGATACGACAAGACGCCCGAGAGCTACCTCGCCGGCCTCCACCTCCGTGCCTCGATGATCTGGATCGACGACATCCTGAAGGCAACTGGCTGATCACAACATCACACAGGCCCTAGGGGGTGTCTTGTGGATCAGGCCGGATCAGCGAGCGGCGTCTGGTGCAGGGGGCACCTCCCAGCGGTAGCTGGGGGAAGCTCGCAACCCGCGTGAGGAGAGCGCGGGGGGCACCTCCCAGCGGTAGCTGGGGGAGGCGCTGCGTGCGACGAGCGCGGGGCCGCGAGGTGCCGCCCGCCGCGGCAGCGGCTGATGTCACAGCGGCGTCGGGAGCCCGGCATGATCCACAAGACACCCCCTGGGCGAGCCGGGTGCTGCGGGCGGGCGCGTCGTGGGGCAGCAAGGGCGGCCGCCGCCCGGCCACCCCGGCCGCGAAGACCGACAGGCTTCTGGATGAGCCCGGACCGGCGGGTCGGGCCCGGGTTTCTAGACTTCCGTCGTGATGCCTCCCGCCGCCCTTCCCTCGCCGCTGACCCCGCTCGCCGATCCGGTCATGGAGCGTGCGGGGCTGGAGCTGCGGCTGAAGCGGGACGACCTCATCCACCCCACCGTCCCCGGCAACAAGTGGCGCAAGCTCACGCCCAATCTGCGCGCCGCCGCCGAGCAGGGGCATACCCGGCTGCTCACCTTCGGCGGGGCGTACTCCAACCACATCCGCGCCGTCGCCGCCGCCGGGGCGGCGTGGGGGATGTCCACGGTGGGGATCATCCGGGGTGACGAGCTGGCCGACGCCCCGCGCAACTGGTCGCTCGCGCTCGCCGAGTCGTACGGCATGCGGCTGGCCTTCCTCGACCGGTCCGGGTACCGGGAGATGCTGCGCTCCCTGGACGACCCGGGGACGCTGCGGGAGCTGGATGCGCGGTGGGGGCGTTGTTATGTGCTGCCTGAGGGGGGTTCGAACGCGCTCGCCGCGCGCGGGGCGGCCGAGCTGGTCGCGGAGATGCCCGGTCTGGGCGCGCGCGACATCGTGTGCTGTGCGGTCGGCACCGGCGGCACGCTGGCCGGGATCGCCGCCGCCCTGCCGGAGGGCGCGCGGGCGCTGGGGTTCGCCGTGCTGAAGGGCGCGGGCGGCTACCTGGAGGGCGAGGTGGCAGAGCTGCACCGGCTCGGGTGGGGGCGGGAGTTCGGCGATTGGCGCATCGAGCACGGCTGGCACGGCGGCGGGTACGGGCGGGTCCCGGCCGAGCTGGAGGCGTTCGCGGCGGGGTTCGAGGAGCGGCACGGGATGCGGGTGGAGCGGCGGTACGTGGCGAAGATGCTGTGGGGGCTGTACGGGCTGGCGGAAGCGGGGGCGCTGCCGCGGGGTGCCCGGGTGACGGCAGTGGTCACCGGGCCGCCGGACCCTGCGGGTGCGGGGTAGGGGGCTTGTCCCCCACCCCGCACGTTCCCGAAACCGGGGCTCCGCCCCGGACCCCGACGACGCGCGCCGTGGGCGGTGCGGCACGGTACTCGGCGCCCGGGCCGAACTTCGGCACCGGGGCATGCCAGGACCTGCAGGTCCGCCCGACCGGCAGGGCTGGGCCTCGCGCCCCAGGGCGCGCCCGGCACGGGAGTCGGGAGACGAGGGCACAGGTCCGCCCGGCGCGCTCGAGGCTGGGCCCGGCATCCCGGGGCGCGCCCGGCATGGGCTCGGCAGCGCACCCCGCACGGGAATGGGGCGCGGCGCGGGGTCACTCCCGGACCCGTAGGCGGATGACCGCCGTCGCAGCGTGGCGGACCGTGCTCTCCTGGCGTACCTCCACCGTCAGGTCCGGCGCGATCGGCTGGTAGGCGATCCACGCGCCGACCGTGTCGATCGCCGTGGGCGGGTCCGGGGACGGGGATTCCACCGGCGGCAGGTCCCGCAGGGCCGTGGCCAGCTGGGCCCGGACCGCCGGGGAGAGGGGGCCGGAGACCACGGGGGTGTCGTCGCCCGGCAGGACGAGGGCCAGGGCGCGTGGGCGGAACCGGGGGCCGACGACGCCGACGACCACGGCGTCCCGGGTCTCCGAGTGCCGCAGCTTCCGCCAGTGCCGTCCGGGCCGGTAGGGCTGGTCGGGGCTCTTGATGACCAGCCCCTCGACGCCGATGGCCGGGAACGCCTCGTACCAGGTGGCGGCCAGCTCCGGGTCCATCGTCATCGGTACGGCCTGCAGGGGCGGACCGTGCGGTTCGAGGAGCGCGACGAGGCGGGCGCGGCGTTCGGCGTACGGCCGCGGCCGCAGGTCGTCCGGGCCGCTCGCGAGGAGGTCGAACGCGGCGTAGGACGCGGGGAGTTCGCGGGCGAGCCGCGCGGCGCGGGCCTCGGACGCGGCGGTGGCGCGCTTCTGGACGGCGGCGAAGTCGGTGTGGCGCCCGACCCACACCACCACCTCCCCGTCGAGCACGGTGCCCACCGGGAGCCGTAGCGCGGCGGCCGCCAGGTCGGGGAAGGCGCGGGTGACGATGCGGCCGGAGCGGGCCTGCATCCGCACCTCGTCCGCCAGCCGGAAGATCAGCAGCCGATGGCCGTCGAACTTCGGCTCGTAGGCGAGCTGCCGCCCCGGCGTGGCGACCGGCAGGGTCGGAACGGGCCGGGCCAGCGCCACCGGCACGGGGGGCAGCAGGGGCGGCAGCAGGGCGGTCATGACATGGCGGGCAACGGGTGGGCCCGTGCCGGGTCGAGGAGCGGGGCGAGCAGATCGCCGTGGCGGTCGAGGCGGGCGGGGACGTCGTCGATCCGGAAGACCAGCCGCCCGGGGTCGTCGCACGCCTCCACCTCGCCCCAGGTCACGGGCGTGGAGACGGTCGGCTCCGGGCGGGCGCGGGGCGTGTAGGGGGCGGCGGTGGTCTTGGCGGCGGCGTTCTGGCTGAAGTCGACGAACACCTTGCCGGGCCGCAGGGAGCGCGTCATCTTCTGGATGGCCAGCCCCGGCAGCGCGGCCGAGGCCTCCGCCGCGAGCCGCCGGGCGTAGTGGGTGACCTGCCGGGACGGCGCCGGTTCCAGCGGGGTCAGCAGATGCAGCCCCTTGGATCCGCTGGTCTTGGCGTACGCGGCCAGCCCGTCAGCGGCCAGCCGCTCCCGCAGCCATACGGCGACGGCGCAGCAGTCCACGATCGTGGCGGGCGGCCCGGGGTCGAGGTCGAACACCAGCCGGTCGGCGATGCCCGTTCCCGCGTCGATCCGCCACATGGGCGCGTGGAACTCGACCACCAGGTTCGCCGCCCACATCAGCGAGGCCAGGTCCTGCACCAGCACCTGGCGCGCGGTTTCCCCCTCATGGCGGCTGACCTCGGCGGTCGTCACCCAGGAGGGGGTGCCGGGGGGCGGGTTCTTGGTGAAGAACGTCTGTCCGTCCGGGCCGTCCGGATAGCGCAGGAACGCGAGGGGGCGCCCCCGCAGATGGCCGAGCATCGGGGCGGCGGCGGACGCCAGATAGTGCAGCAGCTCGCCCTTGGTGGTGCCGGTGGCCGGATGGATGACCTTGTCGAGGTTCCTGAGCGCGATCCGTCGCCCCTCCACCTCCGTGATCGGGGACATACGATAAGAATCTCACGAAAGGGATCAAGCATGCGATCTATCTGGAATGGGAACATTTCGTTCGGCCTGGTGAGCATCCCGATCAAGATGTATCCGGCGACCGAGGACCACTCGGTGTCCTTCCGGCAGATCCACACCGCCGACGGCGGCCGCATCCGCTATCGCAAGGTCTGCGAGCTGGAGGACAAGCAGGTCGACTCGGAGGAGATCGGCAAGGCGTACGAGGATGCCGACGGTGCCCTGATCCCGATCACCGACGAGGACCTGGCCGCCCTTCCGCTGCCGACCACCCGCGCCCTGGAGATCGAGGCGTTCGTGAACGCCTCGGACATCGATCCGCTGCAGATGGGCGACGCCTACTACCTCGGCGCCAACGGCACCGCAGCCGCCAAGCCGTACGCCCTGCTCCGCGAGGCCCTCAAGCGCAGCGAGAAGGTCGCCATCACCAAGTACGCCCACCGCGGGCGGGAACGGCTCGGCATGCTGCGCGTCGTCGGCGACGCCATCGCCATGCACCGGCTGCTGTGGCCGGACGAGGTACGCGAGCCCGCGGGCGTGGCGCCCAAGGAGAAGGTCACGGTGAAACCGGCCGAGCTGGACCTCGCCGACACCCTGATGGCCACGCTCGGCGAGGTGAACCTGAGCGAACTGCACGACGAGTACCACGAGGCCCTGGAGTCCCTGGTGGCGGCAAAGGTCTCCGGCGCCACCCCCACCGCCGAACCGGGTGAGCGCCCGGCCGGCGCCCAGGTCGTGGACCTGATGGCCGCGCTGAAGGACAGCGTCCGCAGCGCGAAGGAGGCCCGCGGCGAATCGGCCGAGGAGGCCGGGGCAGCCGAGGATAAGGCAACGGTCACCGAAATGACCGGCCGCAGGAAGGCCCCGGCCAAGAAGAAGGCGCCCGAGAAGAAGACGGTCGAGAAGAAGACGGCCGCGAAGAAGACCGCGGCCAAGAAGACCGCGGCGAAGAAGCAGACGCCGAAAAAGGCGGCGGCCAAGAAGCAGCCCGGCAAGCGCGGCGCCTGACGCGGGGTGCGGGGGCGCGCCCGTCCCCACCCGGCCACCCGCCGGTGGCGGGTGGCCGGGTACGACGGGCGCCCACAGCGCACCCCAAACGCACCGGCCTACCCGCCGAAGGCGCCCCGGTGCTCCGCGACCCACTCCGCGAACGTCCGAGGCGGACGGCCCGTGATGCGCTCGACCTCCGGGGAGATCGCCTGCGGCCGGTCCACGCAG
Source organism: Streptomyces sp. NPDC007983 (assembly GCF_042958345.1). Classification (NCBI taxonomy): domain Bacteria; kingdom Bacillati; phylum Actinomycetota; class Actinomycetes; order Kitasatosporales; family Streptomycetaceae; genus Streptomyces; species Streptomyces sp. NPDC007983. Next base: position 618,061 of record NZ_JBIBJI010000003.1, read on the forward strand.
CCCGCGAAGACCCGCAGCAGCGAGTCCGCGATCTCCGGTGTCACGAACCCGCCGACCATCTTCTCGCGCGCCACCTCGTGCGGAATCTCCTCGTACCGCAGGGGCCGCCCGATGACCTCGCCGATGACGCGCACCTGGTCGGCGAAGGTCAGCGACTCCGGGCCGGTCAGCTCGGGCGTCCGGCCGACCAGGTCGTCGGTGAGGAGCGCGCGGGCGGCGACGGCGCCCATGTCGGCCTCGTGGATGGGCGCCATGTGCGCTCCGGCGTACGCGCCGTACACCACGTCCCCGGCCTTGATCTGGTCCGCCCACTGGAAGGCGTTCACGGCGAAGGCACCCGGCCGCACATGCGTCCACTCCAGCCCGGTGCGCTCGACCTGGGCCTCCAGCTCGCGGTGCATGGCGCCGATCGGGTTGTCCTTCGGGTCGGTTTCCTCGAGGACGGAGGACGAGGAGAGCATCACGATGCGCCGCACCCCGGCCTCCTTGGCCCGCTCCAGCAGTTTCTCGGCGCCCAGCTGCCACGCCACCGCGGCGTGGAGGAAGAGCCCGGTGGCGCCCTCCAGCGGCAGGTCCTCGGTCCGTGCCCCGCTGACCCCTTCGGGGAAGCGGGTGGCCTCGGGGTCACGGGTGAGAGCGCGGACCTCCGCGCCCGCGGCGGCCAGCTCCTTCACCACATGCGCGCCGACGTTTCCGGTGGCTCCGGTTACCACGATCATGACGTGCCTCCCTAGCTGTCCTCAAGCATCCTCGAAGCCAGATTCATCCAACCGGATGAACTTGTCAAACAAATAGATGAAGCTAATCTGGTCCGATCGAGCACGGAGCAGTGGTACGAGGAGTTGAAGGCCATGGAGGGGACACCGAAGAGGTCCCGCCGCGCCCCCGCGCCCGAGGAGCGCAAGCTGTGCCCGGAGCGCTCCCGGCGGCTGCTGCTGGAGGCCGCGCGGGACGAGTTCGCGCAGAAGGGGTTCGCGGGCGCCCGGGTGCAGGACATCGCGGACCGGGCGGGCGTCAACAAGCAGCTGATCGCGTACCACTTCGGCGGCAAGGAGGGGCTGTACCGGGAGCTGGGCCGCGAGTGGCTGAAGCACGAGGCGACCTTCAACGACCCCTCGATCCCCCTCGACGAGCTGGTCGAGCGCTACCTCCGGGAGGCCTTCGCCGATCCCCGGGCGACCCGGTTCAACGCCTGGTGCGGCCTGGACGACGCCGCGCCGGAGGAGGGCCCGGAGGACCTCTCCGACCTGCGGCGCCGCCAGGCGGCGGGCGAAATCGCGGAGGACATCGATCCCGCCATGGCCATGCTGCTGTACGTCAGCCTGGTCACGGCGCCGATCGCGCTGCCGCACGCCGTGCGGCAGTTCTTCGACGCCGACCCGGAGTCACCGGAGTTCCGCGAGCACTACGCGGAGCAGCTGCGCCGGATCGTCCGCCACCTGGCGACCTGAGAACGCCCGCGACGAAGCGACGAAGCAACGAAGCAACGAAGCGACGAAGCGACGGAGACCTACTCCGTCACCCCGTCGATCTGGAACGTCTGCACGGACTGCGCGGCGAACGGAACGCTCAGCCGCTTGCCGTCCAGCACCGTGTCCCGGCGCGCGGTGTACAGGTCGCCGCCGCCCGCCGTCTGCGTCGACCAGCGCGGCACGAGGCCGCCCGTACCGCCGGTGACCTGGCCGAACCGGGACAGGTCGAAGGTCATGGTCTGCGCGGCGCCGGGGTTGACGGCGACGAGCACGAGGCGGCGTGCGGCCGGGTCGTACGCCGCCACCGCGTGGTCCGAGCCGGTGGCCAGGACGCGCATGCCGGGGCGGATGTGCCGGGTGAACTGGGCCAGGACGTAGTACTTGGTCTGCACGGCGCCGGGCTGCGCGGTGTTCGGGTCGTAGTGGATGAGCGCCCAGCCCGCGCTGGGGTCCATGACCTGCCAGTAGCACCAGGCGGTCGGGTGCAGCCAGCGGAAGTCCATGCAGAGGTTGGTGGCGAGGGTGAGGCCCGTGCCGTCCTTGTCGCCGGTCTCGGAGTTCCACAGCTTCTTGCCCGCGGCGCGCACGTCCGCGTACAGCAGGTCGCGGCGGCCGCCCGAGCCCTGGTAGCCGTGCACATTGACCTGGTCGACAAGGGCGCGGGTCGCGGTGTCGAAGGAGCCCCAGGTGGTGCGGGCCAGGTCGTAACTGGTCTCGTCCGAGGCCGAGATGCGGGCCCCGGTCAGGCCGCGGCTGTCCAGCTCGGTGCGGAGGTGGCCGAGGACGGTGCGCTGCACCGCCGCGTCGATGTGGCAGCCCTCCTGGGTGCCGTCCGCCTTCCACCACGCGGAGGACGGTTCGTTGAACGGCTCGACGGTGGCGAAGCAGACGCCCCAGTGGTCCTGGGCGTAGCGGGCGGTGGTGGCGAGGTAGACGGCGAACTGCCGGTAGTTCCAGGACTGGAGGTTGTTGCCGCCGTCCGCCGCGCCGGAGGGGTTGTGGTTGAGGCACATCCACCACATGGGTGAATTGGAGAACAGCTCGGTGACGGCGCCGCGCTGCACGGCCTTGGTGAGCGCCGCGCGCTGGACCGCGTCGGAGGTCCAGCGCCAGGCGGAGGAGGCGGGGTCCTCGCTGGACCAGTCGTGCCAGTAGCCCTCGATCTGCTTGAACCGGGGGATGTTGGGCGAGACGGCCATGGACTGGCCGCCCACGCCGGTCCAGGCGCAGCCGCCGAGGTTGTAGCGGGCGATGTTCAGCCCGAGGCCGGGGAGGGTGGTACCGGCGTACGTGGTGTTCCTGGTGGTGAAGAAGAGGTCGGCGAAGTCGTCCCGCTGCCCGAAGAGGTTGGCCCACCAGGCGAGCGAGGTGCCCCAGCCCTCCCAGCCACCGTGGTCGGTGCCCGGGTCGACGGTGACGGCCTCGTCGGCGTGGGCCGTGCCGGTGGTGAGTGCGGTGCCGAGCAGGGTTGCGCTTGCCGCGGTGAGGAGCGTTCTTCGTCGCACCATGTGTCCCTTCTGCCGCTTGGGTCCCCGTGGTGTGAAGCGTCGGGTGCGGAGAGGGAGTTGTCGAGAGGTATGACAGCGCTTTCTGCCGCCAGGGCGACGGTCGTAATTCGGTTGCTCCCGGCCCACCGGCCCGCTCAGGATGTCCGCGGCATTCGCCAACACCACTGCCGACACGACAGGAGCATGCGATGCGCCGATTCCTCGGAACGACTCAGCGCCCCCATCGGACGACCGTCTTCGAGGACATCACCACGCATGCACCAGACCATCAACATCGGCGTGCTCGCCCATGTCGACGCCGGTAAGACCAGCCTCACCGAGCGGCTGCTGTTCGACGCGGGCGTCATCGACCGCCTCGGCAGCGTCGACTCCGGGGACACCCAGACCGATACCGGCGCCATCGAGCGGGAGCGCGGGATCACCGTACGGTCGGCCGTCGCCTCCTTCACCGCCGGTGACACCCAGGTCAATCTGATCGACACCCCCGGCCACTCCGACTTCATCGCCGAGGTCGAGCGGGCGCTCGGCGTGCTGGACGGGGCCGTGCTCGTGCTGTCCGCCGTCGAGGGCGTCCAGGCGCAGACCCGGGTGCTGATGAAGACGCTGCGGCGGCTGCGGCTGCCGGTGCTGCTCTTCGTCAACAAGATCGACCGGGCGGGCGCCCGGCACGCGGAGCTGCTGGCGGACATCCGGCGGCTGCTGGCGCCGCACATCGTGGCCATGACGGACGTACGGGACCTGGGCACGCGGGCCGCGCGCACCCGGCCGCGGCCGCTCGACGACATCGGCGTACGCACCGAGATTGCCGAGGCGCTGGCGGAGACCGACGACGCGCTGCTCGCCCGGCTCGTGGACGGCCCGCTCCCCTCCCCCGCCGAGGTGCGCGCGGCGCTGGCCGCGGGGACCGCGGACGGGCGGGCGCATCCGGTGTACTTCGGTTCGGCGCTGAGCGGGGAGGGGGTCGCGGCCCTCGTCGAGGGCGTCGTACGGTACGTCCCGCCCAGCCCCGCGGGCGAGGACGGTACGGCACCCCGGGGAGCCGTCTTCGCCGTCGAGCGGACGGCGGGCGCCGCCACGAAGACCGCGTATCTGCGGCTCTTCTCCGGCGAGCTGACCGTACGGCAGCACCTCACCCTGCACCGGCCCGGCGCCCGGCACAGCGGGCAGATCACCTCGCTGGAGGTGGTGGGCCGGGCAGGGGCGCGGGTGCTGACCGCCGGGAACATCGCGCGGATCAAGGGGCTCCCTGAGGTCCGCGTCGGCGACCGGCTCGGGAACCTGGGCACCGAGGACGGTCGCCCACGATTCGCCGCGCCCACCCTCCACACCCTCGTCCACGCCCGCGAACCCGGCCCCGCGGCCGCCGCCCGGCTGCACACCGCGCTGCTGGCCCTGGCCGACCAGGATCCGCTGATCCACGCCCGGGCGGTGCCCGGCGGCGCCACCTCGGTACTGCTGTACGGCGAGGTCCAGAAGCAGATCATCGCGGCGACGCTCGTCCAGGACTACGGCATCGAGGCCGACTTCGAGCCGAGCCGCCCGGTCCTGGTGGAGCGGCCGGTGGGGGTCGGCGAGGCGTGCTACGAGATGGCCCGGCGCGGCCATACGGGGCCGTGGGCGACGGTCGGGCTGCGCGTCGAGCCCGCCGCGACCGGGTCCGGGGTCGGTTTCGGCTACGAGACCGAACTGGGCGCCCTGCCGCGGGCGTTCCACACCGCGATCGAGCAGACCGTGCACGACACGCTGCGGGAGGGCCCGCGCGGGCGGGCGGTCACGGACTGCCGGGTCACCCTGATCCGTTCGGGCTTCGACGCCCCGGTCAGCACCGCCGCCGACTTCCGGGGCGTCACCCCGGGGGTGCTGGGGGCGGCCCTGGAGCGGGCGGGGTGGCGGGTGTACGAGCCGTATCACGCCTTCGAGCTGGAGATTCCGTCCGATGTGCTGGCACAGGTCACCGCCCGGCTCGCCGCGGTCGGGGCGGACCTCGCGGAGAGCGCGAGCGCGGGCGGTGGGTCGGGGTGGCTGCTGACGGGGGAGATTCCGGTGCGGTCGGTGCACGAGTTCGAGCACGCGCTGCCGGGTCTCTCGCGGGGCGAGGGGGTGTGGGTGTCCCGCCCGTCCGGCGACCGGCCGCTCCCTGGCGGCCCCATGCGCTAGAGCACTAGATGTCGGGCCCGGCGACGCGGGCGTAGCTCACGGCGTTGCTCGTGCCGCCTTCCGTGGTCACGGTGACGTTGACCGCCCCGGCCGACCCAGCCGGGGCGGTCGCCGTCACCCAGTTGTCCGACACGACCGTGAACCCGGCGAGCGTGGAGCCGAAATGGACCGCGTTCGCCGTGGTCAGGCCGGTGCCGAACAGGGTGACCGTGTTGCCGCCGCCCAGCGGGCCCTGGCCGGGGACCGCGCTGGTGAGGGTGGGGACGGCGACGTAGAGGTACGTGACGCCGTTGCTGGTGCCGCCCGGCGTGGTCACCGTCACCTGCACGGGCCCGGCGGTTCCCGGCGGCGCCACCGCGTTGATCTGGATGTCGGAGACGACCGTGAAGGACGTGGCGGCGACGGTGCCGAACTTGACGGCCGTCGCGCCGAGCAGGTTCGTCCCCGTAAGGGTGACGGCCGTGCCGCCGGCGGCCGGGCCCTGGCCGGGGGTGACGGCGCCGAGAGTGGGGAGGCCGACGTAGAAGTACGTCACGCCGTTGCTCGTACCGCCCGGACCGGTCACCGTGATCTGCACCGGACCGGCGGCCCCCGGCGGCGCCACCGCCGTGATCTGCGACGGCGACACC